>JBOGCG010000096.1:0-61774 GCA_051656625.1 Sarcina sp. | reverse complement strand
ACCTTCGAAGTCGTCCGACAACAGATTTACAGTCTGCCCCCTTTGGCCACTCGGGAACCCCACCTTATGGAGCTAACAATCGGAATCGAACCGATAACCTGCTGATTACAAGTCAGCTGCTCTGCCAATTGAGCCATGTCAGCATATAAGTCATTTTATTTAGTTGGTAATCACTGCTTTGTTTTCCCAACTGACATAGACTAGTATATCGATTCTATTAATTTATTTCAAACTAATTTTTCCTCATTTTATTAAATTATTATTAATTTATTATCTTATACTTCTTTTTTCTATCTTTTACTATCTATTTCATAAAAACATTTTCATATACTTATGGATAATTATACCGCAAATCCTTTTATAAATTTTAGAAATTCAACTTTTTCTCCAATATATTTATATTTATATATTCACCTAGAACAGTTTTTGTTTTTTCATAATCCTCTTCATTTAATCTTTCTTTTAAAATAGTAGTTACTTTTAAACAACATTCCAATTCTCCATTGTTTTTTATGCTATTAACTATAGTTACATAATCACTAATTGATAATTTCTTTATTGTAGTTCTTAAAACTTTTTTATCCTCTTTTGTTAAATTAGACAGTATATCCTCTTTTTTAATTTTAAAAAGTTCTTCTTTTTTCACTTCATTTACTTTACTCTCAGTACTTTTATTCTCTATAATCTCAACTTCTTTTTCATTATTTTTTTCAATTTGCTCTATCTTTTCAATATTTTTATTTTCTGGTTCAATATAAGATTCAGCTTTTTCCTCTCTATTTTCATCACTATTTTTCATTTCGTTTTTTTCATAGTCTTTTTCACTTCTTAATATTTGATTGAATAATTCTTCCTTATTGTAATTTTTTTCATTTTTTTGAACCATCTTATATTCCTCTTCATATACTGTATTGTTATATGAAAGCATTAAATAAACAAATATAGCTGTTGCTATTATAACTAATGCTGAAAGATATTTTTTCTTCATTTAAAACCACCTCTTCATTAGAAAATATTGACATCTAGTCTTGGTTTTATTCAGATTTAAATAACTTTCATTTTTTTTATATAATTTTTTAATTTTTATACTAAAAGTTACTTTCAGTAAATAAATATTATATGATTATTTATTTTAAAATCTATAATTATTATTCTTTAATATTTCATAGATTTTAATTATTAATAATGGAGGTGATTTTTCTGCCAAAATTAAAAGTAAGATATGATGACCCTTTAGCTTATTATCAATTAGCTTCTTTTATAAAAGATTATATAATTGAAGATACTATAATTGTTTGTATCGGAACTGATAAATGTATTGGAGACTGTCTTGGTCCTTTAGTTGGTTTCTTACTAAAAGAAAAAAATTTTCCATTAAAAGTATATGGCTATTTAGAAAAACCTATACATGCTTTAAATTTAGATAAAGAACTAAAACATATAAAAGAAGAAAATCCAGCTGCGTTAGTTATCGCTCTAGATGCCTGTCTTGGTGATAGTAACGACATTGGCGTTGTTTGTTGTAGAACTGAACCACTAAGACCTGGAAAAGGTGTAGGAAAAGTTTTACCTTCAGTTGGTGACCTTTCAATTGTAGGAATAATAGATTCATCTGATAGATCCGACCTTTTTTCCACTAGAGGTATTAGATTAAATTTAGTCATGGAAATAGCTCAAATAATTACTACCTCATTAATTGAAGCCTACAGCTTAAAAAAATATAATTAAAAAAGTTGCCTTTAATAAAATGTTTATAATCATTTTATTAAATAGGCAACTTTTTTTATTCAATCATTCTCACTTCTTCTTCTTCCATTAATATATTTAATTTTTCTATAGCTTCTAAAACTTTTCCTGTTCCTTCTGCTACACAATTAACTGCTTCCTCAGCAACCTTTACTTCTACCCCTAATATACTTTCTAAATGTTTATTAAGACCGAATAATAATGAACCACCGCCAGTCATAACGATACCATCATCCATAATATCTGCTGCAAGTTCTGGTGGTGTCTTTTCTAAAACTGATTTAACACTATCAGATATTAACTTTACTGGTTCCTTTATAGCTGTTCTTATTTCTTCTGTTGATATTGCAACTTCATCCGGAAGTCCTGTAACCATATTTCGTCCCTTTACTTGAATTTTCTCATCTCTTATTCCTGAAATCGCAGAAGCAACACTGATTTTTAACTGTTCTGCTGTTCGTTCACCAATCATAAGTTTATTATTATTTCTTATGTATTTAATAATAGCTTCATCAAAAGTATCACCTGCTACCTTTATCGAATCTCTTACAACTACACCACCTAAAGAAATCACTGCAACATCACAGGTACCTCCCCCTATATCAATGACCATTCTTCCATTTGGCATTGATATATCAACACCAGCTCCAATAGCTGCTGCTAAAGGTTCTTCAATTAAATAAACTTTTCTCGCACCTGAATTTCTTGTAGCATCTATTACTGCTCTTCTTTCTATTTCTGTAGCTTTTGAAGGTATACAAACCATTATTTTACCAGGAACTTTTTTAACTTTTTTAACACTATTTGAAATAAAATGTTTCAGCATCTTTTCCGTAATGTCATAATCTGAAATTACACCATCTCTAAGTGGTCTTACTGCAACAATATTACCTGGAGTTCTACCAATCATATTTCTAGCATCTTCTCCAACCGCTAAAACTTTATTTCTTATTTTATCAACTGCAACAACCGAAGGTTCTTTTAACACTACACCTTGTCCTTTTACATAAACTAAAACTGTAGCGGTACCTAAATCTATACCAATATCTACAGCATTATTAAAAAACCACATCATCTACCCCACCCTTTTAATTTCACAAATACATATTTTGCTATATTTTACATTATATAATATATTAATCTTATCTTTCAACAATTTTATATTTTAACTTTGTCGCTTTTCCGCCTCTAATATGTCTTTCAGCTTTATTTAAATCTAATATATCCTTTGCTTCATTAGCTATATTAACATTAATCTTTGGAAGTCTTTCTGTCATATCCTTATGGATTGTACTTTTACTTACTCCAAAAACCTTAGCTGTCCTTCTTATTGTTGCTTTAGAGTCTATTATATATCTCGCAACTTCTAATACTCTTTCCTCTATATAATCTTTCATAAGCTCCTCCTAGTATGATAAAGTTTATTTTTAGCCAGTTTCTTAAAATTTAAGAAACTGGCCTATTATTTATTTTTTTATTGGTATTTCTTTAAAGTATTTTGTAGGATCTAAAGGTTCTTTATTTTTTTCTACATGTAATAATAAATATTCTTTTGATACTCTATCTTTAGGATTCATTTTTATAGATGTACCAACTTTACCTAATAAAGCACCTTGAGTTACTTTATCTCCTGATTTAACTTTAATTTCTTTATCTAAGTTTCCATAAAGAATTTTCATACCACTAGTGCATTGAACTAAAACATAATTCCCTACTTTAGAATCTCCATTTTTAGCCTCTAAAACTACACCTTCTGTAGCTGATTTAACTTCTGTACCTGCTGCTACTTCTATATCAATTCCTTTATAAACATTAGCTGATTGACCATCATTCTCTATTCTTGGAGCTATATTAAAAGTTCTTGTTACTACTCCTTTTTCAACTGGGTTTATAAATTCTTTTGTTGGTTTTGCATTTGTAGCTACTGAATCATCTTTCTTAGCTGTTTCTTCTGTTTTATTATCTTTAGCTTCTTCTTTATTTTCTTTTTTGTCTTCCTTGTTTACTAATTCAGCATCAGGGATTAATTGTCCATTTGTTTCTGCCTTAGTTTCTTCTCCTACAGTGTTTTGTACAACTGGTTTTTGAGTTTCATTATTTGCTTTCTTTCCACCTGCGTAAATAGCCACTGCAGTGACAACTAATAAACATATAAATAAAACCACATAGAAACTTTCCCTTTTAAGTAAATTTTTAAATTTTTCCATATTAACACCTCCTTTTAGTAGTCTGTCCTTTATTTGAAAAATAATACAAAAAAACATATATTTTTTTTCGACATATACCAACAACTAGTTGAAATTGCTTATTTAAAAAACTTATTTCAATAATAGTTCATTATTGAAATAAAAAAAGTGCTTCAAAATAAAATTACAATTTTATTTTGAAGCACTTTTTTAAATTAATTTTCTACTCTAGCATCTTCTAATTTAATAATATCTGTTCCTTTATAATAATGAATTAAAATTTCTTTATATCCTTTTCCTTTTTTAGCCATAGCATTAGCTCCCCACTGACTCATTCCTACCCCATGTCCATAACCCTTACAATTAATTTTCACCTCATTACCTGCTATTTTAATTTCAAAATTAGCAGAATTTAATTTAAATAATTGTCTAAATTCAACTCCTGTTAAAGATTTATTTCCTAATTTCACTTCTTTTACAGAACCGCCCTCATTTCTACTTACTATCTTTATGGACTTTTTAATATTACTACTAGTTAAATCGCTATCTTTATAAACTCCATTTATTGTACTAATAAACTTATCAATAGTATAAACCTCCTCACTAGTTAACTTAGGACTTTCCTCACCTTTACTTTCCACTGATTTTAAATAAGGTACATCCATTTTAAAAACATCTATTCCATTTTCAGTTTTTCCTGAACTAGTTGAAAAATATTGAGGATATCTTATCATCACTCCATCATAAGCTAATATTTTATGCTCTGATTCTGAAACTGCTTTATTTAATTTTTCTAAATATTTATCACTATCTTTTCCTACACTTTCCACATTGTTCTTATAGGGTCTATAAACTTGACAATGGGTGGTATTACAAATATCTCCATTAACTGCTTTAGCTTTAGGACAAGGCCTTATAATTTTATTTACTACGAAAGTCCTTGCTAGCACCGCCTGCGCTCCTAAAGCTTCATCACTAAAAGCTAATGGCATTTCACTACTAACAACTCCTCTTACATATTCTTCTAAAGGCACCTCATAAACTTTATTTTCATCTTCATTAAAAACTTTTACTACAGAAAAATCTTTTCCAAGAGATGCTAATTTATCACCAGCATTTATTGACTCTTTATCTTTATTATCTATAGTTACTTTTTCACTAGGATTTACTCCTTTATATTTATTATTTCCTAATATTCCAAATACCACTGGTATAGCTATTACTATTACTATCACTAATAAAATAGGAATTACAGTTTTTATTTTTTCTCCATTTAAATTCCCCTTTAGATTTTTTAAATAATAAATTATTTTATTAAAATCAATTTTTTTCATTTTATTTCCCCCCATAAGTCTAGAAAAATCAAATTAAAATTCTTATCCTATTTATATGTTATGTTAATTTATTTAATTACCCTATTTCATTATAAAAATATATAATTATATAAAGGGCTATATCATAATGTAAAATAGCCTACATTATAATACAGCCCTTTATGTTAAAATTAACTTAATATAAAAATTTATAATTATATTGTTTTCTTTATAAGGATATCTTTTTCTCTATAAATTTCTGCTCCTATTAAGCTAAATTTTTCTTCAATATTTAAATAACCTCTATCTATATGATATATATCAGTTATTGTTGTATAGCCCTCTGCAACTAAACCTGCTAATATAAGAGATGCTCCTGATCTTAAATCAGTGGCTTTCACTTCACAGCCAGTTAATCTTTTCACCCCATCAATCACTGCTACATTACCAACTATCCTTATGTTAGCTCCCATTCTAGCTAATTCTGCAGCATTCATAAATCTATTTTCAAATACAGTTTCATTAATTATGCTATTCCCATTTGCTAAAGCTAGTAAACTCATCATTTGTGATTGCATATCTGTTGGAAATCCTGGATATGGCATTGTAATTATATCAGTTGGTTTTATAATTTCGCTACCTATAACAGTAACTGACTTATTATCATGCTCAATTATAGATACTCCAACTTCTTTCAATTTTTCTATAACAGGTTTTAAATGTTTTACTTCCACTCCATTAATTTTCAACTTAGAATTTGTAATAGCTGCTGCTATGATAAATGTTCCTGCTTCTATTCTATCGTAGATTGGTTTATACTTTGTTCCCTGTAAATTTTCTACCCCTGTTATTTTTAAGGTACTTGTTCCAATTCCTTCTATTTTAGCACCCATAGAAACTAAAAAATTAGCTAAATCCTCAATTTCTGGTTCTAAAGCTGCATTTTCTATAATTGTTTCTCCTTTTAGTAAAGTTGAAACCATTAATATATTTTCAGTTGCTCCTACAGATGGAAAATCTAAATAAACAGTACTTCCACTCATATTAGTTCCATCTACTTCTATAAATCCATGTGCTTTTTTTATCACAGCACCTAAAGTTTCAAATCCTTTTAAATGTAAATCTATAGGTCTAGTACCAATATTACATCCTCCAGGTGAAGATATTTTAAATTTTTTATATTTAGCAATCATTGGTCCCATAATTAAAAAAGAAGCTCTCATTTTTTGAACTAATTCTGGATTTGCAACTTTTTTAATTATATTAGAAGAATTTATAGTCATAAATCCTTTTTCAAAAATTATCTGACAACCCATATCAGATAGTACTTCAGAAATAACCTTAACATCTTCTAAAAAAGGAACATCTTCTATAATTACAGTTTCATTTGAAAGTATTGATGCTGCAATTATAGGTAATACTGAATTTTTAGCAGTGCTAATATTCACTTCACCGTTTAGTCTATTACCACCTCTAACTATTATCTTATCCATATATACCCTCCATTTTCTCTAATAGGTAATAAAAATAACTGGAGTTCCTATGATGATATAACTTTCTAAATCATTATAAGTTACTAAGGCATAATTAATTTTTTCTTTACCTTTTTTAGCTACTCCTGTTATCCCATTATCTATTTCTACTGTATTAATATCTTTAAACCCTAGCCTATTAAGCTCCTTTTCTAAAACTTTGATATTCTCTTTTACCTCTAAATTATTTATTTTATTTTTCAAATAACTATAAGTTTTCATATTTTCATTTAATTTTTCAATTTTATTTATTGTAGTTTCCACTTGATTCTTTTCATTCATCTTTATTATTGTAACTTCAACTCTTGTCCCCTTTTTTTCTTTAACCCCAAATATGTTAAGTTCTATAGTATCTTTTTTATTAGAAAAACTAAAAGTGCTTCCTTCTATTTTAAAATCATCTTTTATTTCAAAAAACTCTTTTAAAATTTCTATTTCTTTTTCAATACTATTTTCACTTAAATATTTACCTTGGACTCCTTGCTCTAATACCACATAATCTTTTTTAAAGTTATTATTTAAATCTATAATATTAACATCATTAATTCCTACTAAAGCATTCATTGCAACTATTATTGAAATAAAATAACTTAATAAACTCTCCATATAATCACCTCATAATCTGATTATTGACAATATGAAGATTTATAATCAGTTATAATTCTATATTATAAGTATATTCTTTTTACCATTTATTTGTGATTGTAACATTTAAAGGGAATTTTCTCTTTTTTTCTAAAAAAAAAGACAGTAGATGCACTGCATCTACTATCTAGTATTATTCTTAAGGTTAATTCTTCCTATAGCTCTTTCTAAAGATGTCTTAGCTCTCTTTTTGTCTATTGACTTATCATCTGATGCTAATCTTTCTTCTGCTCTAGCCTTAGATTTTTCGGCTCTTTCTAAGTCTACATTTTGTCCTTGAACTATTGAGTTAACACAAAGTATAACTTTATTATTTTTTACTTCTATTATACCTGCTCCAACAAAGTATATTTCTTCAATACCTAATTCATCTTTTACAATTAAATTTGCTGGTATTATATTTGATATAAAAGGTTCGTGATCCTTCATTATTTGAAATTCGCCTTTAGCGTTTTTACATTTTAATGAAATAACTGCACCTTCTAAAACTATATCCTGTGGAGTTGAAATTAGTAGGTTAAATGTATTCATATATTAACCTCCCTTATTAATCTAAATTCTTAGCGTTTTCAATTACTTCCTCTATTGAACCTGCAAATAAGAATGCTGTTTCTGGAAGCTCATCATGCTTTCCTTCAAGAATTTCTTTAAAACTTCTTACTGTATCAGCAACTTTTACATATTTACCAGGACAACCGTTAAATTGCTCTGCAACGTGGAAAGGTTGTGATAAGAATTTTTGAACTCTTCTTGCTCTTGCAACTATTTTCTTATCTTCATCTGAAAGTTCTTCCATACCTAAGATAGCTATAATATCTTGTAATTCTTTATATCTAGCTAGTATTTTCTTAACTCCCATAGCTATTTCATAATGCTCTTCACCAACAATTCTTGGATCTAAGATTCTTGAACTTGACTCAAGTGGATCTACCGCTGGGTATATACCAATCTCAGTTAAAGCTCTATTTAGAACTGTTGTTGCATCTAAGTGAGCAAATGTGTTAGCTGGTGCTGGATCAGTTAAATCATCAGCTGGTACATATACAGCTTGAACTGAAGTTACTGAACCACTTTTAGTTGATGTAATTCTTTCTTGAAGCATACCCATTTCATTAGCAAGTGTTGGTTGGTATCCAACTGCTGAAGGGATTCTTCCAAGTAATGCTGAAACCTCTGATCCTGCTTGTGAGAATCTGAATATGTTATCAACGAAGAATAATACATCTTGCCCTTTATCTCTAAAGTGCTCAGCCATTGTAAGACCTGTTAAAGCAATTCTCATTCTTGCTCCTGGTGATTCATTCATTTGTCCGAATACTAAAGCAGTTTTTTCTATAACTCCAGAGTCACTCATTTCAAGAATAAGGTCTTTACCTTCTCTTGATCTTTCTCCAACTCCTGCAAATACAGATAATCCACTATGTTCTCTTGCTATGTTACTGATAAGTTCTTGTATAAGTACAGTCTTACCAACTCCTGCTCCACCAAATAGACCTATTTTTCCACCTCTTTGATATGGTGCAATTAAATCTATTACTTTTATTCCTGTTTCAAACATTTCTGGTCTGATTGATTGTTCATAAAATGCTGGTGCAGGTCTATGTATTGAACTTTTACCTTCGCTTTTTACTTCACCTTTATTATCTATAGGATATCCAAGTACATTGAAAACTCTTCCTAATACTTCTTCTCCTACTGGTACTGATATTGCAGCTCCAGTATCTATAGCTTTTGTTCCTCTTTGTAATCCGTCCGTACTATCCATAGCTATAGTTCTTACAGTTTTATCTCCGATATGTTGTTCAACTTCACATACAAGTATGTTTCCATTTTCCATTTCAACATTTATTGCATTATATATTCCTGGAAGTTTTTCTGAATCAAATCTTATATCAACAACTGGTCCTACAACCTGAATAACTTGCCCTATTCTCTCAGCCATTTATAACTACCTCCTTTTTTTCTTTAGTGATTCTGCTCCACCAACAATTTCTGCTATTTCTTGTGTAATAGCTCCTTGTCTTTTTTGGTTATACTCAACATTCAAGTCTTCAGCCATTTCCTTCGCATTTTTAGTAGCATTATCCATTGCTAACATTCTTGAATTATGTTCACTAGTTTTTGAATGATGTACTGCATTTACTAAAATTTCTTCTATACATCTCATTATATATTCTGAAACTAACTCCTGTGAGTTTGGCTCTACATCATAATCTAAAGTCTCTTTTTTAACTTCTTCTTCATCATATTTAAATGGAAGTATCTGTTTTTCTATAATAGTTTGTCTTGTTGCACTTTCATAATGTGTGTAGACAATGCTTATATTTCCGTACTCTTCCTTTAAATATAAATTAACTAATTGATTACTAATTATCCTAGCTTCTTTAATAGTCATAACTTCCTTAAAATCAGGATGTTGATTAACTACTTTAAAACCAAACTTTTCTACGTAGTATTTAGGTCTTTTACCTATTAAAGTAACATCTGGTTTTGATTCTACATAGGTTTTTTTAAGGTAATTAGCTCCATTTGCATTAAAGGCACCGCATAAACCTGTGTCTGATCCTAAAAGAATTACATGCTTTTTATCGCTTGAGTTTTCTTTTATTAAAATATTATTCTCTGGACTTTCAGCATACTTGAATACGGCGTGCCCCATTTCCTCTAGGTTTACTAAGTAAATATTGTTTTTTTCTAATTTAACTTTAGCTTTTCTCATTTTAGCAGCAGCAATCATTGACATCGCTTTTGTTGTCTTTTGAGTGTTTTTAATGCTACCTATTCTTTCCTTTAAAGCTAATAATCCACCTGATGGCATAAGTGCACCTCCAATTCTAAAAGATGTGCATAGCTATTAAGCTATGCCTATCTTAAAAATTTTCTTTAAATTTAGCTATTACTTCTTTTAAAGATGCTTCAACTTCCTTTGATAATATCTTTTCACTATTTATTTGATTCATCATCTCTTGATGATTTCTCTTTAAGTAGTTTAAGAATTCAGCTTCAAATTTAGTTACATCTTGTACTGCAACATCTTCTAAATATCCATTAACACCAGCATACATCATAGCAACTTGCTCTGCTAGTGATCTTGGGTTAAATTGTGGTTGCTTTAATACTTCTACAAGTCTTTTACCTTTTTCAATTTTTCTTTCAGTATCTTTCTCAAGGTCTGATCCAAATTGAGCGAAAGATTCAAGTTCTCTGAATTGAGCTAAATCAAGTCTTAAACCTTTAGCTACTGATTTCATAGCCTTAGTTTGAGCACTTCCTCCAACCCTTGATACAGATATTCCAGGATTAACTGCTGGTTTTATACCTGCATTGAATAACTTGCTTTCTAAGAATATTTGTCCGTCAGTTATTGAAATAACATTTGTTGGAATGTATGCTGCTACATCTCCTGCTAAAGTTTCAATTATAGGTAAGGCAGTAATTGATCCTGCTCCTAATTCATCTGAAAGTTTAGCTGCTCTTTCAAGAAGTCTTGAATGAATGTAGAATACATCTCCTGGGTAAGCCTCTCTACCTGGTGGTCTTCTTAATAATAATGATAATGTTCTATAAGCAACCGCATGCTTTGATAAATCATCATATACTATTAATACATCTTTACCTTGGTACATGAAGTGTTCAGCCATTGCAACCCCTGTATATGGAGCTAAGAATTGTAATGGTGCTGCTTCTGAAGCTGCTGCTGAAACTACTATTGTATAATCCATCGCACCTGCTTCTGCTAATACGTTAACAACATTAGCTACAGTTGATTGCTTTTGACCAATAGCTACGTATATACATATAACATCTTCATTCTTTTGGTTTATTATTGTATCTAAAGTAACAGTTGTTTTTCCTGTTTGTCTATCCCCAATGATAAGTTCTCTTTGTCCTTTACCAACTGGAATCATAGCATCAATAGCTTTTATTCCTGTTTGTAATGGTTGATGTACAGGTTTTCTATCTAAAACTGCTGGAGCTTTGCTTTCTATAGCTCTGAATCCTTCGTTTTCAATAGCGCCTTTATTATCTATTGGATTTCCTAAAGCATCTACAACTCTTCCTAAGAATGCACTTCCTACTGGAACTTCTGCTACTTTCTTAGTTCTTATAGCTGTATCACCTTCACTTATTCCACTTTCAGAACCTAATAATACACATCCAACGTTATCTTCATCTAAGTTTAAAGCCATTCCCATTGTACCGTTTGAGAACTTAATAAGTTCTCCTTGCATACATTTATCTAAGCCATAAACTCTAGCAATTCCGTCTCCTACTTGCACTATAGTTCCTGAGTCTACTGAATTAAGCTCTTTTTCATAACTTTTTATTTCGTCTTTGATTACGGAAGTTAACGCTTCTGTATCGATATGCATAGACTCACCACCTTCTATTATTTTTTAAGCATTAAAGCTCTAAGTTCATCATATTTAGTTTTAAAAGTACCATCTATTATTTCATCATTAGCTTTTATAAAGATTCCACCTAAGATACTTTTATCTATTTTTGTTTTTAATATAATTTTTTTATTATATTTAGCTTCTAAATTTACCTTTAACTTAGCTTTTTGTTCTTCAGTTAAAGGAGTTACTGTAGTTACCACTGCAGTAACTTGATTATGTTTTTCTAGATAAATCTTTCTCATCTCATCTAGAACTTCATTTAAGTCAATAAATAAGTTTTTTTCAATTAAGATAAGTAAAAAAGATAATAAATCTTTATCAACTTGATCTATAAGTTGTTTTCTGATTAAATCTTTTTTTACTTTTGTACTTATTTTTGGACTTTCAATGAAATTATGTAAATCTGAATTTTTAGTTATTAAACTACAAATTTCATTTAAATTTTCTAAGTATTTATCTACTTTATTGTTTTCCTCAGCAATATCATATATAGCTAAGGCATAACTTTTTATTAGTTGATCGTCCATAATTAGATCCCTACCTTATCTATGTAATCATTAATAAGATCTCTATGAGTATCTTCATCAACTGATCTTTCTAGAACTTTTTGTGACATCATAATTGCAATATCAACTGTTTTCGCTTTTAATTCTACTAAAGCATTTTCTTTAGCTGCAGCTATTTCTTTTTCAGTTCTGTCTAATAGAATTTCTGAATCGTTAGTAGCTTTTGCTAATATTTCTCTGTATAATTCCTCAGCTTCTATTTTCTTTTCAGCAACAATTTTGTTACCTTCTTCTTTAGCTGATTTTAACATTTCTTCATATTCTAATCTAAGCTTTCTTGCTTCTTCAATATCTGCATCAGCTTTGCTTAATTTATTTAAAAATAAATTTTGTCTTGTTTCAATAATTGCTTTTATTTTTCCCCAGAATAGGTACTTCATAATGACTACTAAGATTATAAAGTTAATTATAGTAGCTAATATTGTTAGCCAATTTATGCTCATATGCTAATGTATCCTCCCTTCGGAGTCAATTAAAATTAACTCAGTTATTACTTAACGAATAATAATATTATTGCTATAACGAATCCGTATATAGCTGTTGCTTCTGATAAACCAGCTCCCATGATAAATAAACTTTGAATTTTATCTGATACTTCTGGTTGTCTTGCTATAGCTTCTGCTGATCTTCCTGTTGCTATACCTATACCAATTCCTGCTCCAATACCTGCTAATACAGCAATACCTGCTGCTAATAATGTTAAATTCATAATTAATCCTCCTAGATTTAAAAATTTATTTAATTTAAATATTTTTTATTTTTTTAGTGTTTTTCAACTATTTTTATATTTACTATAGTAAGCATTGTAAATATAATCATTTGTATTGTTCCATCGAAGACATCAAAATAGAAATGCGCTATTATTGGAAGTCCTATTTGCGCTGCCCATGCGATGTGTGCTAACCCTTGATAAGCTAGACTTATAATAATTACAGCTGCTAACATATTACCAAAAAGACGTAATGCTAGAGCTACTGGGAATATTACTCTTTCCATTAATGTTAATGGGAACATAGCCCAGTGTGGTGATATATATCCTTTTAGATATCCACCAATTCCATTTTTTCTAATAGCATTCCCATGAATAACTAAAACTACTACAATAGTTAAAGCAATGGAAACGTTTAGATTCTTAGTTGGTTCTTCAAAACCTATTAATCCCATTGTATTTAGAATTAATAAGAACATCATTAGTGTTCCTATGAAAGGTACATAGCTCATATATCCCTCTCCCATGTTTCCACTAATTAGGTTAGTTACTGTTTCGTAAAACATCTCTAATAGAGTTTGAATTTTACCAGCTTTTACCTTTAGTCCTCTAGTTACTATTAATCCTACTATTATTAAGAAAATCATTACAGCCCATTGTAAAACTACCGCACTAGGAAAAACTAAGCTACCAATTTTAAGAGTAAACATAGGTGAAAATATGTCCATTTAATCACTTCCTTTCTATATTAAGTTTTATATAAATGTTTATCCAATTATAGCTTTTTCTTTTAATTTACTATAGATAAACATTGCTACCTGATGAAAAATAAATCCTACCATATAGAATAATAAGGCTTTAAAATTATTATGGAAAGTAAAAGCTACTGCTATTATTACTCCCATTCTCAATATATAACTTAATTGAATTGATATTGCTGAACCTTTTTTTCTATTAAAGCTTCTATGTATTACAATTCCATTGATTGCAAAATTAATAACTGCAATTATGTTCCCGACAAAAAAAGCAATACCATAATAGAAATTAAAAAGAATAATTATAACTGTTAATATACAACTTAATAAAATATCTATTTTTGAAATTGCAGAAATCATTTTTTTTATTTCTCGTTTTTCCTTGTCCACATTTCTCTTCAATTAACTCCCTCCAATACCGGGACAATATCCCTGTGTTATTATATGATTAAAGTGCAAATTTTAAAAATCTAGTTTTTTTCTATAATTCAGCGTTTTTTAACCATTTATTAAAAATAAATTAATTTTTCTCTTATTTTCTTCACTATATACACATTTTCTTAACTTTCCGACAAAATGATTTATTTTTTTTAATATTACTTCTTTTTTCTGAATTTTCTGAATTATATTTTTTGATAGAATTTCCAAATAAAAGATTGTTATTTTTTTAATTATTTGTCCTCTTACCATAGAATTGTAAGTTGCTTTTCTTTTATTTTTTATATTGATAATGATTTCAAGGCTTTTTTTTAAATAGTTTATTGAATGATGTTAGATTATCAATTTCATATTTTTTTTATTTTTTTTATTTTTTTTTGAGTTTTTAATATAAATTTAACTAAAAATAAGCTTAATTTTATTAAAAATTAATTTTTTAGCCTTATTTTCTTTATTTTTTATATTTTTCATAACCACTTTTATACTGTTATATTTTTTTATGATTTATTTGTTTTTTTGAATAATTAATTAAAAATAAAACTAATATATATAAATAAATTAATGCATAAATATGTTTTCATAATGTATTTTTAGCAATTTAATAAAAAAAATACATACTTTATTTTATTAAATAAAAAAAAGAGATTACTGGAATTAAAATAGTAAAATATTTCTAATTCCAGCATCTCTTTATTAATTTTTATCTATATTATTGTTTTTCAAGAATAAGAGCTGTTCCCATTCCGCCACCAATACATAAAGTAGCTAATCCAGTTTTTACTTCATCTCTTTTTTGCATTTCATGAAGTAAAGTTACAAGAATTCTAGCTCCTGATGCTCCAACTGGATGCCCTATCGCTATAGCTCCACCATTTACATTTACTTTTTCCATATCGAAGTCTAAATCCTTAGCTACAGCTAAACTTTGTGCTGCAAAAGCTTCGTTTGCTTCTATTAAATCTATATCAGAAACTGATAATCCTGTTCCTTCTAAAGCTTTCTTTGTAGCATGGAATGGACCATACCCCATTATTGATGGCTCAAGACCCTTTGATCCATAGGATACTATTTTAGCCATTGGCTTAAGACCAAGTTCTGCTGCCTTTTCTGCACTCATCACAACTACTGCTGCTGCTCCATCATTAATCCCTGAAGCATTACCAGCTGTTACTGTACCATCTTTTTTAAATGCTGGCCTTAATTTTCCAAGTTTTGCAGCTGTTGTTCCGAATCTTGGGAATTCATCTGTATCAAATACTATTGGATCACCTTTTCTTTGTGGTATAACTACTGGTACTATCTCATCTTTAAACTTACCAGCTTTTATAGCTGCTTCAGCTTTTAATTGAGATGCTGCTGCAAATTCATCTTGCATTTCTCTTGTTAAGTTCCACTCTGATGCTATGTTTTCAGCAGTAATTCCCATATGATATCCTTCGAAAGCATCTGTTAATGCATCATTTACCATTGAATCTATCATTTGACCATTGCCCATTCTTTGACCATATCTTGCTGTTTTTAAAACATAAGGTCCCTGTGACATATTCTCCATACCACCAGCAACTATTATATCAGCATCACCAGCTTTAATCATTTGAGCTGCTAATGAAACTGTTCTTAAACCTGAACCACAAACTTTATTTATAGTCATTGCTGGAACCTCAACTGGAAGTCCTGCTTTTACTACTGCTTGTCTGGCTACATTTTGACCAAGTCCGGCTTGAACAACATTACCCATTAAAACTTCATCTACTAAACTTCCATCTACTCCAGCTCTTTTTAAAGCTTCTTTAATAACTAAAGCTCCAAGATCTGCTGCTGGAACATCTTTTAAAGTTCCACCAAAGGTACCTAAAGCTGTTCTTACAGCACTTACTATTACTACTTCTCTCATTCTCAAGTTCCCCCTCAATAATCCCATCATAATTTGAAAATTATATAAATATTATAATTTAATTCCATTATATCTATATTTTGTATATTATTCAAGGGCAATTTGTTAAAAAAAACACAATCTCATTTAGTAATTGGTAATTTAGAATGATGGTTAAAAATAAGCAGGGCTTATTTTTTTTTAAATTAATTTTTAAGAAATTTAGCTTCGCTAAATTTCCTCCCCCATTCCTAATTCTAAATTCTAAATTCTAAATTCTTAATTCTTAATTCTTAATTACCAAAAAAAGAAGAGCCCCTAAAGGCTCTTAATTTTACTTAACAAATTCTTCTACTTCACCATCAAACTTACCATAGTATTTTACTATAGCATCTACTATTCTTTTTGAAGCAACTCCATCTCCGTATGGATTTACGGCTTTGCTCATTTCAACATAATAATTTGAATCATTTAAAAGCATGTTAGCTTCTTCTATTATTTTTGCAACATCTGTTCCAACTAATTTAACTGTTCCAGCTTCTACAGCTTCAGGTCTTTCTGTAACCCCTCTTAAAACTAATACTGGTTTACCAAGGTGTGGTGCTTCTTCTTGAAGTCCACCTGAATCTGTCATTACCATAAATGATTTATTCATTAGGTTATGAGTTTCTTTTGTATCAAGTGGAGGTAATAAATGAACTCTATCTTTTCCACCAAGTTTTGCTTCTACTACATCTTTTACTACTGGATTTAAATGAACTAAGTAAACTAATTCTACATCTTTGTTTTCTTCAACTATTCTGTTTAATGATTCACAGATATTTTCAATTCCTTCTCCCCAGTTTTCTCTTCTATGAGCAGTTATCATTATAACTTTTTTATTTTCAAAATCAATTTTATTTAATTCATCATTTTCAAAAACATAATTTTCTTCTACTGTATGTTCCATTGCATCAATTACAGTATTTCCTGTAACATATATATCTGATTCATTAACACCTTCTCTTAAAAGATTAGCCTTTGAACCTTTTGTTGGTGCAAAGTGAAGATCTGCTAATGCTCCAGTTAATTTTCTATTCATTTCTTCTGGGAATGGGAAGTATTTATCAAAAGTTCTAAGACCTGCTTCTACATGCCCTACTCTTATTTGTTGATAAAAAGCTGCAAGACCACTAGCAAATGTAGTAGTTGTATCTCCATGAACTAATATCATGTCTGGCTTTTCACTTATAAATAATTCTTCTAATCCCTCTAATATTCTATTTGTTATTCCTGTTAAACTTTGACGAGTTTTCATAATATTAAGGTCAAAATCTGGAGTTATTTCAAAAAGTTCTAAAACTTGATCTAGCATTTCCCTATGTTGAGCGGTAACACAAACCTTTGATTCTATCTCTTCTCTTTTTTCTAATTCTTTTACTAAAGGAGCCATTTTGATAGCTTCTGGTCTAGTACCAAAGATAGTAAGTATTTTAATTTTTTCCATCTCTTTTTCCTCCTATTTGGCTTTAAAATTAAAATGAGGATGTACAAAAAAATTTAATTATCAGCTAAAATTATCTCTAGCTAAATTCTATAAATTTTCTTTTGATACATCCTCATTATTATACACTATTTTCTTCTAAATAGGCTATTTAATTATCATATAGCCATTATTATAATAATATTTTTAATTATTTTGTTCCAAATAATCTATCTCCAGCATCACCAAGACCTGGTACTATATATCCATTTTCATTTAATTTTTCATCAATTGCTCCAACATATACATCTACATCTGGATGAGCTTCTACAACTGCTTTAACACCTTCTGGTGAACCAATTAAACACATTAATCTTATATATCTAGCACCCTTTTGTTTTAAAAGCATTATAGCATCTATAGCTGAACCACCAGTTGCAAGCATTGGATCTACAACTATTACTTCTCTTTCAGCTATATCTTGAGGTAATTTACAGAAATATTCTACAGGTTGTAAAGTTTCTTCATCTCTGTATAACCCAATATGTCCAACTTTTGCTGCTGGTATTAATTTAAGCATACCATCAACCATACCAAGACCTGCTCTTAATATTGGTACTATAGCCATTTTCTTTCCTGCTAAAATCTTTGATTTAGTTGTACAAATAGGAGTTTCTATTTCTATCTCTCTTAATTGTAAATCTCTTGTTGCTTCATAAGCCATAAGCATTGAAACTTCTTCAACTAATCCTCTAAAATCTTTTGCTCCTGTATTTTTATCTCTTATAAAAGTTAATTTGTGTAATATTAATGGATGTGCTATTTGTGTTACTTTACTCATTTTCAATTCCTCCTAAAGAAAAAATTCTATTTATATTTATTTTCTATTTCAGTTATTTTATTTATTCTTCTTAAATGTCTTTCACCTTCGAACTTAGCGCTTAAAAATGTATCAACAATATCTAAAGCTAGTCCTTTACCTATTACTCTTTCACCCATTGTTAATATATTAGCATTATTATGCTGTCTACATGCATGAGCACTGAAAGTATCTGAACATAAAGCTGCTCTAACTCCTGGAACTTTATTTGCTGCTATTGAAACACCTATTCCAGTACCACAAACTAATATACCTAAATCATATTCCTCTGAAAGAACTGCATTTGCAACTTTTTCTGCGATGTCTGGATAGTCACAAGAATCTGTACTATATGTTCCAAAATCCTCAAATTCTATACCTTTTTCTTTTAAATGGTTAAGTACTTCACCTTTTAATATGAATCCACCATGATCTGAACCAACTGCTAATTTCATAAAAAAATTCCTCCTTGAGATAAAATTTATAAAAAAAAGAAGAATAAGAAAAAATTCTTATCTTCTTTAATAAAAGCAATATTTCTTAAATCTTAATGCTTAATAAATTAAAGAAAATAATAATTAATTTAATAAACATTAAGTTTTATTTTATTAGATAATGAAAAGACTTATAGAAACCTATATTAATTTTATTTTTTAATGTTCTAATAACCATTTCATTACCTCCTTATATTTTTATATATCTATTATATCAAAGCCACAGGCTTTTTTTAACCTATTCATTATAGCTATACCAATTCCTGATTCTTCAAAGGATTCACTTAGTATTATATCTACATTTTTATCATCAAAAGCTCTTAAGCTTTCAAATAAGCCTCTAGCTATCTCATTTAGATCATTCCTACTGCCTAAACTTATAACTTCAACATCCTTATAAAAGTCTTTTGTTTCATCAGTAGCTATAACTCCTACCTTTAAATTATCATCTTTGTAATTATGCACCATTTTTATGATTTTTTCAACCATTTTTTCTTTATTTCCTCTAATTACTCTAACTTTCGCTTTTGGTGCATAGTGTCTATACTTCATTCCTGGGGCTTTAGGCTTAAATTCTTGATTATTATTTTTTTCTACAAGTAAAGCTTTATCTATGTAAGCATCACTTGAAAATTCTCTAATCATTTCTAATGTAACTCCACCTGGTCTTAATATACAAGGAGGATTTACTGTTAAATCAATTATTGTAGATTCAACTCCCACATTACTTTTTTCTCCACCTATTATAAAATCAACCCTACCATCTAAATCTTCTATACATCTTTCGATATCAGTAGGACTTGGTCTACCTGATATATTTGCTGAAGGAGCTGCTATTGGAACTCCACTTTCCTCTATTAATTTTAAAGCTAATTGATTATTAGGCATTCTTATCCCTACAGTATCTAAATTAGCTGATGTTTCATTTGGTATAATATCAGTTTTTTCTAATATCATTGTTAATGGACCTGGCCAAAAATTCTCCATTAATTTTTTTGCAAGCTCTGGAACTTCCTTAGCATATTTACTTAAATCCTTTGAAGCTACATGTATTATTAAGGGATTATCCTGTGGTCTTCCTTTAGCTATAAATATTTTTTTAACTGCATTTGCATCTAGTGCATTAGCACCTAAACCATAAACTGTTTCTGTTGGAAAAGCTACTGTACCACCTAGTTTTATAACTTCAGCCGCTTCTTTTATACAATTTTTATTTGTTTCTAAATTATCTATGTATGCCTTTTTAGTATACATCTATCTTCACCTTCTAGTTTTTAAATTTCTTTTTGCCCTCTAGCAATTTTTATATGTTCTATGGTATCACCTGTGAATTTAGCTTTTATACAATTTTTGTACATATCATCTAATAATATAAATTTCTTAAATCCACCATTTTTAACTACCATATAGTAATAATTTGTGTCTGGATTTTCCTTCTTAATTCTTTCATACTCCATAGTTAAAGCTGGATGCGTTCTTAATATAGTTTTTCCTATTAATTTAAAAGCTCTTTTTCCAACTCTAGTAGTTGTCACTATGATAATTTCTATCTCATCACCTTTTTTTTCACTATGAACTAATATAATTTTATCACATATTAATTTTATTTTTTTCATAAAAATACTAGTTTTTATTCTTAAAAAATTGTTTTTACAGGAATAATTTAAAAACATTTTTTCATTAGCCACTATTATTGCTATTAAAATCGCTATTTCTAAAATAGTTAAGTAAAAATAAACATAAAGATTTTTAATTTGAAATCCAAAAACCAAAACAGGAAATAAAATCATAAGAAATATCATAAATTTAATAAATCTACTATAAGATTTTTCTTGTTTTTTTATGGCTCTATCTATAAACATTATCTTCTCCCTTTATTTAATTGAATTTACAAAAAGGCTGTATCAAAATAAAAAAATTTAATTTGATACAGCCCCTTTAATTTATTAGAAGCTAGTGTTACCCATTTGCTTCATTTTTTGAGCTTGATCTTCTGTGATAAGAGCATTTAGAATTTCTTCTATCTCTCCATTTAAGAATGAATCTAATTTATAAAGTGTTACTTTAATTCTATGATCTGTAACTCTTCCTTGAGGATAGTTATAAGTTCTAATTTTTTCACTTCTATCTCCAGTACCAACTTGGCTCTTTCTATCTTCAGCTATTCCTGCAAGTCTTTCTTGCTCTGCTTTATCAAAAAGTCTAGCTTTTAAAACTTTCATAGCTTTTTCTTTGTTTTTAAGTTGTGATTTTTCATCTTGACATGAAACAACCATACCTGTTGGTAAGTGAGTTATTCTTACTGCTGAATCAGTAGTGTTAACGCACTGTCCACCATTACCAGATGCTCTAAATACGTCTATTCTTACGTCTTTATCGCTGATTTCAATTTCTACGTCATCAACTTCTGGAAGTACTGCTACTGTTGCTGTTGATGTATGTATTCTTCCTGAACTTTCTGTATCTGGAACTCTTTGAACTCTGTGTGCTCCACTTTCATATTTCATTTTTGAGTAAGCACCATCACCTTTTATCATGAATACAACTTCTTTGAATCCACCAAGGTCAGTTTCATTTAAACTCATTAATTCAACTTTCCATCTATTCTTTTCAGCAAATTTAGTATACATTTTGAATAGATTTGCAGCAAATAATGCAGCTTCTTCTCCACCGGCACCGGCTCTAATTTCAACGAATACGTTCTTATCATCATTAGGGTCTTTAGGTAATAATAGTACTTGTATTTCTTTTTCTAAGTTATCTCTGCTTTCGCCAAGATCCTTTATTTCTGCTTGAATCATTTCCTTCATTTCTGGATCTGATTCTTCTGAAGCCATTTCTTTACTAGCTTCTAATTCTTCAAGAACATTTTTGTACTCTTTGTACTTGGTTACTATAATTTCTAGGTCAGCATGTTCTTTACAAAGTTTTCTCCATTCATTCTGGTTAGCCATTATTGATGGATCACTTATTTTAACTGACAGTTCATCATATTTATTTTCAATAAAATTTAATCTATCAAGCATTTTATTTATCACTCCGTAACATAGATTTTCATATTTAATTATTATAACATAATTTTTTTCTCTTTATCAACTATTTAGTTTTCCTGTTACAACTCTATCTAGTCCAGCCAAGTCTTTTAGCACTCTAAGGTCGCTAAATCCTTTTTTCTCCATTAGCTCTCTTACTGCTTCTCCTTGATCATGTCCTATTTCAAAAGCCAATATTCCTTTTTCATTTAAATATTTATCAGATTCTAAAATAATTTTTTTATAAAAAACTAAACCATCAACTCCACCAGCTAAGGCTAAATGTGGCTCATAATTCTTTACATCCTCCATTAAAGTATCTATTACTTCTTCTTTTATATAAGGAGGGTTAGAAGCTATTATAGAATATTTTTTCCCATTTAAATTATTAAATAAGTCACTTTGTATGAAATTAGCTCTTTCTTTTAAATTTAAATTTTCTATATTCTTTAAAGTTACTTCTTTTGGAATATCATCAATATCAACTAAATCTACTTTTATATTTTTTCTAAAACTTGCTAAGGAAAGTCCTATAGCACCACTTCCACAACATAAATCGCAAAGATTTAATTTCTCATCTTCATCTATATTTTTAAGAATTTCTTCAACTAAAATTTCTGTATCTGGTCTTGGAATTAAAACTCCTTCCTTTACAAAAAAGTCTAAGCCCATAAATTCTGCTTTGCCTAAAATATACTTTATAGGCATTTTATTTTTTCTTTTTTCTATTAAAGATAAAAATTCTTTTTCTTCTTTTTCAGTTAATCTATAATCTGAATTTGTAATTAACCAAAGCTTTTCTTTTTTTAATAGATATGCTAATAATAGTTGTGCATCTAATCTAGCACTATCTATTTTTTCAGCTCTTAGTACCTTCGTAGCATCATTTAACAATTCCTCTACTGTTTTTTCAAATTTTAATCCTTCTGATGCCTTCAATGCCATTATTGCCACCTCTATTTCTTTTTTGCTTGGCTCTTTCGTAGTTAGTAGTTGTAATTTTACTCCTAAAAAAGCTACTACAGATGTAAGCTTATTATCACTTTCTCCAAGCCATTTTATTAATTCATAAGTTATTCCAATAGTTATAGGTAAAATTACTATTCTAAGAATTATTCTTAAAATTAAATTTTGCCACCCTAAAAATAAATCTAAAAAAGTATTTATAATTATAACGTTAAATAAAAAATTAGTACCACATCTTTTATGAAGCCTACTAGCTTTTTTAACATTTTCTATTGTTAACTCTTCCATCTTTTCATAACAATTTATTGTTTTATGTTCAGCACCATGATATCTAAATAAATTTTTAACCATATCATTAGTCTTTATCACTTCTAAATATAGTATTAGAATAATTAATGTTATGATACCTTCTAAAACCGTTAATAGATATTTATTTTCTATAACAGGTCTGAATAAACCACTTATTAGGCTAGGAAAAACTATAAATATAATTATGGACAAAAAAAGAGAAAAATATAAGGTAAACTTTTTTATTATCTCATCTGATTTATTACCTAATTTTTCTTTTACTTTATCAATTAATTTATTCGACTCATCATTTGCAAATCCTAAAGAATAATTAAAAGATTCCATTCCTGAATCTAAAGAATTTCCTAAAGATAAAATCCCTCTAATTATAGGTATTTTATCTATTAATTTTTCTTCCTTTTCATAAAACCTTTCAACATCTACCTCTATATTTCCTTTGTTATTTCTTATTGCCGTAGCTTTTCCTTTTTTCCCTCTTATCATTACACCATCTAGAACTGCTTGGCCACCAACCTTACACTCTTTCATATAACACTCCCCTAACTGATTACCCTAATTTAAAATTCAGTTTTCAAAGTAATTCTCAAAATAAAAAACTTCAAAGGCAATTAATAAACTATATAAATTTTATTTTTCCTAATTTCCATATACTTTTTTCTAATTAATTATTTTTATATTTAAAATAACATTCTCCACATAATGACTCATATTCTACATTGTCAACTAAGTCAATAGCAACCTGTTCACCTTCAAAAATATATTTACCATTAATTTTTCTTCCATTTAACACTGCTTTTTTTCCACAGGTACAAATAGTTTTCATTTCTTCTATACTATGAGCTAAAAGTAAAAGTCTTGCACTACCTTCAAATCCATTCATTTGGAAATCTGTTCTTAATCCATAACATATTACAGGAATTGAATAGCTTACTGCAATTTCAAATAATTGATCTATATGAGCACTTTTTAAAAATTGTGCTTCATCTACTATTATACAGTCTACAGAATGATTTTTTAATTTTTCTTTTATTTTTTCTATTATATTGTCATCATTTCCTATTAATAAATCAACTGCTCTTTCCACCCCTAATCTAGAAACAATTTTACTCTCACCTTTTTTATCTACTGATGGCTTAATTAAAATCACTTTCATTCCACGTTCTTCATAGTTATATGCAACTTGCATTAGGTGTGTTGATTTTCCTGAATTCATAGCACCATATCTGAAATATAATTTGCTCATATATATTCTCCCTCTCTTATAAACCTTTTTATTTTTTTGATTTTTCTTCAATTTATTATAACTTAAAGGAAGGTCTTTTTAAACTATTGACGGATTTTTTACCTCATGATATACTTGAATACAGTTGTTTAAACAATTGTTTAAAACAATTGTAAAAAATATAAAGAGGTGAAAAATATGAAAAAAGGCATACATCCAAATTACAACCACGAAACTGTAGTTAAGTGTGCATGTGGAAATACATTCACAACTGGTTCTGTTAAAGATGAACTTAAAGTTGAAATATGCGCTAAATGCCACCCATTCTACACTGGTAAGCAAAAAATCATCGATGTTGGTGGAAGAGTTGATAAATTCAACAAAAGATTTAACATCAGCAAATAATTTTTTTAAGAGAAAGATTTATTCTTTCTCTTTTTTTGTTTTAACCTTTCTTTATGAATTTTTTTTTAATATTCCTGTGTAATAATATAAATTCTGTGATATCATAATAATTGAATTTAATTGAAAGAGTGAATTTTTTATGCGTAAAGTTTTAATATTAACAACAGCAACCGGTGAAGGACATAACCAAGCTGCTAAAGCACTACGGGATATTTTATCTAATGATAATACCGAGGTTATGATTTACGATTTTTTGGATGGCTACAATAAAATATTGGATACTGTAATAGTTGGTGGTTATGACTTTTCTGCTAGTATGCTTCCAAAGGTTTATGGCGCATTTTACAAAGCTACAAACTTCAAAGCTATAAATGGAATTTTAGGGAAGGTTTTTAGGTCTGGTAAGAAAAGTATTTTAAATTATATAAATATATATAAACCAAATATTATTGCGTGCACTCACCCTTTATCTGTATTTGTACTTGATAGCTTAAAAAGGGATAATTTAATTAAAGTTCCAGTGGTTTCAATTGCTACAGATTTTAATCCACATTACACTTATTTTGCTAAAAATTTAGATGCTTATATAACTGGTAGTGAGTATTCAAAAGAAAAACTTTCCACTCAAGGAATCGAAAGTAATACTATATATCCTTATGGAATACCAGTAAATAAAAAATTTTATGAGAATAATAGTGATAAAAAGGAAAGTTCCACCTTTAATATATTATTAATGGGTGGTAGTATGGGGCTTTCTGGAATATCCTCAGTTTTGAAAAAACTTGTTTTGAATAAAAATAAAATTAATATAACTATAGTTTGTGGTAGAAATGAAGATTTAAGAGAAGAATTAGCCTTAAACTATGGAACTAAAACTTTTGAAAACAAAAAGATAACTATTTTAGGGTTTGTTACAACTATTCCAG
The DNA here is from genome assembly GCA_051656625.1 of Sarcina sp. Taxonomy (GTDB): domain Bacteria; phylum Bacillota; class Clostridia; order Clostridiales; family Clostridiaceae; genus Sarcina. The sequence continues at coordinate 35,936 of JBOGCG010000096.1, read as the reverse complement.
CACTTATGGACTCAATGGACCTTATAATTACAAAACCTGGAGGATTAACTACTACGGAAGCTATCCACAAATCTCTTCCTATGTTAATTCCATTCGTAATTCCAGGTCAAGAAAAAGACAATGCTAATTTCCTTTGCAAAGAGGGAACTGCTATAAGAATAAAAAATATAAATAACATAAATGAGACTATAGATTCTCTTATTGAAAATCCTAAGAAATTACAAGAAATGAAGGATAATATGAGCAAAATTGCTAAGAATTATTCCATTACCAAAACTGTGGATTTATTCGATAATTTATGTAAAAAAAACCCCCTATAACAAAATTATAGAGGGTTTTTTCATTCATTTATTTATTTATCATCATCTGATTCAGTGGCTTTATTGTAATTTTGAACAAATTCATTATTATCTTTAGTTTTAGATAATAACCCAATAAGTTTTTCTGTTACTCTATCTTTATTTTCATCTCTATACATTATTTTTCTTATTGAATAAGATGCATCTTTTTCTTCTTGATTTAGTAATAAATCTTCTTTTCTTGTACCTGATTTATAAATATCAATAGCTGGGAATATTCTTCTTTCTTGAAGTTTTCTATCTAAGTGAACTTCCATATTTCCAGTACCTTTAAATTCTTCAAATATCATATCATCCATTCTACTACCAGTTTCAACTAAAGCAGTTGCAAGTATTGTTAAACTTCCACCTTCTTCAATATTTCTAGCAGCACCAAAGAATTTCTTAGGCATTATTAATGCACCAGGATCTAATCCACCTGATAAAGTTCTTCCTGTTGGAGTTATTGTTAGGTTATAGGCTCTTGAAAGTCTTGTTAAGGAATCCATAAGGATAACTATATCCTTTCCTTGCTCAACCATTCTTTTAGCTCTTTCTAAAACCATTTGAGCTACTTTAATATGATTTTGAGGTTCTTCATCAAAGGTTGAATATATAACTTCACCATTTATACTTCTTTTCATATCTGTAACTTCTTCAGGTCTCTCATCTACTAAAAGTACTAGAAGCTCTATTTCAGGGTAGTTTTTAGATATGTTCTGTGCAATTTTCTTTAAAAGAGTTGTTTTTCCTGCCTTTGGAGGAGCCACTATAATTCCTCTTTGTCCTTTTCCGATAGGACATATTATATCCATAAGTCTTGAACTTAAATCTTTAGAATCTGTAGTTTCTAATCTTAATCTTTCATTTGGATATATAGGTGTTAAATATTCAAAATGTTTTCTTCTTATAGCTTTTTCTGGACTATCTCCATTTATCTTTTCAACAAATAAAAGAGCTTTAAATTTTTCTCCTTCTTTAGGCTCTCTTATTTTCCCTTCTACTTTATCACCAGTTCTTAAATTAAATCTTCTAATTTGTGATGGAGATACATAAATATCGCCTTCACCAGTTAAGTAATTCCTACATCTTAAGAATCCAAAGTTATTAGGTTCTAAAATCTCTAAAACACCTATAGCGCTATTAGAGGTATTAACAAGCTCTTTAAACTTTTCTTTCTTTTCTTCAGTACGCTCATTACTTCTCTCTTGATTGTTATTTTGATAATTACTATTTTGGTTGTTATTTCTTTCTTGGTAGTTATTTTGGTAACTACCTTGATTATTATTTCTTTCTTGATAATTATTTTGATAACCTTGATTATTATTTCTTTCTTGGTTATTATTTTGATAACCTTGATAATTATTTCTATTGTTTACAGGTTCAACTTTAGAAACTTCCTCTTTATTTTTAGGTGCTATTTTTTCTCTTAAAATCACTCCATTTTTTTCTATTCCTCTTGTGGTAGAATTTGAAGTTTCCTTAGTTTCTTGAATTTTTTTAACCTCTAATATCTCTTCTACTATTTCACTTTTTTTCTTTTTAGATAAGTTTTTTAAACCTAACTCTTTAGCTACTTCTTTTAATTCAACTAAAGTCATTTTATCGTAAGCTTGCACTTAGCAGCCACCTCCTATTTAGTTTGTCTTTTAATCTTTAGATAAACCTTATTTATATCTAATTTTAATAATATTTTTATTTAATAGAGCTTGGGATTTTTTAAAAGGTAAGATATAAAATATATAATTTAGAAAATTCATTTCAAATTGCTTTATTTATAGATTTATTATAATACTTATGTATTGCTAATAACAAGATATTTATTAGTTGTCTTACTAATATTTTTTTCTTTATTTAATAAAAAACTAGGTTTAAAACCCAGTTTAAAATACTCTTATTTTATTGTAATAGCTAAATTTAAATTTGTATTTATCGGTTTTTGTCCTGCTACAGACATTTCATAATCAATTTTAACAACTCCACCTTTTTCAGTAACATCTATATCTAAAACCTTTGTTTTAGTTAAAAGTTCAAGCATACCATAAGGTGTATTGTATAAAGAAACATGGTTACTATCTATTTTAAACTCAATTAGTGATTCAGTTGTTCCAATTCTCTCTAAAATAACTTTATCCTCAGTAACAGTAATTTTAGTAACTGTTCCTTCCATTCCAGAAATTTCAGTTTCTTCATAAGAAACCTCATAACCATCTTCTATAGCCTTAAATATTCCATTACTTATAACTTCTATTTGTTCATTATCATTACTTAATTGAACACTTGATACTTTAATTACCGCATTATTTTCCATAAAAAAACCTCCTTTAGTATACTTACAAGTTTAAATTTTTTTAGTTTTTTTATCAAGTTTTATTTAATTTTTAATATTTCTAAAAGTTTAAATTTAATTTTAACTTCTTCAGATTTATCATTTATTATAGCTGTACTTTCTTCTTCATTTAAAACTTTACTAATTTCTTTTTCACTTTCCTCATAGCTTATTTGACCTTTAGTCATATCCACAAAACAAAGTGGTGGAAACATAACACACCACCAATTTTCTCCCTTTGCTTCTCCTATTAATATTCTAAAAGCCTCATATTCCCCCTGTGGTAAAGTTATATTACCATAGGTTTTTTCAGGAAAGTTAGTTTTTCCTAAATCTATTTTCACTTTATAATCATAACCCTCTTCTTTAATGAGGCTTTCTGATATCTCTATTATTTTTCCCTCTTCTTTTTTTAAAATCTCCCTTGATTGCTCTAATGATTTTGATTCTTTTAATATTGGACTTATATATTCTAAAACTTTATCTCTCACTTTAAGCTTTAATTCCTGATCTTCATCTGAATTACTATTTGCTAAAACATGAAATCTTATTAATTTATCACTTATATCTTCTACTAAATTATTAGCTTGTACCCCTTTTACATTAAATAATAAAACTATAAAACCTATAATACCTATTGTTGTTAAATATTTTTTCATTTAATCCACCCCCGATAACTTAATTATTAACAGGGATATTTTTTTTATACAAAAAAAAAAAAAAAAAATAATAGTCTATCATCACCAAATATATCTACTATAGAAATAAAAAATTTATTAATAACTAAAAATCCTCATTTCTTTCGGCAGATTTATTCAGTGATTGACTATTACTAATTCCAAAATCTTATATAGTTCTTGTTATAAATATATCTGAATAATTATATTCTGATTTTATTTTTTCAAAAGCTCTTTGAGCAACTAACATATCTTCGAAAAATGCAAAAATAGTTGGACCACTTCCACTCATCATAGCTCCTAAAGCTCCAGCTTCTATTAACTGCTCTTTTATTCTTCTAAGTACATTATGTTTTCTTAATGTAACATTCTCTAAAACATTCTTCATATTTTTTGCCACATAATTTATATCTTCTCTTTGCATAGCTTTTATTAATCCATTTACATCAACATGCCTACGTATTTTCCTTATATCTAAGTCCTTATAAACATCTTTAGTAGATACACCGAAATTAGGCTTCACAATAATAATAACTTTGTTTTTAAATCTTTTAAGTGCTGTTAATTCTTCTCCTATCCCTTCACAAAGAGCTGTTCCTCCATGTATACAATAAGGAACATCTGCACCTATTTTTAAAGCAACCTCTTCAAGTTCTGAATTTTTTGCTTTCACATCAAAAACTTTGTTCATTAAATATAAAACAGTAGCAGCATCTGTGCTACCACCAGCCATACCTGCAGCTACAGGTATATTCTTCTCAATATGTATATCTACCCCTTCATTGATATCAAATTTTTCTCTAAATAATTTAGCTGCTTTATAAGCTAAATTTCTTTCATCTGTTGGTATATAATGTTTATTACTTGATAACCTTATATTTTTTATATTATTTTTTTTCACTTCTACTACATCATATAAATCAACAGTTTGCATTATCATTTTTAATAAATGATATCCATCTTCTCTTTTTCCAACAACATCTAATGCAATATTAACTTTTGCATATGCCTTTCTTTTCATAATCAAGTCCACCTTTAATATTTTGATTGATATTATAATTATAATATTTTACCATATAAACTTAAAGAAAAATAACTTATGAAACCATTATTTATTTGATTTCATAAGTTATTTACTTTAAGCTTCTTTTTCATTTATTTTTTTTAGCTTCAATAAATTCTCTTTTATCTTATCAAATTCTTCATAAAATATTATTATAGTTTCCCCTTTTTCTGCTTCATTAAAGGCTACCTGTAACGCTTCATTTTCATCTATAATTACCTTTACATCACTATTTAAATTCCCCTTTTTAACACCTTCTAATAAAAGTTCAGCTACTTCTCCCTTAGCTCTACCTCTTTTATCTTCATCTTCTTTTACAAAAATTTTATTAAAATATTCCCCTGATAATTTTCCAACTTCTAATATATCACTATTATTTCTGTCACCTGGTATACCTATAATAGCTGTAACAAATTTTTTATCCATTGCTTTTAATGAATCTATAATCATTTTATATCCATCAATATTATGACCATAATCTAATATTACTTCCACATCATCTATATTATAAATATTAAATCTTCCACTATTGAAATTTTCATCTGAATTAAACTGTAAAAAACCTTTAGAAATCATCACATAGTCTACACCTAATCCAACTAATGCTGCACAGGCTGCCAATGAATTATATATATTATGTTTAAGAGCACCACCAATAGTTAATGGTATTTTTGTTAAATCACAAATTCTATAACTTTTATCATTATTTTCTACAATCAAATAATTATCTTCGTTATAAACTATTGGATTTCCTAAGCTTTTATTTTTTTGCAAATTTTTATTATTTTTATCTAATGAAAATAATATTTTAATTCCCTTTGCTCTTTCCATTAACATTTCACAATAATCATCATCTGCATTTATTGCTGAATAACCATTTTCTTTTACAGCTTCTATTACTAATGATTTTGCAAAAGCTAAATCATCTAAAGTTTCTATTCCATCTAAACCTAAATGATCTGGTTTTATATTTGTTATAACCGCTACATCTGCTAAATCATAAGCTAACCCTCTTCTAACAATTCCACCTCTAGCTGTTTCTAAAACAGCTACATCCACATCTCTATTTAAAAGTACTGTTTTAGCACTTTCTACCCCAGTATCATCACCTTTATGAATTAATTCTCCATCTATATAAATACCATCTGTACTTGTCATTCCAACTTTATAACCCATTAATGAAATAACATAGGAAATTAATCTAGTAGTAGTTGTTTTCCCATTTGTTCCTGTTATAGATACCACTGGAATATTTTTAACTTCTCCATCATACATAGATTCCACAATTGCCTTCGCTACTTCTCTTCTTTGTCCTTTACTTGGATGTTCATGCATTCTTATTCCTGGTGCAGCATTTACCTCTATTACTATACCATCTTCATAAAGATTTCCTGCTATATCTTTAGTTGATATATCTATTCCACAAACATCCAATCCAATTATTCTAGATACCCTTTCTAGAATTTTTTTATTTTTTTCACTAATTAAATCTGTACAATCCTCTGCAAAACCACCTGTTGAAATATTAGCATTCTTTCTTAAATATATCTTTTCATCCTTTTTAAGAACATCATTTATATTCTTTTTATATTTATTTAATAATTCATATAATTCCTTATCTAATTTAATTTTAGTTAATGGCATTTCATGATCTTCCCCTCTTAACGGGTCACTATTTACTTTATCAATTAATTCCTTAACTGTTGAAATTCCATCTCCAACAACATAAGGTGGTGTTCTTTTTGAAACAGCTTTAACTTTGTAATTTATGACACAAACCCTATAGTCATATCCCTCTACGTATTCTTCTATTATTATCTCCTCTGATTCTTTACTTAAATCTTTATAGGCCTCTAATAATTCTTTTTCATTTTTTATATTTAAATGTACCCCTTTTCCCTTGTTTCCAAATTGCGGTTTTAAAACTACAGGATATTCAATCTCTTCAGCTGATTTTAATAATTGAATAGTATCCTTAACAATATTTCCTTTTGCCACAGGAATTGAATTCATGCTTAATATTTTTTTTGTTAAGTTCTTATCACAGCATATATCTACTGCAATGCATCTTGTTTTATCTACAATAGTTGCACCAAATAGTCTTCCTTTATTACCATAACCTGCTTGATATATACCTTCTCCTATTTCTAATAATGGCAATTTTAATTCTTTTGCAGCATTATATATTGCTTCTGTTGATGTACCCATCATTTCTTCATTTTTTATAGCTTTTAAAATTTCAATTCTGTCATTTAAGGAAATTTTCTTTCCCTTTAAAAGTGAATTTATAATTTCTACTGCTAACTTTCCTATAGCTATGGCTAAATTTTTATATTGATATTGAAATATTATATAATAAAAATCCCCTTCAATTTCCCTTGCTTTTCCATAGGATATATCTATCGATAGTTTATTATGAAGTGCTAATATTATATGTTCGCATACATGAGCTAAATAAGTTCCCTCATTTAATCTTATAACAAATCCATGTTCTACCCCTATTCCACAACGATGTTCATAGAGTTCTGGTAATAGTTCTACTAGATTTTTATTAAAATCTTTTATGTCTTTGCTAGGAATTTCTGAATACCCCTCTAAATCTACATCCATTCTAATTACTTTTTTATGTGAGTAGATATTTCTACCTTCAAAGACCTGTTGTTTAATTATCTTCATTTTTAAAAACTTCCTCCTCAAAAGGCTTCTTTTTATCTAAGTTATATGATTTTCCTGGAGTTAGTATATGCAATATAACATTAAACATACTAAGCTGTTCTTTTGGACTTTGTTCAGATACATTACTATAATCTATTTTTCTTCCATCTATTATATATACAGAATTAGAGCCTATTACCTTGATAATATTGTCCTCACCTAATACTATTGCAGTGTCTTCATCTATCCCTATACCTATACTTTCTGGATTTTGTGCCACAGCAGCTAATAGTCTTCCGATTCTTCCCCGCTGTGAAAAATGCTGATCTATAACTAATCCTTTAACAAGACCTAACCCTCTAGCCATTTCTATTGTACATTTCCTTGGACTCTCTTCATCGTCTCCAGAAACAATCATGGTATCACTCATAACAGAAGCACCTGCTGAAGTTCCAACTAATATAGTTCCCTTATTAAAGGCATCTATAACCCTCTTATAAATAGGCGTCCCCCCTATTAAACTAGTAATTCTTAGTTGATCTCCACCAGTAAAGAAAATTACTTTTGCTGAGTCTATTAAATTTAGTTTTTCTTCATGCCAACATTCTTCCCTTTTATTTATGTTAAGCTCTTTTATGTTTTTAACGCTCAATTGACCAAAAACCTCTTTATAATCTTTTATAAGTAAATCGGCTACTTCACTAGCCACCGTCGCAATGAGTAACTCTTCATCTCCACTAATTTTACTAGCTACATACCTTAAAATAGTTTTTTTTCTCTTTTTATCCTCTGCACCACCTATAATAATCAGATTTTCTTTATCATTTTTATCCATTAGATCACCTCATTAAATACGCATTTTTTATTTTACCCATAATGAGAAAAACTATTCATATTTAATTTAGAATTTAATCTACAAAGCTAAAAAAATTAAAATTGCGAAACCACCCCCCACTCCAAATTCCAAACTCCCAATTCCCAATTCAAAATTCCACATTCCCAATTCCAAATTAAAATTAAAATCCCATTGCAAGGCGAAGCTTTTGCAAATTAATTAAGAAAGCACAGCTTTCGAATTTAATTAGAAAAACAAAGTTTTTCAGTTTAATTGCAAAGCTACTCCAAATTCCAAATTCCCCATTCCCAATTAAATTACCAATTACCAAAAAAAGTGTAAGTCATGAAAAATCACAACCTACACTCTAAAAACTCAAATTTAATTTTCAACCTAAAATCCAATTTGCAAAGGGAAGCTCTTAGAAATTAATTAAAAATTCACTGCCCATTCCAAATTAAAATTAAAATCCCATTGCAAGGCGAAGCTCTTGCCAACAATTAAGAAAGCACAGCTTTCAAATTTAATTAGAAAAACAAAGTTTTTCAATTTAATTGCGAAGCCATTCCACATTCCAAATTCTTAATTACTAAATCACCGCTCTACCAGGAATTATTAATTTTTCACCAATTTTTAATTCTTCTTCTGCATCTAAAGAATTAACTTTACATATATCACCAATACTAGTTTTATATTTTTTAGCTAAGTCCCATAGACAATCTCCAGTTTGAACTATATAAATTATAATAGAAGCATTTTTAATTATTTTTTCTTCTTCGCTTTCTAATATATGTTTTACATATTCTTTTTCTTCACTATCATAAACTTTAGCTTTTAAATCTACTACTGCTTTTACAGCTATAGTATTAGCTTCTATATTACCTTGAATATTTTCTAAATTCACTTTTAAATTACATTTCATTCCTTCTTTTGCTTTAGGAACTTCAATCATAGAATTAAAAGCCACTTCTCCTTCTATTTTTCCAATTAAAAGTTCACTGTTATTACTTTTATAGATTACGTCGGCTTTTAAAATACCTTCTATCATTATATTTCCATTGATAATCTTACTATCTACAGCTATTACTTCACCTTTTATATTCATAATATAAACAGGATCAGCATTTTCATTATCTAAATAAATATTATCTTTTACTATTATTTCATTAGATCCTTCTCCACAAAGACTATTCATCTTCACTTTTTCTTTTTCTATTTCAATATTTTTCTTAGGAGAATAAGCATCTTCTATGATTTCTATCTCTTCCATTTTTGTAATTAAAACAGAATTTTCAATAGCTACTTCAATAACTATTATTCTATTTTCACCTAAATCATCTGGTTCAACTTTTACATTTATTCCTTTTATAGAATTTTTAGCTGAAGCTTCCATATCTCCGCTAATACCTATAACTTCTTCTTCTTTTGATATAAATATATCCTCTTCAACAGTTACTAATTCCTTTGTTTCTTGACATTTATATATTATACTTACTTTTGCTAAACAAGAATGCTGAACTTTATCTTCTAACAATTTAACATCATTTTTATGAAGCATACAATCATACTTAAGTACTTTATCTATTTGTGGTTTGTCCATAGATGCTTTTATTGAAGATTTTCCTACCATTTCTCCTGTTTTATTTGCAACTACCTTTTCAAATCTATCAGGTTTTTTTCTTACTTCTAAATCTTCTCCACCTTGAATATCTTTAACAAACTCAAAACTTTCTTGTGAGTAAACTTTACAAGTAGTCCGGAAATAAGCTTCTATACTTATTTTTCTTTCATTTATTATATTGCTATTGATATGTTCTAAATCACAAGTTCCTTCACAAACCATTCTATGTTCAGCACCTATCATGTCTACGAAATTAGAAAATTTCTCTTTGTAAACAATGTTGTTAACTTCCTTTTCCTCTTCATTTGATAAATACATTATGCTATAATCTACTTCAACCTCAACAAACACTCTGTCACTTTGTATTTCTTTATTTACCACAGTTTTTCTTACATCTACAGATAGTATCTTATCCACATCTGGATGAGTATCTGGAATTAAGTATTCGTCTCTTAAAACATTGTCTGCACTATTTTCTCCAAATTCTCTTTGGAGTTCTATATTTTCTTTAATAATATCTAAAGTTCCCATTTTATACCTCCTATAATATACCTACTATAATATATAATTTTTTAAAGGATTTAATTACTACTTTTTTTATTTTTTATAAAATTTATTTTGAATTTTTCATTAAAAATTGAAACAATTTCATTATTTCAAATTTTTCGACATATTATTTTGTTTTTCGATATAAATTGTTGACATATTATTATTATAATGTTATTATGAAAGTGGTTATTGACCATATAACCTCTCATAAATTCTCAATACCCTTTTATACCATAGTTGAAAGATGGAAACCCACCATCTTTCTTTTTTTTGTATAAAAATTAATAAAAGTAAAAGCTTCTAAGTTTTTAGAAGCTTTTACTTTATAATTAGTTACAACAATTTCCTATTACTAGAAATTAACCTAGTCTAAGTGCTGGATTTTAGTCTATTTTTAATTATTCTATCCTACAAAATCTAATTCTACTGTATTAGTTAAAACATCTGAATAACTATATGTTACTGTCCTATGAGTACTTTTTTGTAATCTTATTACAAAGATACTTTGATATACACTCTCTAATATGCCTTCGTTGACAAGTATTTTCTTCCTGCCTCCATTAGCCTTAAGCATGACTTTTTCTCCAACATGCTCTTCAAGGTTTCTTTTTATGGATGATAGCGTTGCCTTTTTCTCCACTTGAAACACCTTCCTTCTTATATTAGTATACACTGTAAAATAATTCCTGTCAATTTCAAAATACTATTTATTTAAATTTGTCAATATATTTTCTTGATTCTTATTTTATTATTTACATTTTGTTTTATTTTATTCAATTGATATTTCCTTTTTAATTTTAAAAACAATAAAATGGCTATACAAAAAATATAAATCATTTTTTGTATAGCCAAAAACATCTTAAAATTTCACTAATTTTATTAATTTTATTATCTTAACTCTTTTGAAAAACTAACTGTTTTATGCATTCCAATAGGCTTAACATTAAAATTAGATCTATATTCAGTTTCTGCCCAGTAGATATTTTCTGCTACTAATACTTCTGGATTTAAAGCAACTCCATCTAAAATGATTTCTTTAAATCTTTCATATCCCGCTCTATCAATTAAATGTCCACCATGTAAATATTCAGGTGTATTATCTAAAGCCCATTTAGAGAATTTTTGCCAATTAGCAAACATAGATAATACTGTTTCTTCTGAAGCAAAGTTCAAGAAAGTTTTTCCCATTCTAGGAGTTTGTTTTCCTGTTCTTCCCCCAACTACTACTCTATAAAACTTCTTAGGGTTTCTAGTCCAAGCGCTTGTAGGACATGCTAATACACATTCTCCACATCCAACACAACAGCAAGCATCTTTATCTATAGTTCCTCTATCATTTAAGCTTAATACTCTTGTTGCATGACTTTGACAAGCTCTAACACAAGCTCCACATCCGATACATCTATCTTTATGATATATCATTCTAGCTTGACCAATTACACCAAAATCTTGAAAATGCCCTTTAGCACAATCATTTGGACAACCAGCTACTGATGTTTTTATATGATAATGTGATGGAAATACTAATTTCTCTATTTTATTAGCTAAAGCTTTGCTATCTGCATTTCCTTTTATACAATGTTTATTTCCAACACAGGCCATAACATTTCTTGCCCCTATTGTTGGATATCCATTTTCATCAACTTCCATATCACAGTTACATTCATCTACTTCTATTTCTTTTAAATAGCTTTCAATAAATTTATTAACTGCTGGAATATTTTCATATTTAATTCCTAAAATATTAAAAGTTTGTCTCATTCCCACATGAAAAGTTCCATTTCCCCACTTTTCTGCTATCTCTTGAACTTTAGTTAAATATTTTGCTGAAACAGTTCCACCAGGAATACGCATTTGAAGCATAAATTCTCCTGGTACTTTTGATTGTCTAAAGCAATTTAATCTTACTTTTTTTAAATCTATATCATGATTCATAATACTTCCTCCTATTAATCTAATAAGTTTTTAGCTTTACTATAATTAAATACTGGTCCTTCTATACAAACGTAAGTTTCATCAATTCTACAATGTCCACATTTTCCTACTGCACAGGACATTTTTCTTTCAAATGATACCCAAATTTTTTCTTCTGGCACAGTTAACTTTAAAAATTCTAAAGCAGTGAAATGCATCATTACAGGAGGTCCTACTATTACTACTTCATAATCTCCATCAAAAGATGCTAAAGGTAACTCACTTAAATGTTTTGTAACTAAGCCCTCTTCCCATCCTTCTTTTTTATCACTATCTAAAGTATATATTGTATTGAATTTTTCTTTCCATTTCTCTAAATCTTCTTTGAATAAAATTCCATTTTGATTTTTAAAACCGAAAACTAAATTTAAACTCTTTAATTGAACTTCTTCTCTATAAAATTTATTAATCATACTTTTTACAGGTGCAACTCCAGTTCCACCAGCTACAATTATTAAATTTTTCCCTTTAAATTTTTCAATAGGCCACCCTTTTCCATAGGCGCCTCTAATAAATAGTTTATCTCCAGCTTTAAGATTGAAAAGAGCATCTGTAACTCTTCCTACTGCTCTTATTGTAAAGTCAACAAAGCCATCACCATAATCACTTACTGATATAGGTGCTTCTCCAACCTTTGGTATTGATATTTGAAAGAATTGTCCATCCATTGGAGTAATGTCAGTTTTTACTTTAAAAGTATACTCCATCTCTGTTTCTTTCTTTACTTCTATAATTTCACAAGGAAAAGCTGTTAAAGCATTCTTATTCATTTGATACTCCTCCTTCAATCTCTTCAAGTGCTTTTGATAATTTATTTATATTAGCTGTCATTGAAATATTAACAGGACATCTATCTGTACATCTTCCACAACCAACGCACATATTTTCTCCAAATTTTTCTTTATAATCATGAACTTTATGAAGAACTTTATATCTCATTTTATCACCAGCAGTTTTTCTAAATCCATGGCCACCAGCCATAACATCAAAACCATCTACATGACAGGAAGCTTGTACTCTTTTTCTTTCTCCAACGGTTCCATTATCATTATAACTTATATCTCTTGTTGTGAAACAAGAACAAGTACTACAAGCTACTGTACAACTTCCACATTCTATACATCTTTTATTGTATTCTTGCCAGAAAGGATGATTTTTCACTTTTATAAGTGTTTCTTTATCTTTTATTTCTGGTACTTTTACAACTGCTTCATTTTTTTCAATAAAGTTTAATTTAAATTCTTTTTCTTTTTTTCCTGAAAAATAGTTTTCAAAGTTTTTGTCTTTAACATCAAATAAAATTCCATTATCTGAAAATCTTACTGCTAAACTATAATCATCAGTTTTATTACTATCCATATAAGTACAGAAACAAGTATCAAAGCCCTCTGTACATTCCATACAAATGAATTTCACTTTGTCTCTCATTCTTTTATAAAAATAATCTTCTTCATTTCCATTTTTTAAATAAATATTATCTTGCTTTTTTTGTGCATTTATATCACAAGGTCTAGCAAATATTAAAATTTTCTTTTCTGTAGGTAATTTACTTTCCCTAAATTCATCCTCAGTAAAGTAATATAATGTTTGATTAATTGGTGCTATTACTTCCTTAGCTGGATATGTAGACTTTTCTTTATAAACAATTTCCTCTATTAAATCTATCTCATCATATCTTATAATATCTGTATCTGAAAATCTTCCCTCTTTTTCAAATCTCTTTGGTGCATAGATTTTATATTCTTTTTTTAATTCAACAAATAATTCATTAACTTCTTCAAAAGTTAAGTTAAACCCCATTTCATTTTCCTCCTTCGTAAAAAAATAACTACAAAAACTTTATTATTTAATTTGTTTTCCTAACTTAAATAATAATTGCTATATTATTTTTAAACAAACCTTGTATTAAATCTAATTGTTAAGAAAAAATCAATATAAAAACTTATTTGGTTAGAAATAATACTATTTTTATACTTATAAGCTACCTAAAAGATATTAACAGTAACAATTTGTTAAATAATTCACAACTTTTTTTATACAAAAAGGAATTAAAATTAATAAGATTTTAATTCCTTTTCAAAACTTTATTTAAACATAGGGTGATTTAGGATAACCTTCTCTATATTTCCCTCTAGTTTGAAGACCTCCAATACCTTTGATTCCTGTTATTGTATTTTCTATAACATCAGTTATAGATACTACAGTATCTATTTTTGTATAGGCTATCTTCTCGCAAATAAACACTGGATCTAAGCAATGAATAAGTACTCTACTTGGAGAGCTTGCAAAATTTGCACCTGCATCTAAAATATTCTCATAACAAGATTGACAAGCTCCTGCAAAAATAACTAATTCATCATAACTTGAATTGTAATCTCTAAGAATTTTTACTGCCTCTGCAAAATATTTTGAATTTCTATAGTTTGCTAAATCTAAATAATCATGTATATTCTTTGAAATCCCGTCATGTCCTGTTAAAACTACTATATCAGGTTTTACAGTTTTCACAAGCTCAAGAATTTTTTCTGGTTGTTCTTTTTCTGAGATTGCATAACCTACGGCTGATAGTTGAAGCTCTTTATAGACTTTTAAACAATTATCTAAGTAAGTAGGATCTCCATCTATATGAAGAATTTTTCCTGGTCGTCCAAAAACTAATTCTTTATTTTTTACTATTTTTGCTGATTTAGTACCTTGATTTAACCTTTTAGGATTATCAAATCTTTCACCCATTGCCTTTTTTATTGCATCTTTTATTCTTGCATTTAGTAATCTATCAGTATCTCCTTCAAATTCATCTTTTACTTCTTCTAAATCACTTTTTAAAGAGTCTGCAATGATTCTTATACTAATTCCTTTTAAAACATAATGAACCTCACCATCGACTTCTTTTATGTCTATTATTTTAAATTTTATATCTTTCCCATAGGATTTTCTTACTACATAATCCCCTATTTTCATAAAACTTCTCCTCTTATGAGATATATTTATATTTTATGACAAGAAATAGAGTTTTGTTCTAAAAGAAATAAGGCTCTAACAAAATATTAAAAACATCTCACTGCCAGTTTATATTTTCTCATAATTTTTTGGCAGTATAGATATTTTCAATTTTGATAAAGCCTCTTTTATTTTTATTCTTCTAGTTGGTAACGATTTTTAAATTCTTCTATAAATTTATTATATTTTTCCTGTTCATTTATTATATTTTGTATTTTTTTATTAAAAGTATTTTGAGCCCAACTTACTTCATTATAATAATACCTATTTGCAAGTCTCCAGTATCTTTGTGGGAAAATTAAAAATGCTAAAAGCACCTTATATTCTGATTTTTCTAAAGGTTCTACTTTATTATAGGAATCTATTATTTTTATAGCATATTCTATGTTCCAATCAACCTTTTTAAGTACTTTTGTCATAAAGCCCGCAAGGTCATAAACCCTTATTTCTCTTTTGCAATAATCAAAGTCTAACACTTTTAAGTTAGCCTCTTTGTCCACAATAATATTGTGATAAGTATAATCATGATGACAAAAGTTTTTTTCCACTTCACTTTTTTCACATAATAAATTGTACTCAGAATCTTTAAGTACATTTAATGCTCTTACAGCCAAATTTTTATAATAATCAACATTTTTGATATAAGATAAATCAAAATTTTGCTTCATATTCTTTTTTCTAGCCATATCTCTCATTTTTATTAAAGCTTTGATTCTTTTTTCCATTAAATGTGGCCATCTTCCTAAATCACTTTTTAATTTAGAATTTTCTGGTGGATCATATCCTTTACTTGCACTATGCATAGCTGCTAAATTTTCAGCTGCAAGCTCTATATCCTCTATATTATGAAAATCACACTCTCTACCTTCTATCCACTCTGATAAGGTATAAAGATCTTCATTAACTAAGGCAAAAGGCTCTCCCTCTGCATTTAAAAAGTATCTATCCACATTAGTAAATCCATTAGCAATTAAATGTTCTTTAGCGCCATATACAAATAATAGCTTTTGTGGTCCATAGTTTATTCTTTTTAAACATCTTTCTCCTTTGTTTGTTTTTAGATAATATATACCTTTATTAGGCTTTATTGTCTCTATTTTTATGTCGAACTGTCTTTCTATTTCAAATTCCCTCATCATAATTGCTCACCCCCTTATTATTTATATGTCTATCTTTTTTTATTTATTAACAAATCTTAACTCTTTACAATATAATAATATATAGCTTTATTGAAAGGGTATTTCTATGAAAGTAACAATAGATGGTCGTGCTGCTAATTGGTATCGCGGAACAGGAATAGGAACTTACACCTATCAACTAATAAATAACATAAATCAAATAGATTTCTACAATTTATATAACATTTATATATCTAAAGACTCTAGTTTAGACTTAAAATTCAAAAAAAACTTTAATCTTTTTTATGGATTAGACCAAGTAAAAAACAATTTTTGGCAAGATGTTGCTATCCCTAACAAAATTAAAGATAATACTGCTGATGTATACCATATTCCTCAAAACGGCATTGGGACAAATTTCTTAGTGGATAACCCAAAGGTAATAACTCTTCATGATATTATTCCTTTAAAACTACCAGAAACAGTTAGTGATACTTATTTAAAAATTTTTAATGATCAAATCTACCATATTTTAAATAATATAGATGGTATCATTACAGTATCTAATTATTCAAAGTTAGATATATGTAAAAATTTAAACTATCCTGAAGAAAAAATTTTTGTAACTCATCTAGCTGCAGAAGATCAATATATACCTCTTGATAGAACTTATTGTAAGAATTATTTAAAAACAAATTATAATATTTCTGATAATTATATTTTGTATGTTGGTGGTTTTAGTCCTAGAAAAAATATTTTAGGTTTAATAGAAGCTTTCAATATGTCTAAAAACAAACTTCCATTAGACTCTAAATTAATTATTCTAGGAACAAAGGGCAAATCCTTTGATTTATATAAAAAAAGAGCTGAAGAATTAAATCTTGAAAAAGATATTATTTTTCCTGGATTTATTAAAGCTGAAGAAATGCCTATTTTTTATAACTCAGCCTTAATGCTTGTTTACCCATCATTCTATGAAGGTTTTGGTCTTCCTCCTATTGAAGCTATGGCCTGTGGAACTCCAGTAATTGCATCAAATATAACCTCAATTCCTGAAGTAGTTTCCGATGGTGCTTTTCTTATAAATCCCTATGATTCTGTAGCTATTTCAGAAGCTATTAAGGAAGTTTATCTAAATGAGAATTTGAGAAAAAATTTAATTCTCAAGGGTTTTAAACAAGCTTCCTCCTATAATTGGAAACAAACAGCCTTTGATACTATAAATATTTATAAAAAAATTTCTTTATAAATTAATAGGGTTTGTATTTAGATTAAAAAATATTTTTAAACTTAAATACAAACCCTATTTTCTATTTTATTTTAGTTATAAATTGCTCATATTCTTTTATATAATTTATCTTTTCTTTTAATTTACCTAAATAGCTTTCAAAATTCCAATCTTTTTTACTAGAATAATAATTATCAACAATGTTAAGAAAATCCTTTGGATAAATAAATAAAATTTCTAAAATTTCCTCTTCTTCCTTAGAAAACTCTATGTTTTTTCTATAGCTTTCAATTATATCTTTATATTGATAATAATCAAAACCAATTCTTTTTATTATTTTATTTATAAAACTATATAAATCTAAAACCTTTAAATCTACTGAACAATAATCAAAATCTATAAAAAAAACCTCATCTTCATTGATTAAAATATTGTGATAAGCTAAATCATTATGACAAAGAGCAATAGCATTATTTAAACTACATAAATTCTCATAGGAACTATTTTTTAAAAGCTCTACTGCCTTTGTTACTCTTTCCATATAGTAATCAAAATTGCTTAAAAAAATTTCATCAAATTCATTTTTTATAATTTTATTCTCAGCTAATTCTTTATATTTATATAATTTTTTCTTTCCATCAATAAATTCTTCTTCAAGTTCTAAAAGCTTACTTTCCTTTAATTCTAAAGTTGTTAAACTTTCTTTAATCCCTCTTGATGCCCTATGAAAATCACTTAATCCCTTAATAACTTTTTTCAAATCTGTAGGATTATATATATTAAATTCTCCACCATCTATTAAATCTAAAATTATATATCTATTATTTTTCCAATCAACAAAATATTTTCCCTCTGAAAATTCATGATAGCTAATTATATTTTTATATGATTTCCCTACAAACTGTAGCATCTTAATTATATAATTTAATTTTTTTTCATCATAATTAACCATTTTTAAAATTTTCTTTCCTTGGTCTGTATCTAATATATAGATATTTCTATTTGGCCATAAATCCCTTATTTTTATATTGCTATTTTCAAAAAAATCAATTTCTAAATCGTATTTACATAAATATTTTGCATCTCTATATTTTATTTTCATTAAATCTCCCCCCTAGGAAATTCCTATATAATCAATGTTTTTTAAAGTTTTAAGTTTCTCTTTTATAACTTTAAAGTCCTTCAAATTATTCAAATAACATTCTGATATATATTTCATAGATTCTTTTGGATAGGTAACCATAGCATAAATATAATTATAGCTTTCTTCCCCAAGTCCTTCCCCTTCTAAAAACAAGGCTATAATTTTATTAAAATTCACCTGTTTTCTTTTCTTTTTTTCTTTTTGTATATATCTTATACAATCATTTTCTACCATATTAAATTCTATTTTATTTATTTCTCTAACAAATAATTTTTCCTCTTTAAAATAAATATTATCATTTGAACAATTTCCGAGAACGATTTCTCTTCTTTTTGATGCTCTATTTATAAGCTCTATATAATTTGATTTTTCCATTAGCGTTATTGAAATTTCCGCTTTATTAATCAAATCATCAAATTCACTGTCCTCTATTTCTAATTCTTTTTTTAAAAATTTTGCTCTTTTAAGCCAAAGTCTATAATTAAAAGTCTCCTTTCCAGCTGAATTTCTAAGCCCAAGTTGAAAACAATTTTCATACTCCCTCACTCTTCTATGAAATTTAATTATATTCTCAATATGTTTTTCAGCTGGATTATGGAATGAAAATTTTTTAACATCATCTATTATCTCTATATTATTATCCTTTAAAAAATCCTTTAAATTATTTTTATTTTCCATTCCATTCTATAGCCCCCTTTCATAAATAGAATTTATAAATTCATCCTTTCTACTTCTATCTTTTACGTAATCAGTAAGCTTTTTCATAAATCTTTCTTCTACCCAAGGTTGTCTCTCCCAATAATACTGCAATCCCACTTGCCAATATTCCTGTGGAAATTCAATAAAGCCTGCCATTATATTTTTTTCATTAGAAGTTAATGAACTATCATAATTCTCTATTATAAAATTAAATTTATCTATGCTCCAAAGACCATCCTTCATAGCTCTAATTAAAAGACTACTTAAATCATGTAATCTGCTATCTAAAATACAATAATCAAAATCTATTACATGAGCTTTTTCATTATCATCAATTATTACATTGTGATGAGCATAATCATGGTGACAAACTGAAAGTTTCATTATATCCTTACTCATATACTCCATATAATTACTTTCTTTTAACTTTTTAATAGCCCTATTAGCTCTTTCTATTTCCTCATCCATAACTTCTAAGTAAAGTTTATCAAAATCACTTTTATAAATTTTTTGCCCTATTCTTTTTTTAAAATCTAAAATTTCTGAAACCCTAGTTTCATAGGTCTCAATCCATTTGAACCAACCTATCCTTGGTTTCATAAATTCATCAATTTTAAAGCCCTCACTACAACTATGAAGTTCTCTTAATTTTTTGATTGCAATTTTTAACTCCTCTTCTATTTTATAATCGCTATTTCTAGCTCTAATCCAAGGAATCAAATAGGCATAAGAACTTTCAATCTCTATATAATTTTTATTCTCTTTTGTCCTTTCTATTCCAGGCGTACTGTAAAAACCATTTCTTCTTAAATGTTCTATAACTGAAGTAATAAAGTAAAAATGTGAAAATTCATAGTTTATAACTTTTAAACAATAGTTTCCAGTAGAGGCTGTAATCTTATAAATATTTTTTCTCTTTTCAACATTTAAAGGGCGTATATTATATTTCTCCTCTATTAATTTACTTACTTCTTCACAATTCACAAGATACCCTCCAAGATATAAATTTATTTTATTATATGTGTTTAAATTATTTGTTGTTACATTCACATTTAAAGCTTTATATTAATATTATTTAATATAGAGTAAATACTGGGAGTGAATTAAATTTTATGAAAATATTAATAGACTCTAGAGCTGCTACTTGGTATAGAGGGACAGGTATTGGCACTTATACTTATAATTTATTAAAGTATTTAATTCCTATAAAAAATAATAATTCCTATAGTCTTCTCTGGTCGGGAGAAAACTTTGAAGAATTTCAAAAATATAATTGTAAAATGATAATGGGCTCAAAAAAACACAGAAAATTTTTTGAAGAATTTTATATTCCTAGTTATTTAAATAGTCATGGTATTAATTTATATCATGTTCCTCAAAACGGAATAGGTTTACAGTCTAACCCTAATTGTTTAAACATAGTAACTATTCATGATTTAATACCTTATATTCTTCCTGAAACAACTGGCCCTGGATATTTAAAAAACTTTCTACTAGAAATGCCTACTATAATAGAAAATGCTGATGGAATCTTAACAGTTTCAGAATACTCTAAAGGGGATATTTTAAAATTTTTCCCAAGTTTCCCTAGTGAAAGAATTTTTGTTACTCCACTAGCTGCTAATGAAAATTATAAAATAGATGATAAAGAAAAAAATTTAAAACTTGTACAAAAAAGATTTTCCTTTGAAGGAAATTATATAATGTACATTGGTGGTTTTAGTACAAGAAAAAATGTAAAATCTCTAGTGGAATCTTTTAACTCAATTTATGATAAATTTAATGAACCTATAAAGCTTCTAATCGTTGGTGGACTTCGAGATGAAGGGTTAAAACTAAAAAATTTTACAGAAGAATTACCTTGCAAAGATAATGTTATTTTTACAGGATTTTTAGAAGAAGATTATCTTCCAACTATCTATAGTGGTTGTAAACTTTTTGTTTATCCATCAAATTATGAGGGCTTTGGATTACCACCACTAGAAGCAATGAGCTGTGGAACTCCTGTACTTGCTTCAAAAATAACCTCCATTCCTGAGGTTGTACAAAATGAAGAAATGTTGTTTAATCCAAATAGTAATGAATTAAAAGAAAAATTACTAGACATTTTAAACTCTGAGGAAAAATTAAAGGAACTTTCCCTATCAGCTATAGAAATTGCTTCAAGATTCACCTGGGAAAATACAGCTAAATTAACCCTAAATGCCTATGGAGAGACTATAAAATTAGGTAAAAAAATAAAGCCTACTTTAAGGCTTTAAATAAATTTTTATAAAATAATAACTTACTGCCTATAATTATCAATATGATTTTATAAAACATATATGAAAAATAGGCAGTAAGTTTTTAATTGTATATTTTTTCTAATTTAAATCTTATTTATTAAATTGTGGTAAATACTCTTTATGAGCCTCTAATAATTCATCTAAAACTACTTTTGCTAACTTTTCTGAAGGAGTTAATGGATTGCCCGTTAATGCAAGTAAGGCTTTTCCATAGTTCCCTTCTACTGCTGCTTCAATAGTTAGTTTTTCAAAGGCTTTTATTTGCTGTACAAGCCCCTGAGCTGCTGTTGGTAATTTACCTACATTAATTGGCTTTGGACCATCCTTTGTTATAATACAAGAAATTTCTACAGCACTGTCATCATCTATTCCATAGATTGCTCCATTATTTCTAGTGTCAACTGGTTGTATATCTCTTTTATCATTATAAATAGAGTTAATTAATCTACAAGCAGCATCACTATAGTAAGCTCCCCCTCTTTTTTCAAGTTGAGGTGGTTTAACATCAAGATTTTCATCTTTATAAAGTTCAAATAATTCTGCTTCTACTTCTTTAACAAATTCAGCTCTAGCCTTTCCTTCTTTGAAAGCTTCTAGTTCTTCTTCTAACATTTCTGAACTTTGATAGTAATATCTATGATATGGACAAGGCATTAATCCTAAAGCTTTTATAAAATCGGCATTCCATTCTAAATCTTTTATATTTTTAACTGAACTACCTAAGTTACCAGCTGCTATATTATCAACAACTTCTTTTATAACACTTTTACCATCTACATAGGCATCTATACCATATACCATATGATTAAGCCCTGCAAAATCAACTCTTACTCTACTATGGTCAACATTCATAATTGAAGCAACAGCTTTTTCCATACCTATTGGTACATTACAAAGTCCTATTACTTTATTATTTTTTCTTACTCCATATTTTATAAGAGCCTCTGTTACCATTCCAGCTGGATTAGTAAAGTTTATAAGCCAAGCTTCTGGACAAAGTTCTGCCATATCTTTTTCTATATCTAAAATAACAGGAATTGTTCTAAATGCTTTAAACATCCCACCAGCACCATTAGTTTCTTGTCCTATTATTCCATGTGTTAAAGGAATACTTTCATCCTTTATTCTTGCATCTAAAAGACCAACTCTTAACTGTGTAGTTACAAAGTCTGCATCCTTTAAAGCCTCTCTTCTATTTAAAGTTAAGTGAATTTCCATTGGAACTCCAGCTTTTTCAACCATTCTCTTAGCAAGATTTCCTACTATTTCTAGCTTTTCTTTTCCTGCTTCTATATCTACAAGCCATAATTCTCTTACTGGAAGTTCTTCATATCTTTTAATAAATCCCTCTACAAGTTCTGGTGTATAACTTGATCCACCACCTATTGTTACTATTTTTATTCCTCTAGTCATCTTTTTCTGTCCCCCTGCTTACTTCTTTAATTTAAAACCAAATTTACTCCAAGGTTTTATATAATCTAAAAGAAACACTTCTTCTTCTACTATTCTTCCTACAACATTTGTTTTACCATAATTCTTCATATCTTTAAGTGCTACTTGAAGCTCTCCTGCATATCTGCTATAAAGATCAGAGTCTATTAAAATATCTCCTCTTTTTATATCCGGAGTATTATATGCTGGGAATGCTGTTCCTTTATATTTAACTCTACTTTGAGTACTTCTTGCCATATACTCTGAATTATCACCTCTATTAAAGTGGAATTCATCTAAAACTATTGTCTTTTCTATATCTCTTATTTCTTCATTTAACTCTACAGTGAACTCTAACATTTCTTTATTTAATTCACTTAAAGCTTTTAATTCCTCTTCTGAAGCAAATGAGTTAGCAACTATTACATCATCAATTAACCCTGTTGCAAATAAATGTTTTGCTTGAACGATTATTGGAAGTTCTCTATGCTCTTCTAAAGTACATAATCCTTCTGATACTGGCCATGGACCGTGATCTGCTGATGGTGAATTAACAAAAGCTGCTGTTCTTATTCCAAATTCTTTGAATTGCTTTGAACATTTTATGAAATGTTCATAAGAAAGTCCAGTATATACATGTGGATAAAAATTATGACAACCATATATATTTTCTAAATTAGCTTCATAGGATAATATATTATCTACATATTTAGTTCCATTACTTACGTTAAGTTCTATTTTTAAACCATGTTTATTAAATGACATTATAGCTTCTTCATTTCCACTAAAGCCCATATCAAGTCTTATTCCTGCAAGTCCTATTTCTTTAAAGATCCCAAGATCAGTTATTGATGCTTCTAATTTATTAAATACTGTAGGATCTAAATCAGCAATAACTTCCATTCCATATTTATTTGCTACATCAACCATAGCTTTAAACTCAGCTACTATTTCTGAAACTTCTTTATCTGCAGCTGATAAAAGACAGGTAAAAATTCTTTTAAAGCCATATTTTGCAGCTAACTCTATATATTTTATATTCTCTTCCACTGAAGTATGGTTTGGATATACTGATATTCCTAATCTTTTCATTATTAAAATCCCCCTAAGTTTATTAGCTTATAAATTGTTTTTTCTAAATATATAATATGCTCCCTTTGCTGGAGAAACCTTATCATCTATAAATGATTTAACATCAACAGTTTTATTTAAATGAGCCTCAAAAGCATCTCTAAATATTTTTGATTTTCTAATTACTCCTCCAACAAGACCTATAGAACATTTTTCAAAGTTCAATCTTTTAAACACTTGTTCCGTACTCTTTGCTAAATCTGTCCCTTCTTTAACTAAAATATTCATAGCTATTTCATCACCTTCTTCTGCCACCATAGAAACAACCTGTGCTATTTTAGCAATTTCATCTTTAGCTCTTGAATAAACAAAGCCTACTATATCATCCACAGAATCTATATTTAAAAACTTTAAAATTTCTTTTGATAAACTACCTAATGGTAAGTTATTATCATTTTCAAAAATCATATTTTTTAAACCTTCAATTGATATTTTATAAGCTGAACCTTCATCACCTAAAAGATGTCCCCAGCCACCAGCTTTCCATTGATTTTGACCATTTATACCAAAGGCAATTGAACCTGTTCCTGCTATAGTTAAAATTCCATCTTCACCTCTTAATAAAGCTTTTAATGCTAATTCACTATCATTCATAACCACAATCTCTGTATTGAATTTAGCTTCTACAGCAGCTTTTATAATTTGTGAGTTTTCACCTACCTCTGAACCTGCTACTCCTAAATAAATTCCTTTAAGATTTTCTGTACCAAGTTCCTCTGTAATTTCTGTAATAGAATTAATTATGTTCTTTAATGCTTCTTCTTTTCCATTTAATAAATTCCCATAGCCAGTTAATGATGATTTAATTATGTCTTCATTTAGGTTATAAGCAACAGCTTCTGTTTTAGTACCTCCACCATCTACTCCTATCACATACATCATAACTAATCACTCCTTTTAAAGATTAAATTATCTTCTAAAAAATAAAGAGCCTGTATCAAAATTTTAAAAATATTTCTATATTTTTTGTAAAAATAGAATTCCTTTTATCTCTTGATACCGCCCTTTCTTCAAATAGCTATTATGCTATTCTTGAATATACTTCTACAAGTTCTACAGCTAAATCTTTTAATGTTATTGAAGTCATTAAATGATCTTGAGCATGAACTAATAATAAGCTAACTTCAGCTTTATTCCCTGCTGCTTCATTTTGTATTAATGTAGTTTGAGAATGATGAGCTTCACCTAATTGCTCTCCAGCTTTAGTTAATAACTCTTTAGCTTCTTCAATTTTATTTTCCTTAGCTAATTGAATTGCCTCCATTGATAAACTTCTAGCTTCCCCACTATAGATTATTAAATTCATGATAATTTCTTCCATTTTCAATTCTCCCATCTTACTTATATTTATTTTATTTTTTGATTAAATCTAAAGCTGATTTAAGAACTTTAGATCCATTCATAGTTCCATAATCAACTGTATTTATAACGTCTACAGGTATATTTCTATCTTCATATTTTTCCTTTAACTTATTAAATAAAAATCTGACCTGTGGTCCAAGTAGTAGCACATCGAATTCTTCTTCATATTCATCTATCTCTGTTTCTGCTACAGCATTTATGCTACAGTCTACCCCATTTACTTTGGCAGCTGCTTTCATTTTAGATACTAATAACGAAGTTGACATTCCAGCTGAACAAACTAATAATATTTTCTTCATAACATGTCCCTCCTCTAAGTATTACTTATCTAAGTTTATATACTATTTATTAATAGCAAATTCTATGCCAATAGTTTTTCTTGTCCTAATTAACTAAAATTTATGATTATACCTAATTGTATTTACCTTTTATTCACTTTGTTTAAAAACTATACTTTAAACTGAATAAGCTATACAGATATACAGATGAATTTTTTTAGTTAATCATCAATATTTAATATATTCATATATACAACTAAATAGTCTTATTCCCTAAAATTTTTCTTTATTTTTTTAATTATATTTAAACGAAAAAAATCACAGTAAAATCTTTTAATTTTACTGTGATTTTTATGTTATATACTAATAAGTTAATTTAAGATCTAAAGTTACTTTATTTCCATCTCTTAAAACAACAACTTTAACCTGTTGATCTACATTTAACTTACCTTTTAATTCATTTAACTCATTTACAGATTTAACTTTTTGACCATTAAAAGATACTATAATATCCCCTGGTCTAATGCCTGCTTTCTGTGCTGCTGAAAAATCTTCAACTTCCTTAACTAAAATACCTTCTTCTATTTTATTCCCACGTTCATTTTGAGCTTTTACAACCTCTTCAGTAACATCCATACCAGCAATTCCTATTTTAATTGCAGGTTTTGATAATACATCTAATTGATCTTTCACTTTATTTATAGGAATTGCAAATCCTATTCCTTCAATTTCCTGACCAACTTTTTTAGCTGTGTTTATTCCAATAACTTCTCCCTTAGAGTTTATTAAAGGACCACCACTATTACCTGGGTTTATAGCTGCATCTGTTTGAATATACTCTACAATGTTATTTCCACTTTCATCTGTGCTAATTTTTCTATTAGCTGAACTTACAATTCCCTTTGTAACTGTTGAACTAAACTCTTTACCTAATGGATTTCCTATTGCTATAACATCCTCACCTGAAACAACCTTAGAAGAGTCTCCTAATTTTGCAACTCCAGGTAATTTAACATTTTTATCTGTTATAGTTAAAAGTGCTACATCCATTTGTGCATTAGAGTTAACTACTTTTGCATTAACCTCTTCACCAGTACTTAAAATAACTTTAACCTCTGTAGCTCCTTCTATAACATGATAGTTTGTTATAACATCACCCTTATCATTAATGATAAATCCTGAACCAATACCATCAACTTCCTTTGGCATTGTAAAGAATCCATTACTTTGGTTTACTACACTTTTTGTTGATACTCCTACAACAGCTGGTGCAACACTTTGAACTATTGCCGCTGTATTACTGCCTGATAATGCACTTAAATTTTCTGTATTAGCAGATGGTGCTTCTCCCTCTGATGAAACCTTTTTACCGTCACTATCCTTATCTAAAACTGTATATACACCAGCTCCACCAGCAATACCACCTATTAAAGAAGATGCTAAAGCTATTGAAAGAATTCCTGCTACAGCCTTTTTAGGTTTTTTCTTATTTGGCTTACTTTCTACATTATAGCTTTTATATTGCTCACTTAAGCCACCATCTATTTTTTCGTCATTATTCATTCCGTCATTGTTATTGAAGTCGTTCATTCAAATACCCCTCCTAACCAATTCCTAATCCTTAACTATATAATAAAATATCTATATGACAATATTATGGCATATTTTGTTAAAAATAAGTTAACTTTATAAACAAAAAAAGAGCAAGCTAAGCCTACTCCCTTTATAATCTCAATAATATTTAGAAATTTATCTCCAATAAAATTCAACAACTATTCTAAATTAATTAAAAAGCATAGCTTTTTTATCTAATCAAGAAAAACAAAGCTTTCAACCATAATTTTAAATTCTTAATTCCAAATTAGAAACAAAGTTTCGTCCAATTCCACACTCCACATTAAAAACAAAGTTTCGCTAAATTCTTAATTCTTAATGCCTATCTTTCTCCAAGTCTTAAGTTAGGTCTAGCATTTAAATTAATATTTGAAATATTTCCTTTTATTAATTCAAAATAAGCTGCACTTCCAATCATAGCTGCATTATCTGTACATAAAATAGCTGTTGGATGTAATATTTCCACTCCAATTTTTTTAGCTTCCTTTATAAGATGCTCTCTTAATGCTGAGTTAGATGCAACCCCTCCAGCAATAGCTATCTTATCAACTTTTCTAGCCTTACATACCTTAATTACATTCTCTGTTAAAACTTCTACTACAGCTCTTTGGAAAGAAGCTGCTACATCAGCTTTGTTTATTTCTTCACCTTTCATTTCAGCCTTATTTAAATAATTAAGAACTGCTGATTTAACACCACTAAATGAAAAGTCTAAACTATTATCATTAAAACTTGCTTTTGGGAATTTAATAGCTTCACTATTTCCCTCTTTAGCTAGTTTATCAATTTTAGGTCCTCCTGGATAACCCAGACCTAAAGCTCTTGCAACTTTATCAAATGCTTCACCTGCTGCATCATCTCTAGTTTCTCCTATTACTTCATAACTTCCATGATCCTTTACATGAACAATAAAAGTATGACCACCTGAAACAACTAGACAAATAAATGGAGGTTCTAAATCTTTATGACAAATAAAGTTTGCACTTATATGTCCTTCTATGTGATTTACTCCTACTAATGGTTTCTTTATAGCATAAGCTAAAGCCTTTGCATATTGAACCCCTACAAGAAGTGCACCTACAAGACCTGGCCCATATGTAACTGCTACTGCATCAATATCATCTAAAGTTACATTAGCTTCTTTTAAAGCCTCTTCTACAACTCCATTAATAACTTCTATATGCATTCTTGATGCTACTTCTGGAACAACTCCTCCAAATTTCTTATGAGTATCTATCTGTGATAAAATTATATTTGAAAGTACCTCTCTTCCATCTACAACAACAGCTGCAGATGTTTCATCGCAACTACTTTCAATAGCTAGGATTACTTTTTTTTCCATATATATTACCTCTTATTTTTACAATTTATTAATCATTATATTATACTTTATTGTTTTGCTACATTCAAGGAACTCTAGTACAATAGTAGTATATTAAGTAAAAAATATGTATAATTTATTACATTAAATAAATTTTAACTAAACTTTAATCTTTGGAGGTTTATATGAGCAAATCCTATGCTAAAATAGTAGTTGAGGGTTCTCCTATTACTAAATCAAATTTTAAACTTCATAATAAACAGGGGAGAGCTATACTTCCATCAAATACTGGAATGGCTCATGATAAATATGCCAATTATGAAGAAGAGATATCCTATAAAGCAAAAATTCAAAATCCTAATATTATCTTAGATGAAGCTCTAATTGCAATATTAAAAGTTTTTTATAAAAGCGAAAAAAGACATCCTGATACTAGTAATATTACTAAAAGTATTTTTGATGGCATTGAAAAAAGCGGAATTATAGTTAACGATAAACAAATTAGAAAAATTGTAATTGAAGAGTTTTACGATAAAGATAATCCAAGATTTGAACTAGAGCTTTTTGGAGAAAGTTCTTATTCATTAAACTATACTGTTAGCGAAATAGATAGTCCAAAAGAAAAAATTCTTTACAGTAACAAAGCTAAAATAGTAGCTGAGAAAAAAAGAAAAAAAGAAAAAATTTCTTTATCTGAGGATACCTCTAACAAAATAACCTGTAGTTTATGTGATAAAACTGTAATGCCTGGAGAATTTGTAACAGCTAATAAAGGAAAGACCTACATATGTAGACAATGTTTAAGTAAGACATTTTAAGTAAGAAAGGTAGTGCAAAAATATGAATATAGTTTGTATTGGTGATTCATTAACAAAAGGTTATGGTATTAACCCTTCTAATTGTTGGGTATCTATATTAGGAAGAGAAGCTGGACTTCCAGTTATCAATAAAGGAGTACTTGGCGATACCTCTACTGGTATTTTATCTAGATTTTCTAGAGACGTAAAAAAAGGAGAAACTTCTAAAGTTCTAATAATGTGTGGAACTAATGATGCTCTTCTTTACCGTAATATGAGAAATGTATCTAGAAATATAGATGCAATGATTTCAGAAGCTTTAGCAAATGAAATTACTCCTATTATTTTATTTCCACCACAAATTTTAAAAGAAATTGCTGTAAATGGTTGGGACAGCAAAGTAGATTATGATAGAACTATTGAATTATTATCTAATCTAAAAGTAATGATTCAAGATATAGTTAAAGAAAAAAATGTTGAATTTATAGATTTATCTATCCTAATGGAACCTAAAGCTGAATATTATTCTGATGGTGTTCACTTAAGTAATTTAGGAAATAATTTTGTTTATAATATTTTAAAGGATAAATTAGCCTAGTGCTAATTTATCCTTTCTCTTATTTATTTTCTAAACAATAGTTACAGGCTTCTTTTCCTGCTTCTTTTCCTTCAGTTATACAAGTATTAGCTGAATCGTAGCCTCTAGTTACTCCACCAGCTGCAAAAATCCCATCTATATTAGTTTTAAACTTTTCATTCACTGCTATTCCTAAAGTATCCTTATTAATTTCAGCACCTATTCTTTCACCTAAATCTTTCTCTGGTAAAAAATTAACTGATATTAATAAACAATCACAGGAAATTTCGTTATTATAAGGCTCTTCATCTTCTTTATTATCATCTATTTTTTCAATAATCACAGAAGAAACTCTTTCAGTCCCTTTAACTTCATCAACTCTATGACCATATAAAACAGGTATATTAAAATCCTCTACTATTTTTCTAGCACTTTTACTTTTAGCTCTAAGTTCCTTAGAACTTTCAATAATAGCCTTAATGTTTGCACCTTCAATTAAAAGTCGTCTTGCTATAATTAAAGTTGAATCACTACTACCTAAGATAACTATGTCTTTTCCTGGTATATATCCTCTTATAGTTACAAATTTATGTGCTGTTCCAACAGTATAAATTCCAGTAAATTTATTAAGAGGAATGCTTATATTACCTGAAAATAATTCTCTTATTCCAGTAGTTAATATTATAGCTTTAGCCTTAATTTCCTTCATTGCATCCTTAGGATTAACATAGGTAATTCTTTTATCTTCTTTAACTGATAAAACTGTACTATTTAATTTATACTCTATTTTTAATTCATTAATTTCATCAACAAATTCTTGTATATATTCTGTTCCTGAAAGCAAGTCTTTATGAAATTCATTTCCAAATCCACAATGAACACATTGATTAAGTGCTCCACCTAGCATTTCTTCTCTTTCTAGTAGCAATATTTTTAAATCATTATTATATTTTTTCGCTTCAATTGCTGCTGCCATTCCTGCTGGTCCGCCACCAACAATTACTATATCATAATTTATCGACATCTAATGACTCCCCTTTGCTAAGCTTTTATAAAATTATAATTTTATAACCTTCTTGCCATTATTCATCATTTCGATAATAACGTACATATTTGTTACTTCTCCAATAGCTAACTGTTCTTTTAATTCATAAAAATCTAAACAAGCTCCACAACTATAAATAGAAGTACCCATTTTTTCTAATTCATTTAAAGATTCTAAAACTACTGAATCTTTAATTACTAATTTAACACCTGCATTTAAGAAAATTAATTCTGTTGGCTTTTTACTACTTTCTGTTAAAGCGTAAATATAACTCTTCATTAGAGTTTTTCCTAAATCAGGATTTCCATTTCCAAATTCATCACTGGTAATTAATATTACAAAGCTTTCATCATCTTCTTTTTCCTGTTCTTTTAATTGATTTAATTTTTCTATAGTAAGTATAAAATTTTCTCCTTCTGCTTTACTAGAAACTTCATAACCACTATTTTTCGCAAATTTTTCTACATTAGCTCTAGAAACTTCATTATCTACTACTACTTCTGCTTTACCTTCTTCAATAGTATCAAAATATTTTTTTGTATTTATAACAGGAATTGGACATCCTAATCCTTCACAATTTATTATTTTCATTTCTTCACCCTCTCCTTAAATTAAAATGGGCTATATCAATATTAAAGAAATTTATCTTTAATTTGATATAGACCCTTTTTATTCTTTATTTAATTATACAATTAAGTCTTAATAAATAAAATACTATTTATCTTATATTATTTACTTTTCTCTTGAATAGCTTTTGTCCAAGAAGTAGTAAATTCATTTCCAATAGCCCATTCTCCCATTACCACAGAACTATTTTCTGAAATAGGATAACTAGCTACAGGTTTACTTTTTTCATTTAAACCCTTCATTTCATAAACATCTATTGTTTTTTCTTTTAAAATAACAATAAAGTCACTAATAGGTGAACTTACAGCATCCTTTGCATCTGGAATAATTTCTTTTAATTTATTCCAATTGAAAGGTAAGCTATCCCAATTAACTAAAGTTCCTGAAACAAGTAAATCAATATCAAAAGTTGCATCTTGTACACCTTCTTTTGAAGCTGCTATACTCCCTTCTAATACCCACTTACCATTTTTTCTAACTACAGTTACATTTCTTGTATTTGCACTTTTCAAATCATAATTTTCTAAAAATTCTTCTTCTTTACTAGCTAAAAATTTACTTTTACTAGTTTCATAGGCTTCTTTTCCTTTAGTTCCATAAAGTTCTTCTATATCTATACCCTTTTTATTTTCAACAGTATCTACAGGAAGAAGTTTATAATTTTCAAAATCTCTCATTTTTAAAGAATCATAATATTGAAGTCCTATATAATCTTTCCCTAAAAATGATATCTCTCTATAAGATTCATTCTCCGATTTTTTCTCTGCTTCAATTTTTCCATTCTTATTTTGTGTAGTTATATTTAAACTTTCAATAGATTTACTTTTATCTTCTACCTCAGCCATATTAACATGAGTAAAGCCTCCATTAGCCCTTGGAAGTAAAACTCCATCAATAATTTTTGGTTCTTTAACTTCTCCATTTTCACTATATATCCAAAGTGTTTTATATTTAGCTGGAATTATTTCACCACCATCTAATATATTAGCTGGTTCTTTAATTCCTAACAAAACTCCACTATCTTGACCTTTTTTGTTTTCAAATTTAGTTATAATACTATTATTATTAGTAGTTACTTCTGATTTTACTCCATCATGAACTTTTTCTACCACTAAAAAATCTTCAATAGTATAAATATATCCTTTATTTTCATTAACTTTTATAAAGTCGATAAACAAATTACTATTATCTGAAATAGACATAATTTCCATAAATCCGTCTTTTTCCTCAACATCTGTTGTTACTTCTTGAATTTCTTTAGATACATAGTCTGCCTTTTTAACTCTTTTAAATTTAAACTTAGGATTTGAAATCTCTATATTTTGTATAGAAACAGAATCTTTTTTTATAGATACTAAAACTTGCTCTATTTCTTGAAGCTTATCTAACTTTCCTTTTTCTGAAATTTTATATTGATCAGAAATCTCCCAAATCCCCTCTATTGAGACAGAAGATGGCGAAGGCGCTTTGATTTTATTATCTTCTATTTCTTCACTTTTAAAGCACCCCGTAAAGGAAATAGTACATAGTATAATCAGCATAAAACCTATTAATTTTTTCATCCCCTTAAATCCTTTCTTTTACATCTGAAGAACGTTCCTTTGGAAGTATTATTGATATAGTTGTTCCAACATTTAATTCACTTTCAATGTTAAATACACCTTTATGCAGTTTTATTATTTCATCACATATAGATAATCCTATACCATTTTGTGATTTAGAATTTTTCCCTTTAAAGAATTTTTCTTTTACCTTTGGTAATTCTTCTTTACTAATTCCACAACCACTATCTTTAACTACTATAATAATATGATCTTTATCATTTATTAACTCTATTCCTACAGTTCCATTCTCTTCAGTAAATTTAAATGAATTATCTATAAGATTTATAAATACTTGATTCAATCTATCCCAGTCTCCAATTATTTCAACTGGTTCTTCAGGTATTGTAACTATAAATTCTTTATTTTCTCTCTCTGCCCTTGGTGACATATAGGATTTAATATAATTCATAAATTGAATCATATTAATACTCTCCTCTTTAATAACAATTCTGCCACTAACAAATTTAGAGAAATCTAATAATTCTTCAACCATTTTACTTAATCTATCAGCTTCTTTTTCAATTATATCAAAACCGACCCCTAACATTTCTTTATCAGTATTTTCATTGTTTAATGTAATTGCCCATCCTTTTATAGATGTAAGTGGCGTTCTAAGTTCATGAGATATTGATGATATAAAATCATTTTTAAGTTGCTCTCTTTTCTTAAGCTCCTCAGCCATAAAATTAAGAGTATAGGCAAGTTGCCCTATCTCATCCTCAGTTTCTATTTTATTTTTTACATTTAAATTCCCTTTAGCTATCTCTTCAGAGGTTTCTGTTAAACTCTTAAGTGGATTAACTATACTATTAGCTAAAAAATAACTCATTCCTATCCCTATAATAAGAACAGAAAAACCTATAACAATAAATACTAAAACAAACTTTAATATAAATTCATTAACCACTTCCAAAGATGTTATGTATCTAACTGCCCCAACAACCTTACCATTACTATATAATGGAGCTGAAATAGCCATTACTCTATCATTACTATAACTAACATTTCCTACCCATACATCTACAACTTTATTAGTTAAAGCTTTTTTAACATCTATAGGAATTTCATTACTATGATTATCTACACCCTCAGAGTCCATTAATAAAACTCCATTTTCATTATATATCTGCACTTGAGCATCAGTTTGTTGCCAAAAAATATCTTTATCTGTATCAACATTAGTAGCTAAGGAATTTTCATACAAATATTTTTCATAAAACTCTGCTGCAGTTTGAACTTGGTTTTTTAAAATATCCTCTGTTCCCTGATAATAATATCTAGTTATAAAAATTAAAAACATAGCTGAAACAATAATTATAGTCAGAGAAACAACAAGTAAAAAGCTTTGTATAAGCCTACTTTTTATACTCTTCATTTACATTCTCCTAACGTTTCCATCTATAACCCGTACCCCAGATTGTTTCTATATATTTTGGCTTTGATGGAGTTTCTTCTATCTTAGCTCTTAATCTTCTAATGTTTACATCAACTATTTTAGGGTCTCCAAAGAAATCAATTCCCCAAACAAGGTTTAAAAGTTCATCTCTTGTAAAGGCTTTTCCTGGATTTTGTAAAAATATTTTCATTAATAAAAATTCTTTTGGAGTAACATCAATTTCCACTTCATTTTTATATAAACTTTGTGAATATAAATCTAATAAGAATTCATCAGACTTAATATTATTTCCATCCTCAACTTTTGCTTCTTCTAATCTTCTTATTAAAGCTTTAACTCTTAAAGTAATTTCTAATGGATTAAATGGTTTTAAAACATAATCATCTGCTCCATACTGAAGCCCCATTATTTTATCCATATCTTCACCCTTTGCTGTAAGCATGATTATCCCCATATTGGGAAATTTATCTCTTAATTCTTGACATACCGTAAACCCATCTATTCCCGGTAACATTACATCAAGTATTGCAACATCTGGCTTTTCTATAGCAGCTTTTCTAATTCCCTCTTCTCCCGTCTCACACTCAATTACTGTAAATTTTTCTCTTTGAAAATTTATTCTTAAAAATCCTCTTATGCTCTCTTCATCTTCAACTAATAATATTTTCATTATATTACCTCCATAAATTTGCTATGTATTATAATTATATAACAGTTCTTTTAATTATAAAATTCATTATTATTAAAATAATCATTTAGTTAAAATCAAATTTATCTATTGATTATCCTCTTATGTTTATTATAGATAATTATAAAAAAACATACCTATATATTCTATTATACCTCTAAAAAACTAAAAAGTACTTTTAATTTCATTACAAAACCATTTAAAATTTGAAAAGTTTTTTAATCTTATTATGAACTTCTAATAATTTATAACAAAAAAAAGGTTTAAGTATAATACTTAAACCTTTTTGGCTCCAGAAGTGGGATTTGAACCCACGACCTTTCGATTAACAGTCGACTGCTCCACCGCTGAGCTATTCCGGATTATTAAATTAGAGAATTTGTTCTCTGAAAATTACATATAAAATTTAGTGAACTATAATTTTAGATCAAGCCCTCGACCTATTAGTATCGGTCAGCTGAACATGTTACCATGCTTACACCTCCGACCTATCAACCTTGTAGTCTTCAAGGGGTCTTACTAGATTAACTCTATGGGAAATCTTATCTTG
>JBOGCG010000095.1:0-12004 GCA_051656625.1 Sarcina sp. | reverse complement strand
TCAACAAATGTTTAATTATTTTACATATGATTAGATGAAAAGGTTTTGATTTTTTTATAGAAAAAGCTTATAAATTTAAAGTTTATCATTATATATGTAGAAAAATTAAATTGAATTCAATTTCAACATCTGTTTTAATAAAATACAAATGTTGAAATTTGTCTACAAAAGTGATATTATAAATTTGTAAAGAACAATGACTTTTAAAAAAAGAAATTTTAAAAGTTCGAGTATAAAAAGAAATGCTTTGAAAATAAAGATATAAGCAAAACAAAAGATAAAGTATATGCAATAAGAGTATTGTATTAAATAAATTAGGAGGAAATAAATCTTTTAAAGATTTAATGAGTTATTATGGAAGTTTTAGATGTAAAAGCAGAATCACTTAGAATTCATAAAAAATATAAGGGTGAATTAGAGGTTGCAGGTGCCATTCATATAAAAGATAAGAAAGATTTATCAATTTTATATACTCCTGGAGTATCAGCACCTTGTTTAGAAATAATGAAAGATAAAGAAAAAGTTTATGATTATACATTAAAATCAAGATCAGTTGCAGTAATATCAAATGGAACTGCCATATTAGGACTTGGGGATATTGGTCCTGAAGCTGGCCTTCCTGTAATTGAAGCTAAATCATTACTTCATAAAGAGTTTGCTTCAGTGGACGCTTTCCCTATAGCTTTAGATGAAAAAGATCCGGAAAAAATAGTTCAAATAATAAAAGCCATATCTCCTGGATTTGGTGGAATTCATCTTGAAGACATAAAAGCTCCTGAATGTTTCTATATAGAAGATAGATTAAAAGAGGAACTTGATATACCAGTTTATCATGATGATCAGCACGGAACAGCTATTGCGGTATTAGCAGGGCTTTATAATGCATTAAAGATAATCGGCAAAGAATTAAAGGATATTAAGGTATTAATTAATGGTGCTGGAGCATCTGGAATTGCTACTGCTAAACTATTACTTGCTGCTGGAGTAAATAATATAGTATTAAATGATTTAAATGGAGCTTTAATAGAAGGTGATGAAAATTTAAATGAAGCACAAAAAGAGATTGCCAAATATACAAATAGAGATTATGAAAAAGGTCAGTTAGAGGATTTAATAGAAGGTAAAGATTTATTCATAGGACTATCAGTTGGAGATATAGTGACAAAAGAAATGGTTAAATCTATGAATAAGAATGCTATGGTCTTTGCTTTAGCAAATCCTAATCCGGAAATAAATCCAATTGAAGCAAAAGAGGCTGGAGCTAGAATAACAGCTACAGGTAGAGGGGATTTTGATAATCAACTTAACAATCTTTTAGCTTTCCCAGGAATATTTAGAGGAGCTTTAGATGCTAGAGTAACAAAGATAACAGATAATATGAAGATAGCTGTGGCAAAAGCTATTGCAGAATTAGTTAATGAATCAGAACTTAAAGAAGAATATATTGTTCCAAGTGTATTTGATGAAAGATTAGTAAAAACTGTTGCAGAGGCAGTGAAAGCTAATAAATAAAAGAGAGATTTTACTTTGGAATATTTAGATTTAGAGCTTACAAAGATTCATATAACTAATAAAAAATCCAGGGATTATAAAATGGTACAAGCTTTTTTAGAAAAAGAACAACTAGAGTTAGATTCTTCGGTGGAATTTACAGTGGCTATTCTTTTAAATGAAAAAGTTATTGGTACAGGTTCCTTTGATAAAAATATTTTAAAGTCTATAGCAATTAATGAAGAATATAGAGGAATGGGACTAACAAATGAGATAGTATCAGAGCTTATTAATGAACAGTATAGAAGAGGGTATAACCATATTTTTGTTTATACTAAGGTTAAGAATGAAAAGATATTTAAAAATTTAGGTTTTTATGAAATAGAAAGAGCTACAGATAAGGTAATACTTTTAGAAAATAATTCAAATGGAATAAAAAATTATTGTGAAAAATTAAAAGAAGAAACTAAGGGAAAAGTAGGGGAAGAAATTGCATCAGTGGTTGTTAATTGTAATCCTTTTACTTTAGGTCATAGATATTTAATTGAAAAAGCAAGTAAAGAAAATGACTTGGTTCATTTATTTGTTCTTTGGGAGGATAAATCAATTTTTCCAGCAAAGGTAAGATTAGAACTTGTTGAAGAAGGTCTTAAGGATTTGAAGAATGTGATAATTCATAAGGCTGAAGATTATATAATATCTAATGCTACTTTTCCAACTTATTTTATAAAGGATAAGGATGAGGCTTTTAAAAGTTATGGACTTTTAGATGCTAAAATATTTTCAAGATATATAGCAAAAGAACTAAACATAACAAAAAGGTATGTGGGAACTGAACCAAGTTGCATAGTTACTAATAGATATAATACTATTTTAAAAAATATATTATCAATAAATAATATAGAGCTTCGAGAAATAGAGAGACTTAAGATTGATGGTGAATTTGTCAGTGCATCAACAGTAAGAAAACTAATAAAAGAAGATAATTTTCAACAGATTAAAAAATTAGTTCCTAAAACAACTTTTGATTATTTAATAAGCGAAGATGCTGTTGAAATAATAAATAAAATTAAGAGAACAAAGGATTAAAAGAATTGGAGGAAAAAACTATGAAAATAATAAAAGCTGCAATGGCAGGAACAGTAGAGTCAAGTGATATCTCTATAGCTATTGAACCAAATGAAAGTGGAATAGTGATAGAATTAAACAGCTCAGTTGAAAAGCAATTTGGAAAGCAAATAAGAAAAGTTATAACAGAAACATTAGAAGCTTTAGAAGTGAAAAATGCAAAGGTTAAAGCGATAGATAAGGGTGCTTTAGACTGTATTATAAAAGCTAGAGTTCAAACAGCTGTAACAAGAGCTTCAGAAGGAAAATTCAACTGGGGAGGTATAAACTAATGTATAAATTAAGAAGAACTATGATGTATGTTCCAGGAAGTAATGCAGGGATGATCAAGGATGCTCATATATATGGTGCAGACTCTATAATGTTTGATTTAGAAGATTCTGTGGCAATAAATGAAAAAGATAGTGCTAGATTTTTAGTATATAATGCTTTAAAATCAGTTGATTATGAAGGTGTTGAAACTGTAGTTAGAATTAATGGTTTAGATACTCCTTTTGGTCTTGAAGATTTAGAAGCTATAGTTAGAGCTAGACCTAATATTATAAGACTTCCTAAAACAGAAACAGCACAGGATATAATTGATGTAGAAAATGAAATTGCAAGAATTGAAAAAGAGGCTGGATTAGAGATTGGAAGTACAATGATGATGGCAGCTGTAGAAAGTGCCTTAGGAGTAATTAATGCCTATGATATAGCAAAAGCTAGTACAAGACTTATGGGAATAGCTATTGGAGCAGAAGACTTTGTTACAGATATGAAAACTACTCGTTCATTAGAAGGAATAGAGCTTTTAACAGCAAGAAGTCAAGTTTTATTAGCAGCTAGAGCTGCTGGAATTTATGCTTTTGATACAGTATTCTCAGATGTTAATAATGAAGAAGGATTTATAAATGAAACTACTTTAATTAAACAATTAGGATTTGATGGGAAGTCAGTAATAAATCCAAGACAGATAGATCCTGTTCATGAAATATACACTCCATCAGAAAAAGAGATAAATAAAGCTATAAGAATAATAGAAGCAAGTGAAGAGGCTAAGAAAAGAGGCTCAGGGGTTGTTTCATTAAACGGTAAGATGATAGATAAGCCTATTATAGCAAGAGCTCAAAGAGCATTGTTACTAGCAAAAGCTGCTGGTGTAAATGTAGAATTTGGAGGTACAGAAGATGAAGAATAAAATAGGAAGAGAAATACCAGAAGTAATAAAAGGAATGGAGAATGTAAAAGCTTTTAATGGGGCTTTTGATTTAAAACCAACAGGAAGAAGAGCAGGGCGTAAGCTCACTACAATAAAACCTGGTGATTCTAAAATGTTAGAGAATATTGAAGAAGCAGTTAAAAAAACAGGGTTAAAAGATGGTATGACAATATCTTTCCATCATCATTTTAGAGAAGGTGACTTCGTCATAAAAATGGTTATGGAAGTGATTAAAAAGTTAGGAATAAAAGATTTAACTATTGCTTCAAGTTCTTTAAATTCAACTCATAGTTTTCTTATAGATTATATTAAAGAAGGAATCGTTACTAATATAACTACAAGTGGTATTAGAGGTGAACTTGCAGAGGCGATATCAGCTGGGTTTATGGAAAATCCTATAGTGATTAGATCACATGGTGGAAGAGCTAGAGCTATAGAAGAGGGTTCTATTAAAATTGATGTAGCATTTTTAGGGGTTCCATGCTGTGATTCTTATGGAAATGCTAATGGATATAATGGAGAATCATTCTGTGGATCATTAGGTTATGCGAAGGTTGATGCGGTTTATGCAGATAATGTTGTTTTAATAACTGATAATTTAGTACCATATCCAAATATGCCAGCAAGTATTTCTCAGGTTGATGTAGATTATATAGTAAAGGTTGATGCTATTGGAGATCCAAAAGGAATAGTTTCAGGGGCTACTAGATATACTAAGAATCCAAGAGAGCTTCTAATTGCAAAATATGCAGCAGCTGTTATGTTTAATTCTGGGTACTTTAAAGAAGGGTTCTCAATGCAATGTGGTAGTGGTGGAGCATCATTAGCAGTTGCAAGATTTATTGAAGAGAAAATGACTAAGGAAAATATTAAAGCTAGTTTTGCCTTAGGTGGAATTACAGGTCAATTTGTAGAAATGTATGAAAAGGGATTAATAGGAAAGCTTTATGATACACAAAGTTTCGATTTAAGAGCAGCTAAATCAATAGGTGAAAATATTGGTCATTGTGAAATTGATGCCTCATTCTATGCTAATCCATTTAATAAAGGCTGTGCGGTAAATATGCTAGACTTTGTTATATTAAGTGCTTTAGAAGTAGATGAAGATTTTAATGTTAACGTAATAACAGGATCAGATGGTGTGTTAAGAGGAGCCTCAGGTGGACATTGTGATACAGCAGCTGGAGCTAAACTTTCAATGGTAGTTTGTCCTTTAATAAGAGGAAGAATAGCTACATTAGTTAAAAAAGTTACAACTGTTGTAACTCCAGGTGAAAGTATTGATGTTATAGTAACAGATAGAGGAATAGCTATAAATCCATTAAGAAAAGATTTAATAGAAAAGCTATCAAAAACTAGTTTACCAATATTCACTATAGAAGAATTAATAGAAAAAGCTGAAGAGATAACAGGAAAAGCTGAAGCTATTGAATTTACAGATAAGGTTGTAGCTGTGGTTGAATATAGAGATGGAACAATAATAGATACTATTCATCAAGTAAAATAATAAAAAAGGAATGAGTACTGTGAGAGAAAATGAATTAAAAATTCTAGAAGGAATATTAGAAGGTAAAGAAAAAAGAGTGGAAAAACAAAAAGCGCTTGTTAATAGATATAATAATAGCCTTATATCATTTACTTTAAATATTCCGGGGCTTTATAAATTAAGTGATAAATATCAACAATTACATTTAAAGGGACAGAGCTTAATTGAAAACAAATTAAAGAATAGTCAGTTAAATATCCTCAAAAAAGAAACTAGTCTATCTCCCGCAGGTTATGAAGCTTTTTATGTAATTGAAGGTGATGCTAAGGTTATAAAGACTCTCGCAGTATATATTGAAGATGAATATTCCTTTGGAAGAATATTTGATATTGATGTATTTGATAAAAATTTAAA
Source organism: Sarcina sp. (assembly GCA_051656625.1). Taxonomy (GTDB): domain Bacteria; phylum Bacillota; class Clostridia; order Clostridiales; family Clostridiaceae; genus Sarcina. The sequence continues at coordinate 6,287 of JBOGCG010000095.1, read as the reverse complement.
TCAATTAAGTAGGTCTGATTTAGGTTTAGAGAAAAGAAAGTGCTTAGTCTGTGATAAAAAAGCAGTAATTTGTGCAAGAACTAAAGCCCATAGTTTAGAAATGATTTTAGCTTCTATAGAAAAACTTATTTAAAAGAATTAGGAGAATTATTATGTATAAAAATGATTATGAAAAAATTTCCTTTGATATAACTGAAATTGCAATTAAAGCTATGCTTTATGAAGTGAGCTCTTTTCCATCCCCTGGATTAGTATCACCTGTAAGTAATGGATCACATAAGGATATGGATTTTTACAGTTTTATAGATAGTACGGTAGCCTTAAACAGATATATCTATTTATTTGCTAAGGAAGGTTTTAAAGAAGGAACTCCTAAGGAAATTTTTAATAATATAAGAAAAATAGGAATAGAAGCTGAAAAGACCATGTTTAAAAGTACAAAGGGTGTTAATACTCATAAGGGGATGATTTTTTTAATGGGTATTATAGTAGCTGCAACCGCTAATTCTATATATAAGGGTGATGGTTTTGAAACATTAAGAGAAAAAGTAAAACAAATGTGTTTTGAGATTACAAAAGATGAACTTGGGAATCTTGATAAAAAAAAGGAACTTTCTCATGGGGAAAAATTATTTAAAAAATATAAAATAACAGGAATTAGAGGAGAAGCTGAAAATGGAATGCCCTTAGCTTTTGATGTAGGTTTAAAGGCTTATAAAGAAGCTAGAGATTTAAGTAAACAGGAGAGGCTTGTACAAACCTTAATTACAATAATGTGTTATTGTGATGATTCTACAATTCTTCATAGGCATAACTTTGAAGTGTTGGAAGAGGTAAAAAAAATATCTAGAAATCTTGTGAAAATAGGAGCTATGAAAACTGCTAAAGGAAAAAGAGAAATAGAAGAGTTAAATGAGATTTTTATAAATCGAAATATAAGTCCAGGTGGTAGCGCGGATATTTTAGCGATTTCTGTTTTTCTATATTATATAGAAAGTTATTTTAAAACTTTAAAAATATAAAGAAAAAACATCTATAATTAAATTTATAGGTGTTTTTTCTTTATATTTAATGAAACTGATATAAAAAATAATTGAAATATAGATAGATAAAGGATTTTTATCTATAAGTTGTATTTTAAATATTTTCCATTCGATTCTATTTTTCTTCCATTAAAGTTAGTACTTTAGTAGCTGTTTCGTCGTCGGTGATTAATACATTGATGAACTTTCCTCTTAAAGCACCTAAAATAGATTCTGCTTTAAACTTTCCTGAAGATATAGCCACTTTATTTCTTACCTGCATAAGAGTTTTTAAATCAACTCCAATAACTTTACTGTTTATACTTGCCTCTACAAGGTTTCCTTCTATATCATAGGCTCTACCATAAATACAACCCACCGCTGATTTATTTTTTAATTCACGGGTTAAATATTTAGTCCAAGTAGATGAAGCGAACACAGCTTCAGTGGTTCCTATTCCAGTAAGTAGTATATCTGCTTTACTGGCTAAAAAGATAGTATCGTTAATAACAGGTTCCTGCATTAAGGCTGTTCTAGCGTAATCATTTTCAATATATAAAGGAGCATAAAGATGTTTATAGGAGCCATTATATGCTATTGAAAGCCTTCTTAATAGGTCGTGTGTATCAGTTAATGGATTATCCTTAGCTGCTGCTCCTATAACCTGTACAGCCATTATAGGGAATTTAGTTATCGGATGTAAGTTTTTAATTAGATTTGACAAGCTTTTACCCCATAAAACTCCAATAATTGAATCCTCGGTAATTAGAGATTCTAAATAAGTAGCACCGATTTTACCCAATGAATTTAAAGTATCATCATAGGGTAAAGAATTTTTATTTATAACAATCACATCTTTAAGATCGAAATTTTCCTTTAATGATTTTTCAAGTTCAGGAGATCTTTCTTTTGGAAAGTTTATAGATATTTCAACGACACCAAGGTCTAAAGCATCTTGAAGATATTTTGAAACTTTAAATCTAGTAGTTGAAAAATGTGTTGCAATATCTGACTGTGTCATTCCAGAGTTATAATACATTGAAGATAATTCAGCTAGAAAATTTATTTTTTCTGAATCATTCATTTTTTCATAATCTTTCATTTTTTTCCCTCTAATCTAAATACATAATAGTTAATTAATTTAGAAGCTTTTTCTAAATAATATTTCTATTATATTATATCTTTAAAAATTTGCAAATACAATTTCATCAAATGTGAAAAAAATAAACAAGAGATAAATATACATAATAAATAAATAAATTTATATAAAAGAAATATGAAAATCATTAGAAAATTTTAGTTGTTTTTGATAGTTGATTTAATAAATAGTCTGAAAATTCAAAGTATAATAAAACAAAAGATTTTTAAACTAACATTTGTTTTGACAATGAACAGTTGTTTTGCTATTATTTAGTTGAGGATAAGGTTTTCAATAAGCAAGTATAAAAACAAATGTTAATTGGAGAAGCATTAGTTACAAAAGAAAAATTGTAAGAGAGAAGGAAGAAACTTATGAAAAAGTATAAAGGTTATATTTTTATTTTTTTATGTGCTTTATGTTTTAGTACCCAAGAAATATCAGGAAAGTATTTAGCCTTAGATCATTTAAATGCTTACCAAGTAAATGCAGTATCATTTTTTATTGGTGCATTAATGCTATTGCCTTTAGCCCTAAGAGATTTAAAGAAATCACAATTAAAGTTAAAGGGAAAAGATTGGGCTTATTTACTACTGTTAGGTCTAGTTCAAGTATCTATAGGAATGACTTTATTACAGGAAGCTTTAAGTTTTACAACTCCAGCAATTGTAGCAGTTATAGTTTGTTCAAATGCAATAATAACAATTCCTATTGCTAGAATAATATTAAAAGAAAAAATTAATAAATTTAGTTGGATAGCTATAGCTATAGCAGCGGCAGGTATCGTAGTAATATTTAATCCATTTTCAGGAGCTAGCGGAGTAGCAGCTCATGATCATATTATTGGTGTAACATTAGCTATTTTAGGAGCAATATCAATTTCTCTATTCAATGTATTAGCAACAAAAACTATTAAAGTATATGGAAAAGCTGTTACAAATAGTTTTGCATTTTTCCTTGGAGTTTTTGTTATGGTTATCTTTATGTTAATCTTTAATGTTCCAATAATAAAAGGAATAAACTTACATAGCTTAGGTTTACTAGTTTATGTAGGTATAGTTGTTAAAGGTTTAGGATTCATGTTCTTTGTTGGAGCAATGAAAGAAACTTCAGCAATAACAGCAACTAGTGTATTCTATATAAAACCAGTATTAGTTCCAATATTAATGTTCTTAATTATGGGAACTATGATAACTACAAATGTTTTAATTGGTACAATTTTAATTATAGTAGCATCATTAATTATGTTCCAAATAAGAAGAGTTACAGCAGCAAAAGCAGCAAAAGAAGCAGCAACTGTTAGTAAACCCTAAAATTAAAGTTTATAATTCGTTATATAAAATCCCATTGATAAATATAAAGAAGGTTGTACTATTTTTGTACAACCTTCTTTTATTTAAATTTTTTCTATATCTAGTAGGGCTTTTAAAAAGTCATCTTTATTATCTACCATTGTCATATGTCCTGCATTTTTTATTAAATAAAGCTTTTTATTTGGTGCATCTATTTTCTGAAAATATTCACTAGCAATAGTATAAGGGGTTTGCCAGTCATTTTCACCTAAAATATAATAAATAGGAAGTTTATATTCATAGTTATTATTAAAGTTGATTGTAAATAAATAATTAAAAATATCTTTATTTGCCATAGTAGCTTTCAATAAAGAGGAAAGAGCAGACTATTTAATTTGTTTTTCACCATAAAAAAGCTCCAATTTTACTTTTATTATATTTTACCACATATACTACAAAAAAACATTTATAGTATTATTTAGGTAAATAGATAATATAATTTATAAAGAAAGATTTATGGAGATGTTTAAATGTTAAATTATTGTTCTAAATGTTCAAGAGTATTTAAGGAAAATGATAATTGTCCTTATTGTAGTGAAGGACATGGAGTTATTTTAAAGAAAAATGCCCCAGTTAATGTTATTGGAACAAAAGTGAAGGGAAATTTATTTAAAGTCTCAGATGAAAAGGTATTCTTATTAGTTAAAACTGAGAATAAAGAAAAAATACTTAAAGAATACTCTATAGATAAAATAAGAAAAATATTATAAAAATATTATAGGAAATTTATCTTCAAAATTAAGTTTTATTAATTAGTGAAAGATAAATTTCCTTTTAATTTTATTTTTTTAATTGCTTTTTAAAGTTATAGAAACTATTTCAGGTCTATTAAAAATTCTTAGGGGAAAGGCACTATTTCCAAGACCTCTATTTACAATCATAGAGGAGGAAACCCCAGGAAAACTGTATAATCCCTCTGTATATTTTGGAAGAAAACCTTCACCAGGAGAAAATAAACCTCCAACTAAGGGAATGCGTATCTGACCACCATGAGCATGACCTGTAAGAGTTAAATCAAAATTATATTTTAGGTATAAAGAGAAAAATTCAGGCCTGTGAGATAATAAAATATTGAATTTATCTTTAGATTTATTTGATAATTCTTTTAATCGTTCTTCAAAAGCCATAGTGCTATTTTTAATATTTTTATTCTTACCATTAGGATTAAAAACTAAAGGATCTGATATCCCAACTAAATTAATTTCTTCATTATTTAGTTTAATTGATTGTATATCATTATCTAAAATTATTACACCTTCATTACTAAGAGTTGTTATAATTTCATCGTAAACATCATTTCTTGATTCATGATTTCCAGAAACAAAATAAATAGGAGCTATTTTAATAGCCTCTCTTATATAAAGTAATGAATTTTCTAGGTTGTATCTTCTGCTATCTATAAAATCTCCAGTAATAACTATAATATCAGGATTAGCTTTTTTAGTTTTCTCTATTAATTGAGATTGATTAAAAAGAAATTTTTTATTGTGCAAATCTGATATTTGAACTATTTTAAAGTCATTGAAGGAGCTTGGAATTTTATTATTAATAAAATCAATATTATTAGTAGTTATTAAGTTATTTTGAATATAAAAAAAACAGGAGAAAAAAATTAAAGTTAAAGATATTTTAGCTAATTTTTTTCTTTTCTTTGTTAGTGTAATAATCATAGTTATACCTTTCTTTAATATCTTTTTGATTAAAATAAGTATAATTCAATTATACACCTAAAAAGTAAAAAATATACAAAATAAAAAGAAGCTTTAAAAGACTTAACTATATAGTTTGGTCTTCAAAGCTTCTTTAAAATTTAGGTAAATTACTTTAATCTAATCTAGCATTTTAACTTTCAAAGATACTACCCTCAAGAGACTTTCTTTCATTGTCAAAAACTTTCTTTTTAACTCTCATAAAACATTCCTCCTGATTGTTTTAATTTACCCATGACCATAAAAAATAATGGACAAATATAGTATTAGAAATCAAGAGAATTTAATACTAGTATAGTTTTTCAAATTAACTATAATAAAGTAATTTAAACCTTTAGTTGGAATTATCTTAACAGTTTATTGTTTGTGAAGAATAAGATAATTGTCCAAGACCTAAAGCATAAACTTGATTGTTAGAAATAGCTTTGTTATAAGCAGTTACAGAAGGTGTTGTACCATTTCCTTCTATAACACCTTGGAATTTGAATCCAGCATTTGGATTATTAACTAAAGAATATAAATTAGTTACACCATAATTGAAGAAGTAATGACCATTAGAGAATGTTGTTGGTGTTACATTTTGAGCACCAGCTCCACTTGGTAAACCAAGATTTACAACAAGACAATTATCCCCATATTCTTTTAATAATTGTTGTTTTTGTGCTGTAGTACCATTATTTAAAATACTACTTATTTGATTGTAAGGAATATAACCTTTGCATGGAGCTACGTAATCAAATATATGAGTATAAATCATTTGAGCTAAAGTGTTTGAATTAACAGCATGGCTGTTAGCTATTTGTTCTATTTGTAAATAATTATTAGCGGAATTATTTGTATTATTAGTAGTGTTTGTATTGCTTGTAGCACTTGTATTATTAGTTGTTGTTTGATTTTTAGCTTTAATTGAATCAGATTTTGTTTTATCTGAAGTTGATTTTGTTCTACTAGTAACAACTTGACTTTTTGAAGTAGCTGCTTTTCCAGAAGTGCTACTGCTATTAGTAGAGTTATTAGTAGTATTTGCACTGCTAGTAGAAGTTGTATTATTAGTAGCAGCACTAGT
>JBOGCG010000094.1:0-31030 GCA_051656625.1 Sarcina sp. | reverse complement strand
TTTTGAGTCTTCTGTGTCTGCCATTCCACCACTTCGGCTTGTTATGAATATATAATATCATGATTTCCCAGTTCAGTCAACGATTTCCCCCTTTTATTGAACTGGAACTATAAACTTATTATATCAGCTATTATTACTTTAATATAGATATAATTTTAACATTGGAATTATAGGTATAAACGAAGACTTAAACTCTTTAGATATAAAATTTATTAATCAAATCTAAAGAAAAGCTATAACTATCGAAAAAGCTATAGCTTTTTAATAATTTTAGAATTCTAAATCATCAAAAATAAAATTTAAATCTAAATCAAGACCATCTAAAGATACACTTATATATATCATTTCTTTTATAACTATTTTTAGCATAATATATTCCAAATTCATTTAAAACATATTGATATATCATTCCTTCTTGGTAAACTAAATTATATTATATTATTTTATTCCAGCTTTAGCATAAAGCTCCATTTTGGTTATTGTATCAAGACTAGCATTACTATGAGAAACAACTTCAAAAATTAAACTAGGTATAGTTAAAAAGGATTGACCAATTTTATTAAATTCTTTATTTATATCTTTACAGACAACAAATACATCAGGTTTAACTCTATCATTTTCTAAAATTACTTCTATTTGTTCGGAAAATACACATTACATGTTTTTTTTTAAGTATCTATCTATTTCAGAGCTAATTCTAATAACAATTGTATTATGCATTGATGAAAAAGATTTTGCTATTATATATCCATTAACAAATTCTAAAGTACATCACTAGATTTTTCAATTTCTAAAAATTCTTCTAAAGTAAATTTTTGATTTAAATCTTTAATACCCATTTTTTTCTCTCCCCTCTATGCAAATTAGTTCTCTTAATCTAGCTTCAAACAAGCTCAACTCTAATCATCTTTTAATATTTAAATTATACACTATTTGAAAATAAAGAAATAGTTAAAAAAATTCTAATTGAAATTTATGAAAATGAAATAAAAAATATAAAAATTATAGTAAAGAAAATAATCCTTTTTCTATAAAAATGTTTAATTAAAAGAGTTATTTATATATTTGAAATTAAATTACAATATATAAAGAGAAAATTTTGAAATTTTCAAAAAAATTCTCTTTATTTTTAATAAAGTATACATTATTTATTATTGATATTTTATATTTATACTTTTATAATTAATTTACAAATAGTTGAATATGAAGATAAACAGGGACTTTGTGTCATATTAAGCTAATTAAAAGTAACAATACTTTTATATCTTTTGAATAAAAGTATTGTTACTTTTAAGGATATTTGTTAAAATATATTTGGGATTAAGATATCCCAGTGGGACTTTTAATATCCCATCAAACTTATAAAGAGGATATAGCAATTAAATTATTTGCTATATTTAGTTATCTTGTAGGGAGGAGAAAAGAAGATGATGTATTCAAGCGAAGTTCAAGAAATGTGTGTAATTGCTAAGGGACCTAACCACGGCCCAGCACCAATCCCTGTTGAGGGTAAATGGGTACAAGCTAAAGAAGTTAAAGACATATCAGGATTAACTCACGGAGTGGGCTGGTGTGCACCACAACAAGGAGCTTGTAAATTAACTTTAAATGTTAAGGATGGTATAATTGAAGAGGCTTTAATTGAAACAATAGGTTGTTCAGGTATGACTCATTCTGCTGCTATGGCTTCAGAAATATTACCAGGAAAAACTATATTAGAAGCTTTAAACACAGATTTAGTTTGTGATGCTATAAATACTGCTATGAGAGAATTATTCCTTCAAATAGTATACGGAAGAAGCCAAACTGCTTTCTCAGAAGGAGGACTTCCAATAGGAGCTGGTCTTGAAGACTTAGGAAAAGGATTAAGATCACAAGTTGGTACTATGTACGGAACTTTAGCTAAAGGTCCTAGATACCTAGAAATGGCTGAAGGATATGTAACTAATGTAGCTTTAGATGCTGATGGACAAATCATCGGATATAAATTCGTTCACCTTGGTAAAATGATGGAAATGGTTGCTAAAGGAATGAGTGCTAACGAAGCTATGGAAAAAGCTACAGGACAATACGGAAGATTTGATGAAGCTGTAAAAACTGTAGACCCAAGACATGAATAATTTAAATTTAAAGGAGGATTTTTAAAATGGCATTATTTGAAAGTTATGAAAGAAGAATTGATCAAATTACTCCAGTATTACAAAAATACGGAATGAATACATTAGAAGATGCTAAGAAAGTATGTGACGATTTAGGAATAGATCCATATACAATCGTTAAAGAAACTCAAACAATAGCATTCGAAAATGCTTCATGGGCATACGTTTTAGGTGCTGCTATAGCTATCAAAAAAGGATGTAAGAAAGCTTCAGATGCAGCTGCTGCAATCGGTGAAGGACTTCAAGCATTCTGTATCCCAGGATCAGTTGCTGACGATAGAAAAGTAGGTTTAGGACACGGAAACTTAGGAGCTATGCTTTTAAGTGACGAAACTAAATGTTTCGCATTCTTAGCAGGACACGAAAGTTTCGCTGCTGCTGAAGGTGCTATCAAAATAGCTGAAAAAGCTAACAAAGTAAGAAAAGAACCATTAAAGGTTATATTAAATGGTCTTGGAAAAGATGCTGCTATGATAATCTCAAGAATTAATGGATTTACTTACGTTCAAACTAAATTTGACTACTATACTGGTAAGTTAGAAATAGTTAAAGAAACTGCTTACTCAAAAGGACCAAGAGCAAAAGTTAAATGTTATGGTTCTGATGATGTAAGAGAAGGTGTTGCTATAATGCATCACGAAGGTGTTGATGTATCAATTACTGGTAACTCAACAAACCCAACAAGATTCCAACATCCAGTTGCTGGAACATACAAAAAAGAATGTATCGCTGAAGGTAAAAAATACTTCTCAGTTGCATCAGGTGGTGGTACTGGAAGAACTCTTCACCCAGATAATATGGCTGCTGGCCCAGCTTCATATGGTATGACAGATACTATGGGAAGAATGCATTCAGATGCACAATTCGCTGGATCATCATCAGTTCCTGCTCACGTAGAAATGATGGGATTAATCGGTGCTGGTAACAACCCAATGGTTGGTATGACAGTTGCTGTAGCAGTTGCTGTAGAAGAAGGTATGAATAAATAAGATGGTTTTAACCATTCTTTAAAATTCTACAAAATAAAATATATAAAATTTGAATAGATTTTTATTATAAATTACTAACCACATTATTTATAATGTGGTTAGTTTTTTTATAAAAAATATTAAATTGTTATTTTTTACATTTAATTTATAAAAGTTATTTAATTAAAATGCTTTTTAATCATAAATTTTTCTTTTTTGAAGTAAATTTAAATATAGAGATTTTAAGGAGTTAAATTATGATTGCTTATATTATAATAATTGTTACGTTTATTTTACTTGGAATATTTAGTTTTTTAAAACAAGTAAAAGAAGGGCTTTTAGCATCTTTAATTGGTGCAGGAGCTACAGCTTTAATTGGAATTATTCATTTTCTTATAAGTAGAGTGGGAAGCTTTTTTGGTAAATATGCAATTACAATGTTAGATTTCTTTTCTTGGATGTTATTCATTGCTATTGCTATTATTTTATTTGTTGTATTATGTTTTGTAATAAAGCTTAATAATAGTGGAAAAGGGAAAAAGGGCAGTAATAGAAAATTTAAAAAGTAAAAGACTATGCAACTGCATAATCTTTTACTTTAATTTTTATTCTTTATTTTCCTTATTTGCATAAGTTTTTATAATGAATTCTTTAGCCTTTAATTCTAAACTATCATCTAAAGGTTCTAAAATTATCTCTTTATTATATTTCTTTTCTAAAGCTAATTTTATAAACCTATCTGCAAGTTCAGGGTTTTTTGAAAGTAATGAACCGTGGAAGTATGTTGCAAAAGTATTTTTGTAAATACAACCTTCAGCGCCATCAGATCCATTATTACCATATCCAGCAATAACTTTACCTATAGCTTTTAGTCCTTTTCCTAAATAAGTTCTACCAGAATGGTTTTCAAATCCTACATAAGTTTCGTTGAATTCATCATTATGAATTACAGTATTTCCTATAAATCTAGTATCACCAGCTTCAGTATAAATATCTAATATTTTTAATCCATCTATTTTTTCACCAGTAGCAGTAGTATAGTATTTACCAAGTAATTGATATCCACCACAGATAGCTATTAGTACTTTTCCATCTTCTATATAAGCTTCAAGAGATTTTATTTTATCTCCAACTAAATCAGAAGATACTATAGATTGTTCGAAGTCTTGACCTCCACCCCATAAAACTATGTCGTGGTTCTCTTCTATGAAAGGATCTCCCATAGATATATTATTTATATTAACTGTAATACCTCTTTTTTCAGCTCTTTGCTTTAATATTAGTATATTCCCTATATCTCCATAAACGTTCAGTAGATCAGGGTATAAGTGGCATAAATTTAGTTCCATTTCTAAGTTCTCCTTTCAATCTACCATAATTTCTTTATATAACCTTGACTATGAAGGTATTTTCTAAAGTTTATCATAGCAGTGTAAGTTGCTAATACATAGATTTTATCCTCAGAAGATTTTTTCATTGCATTAACTAAGTTTTCGTATTCTGTTTCAATTAAGAATTTAGATGGATCTATTCCAGCTATTTTTAATCTAACAGCCATATCATAAGCTCTTATTCCAGAGATGAAGACATTATTCATATCCATAGTAGCAAGTTTTTCAAATTTAACATCCCATATCCAAGACACATCTCTACCATCAGCATAATTATCATTAAGCATAAATGCTGCAGAGAATGATTTTGAATTTAAGCATAAAGTTTCTAAAGCTTGATTATATCCAGCTGGATTTTTAACTAATATGATTTTTAATTCTTTATCATCTATTTGGATTACTTCTTGTCTACCAAAGCTTGAACTTTGACTAGTAAATGATTTTTCTATTATTTCATCAGAAATATTAAATTCTTTAGCTATTGAATAAGCACATAGGGCATTATATATATTGTAAAGTCCTGATTGAGTAATAGTAAATAATCCATTATTTAATTTAACTACAGAACCATCTGGAGTTAATTCAACTATGTCATTTACCTTATATGTTAAATCACATCTTTTATATCCACAGTTTGGACAATAGAAGTCACCTAGGTGATTAAATGTTATGAAATTATATTCATAAGGTGATTTGCAGAATTTGCAGAATTTAGAATCTGCATTTACATCTATTTTAGTATCTTTATTTGGAGACTTTTCAAATCCAAAGTAAATCTTTTTGTTTGGTACATCTAAATTTCCAAGTAATGATTCATCACCATTTAATAATAATGTTGTTTCTGGAACTTTAACAACACCTTCTAAAATTTTACTTAATGTTGTATAAACTTCACCATATCTATCTAATTGATCTCTAAATAGATTTGTTATTGTTATTATTTGAGGAGTTATATGTTCAGTTACAAATTTAACATTTGCTTCATCAACCTCTATAACAGCATATCTATTTTTATTTCCTGAGAATTTATAATTTTCGATGAATGAACTTACTATTCCAGGATACATATTAGCTCCTGTACTATTTGTAATTACATCAAATCCATTTTCCTTTAAAACATTATAAATCATTGATGTTGTTGTTGTTTTACCATTAGTTCCAGTAACTAATATTACATTATAGTTTGCTGCAACTTTTTTTAATATGTTTTTATCTAATTTTAAAGCTACTTTTCCAGGGAAGTTACTTCCACCTTTAAATAAATGTTTAGATAAAAATTGAGTTATTTTTGTTACTAATATAGCAATAGTACCTATTTTAAACACCGCCTAACTTTCAAGTATAAAAAATTATGTTAATTTTTGTTTTTTTCTTTTTATAAAATGTTGAATTTAATTTTATAAATATCTTTAATATTATATAGCATAGCTTAAAAATTGTAAATCATTAAATATCAAGTAATTGGCTTTATTACTTAATTTAAAAAATAAAATTCTTATATAGTTTAAATTATGTATTATTTTATTTAACAATATACATAAATAAGTAAATAGACAAGAATATGTTTAATTTAGTATAATATTAATGTTTAACAATTAAATATTAAGGGGAGGAAATTAATGGAATTTTTATTTATATTTAAGGCTATTATCATAGCTATTGTAGAGGGGCTTACAGAATTTGTACCAGTATCATCTACGGGACATATGATTTTAGTTGGTGATTTAATAAATTTCAGATCTACGGTACCAGAGTTTACTGAGATGTATGAGGTAGTAATTCAACTTGGAGCTATTCTTGCTGTTGTAGTTTTATACAGAAAGAAAATATTTGGTTCTATAGTAGAATTTATTGCTTATATTGTAGGTGCTATCAAAGGGGACAAGCAACTAGTAAAAAAATCAGAAACTGGATTTAAATTTGGTATAAATGTTATTTTAGGAAGTTTACCAGCTATGTTCTTTGGTTTATTACTATATGATAAAATTAAAGGATTGTTTAATACAGATGCAGTTGCTATTGCATTTATAGTAGGTGGAATATTACTATTAGTAATTGAAACTTGGTATTTAAAAAATAAAAGAAAAAGAAGAGAAGTTAAATCTGTTGATGGTATTACTTACAAGCAATCTTTAATAGTTGGATTTTTCCAATGCTTAGCTATGTGGCCAGGTATGTCAAGAAGTGCTTCAACTATCATGGGAGGTTGGGTAGCTGGATTTAATACAACAGTTGCTACAGAGTTTACATTCTTTTTAGCCATTCCAGCTATGGTAGGATCATCAGCTTTAGATTTATTAAAATTTGATTATTCATTAATGACCCCAACATTTTGGGTATCATTAATACTTGGATTTATAGTTGCATTTGTAGTATCTATAATTGTTATTGATAAATTCATTGGATACTTAAAGAAAAAACCAATGAGAGTATTCGCTATATATAGAATATGTGCTGGTGTTTTATTAGCGGTTTTACTTTTCACTAAAGTTATATAGATATTATTCAATTTCAAGCCTATTAGAAGCTTAAAATTGAATTTTAATAAAAAAGAGTAGAAATTTTCTACTCTTTTTTATGTTTTATACATTTTTATATAAAAATATATAAAAATTTACATTGCAAGAAAGTATTTCCATAGTATATAATTTTATATAGGGAATATTAATTTATTTACTTGAATAAAATTAAATTGTCAAAATATTCTTAACCTGTAATTTTTGAGTTGTAAGAGGGGGAGAAAGTATGTCTAAAAAAATCAAGAAAATAGCTTTATTAACTGGTGGGGGCGATTGTCCAGGACTTAACGCTGTAATAAGAGGAGTAACAAGAACGGCCATACTTCAATACGGATATGAGGTTATCGGTTATAAGTTTGGGTATAGAGGATTATATAATAATGATTATATAAATTTAGACCTTGAGACTGTATCAGGAATACTTCACAGAGGGGGAACTATACTACATAGTTCAAACAAAGATAATTTATTTGATTACCAAGTTGAAGAGGATGGAAAAATTGTTAAAAAAGACGTTTCTGATAAGGCTGTAGAAAATATGAAAAATATCGGTGTTGATGCTTTAGTTGTTATAGGTGGAGATGGTACATTAACATCAGCTAGAGATTTTGCTAGAAAAGGTGTTAACGTAATAGGAGTTCCGAAAACTATAGACAATGATTTATTAGCAACAGATGTAACTTTTGGATTTAATACTGCAACTGAAATAGCTTGTGAAGCTTTAGATAGACTTCATACAACAGCAGAATCCCATCACAGAATAATGCTTTTAGAAGTAATGGGAAGAAATGCTGGATGGATAGCTTTAGATGCTGGTCTTGCTGGTTCAGCTGATGTAATTTTAATTCCTGAAATACCTTACGACATTAATAAAATAGTTGCAAAAATTAAAGATAGAGAAGAGGCAGGAAAACAATTTACTATTATAGTTGTTGCTGAAGGGGCTAAGCCTAAAGATGGTGATGTTGTAGTAGCTAAAATTGTTGGAGATAGTCCAGATCCTATAAGACTTGGTGGTATTGGTAATAAATTAGCTGCTGACTTAGAAGCTATTGTTAAAAACCATGAAGTTAGATGCACAACTCTTGGTCATATCCAAAGAGGTGGAAATACTTCCGCTTACGATAGAATTCTTTCCACAAGATACGGAGTAAAAGCTGCAGAGCTTATAAATGATGAATCTTTTGGAAATATGGTTTGCTTAAAAGGACAAAATATATCTTATGTTAGCTTAGAAGAAGTTATAGGAAATACTAAAGCTGTAGAACTTGATGATGAAAAAGTTTTAGCAGCTAAGCAAATAGGTATAAGTTTTGGTGATTAATATATTATAAAGAAAAGATTGGCTTGTTTTTACAGGTCAATCTTTTTTTATTATAATTTGTTATTTAATTGCAAATACTATAAGAAATCCTTTTTAATTATTAAATTTTTAATGAAAAACATTAAAAATACGAATAAAGAGTAAAAAAAACATAATTTCATTCATAAAAAGTAATTATTATGATATAATTACTTTAGTAAGTTTTAACAAGAGATTTAGGAGGGCTTTCTAAAATGAGAAATTTATATAATAATCCTTTAAATTCAAGATATTCTTCAAAGGAAATGTCTTATGTTTTTTCTGATGATATGAAATTTTCTACTTGGAGAAAATTATGGGTAGCATTAGCTGAAGGTGAAAAAGAATTAGGTCTTAATATTACAGAGGAACAAATAAGCGAATTAAAAGAATACATAGATGATATAAACTATGATGTTGCTATCGCTAGAGAAAAAGAAGTTCGTCATGATGTTATGAGTCATGTTTATGCTTATGGAGAACAATGTCCTTCTGCGAAAGGAATTATTCATCTTGGTGCTACAAGTTGTTATGTTGGAGATAATACAGATATTATAATAATGAGAGATGGTTTAAATATTATAAAGAAAAAATTAGTATCTGTTTTAAATAATTTAAAGAATTTTGCTATAGAGTATAAAGATATGCCAACTTTAGGTTTTACTCATTATCAACCTGCTCAATTAACAACAGTGGGGAAAAGAGCTACACTTTGGATGCAAGATTTAGTAATGGATATGGAAAATTTAGAATTTTTAATCTCGACTTTAAAATTAAGAGGGGTTAAAGGAACAACTGGTACTCAAGCTAGTTTTATGAATCTTTTTGAAGATGACCAAGAAAAAGTTAAAAAATTAGATAGATTAGTTGCAGAAAAAATGGGCTTTGAAAAAAGTTATGGAGTGACTGGTCAAACTTATCCTAGAAAATTAGATTCAATAGTTTTAAATACTTTATCCGAAATAGCTCAAAGTGCTTATAAATTTTCTAATGACTTAAGATTATTACAAAGTATGAAAGAAATTGAAGAACCTTTTGAAAAAAATCAAATTGGTTCATCTGCTATGGCTTATAAGAGAAATCCTATGAGAAGTGAGAGAATGGGATCTCTTGCTAGATATGTCATTGTAGATTCTTTAAATCCTGCAATAACAGCAGCTACACAATGGTTTGAAAGAACATTAGATGATTCAGCTAATAAAAGAATTGCTGTTGCAGAGGCTTTCTTAGCTTTAGATGGTGTTTTGAATTTATATATTAATATAACTGAAGGCATGGTTGTTTATGATAAAGTTATTAAAGCTCATGTAGAAAACGAACTTCCATTTATGGCTACTGAAAATATAATGATGGAATCAGTTAAACGTGGAGGGGATAGACAAGAGCTTCATGAAATGATAAGAGAATATTCTATGGAAGCTTCTCAAAGAGTTAAAGGTGAAGGTTTATCTAATAATTTAATTGAAAATATAATGAATGATAATAGATTTGGTCTTGCTAAAGAAGAGGTCTTAGAAATAATAAATCCTTCTAAATTTACCGGAAGAGCCTCAACTCAAGTGACTGAGTTTATAGATGAATATATTAATCCGATTTTAGGAAGTAATAAAGATGCTTTAACTATAAAAAGCGAAATTACAGTATAAAAATTAAAAAGAATCAAAAACTACTACTGAGGTGATAAATTTATGAAGTTAACAATCAAATCAGTAGAAAAAGATAATAACAATGAAGTGATAAGTTATACCTTATCTAATGGAAAAACAATTTCCACTAATCAATACAATCAAATGGTAAAAGATGGAGAAGTGGAACCAGCTTAGTTTTTATTGTAAACATCAACTTTTTATTTTATAAGGAAAGTTGATGTTTTTTTATTTTAAATCATTATTACAATTTAAAATATTTTATGTATTACATTACAGTGTATTACATTAAGAAATACTTTTAAATATTTATTTTTTAGTGAATTTATTATATTTTGAAAAATATCTCTAAAAAACAATAAAAAAATTCTAATTGAACAATTTTGATTTTGAGGAATATTCAAATTTTAAAAACGCGCAATGTTATATTTTCTACATTGTTTAAATTTTAGGATTTATATTTTTTTATATTTCGATATGTTTATTTATAGATCTTTTTTCTGAAAAAGATCTATAAATATTTTTAAACAAAAGAAATAAGTTTATAAAAGTAGTTTCGTTTCGTTTTCTTTTATCTAACTTCGCTAAATAACAATTTAGCGAAGTTAAGTATTTTAAGTTAAATAATGATTAAATCCTTTTAAAATAGCCATTTATATATTCGTTTCGTTATAAAAAATCACTTTAAATGTAGATGTTTATTTTAAATAGATTTTCATTCTTCTTTTTTAAGAAAAAGTTTTTATGCTATAATATATTAATGAAAATTATATAGGAGTTATATGTTATGACCAAAAAATCTACTGACTATAAATACATAAATTATCACTACGAAGAAAAAATTAAAAAATTATTATCAAAAACATTAACAGATAAAGAAAATGAAAAACTAGAAAAATTTTTAAAGAAAACTAAATTATCAACTTCTGATAAAAATTACAGGTATATTCTTAAAGATATTTTTTTATTAAAGGAAAAATATTTATTTTCAACTAAAGATTTAGCTACTATTTATGATATTAATATAAGAACCGCACAAGTTTGGTTGAAAGATTTAGGATTAAACAAAAAATCAAAAACGAAAAGAAAAGAAACAAAAGAAATCACCAGTGAAGTTATTTTGAAATCTGAATCAAAGGATTTTTTCGATTCCTATGATTTTTTCCAAAAAAATTCTTTCAAAAATCAAGATATTCCTAGTTCCTTAGTGGATTTTTTAAATTATTTAGAGACGATAAAAGGTAAATCACCAAATACATTAAAGGCTTACAAAGGAGATCTTTCTTTATTTTTTAAATTTTTAAAAGCTTACAAATTTGGATTGCCAAAAGATGTAGACTTATTAGATTTAAAAATAAATGAATTAGATGATAATTTCATACAAAAAATAGAACTTAGAGATTTATATGCTTTCTTAAATTACGTAGAACAGATACGTTCCAATGGAAGTTATGCTAAATCAAGAAAAGTCGCAGCATTGAAATCTTATTTTAAATTTTTACAAAATAAACTGAAAATTATAAAAGAAAATCCAGCGGTAGAGTTAGAATCACCTAAAATAGAAAAAAGAAATCCTAAATATTTGACATTAGAAGAAAGTCTTAATCTTTTAGAAAAAATGGATAGTTCAAAAAAAAATTATCATAGAGATTATTGTATTTTAGTACTTTTTTTAAATTGCGGAATGAGACTTTCAGAACTTTGTAATATAAAACTTAGCAAATTGAAAGAGGATAGATTATCTATTATAGGTAAAGGGGATAAGGAAAGAGTTGTTTATTTAAATAATTCTTGTATAAAAGCCATTGATAATTATTTAAAAGTTAGAGATTTAACTAAAGTACCTATAGAGTTTAGAGATTATTTATTTATTTCTAGAGTAAATAAACCTATAGATAAGAGAACCGTAGAGCTTTTAGTAAAAAAATATATAAAGGAAGCCGGAATTGGAGAAGGTTATACACCGCATAAATTAAGACATACAGCAGCTACCTTAATGTATAAATATGGGGAAGTAGATATTAGAAGTATCCAGAATATATTAGGGCACGAAAGTATTTCTACAACTCAAATATATACCCATGTAGATGATGATAGTTTAAGAGAGGCTGTAAAACAAAATCCTTTGTCTAATTTATAAAAAAGAGCAGGTAATTTTCATTAAATTACCTACTCTACTCTTCTCTATTATTTGTTCTTTTTAACTCTTCTAAGTCCCGGGAATAACTCCTCTGTATTCTCTTCTAAGAATAAATCATCATTAAAATCTATATCTTCTATATACTCTATATGATCAAAAGCATCTTCATAATCAAGGTTATAATCTTCTGCTTTCACACCCCAGTTAGCTTCAGCTTCTTTCACTTCAGCTAAGAAGCTAGAATCTAATAATTCTTTTTCTAAAAAAGCATTCTCTTCTTCTTTTTTTGCTATACTATCTATATTGACAGCTTTTATATCTATCCCTTCCATCTCAAGGCATTTACCACAGTTATTACAAGGTTTTCCTCCGATTATATCACAAATATCATCTTTGTTAATAATATTCATAAATATCCTCCTTTTCTCTAAATACGTAACTTATATTATAACAAATAAATTCTAAATTGTTAACCTTTATTATTTTTCTAAGGTTTTTATTTTGAATTTAAGTTCTTTTATTTCTAAATTATGTTCTCTTTTCATAAGCTCTATACGTTCTTCTAAATCTTTTTTGTATTTAGATTCATATTTACCTTCTAGGATTTCTATTTCTTTTCTCTGCTCGGTTTTTAGTCTTTCTAAAAGCATTTGATAAGATAGTTTTTCTTCGTTTATTTTCTTTAATTGCTCATCTTTTTTTATTATTTTTTCTTCTGTTGAATTAAAAGTTTTTTCTAACTCTTTATTTTTTTTATTACTTTCTTCTACTTTATTTTTTTCTATTATTAAATCACTTTCTAATTTAATAATAGAAAGGTTATTTTTTTTAATATTATTATTTTCTTCTTCTAGAGAAACTATCTTCTTTTTCAATTCCTCTGATAAATCATAATTTCTATTAGCTAATTGTGTTAAAGTGCTTTTATTTTCCTCTAATCTCTTTAAATTTTCTTGAAATTCATTTTGTTCTTTTATTAAAAACTTAACTTTTTCTTTAAGTTGATTATTTTCTTCTTCTTTAACTTTGATTTTTTCCTTTAAAATCATTAAAGCTTCTTCTTTAGCTTCTATTTTTTTGAAAAAACCTTCCTTAGCTCGTTCTTCAGCATCTTCACTCATTTGAAGAGATGTAACGAATAGCCTATTTATTTTATTTATGTAATCTTGAAAACTTTCTATTTCTAATTGTCTTGTTATTAAGCTACTTTTAGATTGTTCAGTTTCATACAAGTTAATAAGCGCATCTAAACACTGTCCTTGATTTCCAAATTCCGAAGATGCTATATCTTTAAATTTAGAGAAAGTTTCTTCATCTACTCTAAAAGATTTAACTTTTAATTCTTTTCCACTCATCTAATCCTCCTAAATTTACCTTTTTATTAAAACTATACAATTGTCATTAATAAATATTATAATTCAGTATATTTTTTTTGACAAGAAAGATGAATAGAAACTTATAAATCTCAATTTATTTATGTAATAATTTTTAAAAAATAAAGAGATATATATAAAATTACAAAGAATTTTTATACATATCTCTTCATGAGGTTTAAATTATTTTCCTATATACTGCATATATTCAGCATATTGAGGAGTTCCTAAAGCAAAACCTCCACATACTTGATGAATCATACCAGTAACATAACCTGAATCATCGCTAGCATAATATAAAACAGCTTTTGCTATATCCTCTGGTGATCCCATTCTATTTAATGGAACATGTTTTAAGAATGACTCTTTAAATTCTTCAGTCATATTTCCCATTAAAGCTTTTGTAGCTATCATACCTGGTAAAATAGCATTACATCTTATATTTTTATCAGCATATTGAAGTGCTATATTTTTAGTTAATGAATTTATTGCAGATTTAGATACACAATAAGCCATTCTTGATAAATCAGGAACAATTGAACCTACACTAGAAATATTTATAATACTTCCACCTCCATTTTTTATCATGTAAGGAACAGCTCTTTTACTTGTTAAGTAAACACTACGTACATTATTATCTAAAATTTTAAAGAATGCATCTGTATCACCATCTACTAAATTACGGTCTAATTTAACGTTAGTTTCACCATAATTATTTACTAATATATCTAATCTTCCTTCTTTTTCATAAACTTCGTCTATCATTTTGAAATAACTTTCTTCTTTTCTAGCATTAAAATAAACAAAATCAGCTTTTCCACCTTCTGATTTTATTTTATCAACAGCGCCTTCTTCTTCAATACCAGCGATATAAACTTTTGCTCCGTTTTCAGCTAATATTTTTGCTGATTCAAACCCTATTCCTCTAGATGCGGCTGTTATTATAGCCACCTTTCCTTCAAGTTTTTTCATATTAACTTCCTCCTTTGTGAAAAAAATCCTTAGAAAAACATTTTCCAAGCAATGAGAAATTATATATTCTTTTTTTATTTTTGTAAATTTTTATTTTTTTAAAATTATTTAATAAAAAAAACACTTTTTTATTAAATAAAAGAAGAAGCTTTTTTTTGTATAATGCAAATTTAATATTTTTGAATTAAAATTTATCAATAATATAATTTAAAACTAAGTTTTTTTTACAAATAAAGTAAGTTTATTTTTTGAATTAAATTAAATTTCTAATTTAAAAAATCTCAAAAATAATTTTCGATAAAATTTATTGTAATACATATTATAATACAGCGTAATGTATTACATGTTTAAACAATTTTATTAATTTTGAATTGTATATCAGAATATGTTTTGCAAAACTAAATTATTAAGTTCCAAAGAGATAAGAATCAAGAAATAAGAACGTATGTTTGATATTGGTAAAAAAATGTGTTATAATAATAGCAATAATTATATGAGGTGTGTATTATGGCAGAGCAAATTACTCAAAAACAAAAAGAAGTTTATGATTTCTTAGTAAAATATGCTAACGATAAAGGGTATCCACCTTCAGTTAGGGAAATATGTGAAGCAGTTTCACTAAAATCAACTTCAACTGTTCACGGACATTTAAAGCGTTTAGAAAAAAAAGGCTATATTTATAGAGATCCAACTAAACCTAGAGCTTTAGAAATTATTGAACTTTCAAATAAAAAGGAAATGATTTCTATTCCTATAGTAGGGCAAATAACTGCTGGACAACCAATATTAGCTGTTGAAAATATAGAAGATACTTTTCAATTACCTTTGGATTATGTAAAGCATAATGATGATTTATTTATGCTTAAAGTTTCTGGCCAAAGTATGATTGAAGCAGGAATTTTAGATGGTGATTTAGCTATAATCGAAAAATGTACCACTGCTAGAAATGGAGAAATAGTTGTTGCATTAATTGATGAAGAAGCTACAATAAAAAGATTTTTCAAAGAAAAAGATTATTATAGATTACAACCAGAAAATAAAGATATGACTCCTATTTTAGTTAAAGATTGTTCAGTTTTAGGAAAATTAGTTGGTATTTATAGAAATTATTAAAAAGTAGAGATTGTACTTATAATACAATCTCTACTTTTTATTTATACCAATTTTTAATTATACTTTGACTTTCTTTATCTAGATAATACCAATGATTAGGACTATCATTACCAATAGAAAATACTGAAAATCCTAAAAGCCATTTTTTCTTTGAAAAAACCTCTTCATAAGCTTTAAAACAATTACTCTGCTCTTTATTATTTACTATATTTGAGCAGTTCATATTCCATGGTTCCATTGCAGCGCCATTTTTTCTAGGAAATCCTAATTCACCGAAGAAAATAGGTTTGTTCCATTTTTTATGAATTTCATAAAGTTGCTTTACAATATTTTGTTTTCTATTATATCTTGTAGTAGAATATAAATCTGATTTTAATTCTTGTACACTATTAACTTCTTTATCAGATAATTCAAAATAAGCAGCTACACTTATAAAATCAACTTTTCCTAAAATTTTATTATTTAAAATATCATTGAAGTTTTTATAACTATTTTTATCCCATTGAGCTGTATACCACCAAGATACCTTATAAGTTACAAATCCAGTATAATTCTTTCTTACATAATCTACAACGCTATTCCAATAATCATAATAATTGTAAAGATAGACATAATTTGAAGCTATATTTATAGCAAAAACATCATAAGGATTAGCCACTTGATTAATTATCGGTTTTAAAACTTTTGTTTTCCAATTATAAAAAAATTCATTTTTATTACTAGGATTAAATTCTGTTTCATATTTAGACCCATTATCAATCCAAGGATATGGTTCAAGAATTACTTTCACACCTGATCCTTTTAATTTTTTAATAAGTTCTATAGCTCTATTTAAACTCCAAGTTTCAATTTCCATATCGCTTGAATTTAAATTTTTTATATTTACTACAATAGGTACATTTATAGTGTTTAAATCCATATTCTTTATATTCTCTATAGTTGTATCTATACTATAATCTGTTGATAAATTTCCAGATTTTAAATTTTCATAATCATTTATGTTGAGTTTATTTTTATAATTATAATTATTATGAAAAACTATAATTATAATTATAAAAAGAACTACCATAACTATAATACCATAGATAAATTTTGATTTTTTTCTCATTAAAATCACCACTTTATAAAAGAGAAAGAACCTTATCAGGTTTTAATATTAAAATCTAATTAGATTAATACTTTACATGATTTAGTCCTCCCTCTAAATTTATATTATATATTATTTTTTTTTATTTTTCTCCTAAGAAGTATTACTACAACTGCAAGTAAAACTAAGCATAATAAAATAAACATAATTAATTCTTTATTTATAGTAAAAGATGTATTTTTAGTTTCATTTAAAATATTAGGTAAATCAAAACTATAATTTTTTATATTACCCTCAGAATCTAAAATTGAAACATTTCCTTTTAATTTATATATATCTTTAGTATTACTTAATATATTGCTAGCAAGGTTTAAATCCTCTTCTTTAGGACTCGTTACAACCATTATACCATTATTTTCATTAAATGGAGATTTCATTAATTCTATAGCTGAAATATTTTTACTATATTGCTCCATTAATTGAATTTTAGAATTATTTAATTGGAATCCATTATAATCCTCATTATATTTTAAATACAATGAATTATTTATAGTTTTTATTAAGGAATTATTATTAGGAGTTCCAAAAGCTAAAATATTTTTATCCTTTCCCAAAGAATCTGTAAATTCTGAAGACTTAATAACATTTAGTTCACCATTATTATATTTAGCATATCGACCTATATAAGAAAAAATATTAGACATTTCAGTTAAATTATTATCATTCAATTGATTAGGTAAAACTGTTAATACATTATTCAATTGATTATTTTTTATAAAAGGATAGGGATAACTAGAAAAACTATAATAATTTCTTTCTTTTGTTGGTATTTTTAAATAAGATTCATTAGAAATAAATGCCCAAGGATTTTTAGTATCTCTTGCTGGACATTCTGTAGATTTTATAGCTAAATTAAATTCAACTTTAACATTAAAATTACTACTTTCTCTAATAGAATCGGGAATAGTAAATATTGCACTATCATCATCCCCTTTATTTTCAACCAAGGCTTGGCTACCTATAGGAATATTATTTATATAAACAGTAACTAAAGCTCTATTAAAATCTAAGTCTTTTGCATATCTAAATTTTAAATTCAATGTTGAGCCTGAATCTAAAACTAAATTTGATGGAATTGAAAAATTATAAGTTGTACTTTGAATTAACGGACCTCTTAAAGTAATGTTATTATAACCTAAATCTTTAAATGTCATAATGTCATTATTTTTAGAAATTAAATCATTGGTATTTAAATTACTATTAACAAAAAGACTACTTTCATTAACTTGAGATAATAAATTTGAATTATCTAAAAATTTAATAGCATTATTCAATGAAGTGCCTTGACCTATT
Source organism: Sarcina sp. (assembly GCA_051656625.1). Lineage (GTDB taxonomy): Bacteria > Bacillota > Clostridia > Clostridiales > Clostridiaceae > Sarcina. The sequence goes on along the minus strand of JBOGCG010000094.1, from coordinate 12,967 downwards.
ATAAGTAATAAATTCTCACTTTTATTTACCGGGTTTTCAACATTTTTAATTAAAGTTTCTGAAGATGTTAAATCTAATTCATTTTTAGTAAGTAAGGATTTTATTGCTTCCGGTAAATTTTTATTACTTCCTATAAATATAGTGTTATTGTTTAAACTATTTCCTTCATTAGTAAATAAACTAGTAGTAATCTTTCCATCCACCCCATTTAAGCTACTATATCTACCTAAATAAGCACTTAAAGTCATTATTGCTGATAAAGTATCATTACTAGGATTATTTTCTGTAACTATATTAAAATTATTATTTACAGTAGGATTACTTATAAATGGATAGGGAAATTCATCTAAATTAAATCTTGATGCCTTATTTATATAATTTAAATGAACATAGGAATTCTTATTAAACTCTATCCAGTTAGCTGAGTTAGCATCATCAGCACAGAGATCATCTCCTATTCTACGATGAGTTTCAATAAGAATTTCATTAACTCCATTTTTTAAAAGTGATTCATTAATAGGAATTTTCAATTGTTCATTAAAGCTATTTTTCCCAGCTAATCTTACTGAGTAAATATTAACTCCATTTATTTGTACAGTCAAAGTAGATTCATCCCCTAAAGTTAAAGGACTTTGATTAAATACAAGATTTAAGTAAGCCTCTTTTACATCCCAATTCTTATTTACCGCGAAAGAGAACGTTTGTTCCCTGGCTACTCCTACAGACTTTAAATTATTTTTAAAAGTAAAATTTACTGAATTTAAAGTTTGAATTGTATTGGGTAAAGGATCTGCATAGGCCTTACTTGTATTAATACAAATAAACACTGAAGTTATAAATATTATAGATATAATTAAAGATAGTATTTTTTTCATTAGTTAATTTCTATCCTTTCTTTAAAATCTTTCAGTTTTATACCATTTTGCTTCTCTTCTTAAGATAGTATCTTTTATAAATTGATATAAACTATAAATAGATACTAAAAGCCATAATTGACAATAAGTAAAATACATAATTGGTACTAAAATAAGATTCTGAATTGTAATTTCACCTTTTTCTATAGCTAAGGTAACATATATTTCTAAAACAAAAAGTATATAAGCAAGAATCCACAATAAAGTAAAATTCCCTGGAACATCTACTTGTATATTAGTAAATATATTTAAAATGAAAATTGAATCTGAGATTATAATTGATATCAAGAAGAAGAAATATACTCCAAAAAAATATAATATATCAAATGTTAAATTTGAAGGTTTTGTAGTAACTAAAGTTTTTAAATTTTTATAAACTACATATATATTTCCCTTTGCCCAACGAGTTCTTTGTTTAAACCATACTTTTAATTTTTCAGGCTCCTGTTGCCAAGTAACTGCTAAAGGCATAAAAGCTATTTTATAACCTAGCTGATAAATTCTAAAACTTATTTCAGTATCCTCCGCAATAGCTTTTGTATCCCATCCCCCTAGCTTGTCTAACATAGATTTTCTTATAATAAAATTAGTTCCTGGAATAGAACATAATTTAAATAAATTCCATCTTCCTCCTTGAGACATCCATTGAAAACTTAATGTTTCAATATTAATAAATTTACATAACAAATTTTTATTTTTATTTCGGCTTCTAAACTTCCCTATAACCGCACCATAAGAATCATCACTTTTCATTTTAGTTGCTAAATATCTCAAAGCATTTCTTTCAGCAGTATTATCTGCATCATAAACAGCTAAATATTCTCCCTTAGTTTGTTTATATGCTAAATTTAAAGCATTTGACTTTCCTTTTCCACCAGTAATTTCGTCTGTTGTTATTATTATTAAATTTTTACCGTTATAATCTTTTTTTACTCTTTCTAATTCACCCTTTGTATTATCTGATGAATTATCATTTACCACTATAATTTCATATTTATCTTTAGGGTAATTTAATAAAATTAAAGATCTTACAGTATTATAAATAACTTTTTCCTCATTATGTGCTGGTATTATTATCGAAACCATTGGACAATCCGTATCACTAATAAGTTTTATATCGGATTTCAATGTTTTTATATAATAAATATAACCATTTAGTGCTAATAAAATATTTATTAGTAGTAATAACCAAATAGATGCTATTGAAAATATAAATAAATCATCTAATAATACATAATTCATATCATCACCTTAAAAATTTCTTTCTATTCAAATAACTATAATAAAAGAAAATTAAAGAAAAAATAATAATAATTATAAGAACAACAATAATTATTAAATTGTTTAATTTATTTATTATAGAATATCCTTCTTTATTTTCTTTCGCTATATTAGTTGAAATTATATTATTTGTTTCCTTTATAGTAATTCCATCTATAGAAACTAAATTGTTTTGGGAAACATTTAAAATGTTTAAATTTTCATTATAAATATAATTTAAAAACTCATCAAACTGATTATTTGAAATATTATCTGGAATAATAAAATTTGTAGTACTTCCTTCAGGTAGTAGTTTTAAATAATATTGTAACTTTGCTCTAGAAAAATCTTTAAAATCTAAATTATTTATAAGAATATTACTTGAATTCATTTTTAAACTATAAGGATACTGTGATAATAATTCATTATTATTTCCACAATAAAGAATAGTTGAAAATTCATCTTTTAATTCATTAATTTCATTTAAATTATTAGCAGTAATCGATGTTATATAAAGATCCTTTTCTGCAAAACTTTTTATAACTTGTTTATAATATTGATTATTTTTATTATTTTCTGCAGATAAAACTAAATTACCACCAATACTTTCTATAAATTTTAATTTTTTTATATCACCTTTACTGGCGTTTTTTAAAAAGTCATTAGGAATTATCACATAAAAAGAATACCCATTATATTTAAGCTTTGTTCCTTGAGTAATTAATTGATTTAAATTATTAACAGTGCTTAAGCTCAATGTAATAGCAAAATTTTGATTTGAATTTTCTTTCAAATTATAAAATTTATTAAATTCTTTAAAAAAAACATCTGATAAAATTTTAGAATTAGGAATTTCTGATATTATTAATTTGTTTTTATAAGTCATAATATAAGGATATTCATTTAATCCATCAGAAAAATAAGCTTTTACATTTTCTTTATCAATTTTATTTGTACTTATAAAATCCCCTTCAAGGTTTATAGGATATGAACTTCCATTATAAGCTAAAGTTGTAATTAAAGTTTCCTTATTCTCTAAATCATTGCTAGTATTTAAAAGGTCTTCAAAATCATTTCCAATAAAACAAATTTTTTTTGTTGTTTTTTTCAATTCTGAAATTAAAAATTTATTATTTATTTTAGTATTTCCATTTACAATTATTACATTATTATAATCATTAAATTGATTTTCTTTATAATCATTAATATTTTCTATAGTTAAATTTGAAAAGTTACTTTTTATTATTAATTCTAAAGAATTTAAACTTTTTTTATTTTCTAAAGAATTATTATAAAGTAATAAAGTTTTTTCTAAGGGACTAGCGTAAACTTTTTTTTGATTAAATATTAATGTACCAAATATAATAAAAATAACTATAAAAGGAATTTTAACTTTTTTATAAATCATAGATAGATTCCTGCTCTGTTAACTCTTTAAATTCAAAAGCAGACTTTATTGATTTGTTATATTCTTTAGTTCCTATTTTTAAATCTAAAATAACATTTTTTCCTGAACTTTTTAACTTGAAATTTTCTTTATCAATTTTTTCTTTTATTCTATTCTTTACAATTTCAGCTCCCTGTAAATTTGCATCTACCATCATTATAGCTAAAGTATCTTCTTCTAAATTATAAATTGAATCTTCATTTCTTGTAGACTCTTTTAATATAATAGCTAATCTTTCCATAAAAAAATTGTACTCTTGGTTTTTTAAAATTGATTTTAACTGTTCTAAAAATGGTATTTTAATAACTATAAGACTTAAATTATTATGATGTCTTATTACTCTACTTATCTCTTTTTCTAAATCGATATAGAAAGCTTTTAAATTTTTAAGTCCTGTAGTATGGTCGATAGTTACTAAATCATTATATTTAGAAATCAATTCTTTATTTTTATCCTGTATTTCATTTATATATTCTGATATTTTTCCCACAATAAAAGCTAATACTGGAATTATCAAAATCCAAAAATATACATTTCCTGATATACTTATATTAAATTTAAAGCTACAATAAATTTCATAACTTGCATAAATAAAAATCAAAAATATACTACTTAGTAATCCCCAAATTATTTTCTCAAAATAAGCTATTATTAAAACTAAAATTAATCCACCAAATAACATAAAGTCTATAAAATTATCAAAACTTTTTGATAAAAATATAAAACTAAATAATATAAATAAACCTAAGATGAATAATACAAACAATAAATCTAATTTTTGTAATTTTTTGTTCATTTTTCCCTCCTTTTAAACAATTCTACTTCATAGGTAATTTTAAGATATTTTTTGAAAAAATCAAAAACAGTTTTTAATATTTTTTCAATATACTGTAATAGAATTTAATATTTTAGATAAAAAAAGTAGATAATTAATTTTAGTTAATTATCTACTTAATATACTTTTTATTTTAATATGTTATTTAAAGCTATTAAAATAGCTATTTTAGAATGATCGAAAGTTAATCCACCTTGCATATATGCTATATATGGTTCTTTAATTGGAGCATCTGCTGATAATTCTATAGATGAACCTTGAATAAAAGCTCCTGCTGCCATTATTACTTCATCATTGTATCCTGGCATAGCCCATGGTTCACATTGAACAAATGAATCTATTGGTGATGCATACTGAATTCCCTTACAGAAGTTTATAAGTTTTTCTCTATCTCCAAATTTAATAGCTTGAATTATATCACTTCTTTTTTCTGTATATTTAGGTAATACTTCAAAACCAGCAAGTTCAAATACTCTTGCGCAAAGTACAGCACCTTTTACAGCTTCCATAACAACATGAGGAGCTAAAAATAAGCCTTGATAAAACTCTCTCATAACATTAAAGGTTGAGCCACACTCTGCTCCAATTCCAGGAGTTGTTAATCTATAGGATGCTTGTTCTACAAGGTCTTCTTTTCCAACAATATAACCACCTGTTTGTGCGATTCCTCCACCTATATTTTTTATTAAAGAACCAGCCATTAAATCAGCACCAACTTCTGTTGGCTCTTTCACATCCACAAATTCTCCATAACAATTATCTACAAATACATTAATATCATTTCTTATTGATTTAAATTCTTTTATAGCTTCTCCAATTTCTTCTACAGAAAAGGCATTTCTCCATCCATATCCTGTTGATCTTTGCATATGAACTAATGTTATAGAAGAATCTTCTTTTAAAACTTTTTTAACTTCCTCTATATTTATTTTTCCATTAATTAAATCTACTTGCTTATAATTCACTCCATATTCTCTTAATGAACCTATTCTTTCCTCTGACTCTTCTACACCTATAAGTTTATGTAATGTATCATACGGACTACCAGTAGCTGCTAAAAGAGTATTTCCAGGTCTTAAATTTCCAAATAAAGCTGCTCCTATTGCATGAGTACCATTAACAAAATGTGGTCTAACTAAAGCTTTTTCACATTTGAAAATTCTAGCATATACTAAATCTAAAGTATCTCTTCCTATATCACCATATCCATAACCAGTGGAATTAGTAAAATGTGTTTCAGATATTCTTTCTTCCTGGAAAGCATTTAATACTTTTATTTGATTAAACTCTCTTATTTCATCATAATATTTAAATTCATTTTCTACATCTTTAAGAGCATCTTCTAAAAGCTCAAAAGTTCTATCATTAAAATTATATTTTTTTCTTAATATTTCTTTAGTTACATTCATCATAACATGAACCCCCATGATTTTTATTTAATTTATATTTTATAGTATTTTAAATATTTTCTATTTAAAATCTTTAATTATTAAATCTATTATTTCCTTTTCAGAATTAAATCTATCTTTATCTATAAATTCAGCTCTAGGATCTTTTCTAAACCAAGTTAATTGTCTCTTAGCATAATTTCTACTACCCTGTTTTATTTTCTCTATAGCCTCTTTTAAAGACATTTTACCATCTAAGTAGAATAATATCTCTTTATATCCAATTCCTTTCATGGATTGCATTTCTTCTGTTAACCCCATAGCTTTTAAAGCTATAACTTCTTCTAAAAGACCTTTTTCTACCATTATATCAACTCGTCTATTTATTCTTTCATATAATTTTGCTCTATCCATATTTAAAACATAATAATGTAAATCATAATCTGTTTCATAAATATTAGCATCAACAAAACTGCTAAAAGGCTTTCCAGTATTCTTATATACTTCTAAAGCTCTTATAACTCTTTTACGGTTATTAAAATGTATAGTATTTGCGCTTTCCTCATCTATCTCTTTCAATAGGTTATGAATATACTCATTTCCATATTTCTCAGCTAATAAATCCAATTCATTTCTATACTCTTCATTTTTTTCACTTTCAGTAAAGCTTAAATTACAAATTAATGAATTAATATAAAGACCAGTTCCACCTACTAGAATAGGTAATTTCCCTTTGTTATAAATTTCATTTATTTTTTCTTCTGCAAGAGCTTTAAAATCTGCTACTGAAAATTCTTCTTTAGGTTCTAAAAAATCTATTAAATAATGAGAAATTCCTTTCATTTCTTCTTTTGAAACCTTTGCAGAGCCAATATCCATATATTTATATATTTGCATTGAGTCTACAGAAATAATTTCTCCGTTTAATTTTTCTGCTAACTTTATAGATATATCTGTTTTACCTACTGCAGTAGGTCCTGCTATTATTAATAATTTTTTTTTCATAAAGGTTTCCTTTCTTTTATAAAATCCTCTTAAACTTTTTATCAAGCTCATATCTTGAAAATTTAATTATAGTAGGTCTTCCATGTGGACAATGAAATGGATCATTCATAAATCTCATATCATTAACAAGTTTCTCCATTTCTACTTCAGTTAAAAAATCATTTGCTTTAACAGCAGCTTTACAAGCTAATGTAGCTATTCTATTATATTTAACCTCAACAGTTTTCCCAGAACCTAATACTTTTAAATTTTCAATTATTGAAATTAATAAGTTCTTAGGATCTAATTTATTTAAAAAATAAGGAACTTCAGAAATTTTAATTGAACTTATTCCAAAGCTTTCAATTCTGAATCCTGCATTTTCAAATAAATCTTTATTTTCTTCATAATACCCGTAATCAACCAATGAAAGTTCCAATACTATAGGTACAATTAAAGGTTGAATTATAATTTCAGCCTCTTCTATAGATTTTAAATAATTTTCAAAAAGAAATTTTTCATGTGCTGCATGTTGATCTATTAAATATAAATTATCATTATGCTCTGCTAGTATATAAGTTTTATTAAATTGTCCTATTATAGTAAGCTTAGGAAATTTCGCTTCATTTTGAATTTTCACTATTTCTTCAGTAGTTTCTTTTACTACAGAATTATTATTTATATTAAAATCTTTTTTATCATCTAAAATTTCTATACTTTCTCTCGCACTAAAATCAACAGGTATAGTTATTTCCTCTTTTTCTTTATAATCCTTATATTTTTCTTCCACTACTTTATATTCATTTTCTAATTTTGAAATTTCCTCTAGTTTCTTTTCAAAGCTTATTTGATCTAACTGTTCTATATTTTCTTCAACTATATAATCAGATTCTATATTAAAATCATCTTTTATAAAATCTCCAAAAGCTTTATGAACTCCTTTATAAACTGCTGAAAAAACTTCTTTATCATTAGAAAATTTAATTTCTGCTTTTGTTGGATGGACATTAACATCTACAAGCTCAGGATAAATTTCAATAAATAATGTGAAGAAAGGGAATTTATCGCTAGTATTAAATGAACGATAAGCATTTTCTACAGCCACATTAATAGCTTTATCCTTTATATATCTTTTATTTACAAATATACTTTGATTATTTCTAGACTTTCTAGCAAGTTCTTTATTTCCTATAAATCCATAAACTGAAACAGTATCTAAATGATTTTCAAATTCAATTAAATTATTACTAGTATCTTTTCCGTAAATACTTCTTATAACATCTATAAGTTTTCCAGTTCCAAATGTCTGTATAATTTTTTTATTATTACTTATAAGTTTAAAAGATATATTAGGGTTAGCTAATGCTATTCTACTAACTATATCACTTATAATAGCTGTTTCTCTAGCTGTAGATTTTAAAAACTTCTTTCTAGCAGGAACATTAAAAAATAGATCTTTAACTTCAATTAAAGTTCCATTATTCATAGCTGTTTCTCCTTCAGAAACAATAGTCCCACCTTCAATTACTATTTCATTTCCTTGATTTGTTAATGTTTTAGATTTTAATGTAATTTTTGAAACAGAGGCTATAGAAGCTAATGCCTCTCCTCTGAATCCAAAGCTTAAAATCGAATAAATATCTTTTATATCTTTTATTTTTGAGGTTGCATGAGGCATAAAAGCTTTTTTAAGATCCTCACCATCTATTCCTTCTCCATCATCAATAACTTTTATTAAAGATACACCACCATCTGAAATTTCTATAGTTATATTTTTACTTCCTGCATCTATAGAATTTTCAATTAATTCTTTAACAACAGAAGAGGGTCTTTCAACCACTTCTCCAGCCGCTATTTGATTAGATGTATTTTGATCTAATATATTTATTTTCCCCATAGCTCTCCCTCCTTTTTAAATTAAATTTTTTGCTTCTTTTATTAACTTATATAATTGATTCATAGCATCCATAGGTGTCATTTCCATAACATCTAAATTAGCTATATCACTAATAAGTCCATCCTTTTCTAAAGAAGTAAAATCTAATTGTATATTTTCTTTTTTCATAGTATCTTTTTTCTTTTTAGTAGGTACTTCTTTTTCTATTGCAATTTCTTCTTTAATTACAATATGCTCCGTTGTTTCATTTTTTTTACTATGGTTAATTACTTCTTTCAAAGAATCACCTTCAAGTTCTAATAAGATATCCTTAGCTCTTTTAATTACAATTTCAGGCAATCCAGCTATTTTAGCAACCTCTATCCCATAGGATTGATCAGCTCCACCTTCTACTATTTTTCTTAAGAAAACTATATTATCTTCTATCTCTTTAACAGCTACAGAATAATTTTTCACCCCTTCAAGCATTCCCTCTAATTTTGTAAGTTCATGATAGTGGGTAGCAAACATAGTTTTACATTTTAAATTTTTACTTATATATTCAATAACAGACCAAGCTATACTTAATCCATCATAGGTTGAAGTTCCTCTTCCTACTTCATCAAGTAACACTAAGCTTTTTGATGTTGCATTTTTTAATATATTAGAAACTTCCCACATTTCAACCATAAAAGTAGATTTTCCACCAGCTAAATCATCAGAAGCACCTATTCTTGTAAAGACTTTATCACAAATAGATATATTAGCTTCTCTTGCGGGAACAAAAGATCCCATTTGAGCCATTAATGTAATTAATGCAACCTGTCTCATATAGGTTGATTTACCAGCCATATTAGGTCCTGTAATTAGAAGAATTTCATTATTTTCTAAATCAATTAATGTATTATTTGAAATAAATTCTCCGTTTTCTATTACTTTTTCTACAACTGGATGTCTACCTTCTACTATATTTATTAATCCCTCTTCATTGATGCTAGGTTTTATATAATTGTTTTCTGTTGCAATTATAGATAAAGTAGTTAAACAATCTAAAGTTCCAATTAATTTTGCTGTTTCTTTTAGTCTTTTGATTTCATTTTCTACCTTATTTCTAATATCAATAAATAAATTATATTCAAGAGAAGTTAAATTTTCTTCAGCATGAAGAATTTTATCTTCCATTTCTTTAAGCTCTTGAGTTATAAATCTTTCCGCATTAGCTAATGTTTGTTTTCTTACATAACGTCCTTCTGGAATTGAATTATAATTAGCCTTTGAAATTTCTATATAATAGCCAAAAACTTTATTGTATCCAACTTTTAAAGATCTTATACCAGTAAAGTCTCTTTCTCTATTTTCTAAAGCGGCAATCCATTCTTTTCCGTTAACTTTTGCCACTCTTAAACTATCAACCTCTTCATTAAAATTATCTTTTATTATATTTCCTTCTTTAATAGTAATAGGCGGTTCTTCATTAATTGCTAATTCAAGTAAATTCTCTATATCATTAAGCTCATCTAAATTATTATAAATATAATTTAAATAATCACTATTACAATCTTTTAGTAATTCTTTAATCATTGGAATTTTTTGAAGTGACGTTTTAAGAGATAATAACTCTTTAGCATTTACATTTTGATTAGAAATTTTACCAACTATTCTTTCTATATCATAAATACTTTTTAGAGCTTCTCTTAAATCCTCATTTAAATATATATTTTCAGTTAGCTCTTCTACAGCATTTAATCTATAATCGATTTCTTTTTTTATTAAAAGTGGTTCTTCTATCCATTTTCTAAGAGTTCTTCCCCCCATAGAAGTAGCACTTTTATCCATAACCCAAATTAAACTACCTTTTTTATTTTTTTCTTTTAATGATTCAGTAAGTTCTAAGTTTCTTCTAGAATTACTATCTATAGTCATAAAGTTTACTATGTAATATCTCTCAATAAGATTTATATTGGTTAAAGTCATCTTTTGAGTTTCTAAAATATATTTCATTAAAAACTCTGCTGCTCTTTTACAGCTAGCATCTAAATCTTCTTCTAGATAATTAGAAAATTGATTTATCATCTCATCTTCACTACAACTAAATTCATTAAAATCTTTTAATGTTATTAATGTTGGAATAGTAGCAGTAATTAAAGCTAATTTATCCTTTGAAAAACTATTATCTATTAAAACTTCCTTTGGATTAATTTTAGAAATTTCATCTAATAATATTGAATCATCTTTACTAAATGAAGTTACTTTAAATTCTCCTGTTGATATATCAGAAGAGGCTATTCCATAACAGTCATCACTTAAATAGATAGTACTAATATAAGTATTTTGGTATTCTTCATTACTATTATCTATATAGGTTCCTGGAGTTATAACTTTTACTACATCTCTTTTTACTATTCCTTTAGCTACAGAAACATCCTCTACTTGCTCTCCTATAGCTACTTTATATCCCTTTGAAACAAGTCTTGATATATATGAATTAGCTGCATGAAAAGGAATTCCACACATTGGTGCCTTTTCATTTAGTCCACATTCTCTTCCTGTTAAAACAAGTTCTAATTCTTTTGAAGCTATCTTTGCATCCTCAAAAAACATTTCATAAAAATCGCCAAGTCTAAAGAATAATATACAATCTTCGTATCTTTCTTTAATCTCCATATATTGACGCATCATTGGAGTTAGTGCCATTGATTATTCCTCCCTAGTTCTTTTTTTCTATTTATATTCTATCATAATAACAAAATTAGAGTAATAATACCATAAAAATAAGCATTATTACTCTAATTGTAATTTAATTGTTGAAACTAAAAATCAACACTAATATTAAGTTTACTATGATATAACTTCACCTTCAAGTGAGAATCCTTTAGATTTTATTATTTTAACATTAATAAGTTCACCTATTAATGCTTTATCTCCATTAAAGTTAACTAACTTTCCGCTTCTGCTTCTTCCAGTTAATTTAGTTTCATCATTTTTACTAAATCCTTCAACTAAGATTTCTAAAGTCTCACCCTCTAATTTTTTATTTTTTTCTTTTACTATATTATTAATAGTTGCAACTAATTCATTGAATCTTCTATGTTTTACATCTTCAGCAATTTGATTTTCCATTTTATCAGCTGGTGTATACTGTCTTCTTGAATATATAAAAGTAAAGGCTGAATCATATTCAACTTGTTTTATAAGGTCTAAAGTATCATTAAAATCTTCTTCTGTTTCTCCAGGGAATCCAATTATTAAATCTGTTGTTATTCCTACACCTGGAATTTCTTTTTTAATTTCTTTTATTAAATTCAAATAATACTCTTTATCATAATGTCTATTCATTTCCTTTAAAATTCTTGGTGATCCACTTTGAACCGGTAAATGAATTTGTTCACATAATTTATCACATTCTTTTATTGCTTTAATAACATCCATATTAAGATCCTTTGGATGTGAAGTCATAAATCTAATTCTTTCTATGCCTTCTATCTCATTTAATCTTCTTAATAAATCTGCAAAGGATAATTCATTTTCTAATCCTTTTCCATAAGAGTTTACATTTTGACCTAATAAAGTTACTTCTTTATAGCCTTCTTTAACTAAATCAACTATTTCTTTTTCTATATCTTCTGGCTTTCTACTTCGTTCTCTACCACGAACATAAGGAACAATACAATAAGTACAGAAGTTATTACAACCATACATTATAGTGACATAAGCCTTAGTAGCATTTGTTCTATCTACAGGAACACCTTCAATTATTCCTTCATCTTTATTTACTATTTCTTTAACTTGTACTCCTTCTTGAAGCACCCTATTTAAATATTCTGGGAATTTGTAAGCATTATGAGTTCCAAACACTATATCAACAAATGGGAACATAGATAATAATTTATCTGCCATCCCTTTTTGTTGCATCATACAACCACAAATTGCCACAATAAGATTAGGATTTTTTTCTTTTAATTTTTTAATTTTTCCTACATTACCAAAAACTTTATTTTCAGCATTTTCTCTTACACAACAAGTGTTGAATATTATTATTGAAGCTTTATTATTATCTTCAGTTGGTAAATATCCTATTCTTTTAAGCATTCCTGAAAGCTTTTCTGAATCCTCTTCATTCATTTGGCATCCGTACGTTACAAGTGAGAAGAATTTATTTTCTTTAATTTTTATACTATCCAATGATTTATTATCAAATTTTTTAATATTCATATTATTGAAAACCTCCTAAGTAAATTACAATTAATTATACATAATTTTCTA
>JBOGCG010000093.1:0-5866 GCA_051656625.1 Sarcina sp. | reverse complement strand
TTTAAACTGGCTTTATAGAAATTTAAATAGGTATTTTGAATTAAATCTTGAACATCATTTATATTTTCACATTTAGATAAAATATATCTAAAAACATCATCATAGGTTTCTTTGTATATCTCTATAAGAAACTCTTTTGAGTTTTTACTCACTAGTTTCACATCCTTTGTTAAGCGCTTAAATAGTCTGTACAACAATAATGATACTAGAAGTTATAAATTTGTTTCAAAATAAATAAAAAAAGAGACACTTTAAAAAAGTGTCCCTAGAGATTAAAATAAAAATCTTGCTATTATAGCTATTATAGGTAATGTTATTAAGGTTCGTTGAATAAAGATTATGAAAAGTTCTTTGAAACTTATAGGGATTTTTGATCCAAGTAAAACACTACCAACTTCAGACATATATATAAGTTGAGTTACTGATACACAAGCAACTACAAAACGAGTCATTTCATTTGCTACATTTGAAATCATTACTGATGGAAGGAACATATCAGCAAAACCTACAAGGATTGTTTGAGCTGCTGCTGTTGCTTCTGGTATACCAAGTAAAGCGAAGATTGGAATGAAAGGTATACCTAATATTTTAAATAGTGGAGTATATTCTGCCAAGATTAAAGTGGCTGTTCCCATTGCCATTACTACAGGAATAACTCCAAGCCACATATCTAAAACATTTTTAAAACCTTCTATAAATAAAGGAGCAATTCCTTTATTTTTTAAAGCTCTTTCTGTAGCTAGTTCAACACCATAAGAAAGACAATTATGACCTTCTGGAATTTCATTTGTATTTTTAACTTTTTCATTTTTTAGACTTTTATTAGATTTATTTTTTAAAGGTCCTACTCTAGGTAATATTATTGCAGCAATTATACTAGCAACAGTTACTGTTAAATAAAATGGTATAAACATATGTTGAAGCCCTACTTGAGCTATTATTATAAAAGTAAAAGTTATTGAAACTGCTGAAAAGTTAGTACCGATAGTGCAAGCTTCTTTTTCAGAGTAAAATCCTTCTTCATACTGTCTTGATGTAAGTAGAACACCAATAGTTCCATCTCCTATCCAAGATGTTATACAATCTACTGAAGCTCTTCCAGGAAGACCAAATAAAGGTCTCATTATTTTAGTAAGCATAGCACCACAAAATTCTAGTAAGCCAAAGTTTAATAATAATGGAAGTAATAATCCAGCGAATAAGAAAACACCAAATAATGAAGGTAGAAGACTGGTTAAGATTAAACCACCTGTATTTTCACTTAAAATAAATGCAGGTCCAATTTCAAAGTAAGTTAGGATAACGAAAAGTGCTCCGAAAAGTCTAACAGCAAACCATAAATTACTTACATTTAATAAGGAATTTAAATACTTATTATTTAATATAAATTGAGGTTTTAAAACTTTAGTAATTAAAGATAGGATTGCAGTTATTGAAATTAAAATTGTTATTATAAGCGGTAATTGCCCCTGTAATAAATCATTTACCTTTCCGGAAACAAAAGCAACTGGAATAGTAATACCATCATCTGTATTTATAGGAATCATGAATAGCAAGATACCTAGTAATGATGGAATTAAAAAGTTTAATATTTGAAAAAAATTATATTTTTTTATAACTTGTTGATTTTTTATATCCATAAATTTTCCCCCTTAAAGCTTGTAACCTATACAATAAGATAATTATACAAGTGTGAAAAAATTAAATCAATAAAAATATGCATAAAAATATGTTAATAATGTATAAATATTCACTATATTTTAAATAAAACCTAATATTTTTCTGATAAACTGAAATTTTATACAATTTTAATACTTCGGAGCAAAATCTTTTTTTAAAAGTTTTTGCTTTCGTAACTTTTGTTACGGAATAAAAAATGATAATTTATTATAATTAATATTGTAGTAAGGAATTAGAAAAAATTTCTTAAGAATAATTTGTAAATAATAAAGTTAATATAAAGAAACAAACTTAGGAGGAATAAAGATGGATAAAAAGATGTTCTGTTTCCAATGTCAAGAAACAGCAGGAAATAAAGGTTGTACAATACAAGGTGTATGTGGTAAAACTGCTACATTAGCAGGTCTTCAAGATGTATTAATATATGTTTGTAAAGGACTAGGTGCAGTAGCAACAAGAGCTAGAGAAGTTCAAATAATAGATAAAAAAGTTGATCAATTTATAGTTGAATCATTATTTACAACTATAACAAACGCTAACTTTGATAATGAAGTATTCGTTTCAAGAATAAAAGAAGGTATAGCTTTAAGAGAAGCTTTAAAGAAAGAAGTTTTAGCTAAAGGTGGAAACTTAGACAAGTTACCAGAAGCAGCTAAATGGATAGCTACTTCAAAAGAAGATATGGAAGCTATAGCTCCAAAAGTAAGTGTTCTTGCAACTGAAAATGAAGATATAAGAAGTTTAAGAGAACTTGTAATTTACGGATGCAAAGGTTTATCAGCTTATCTTAAACATGCAGCACAACTTGGATATTTCAATGCTGAAATAAATGGATTTATGGCAAAAGCATTAGCTGATACTTTAAATGATTCATTATCAGTTGATGAGTTAGTAGCTTTAGCTCTAGAAGCAGGAAAATATGGTGTTGATGGAATGGCTTTATTAGACCAAGCAAATACAGAAAGCTATGGACATCCAGAAATGACTAAAGTTAATATTGGAACTAGAAATAATCCAGCTATATTAATAAGTGGTCATGATTTAAAAGATATGGAAGAGTTATTAAAACAAACTGAAAATACTGGAGTAGATGTTTATACTCATAGTGAAATGTTACCAGCTAACTATTACCCAGCATTCAAAAAATATAGCCACTTTGTAGGTAACTACGGAAATGCTTGGTGGAAACAAACTACAGAATTTGAAAGCTTTAATGGACCAATATTAATGACTACAAACTGTTTAGTACCTCCAAAAGATAGTTATAAAGATAGAGTTTACACAACTGGTGCAGTTGGATTTGAAGGATTAACTCATATTGAAGCTGATGAAAATGGACATAAAGATTTCTCACAAGTAATAGAGCATGCTAAAAAATGTGCAGCTCCAACTGAAATCGAAAAAGGAGAAATCATTGGTGGATTCGCACATAATCAAGTACTTGCATTAGCAGATCAAGTTGTAGAAGCTGTTAAATCAGGAGCTATCAAAAACTTCTTCGTAATGGCAGGTTGTGATGGTAGAGCTAAATCAAGAAATTACTACACTGAATTTGCTGAAAAATTACCAAAAGATGCAGTAATATTAACAGCAGGTTGTGCTAAATATAAATATAATAAATTAGATTTAGGTGATATTGGTGGAATTCCAAGAGTTTTAGATGCAGGACAATGTAATGATTCATACTCATTAGTAGTAATTGCTTTAAAATTAGCTGAAGTATTCGGATGTGAAAGTGTAAATGAACTTCCTATAAAATACAATATAGCTTGGTACGAACAAAAAGCTGTAATAGTATTATTATCATTACTTCACTTAGGAGTTAAAAACATTCACTTAGGACCAACACTTCCAGCATTCCTATCACCAAATGTAGCAAAAGTTTTAGTTGAAAACTTTGGAATTGGTGGAATTGGTGAAGTTGATTCAGATATGGAAATGTTCTTAAACTAATTAAAAGACAGATATATAATTAGGACCTCATAGTAGGTCCTTTTTTATTTTCAGATAATATAAAAATCATTTGGGACTATTATTTTAAAAAAAAATTGTGGATAATTTTCAGAAAAAGTTATCCACAACTTTTTTTAAGTTTACTATCCACAGTTTCAATTTTTTTCGTCCTCAAGAGCTTTATAATATTCATTGTAGGCTACTCGAACAGCAATTAAATCTAAATTAACAGCAATACTGAGAAAAAAAGTTCTCAACACTTCAATTTCAACTGCATTTTTATCCTCTGCTAAATTATTTGCTAGTAAATTTCCAATAACCATAATTTCATTTGGAGATAATTTCAGTATTGAATCCATAAGTAACACCTAAAAAATATTTATATATTAATTTATTATATTTATAATAAAAATGTGAAATTTAAAAATAAAAAAAGAGCTATAAAAGCTCTTAATTTTAAATATGCAAACCTTGCAATATAAAGTATATTAGGAAAATTCCAGCTATTATATAGGTTGGAGTACTAACTTCTTTTGCCTTTTTCGCAGCTAATTTTACTATTGGATAAAGTATAAATCCAAAGGCCATCCCATCAACAATACTAAATGTGAAAGGTATTAACACAAATATTATGAAGGCAGGAAGACATTCAGTGAAATCTTGAAAATCGATATCTTTTATATGAGACATCATTAAGCTACCTATTATTATTAATATTGGTGCTATTGCTGCATTAGGTATTAAAGTTATAACTGGTATAAAGAATAATGATAGAAGTATACATATTGCAGTAACTACAGAAGTTAATCCTGTTTTTCCACCAGAAACCATACCAGCTTGTCCTTCAACTGTTGAAACAGTGGGACTTGTTCCTAATAAACTACAAAAAACGGTAGATAAAGCCACAGCATTAAGGGCCTTTTGCGTTTTATGATGTTGGTTTAATAAGCCACCAACTTGGCTATGTAAAAGACCTATATTTTCAAATATTAGTACTAATGCTAATGAAAAAGCTGCAATCCAAAAGTTTGGATTTAAGATTTGATTAAAATCTAATGAGAAAAATAAATCTTTATAGCCTGAAAAGCTTGGAACTCCAAAGAATGGAGCATGAAACTTAACAGTTCCAAAAATAGCAGAGAGTACTGTACCGAAAATTATAGCTATTAAAAAGTTCCCGGGAACATTTTTTACAAATAAAACAACGGTAACAACCATGGTAAGTAAGAATATTAAAACATGGATATCAGTTATGTTTCCAAGTTTCACTAAAGTAGAGCCATCTGCAACTACTAAACCTGATTTCTGAAGTCCTAAAAATGTTATGAATAATCCAATTCCAACAGTTATTGCACTTTTCAGTGATAAGGGTATAGCGTCGGTAATAATTTTAGATAATGGTGTTACAGCAACTATAAAGAATAAAATTCCTGCTACAAAAACTGCAGCTAGTGCTTGAGAAAATGAAAGCCCCATAGTTTGTACTATAGTATAGGTAAATAGAGCATTTATGCCCATACCTGGCATTATTATTAGTGGAGCATTACTTATAAATGCTACTAATAGACAACCAACAACTGATGCTAAAACTGTAGCAATTATTAATGGTTGCATATTCTTCCCACCATCACTTAAGATGCTTGAATTAACAGCTACTATGTAAACCGCAGCGAAAAATGATGTTAATCCAGCCATTACCTCAATTTTTAAGGTAGATCCGTGTTCTTTTAATTTAAAAAATCTGTTCATCCTTTCGTAAAAACCTCATTTACTAAGCTCCCTCACCCGCCCGCGTTTTTAGACGCAAAAATTATTATATCATAATAATTTAAATAAAAGATAGAATTTCTATAGTAAAATTTAAAATAAAACAAATAAAATTAAATAATTTAATCAAGAATAAAGAAAAATGAGGAAAAAAATAAGAATAATCAAAATGAGCAAATATGGAAAAAGAATTTGTTTTAATAATTGGTAGTGGGTTATAATAAATAATAAAATGATAGGGTGGTTAGAATGTTTGAATTTGGATGATGATTATATTGAGGAAGAGGATATTGAAGATTTAATATTAGATAGTGATTATTCAAAATGCTTTGAAAGTACAAATAGAAAACAATTAGAACTAATAGAAAATCATTCCTTAAATTTAGATATTAATTATAAAGAGATTTTAGAGAAATATAAAAAATATTTTACAGAGAAAAGATATGAATTAATATGTAACTTATTA
>JBOGCG010000092.1:0-20890 GCA_051656625.1 Sarcina sp. | reverse complement strand
AAGAACTGATGAATACGGTGGCACTATAGAAAATAGAGGTAGAATTATTTTTGAAATATTCTCTGCCATGAGAGAAAAAGTAGGTAAGGATTTCCCTATCCTAATAAAAATAAACTCTTCTGATTATGTAAAAAAAGGTGGTCTTACTATAGAGGATAGTTTATATGTAAGCAAAAAATTAGCTGACCTTGGAATTGATGGAATTGAGGTTACTGGTGGTAATGAATGTATTAAGGAGGTTACTTCTAATAACCTTGGACCTGCTAGAAAAAAAGTAGCTATGTCAAAAGATAATGAATCTTACTTCAAAGATTATGCTATAAGATTAGCTGAAATGGTTGATGTTCCAGTGATATTATCTGGTGGAAATAGACACTTTGATGTAATGGATAACTTATTAAATAATACAAAAATTCAATATTTCTCATTATCTAGACCTATATCTGCTGAACCTGATTTAATAAATATATGGTTATCAGGAGATTTAAAGAAACCTAAATGTGTTTCCTGTAATAGCTGTTATAGTACTCCAGGAAAAAGATGTATCTTTAACTTGAAAAAATAATATATTAGAGGATATCTCAAAATAAACTTTTTTTGTTTTTATTTTGGGTATCCTCTATTTTTTATTTTATTTTTATAATTGCTATAACTTAATTCCTTTACCCTTATTGAAATTAAGTTTATTATATAATTAGAAAACATGTATTAAAAGGAGAACTAAAGATGAACGATCATAAATTTGATGTAAAAAAATTTGAAAAATTAAATAATCCTAAAAGATTAGAAATGATA
The DNA here is from genome assembly GCA_051656625.1 of Sarcina sp. Lineage (GTDB taxonomy): Bacteria > Bacillota > Clostridia > Clostridiales > Clostridiaceae > Sarcina. The sequence goes on along the minus strand of JBOGCG010000092.1, from coordinate 20,095 downwards.
AATTTAACTGAAATATTAAAAGAGTTAAATTTACCTGAAAACCCTACTTTAGTAGATATCGGAGCTGGTACTGGATTATTTTCTGAAGAATTTTTAAATCTATTACCTACTGCTTCTCTTTATGCTCTTGATATATCTGAATTAATGATTAATTATATCAATGAACATAGAGTTCCAAAGTTTAATTCTAGACTTAAAGCTTTATTAATGGAAGAAAGTAAAACTCCAATTGAAAATAATACTGCTGACCTTGTATTTACTATAATGGTTCACCATGAATTAGATGATAGTAATGCTCTTCTTAAAGATATAAAAAGAATATTAAAATCTGATGGAAAACTTTTAATCTGTGATTGGAAAGAAGGTATGCACCATCATTTTGTAAAGAAAGAAATTATTTTAGAAGACTTAAAAAATAATGATTTTAAAAATATTAAAGAATTGAATATTTCTGAAAATTTAGTTTGCTTTATAGCTTCTAAATAATTATTTTTTTAAAACTATTCTAAAAAGTCATTACAAAAAAATAATATGTCCTGAGAGGTGATTTAAAATTTGAAATTTGATGATTTAGATTTAAAAATATTAGAAGAATTAAAAAACAATTCAAAGCTTACCTTTAAAGAAATTGGTGAGAAACTTCACCTAACAGGTCAAGCTGTAGGTAGCCGTGTTACTAAACTTATAGATAACGAAATAATAGAAAATTTCACCATTAACATAAATAAAAATAAATTAGGATTTTCTAATATTTCCTATATAAAAATATATATGAATGATAATTTCCATGAGAAAATTAAAATGCTTATTAATAATCATTCTGAAATTACAGAGGCATATAAAATTAGTTCTGACTGTTGTTATCTACTGAAAATAGAGACTTCAAATAGTGATTCTTTAAATTCTATTTTAGATAAAATAACTAGCTTTGCTAATTATCAAGTATCTATGGTCTTAGATAAAATTAAATAATTAAACTATTTTAATTACACTCCATCTGAACCTTAAAATTATAATTTAAGTTTAGATGGAGCTTTTATTTGAAAGAATATATTTTTTAGCTAAATCCCAAAAGTCTTCCTACTTGATATACTAAAGTGGAAAGGGCTAAAGCAGTTAAAAAACTATACATTGCTGAAAAAATAGTCCATTTTATTGAGTTAGTTTCTTTTTTTATTGTTCCTAACGTAACAATACAAGGTGTATATAGAAGAGACATTACCATAAAACTTAAAGCTGACAATGGTGTAAATACAGTTCTTATTACCTCTATAAGATTCCCTCCATTAGCTGCACCTAAATATACAAAACCCATTGTAGCAATTACTGTTTCCTTAGCTAACAATCCAGTTATTAACGCTACTGCTGATTGCCAGTTTCCAAAGCCTGTACCAGATAATATTGGAGCAATTACTCCACCAATCATTCCAAGATAAGAATGTTCACTATAAGGTTCCACCCCCAATGGCATTATAGATAAAAACCAAAGTACTATCATTATTGGTAAAATTAAAATTCCAGCTCTTTTTACAAAAGAACTTGCCTTGTCCCACATTAATAGCAAAATATTTTTAGCTGATGGAATCTTATAACTAGGAAGTTCCATAATAAAATAAGAGCTTTCCCCTTTAAAAATAGTTTTACTAAATATTTTTCCTGCTATTATAGCAACAAGTATTCCTAAACTATAGAGAGAAAGTAATATTAGGGCTTGATTTTCCTTAAAAAAAGCACTTATAAACAGAACATAAATTGGTAATCTAGCTCCACAGGACATAAATGGATTTATAAGAATAGCTATCATTCTATCTTTTTTATTATTTAAAGTTCTTGTAGCCATTATTCCTGGAACATTACAGCCTAAACTTATAATCATAGAAACAAAGGTTTTACCATGCAAACCAAATTTTCTCATCATTTTATCCATTACATAGGCTGCTCTTGCCATATATCCACTATCCTCTAATAACCCTATTAACAAATACATAACCATAATTAAAGGTAAAAAAGATAATATAGTTGCTATAGCCCCAAAAATTGCATGATCAAAAAAACTTAAAACTAATTGATTTAGTGATAAACTTTCTAAGAATACCATAATTTTATCACTAAATAATCCTATTATTTTTTCTGTATACTTCTGTAAAAAACTACCTAAAGAAAAGGTTATTTCATATAATAAAAACATTATTATTAAAAATATTGGTATTCCTAAATATTTATTAGTAACTAATTTATCTATTTTTTCTCCAATAGAATTTTTTTTAATCTCTTTTTTTACTACAGATTCCCCAACTATCTCTTCTATAATTTCATAACATCTATCTACTACAGCTACTTCTCCATCATAACCTATATTCTCTTCTACATTTAGCAAAATTTTTTCTAAGGATTCCAAAAAAACTTCATCACTGGCTTTTGTAATTTCCCCTTTAATATATTCATCATTTTCTATTAGTTTCACTGCTGTCCACTTTAAATCATAATTTAATTTTATAGAATTACTTTTAATTAAAACTTTAACTTTCTCTATATATTTCTCCAAATCATTTCCATAATCTAAATGAAATTTTTCACTATCTTTTACAATATCCTTTGTAACCTCTTCAATTAATAAATCTATTCCTTGATTTTTTAATGCAGATGTTTTTATAACTCTAACCTTTAAAGTTTTAGATAAAATTTCCTCAAAAATTTCAATTCCTCTAATTTCCGCTTCATCAATCATATTTAATGCAATAATAACTTCTAATCCAAGTTCTAATAATTGTAAAGTTAAATATAAACTTCTTTCTATATTAGTAGCATCTACTACATTAATGATTAAATCTGGCTTTTCATCTATTATAAAATTTCTAGCTACTATTTCATCCTCTGAACAAGCTCCTAGACTATAAATTCCCGGTAAATCTACTATTTGATAATCATTATCTTTATATTTTAAAATCCCCTCTTTTTTTTCTACCGTAACACCTGGCCAATTTCCTACATGCTGTCTAGTTTTAGTTAATAAATTAAAAATACTAGTTTTCCCACAATTAGGATTTCCAGCTAACGCTATCATTTTAACCTCTCCTATTCTAAAATTGATATTCATTCTCATTGTTAAATTAAAAAAAATTAATCCACTACTATCATTTCTGCTTCATCTTTCCTTAATGTTAATTTATAACCTCTTATTAAAATTTCTATAGGATCACCCATAGGAGCTTTTCCAACTATTTTAACTTTAGTTTTTGGTGTTATCCCCATATCTAAAAGTTTTTTTCTAAGTTTTCCATGTCCATTTATTAATTTTACTGTAAATTCTTCATTTATATTTTTAGAAGCTAATGTTTCCATAAAATCCTCCTATTCTTTTCTTAATATTTTTAACCCCTTATCTGTAATCTCTAAAGATTTTATTTTAATAAGACTTTTTCCTGAACATCCTAATTTGCAATCTTTACAAAAATCTTCCTCACAGCCCATATTTTCTTTTAAAAAGCCTTTATCTATTAATTCACCCTTAATCATCTCTACTAAAGTTTCACTATATCCACATTTCTTTGAAATTACTTTAGTTGAAAAGTTTCCTGTTTCATATATTACTCTTAAAACTTTAAATAGCATTATTCCTCCATAAGTTATTTAGTTTCATATATATAATATGCCTTCTTTTACTGATTTGTTAATTTTTAAAATTCAATGGAAACAAATAAAAAATAGCCTAAATCACTAAATATATTAAGTAATTTTAAGCTATTTTCTTAATTTTTAAAAATAATCTGAAAAATATGCTGATTGATGTTCAATAGCATCCTCTAGCATAGTTAATGTTTCACTACTACAGGATAATCTTCCAATTTTATATAAATAATCAGGTCTTTTATATCCTAAAAGCATTGTAGTCATTGTTTGTATATTAATTCTATCATTGGTTTTTTCTAAGGTTCTAGTTAATTCACCCTTCCCCTTATCATCTATAGTTAATTTAAATGTTCCTTGATTCCAGGAAAGAAGTGGATCATCTAAAGTAAAAGTCCATTCTCTTTTTATAGTATCTGCTTTAAAAGGATATTCCTTTATAAATTGCTCTAAATCAACAATTCTAGCCATAAAATATGGTGATATTGTTTCCTTTATATCCGCATCCTCTAATAAAAATGCTAATGGTTCATCTGTATAAGTATTTCCTACAACCTTTGTTATCATAGAAAAGTGAGCACTAATAAAATTCCAAAGGCCACTTCTAGCCTCTTCATTAATAAAAATCATATCCTTAATTTTAAAAACTTCATCACTTATCCAATAAAGAACATAGCCATCAGGTTTTCCCTGTTCATTATAATAAACCGCAGCAGTTATATCATCTGAGTCCCAAAGCCAATATTCATTCCAAGCTAAATTATCCCTAATTAAAGCTCCATGTGTTTTATAAGCAAATCTTTCATAGGCTTCCTTAACATCATCACTTTCCACTTCAACCCTTTGAACTTCACCTGAAACCTGTTTATTCTTTGGCAATTGATAATCATTGATTTCATAAACAATTTTATCTGAAATAATTTCCCAACCCTTTCTTCTATAGTATGGAATAGAATAGGGATAAAGATAGGAAATACTTTGATTTTTATCCTTCATCTCCTTTAAAGCCTGGCAAAGTAATTTATGCATTAATCCTTGATTAGCATACTCAGGATAGGTTCCAACTCCAGTAACTCCACCCATATCATAGGTTCTATTAAAAATCCTAACCTTCATAGGATAAATAGCTACCTGTGAAATTAGCTTTTCTCCATCAAACCAACCAAAAACCTCAGCTTTTTCTAAGACAGGTGATTTTGCTCTAATAAATTCTTTTTCTTCCCAACCAACCTCTTGAAGTTCCTGATCGGTAACTTGAAAAACATATCTTAAAAGTTGATTATATTGCTTAAGATGCTCTATTCCAACCCTTTCCATCTTCAACTTTCTTTTTTTAACCATATATATAACCCTCGCTTTATTTACTATAAATTTATTTTCCCCTTCTATAAAAAAATTACTAAATAAATTTTATTTTAAAATTAACTTTTCACAAATATCATATTCATACCATTGACAGTCTTTGCAAATATCATCAAATATTTCTTTATTTATTTCTCTCTTTATTTTCTTTACAACCTCACTGTAGCAATAAAAATCCTCTTTTAAATTAAAATAATTTAAAACTTTTTCATCCATTGCCATAACCTTATCCTCTGATTCACAACGATCTCCCTTACTGCTTGGGCAATAATTACATAAATTATCTAAAGTTTTTTCAAGTTTTATAATATAACCTTTTTCTTCCCTCAGTATCTTAGTCCACTTATCCATATTTTCAATAAATTCTTTGCTATAGCCTTTTCCAATGTAAGCTTGTGTACATAATAAATGATGTGGTCTTAAAATCATTATTTTCTCCTATCTATTTTTAAAAATTTTTATTAAACTATAAGTATAAAACAAAAGAATAGCCTAAGATTATCAAATATATTCAGTAATCAGCTATTCTCTTAAATTTTCTATATATTTAATTATTCTATTTCTAAATCATCAAATAATTCATCTATACTAAATTTCAAACCTTCAAATACTATAGATTCATATTCTCCCTCTTTAAAAAAGCCCTTTGGTTCGTAAAAATCACCTTTCAATTCTAATTGCTCAACTATTCCATCTTGATAAACTAAACAATATTCCTTAACTCCACATTCTGCATAAGCTTTTCTTTTATATAAAGTATCATGATTTGCATTACCTTTTGATACTACTTCAAAGATTAAGTTTGGAACCCCAATAATTGATTGCCCTTTTTTATTAAATTTCCCCTCTTCATTCTTACAGATTACAAATACATCCGGTTTAAAATTATATTTATTATTATCAAAATTAATTATTACCTCTATAGCCTCTGAAAATACTCTACATTGTTTTCCCTTAAAAAAAGATCCTAAATTAATAATTAATCTTTGAACTAAAATATTATGATTTATAGATGTACTAGATGATAATAATATAGTTCCATTAGCATATTCTACCTTCCCATTATGGTTTTTCTCTAAATTTTTATATGCTTCTAAATTACCGTCAATCATAAATTCTTTTTCATAATCTCTATCTATATTTGGCATATCCTATCTCCTTTTTATAATAAAAGTTTTAATAAATTCTCTATATTTAAACTTAATATTCCTTTTAATTTTCAACTAAATTTATAATAATTATAACATTAGAATATAATTTTATACTAGATAAACTCTCTTATTTATTTATTTCAATAAAAAAAACTATATTAATTTCAAACACCTCAAAATTAACATAGTTCTTTTTTATAAAACCCTTATTTCTATTTAATTATTGCAATAAATTTCTTTTAACGCTCTAATTAGCTTTTCTATTTTTTCATCCTTAATATAATAAATAATATTTAACCCTTCTTTTTTTGAGGCTAAAATTCTATTAGCCTTTAACACTGCTAAATGCTGCGACAAAGCTGGTTGAGTTAAATTACTAATACTTTCATGAATTTCACTAACCTTAAGAGGTTCTTCTATTAATAAACAAACAATTAAAAGTCTATTTTCATTAGATAAAATTTTAAGTATATTGGAAACATCAGAAATATCGCTTTTTTCTATAAGCATCTCAACAAACAAATCCTTTCTTTCATAGACTAATTATTTTAAATTTTGACCTAAATAACTACCTGTTCCACCAGCTACGTTAACTACATTAAATCCGTTATCCTCTAGTTCAGAACAAACCATTGAACTTCTTCCCCCTGATTGACAGATTATGTAGTATTCCTCATCTTTCTTTAAATAATCTTCTGCTCTATTTAAAAGCTCATTCATAGGAATATTCTTTGAAGTAGCTAAAGCTTTTCTAGTTACCTCTGATGGTTCCCTTACATCTATTAAATTGATCTTTCCTAATAATCTATCTATATCATTTACATTTACAACTTTCATTTTAATTTCTCCTTTGTTTTTAAATTTATTATTTTAATTTTTTTCCTCTATAACTACCCATTCCACCTGAAACATTTATAACATCAAAGCCAAGTTTATCTAAAGCCTTTGAAGCTTTCATACTTCTCATTCCAGATTGGCAAATTACATAATAAGTTTTGTTTTTATCTAGTCCCTCACCTGAAACAGCCTTCCCTAAGGGAATATTTTTCGCACCTTTTATAGCTCTTTGTTTATACTCAAAAGGTTCTCTTACATCTATTATGTTTACTTTTCCTATTAATCCATCTAACTCTGTAGTTGAAACTGATTTTATTTTACTTCCTGTAAAAAATGAAAAAATCCCCATAACCTTTCTCCTTCGCAAAAAAAAATATAAGCACATAAGAAAATTCTTATATACTTATATTATATTTTTTAAATTTATTTGTCAATATCAAAACTTTTTGTTAAACCATAATTTCCAGTAGGTCCGTCTTTAAAAAGTGGAATTTTAGGTGGAAAGAAAGTAAATAGTATAAAAATAATTAATATAAAAATCATAATACTATTAGCTAAGGTAGAATTAATGCCCTTGCCTTTTTCATAAACATGTAAGGCTAAAAGTTCTCCAATAAAAAGAGCTAAAAAAAGTATTAAAATATCAATAAATACTGATTCTATTCCAAAAGCCTCTGTGTAAAAATAATAGAAAAAAGGGATAGTTATAATTGAAGTTACTAGGGATATTAATCCTGCAGTGAACCATTTGTTTTTTTCTATATTATATTTCTTTCTAAAAAAGAAATAGTATAAATTCCAAAAACAAATTATAGGAAAAACAACCATTTTAAGATGCTCCCAAATACTTTCATTTACAGGTGCAATCATAGCAATCCAAATATTATAGTTACTTAATTTAAAGGCAAAATGGAGAAATGCACCTATTAAAAAAAGTGGAACTGTTATTAAGATAATAAAACTTTTAGGTCTGAAAATTTTTTCCATAGCTTATTTCCTCCTAAAATTTATTATTTTAAAATAAAAGTTACTACTATAATAAATAAAAATTTAAATAACCCATAAATTTTTTCTCTCTATATAGTAGTTAACTTTTAACCATAAAGCTATTTTAAATTCTTTATGAAACTCTAAAATAATTATATTTTGAGAAAAAGAAAATTATGTCTACTTTAAATTATCTTTTTATCTTTCCTATAGATTTTGCCCTAAAATCTGAGGAGTATAATAAATTTTATTATTTCCTTCAAAAATAACTAAAGATTGAGGTTTTATTGTAACTCCTTCTTCAGTAACTGTATTATTTGAGAAGTTAGCTATTACCTTAACATTATTTCCGTATTGAGTCATTTGAACTAGCCTGTCCTTTGATAATACTTTAAAGCTTGTCATTTCTTCATTGGTTACAAGTTCACTAAATGGTTCAAATACTTTATTTTCTGCTACTATTGTACTTTTTTCATTAGCCCAAGCATTAGCATCTAAATGATATAAAGCTGGTACATTATATAAGAAATCACGTAAGTATCTTTCTGTAGTTAATCCTTTTACTTTAAATGTTCCCCATAACCAGTGATCTGTTGTTATCACTGAGTTATTATAAACCATTTTATACAGTGGTACTGTATACTCTGGACTCATTATAGTTTCATAAATCCAAGGTTTTACAGGTACTTGCTTACCAAAGATAGGTGGAACACCTCCATCTGGTGCATAATAACTACCTACATAATAGGGACTTGTCTTAACTCTAGCTCCCTGCTCCATCCATGCAAATGGTGGAGATTCTATACCTTGTCCAAAATCTATAACCTGTGATGCATAACTATCTCCTCGTTCTGAACCAACTACTAAACCTTTCTCATTAGCTGCATAGGATAATCTAGCAAGTCTTGCATCTAAATCTTCTTTTTTAGTTGTTGTATGGCTAGGAGTATAATCATTATATATTTGTCCTGCTGCATCACAATCTATAAACCAAGAATTGAATCCTGGAATATTTCCTAAGATAGTATTTATTCTATTTTTAACTTCAGGCATCATCAAAGTTGGGTTTAGAGTTCTTCCCTTTCCTTTAAATCCTGCTACTATTTTTCCATCCTTATTTTCAATTACTCCATCATTATATAAGTTAGTTCCAGGGAAGCTTGCAGTATGGGAATTTATATCTCCCTGTTTTTCTACCATATTATATGAATCATAAGGAGCTATTAAATAACCTAATTTATCTGCATCAGTTACTAAACTTGGCTTCATATAAGCATAGTTCCAATCACTAAGACCTATCCATAATTTATTTATACCACTTTGTTTCATATCATTTAACATAGAAGTAGTACTAGCATCTGACCATTGGCTAACTGGTTGAACAGAATCTCCAAGTGCTGATTTAAGAAGCATTTTATTTAAGCTTATAAGCTCTACCTCTGAAAGATTATTTACTCCCTTATCCACTAATTGTTTTTCCTCTGTAGTTAAATTAGTAAATATTTTAGGATTGTAGAAATTCTTCATCATAACTACTGTTGTAAATCCATTAAGAATTTGATTTTTATCATATTTGTCTATATAATCACTTTTTCCTATATCGTTAAAAGATGCTATAGATCCAGAACCATCAGGATTATTAGTTAATAATGTTATAATCCAATTTTTCAAAGGTTCTGGCATTGTTTTATTTAATTCCTGCCAATTTACATTTCCTAAATCCATAATATAACTATCCCATAGGTACATTTCTGGTGCTCCTACAAGTTTCTTCACATTAGGATTTTTTTCTTCTTTTTGCTGAAGAGTTGTAAACTGCCCATTTTCAACTACATAATTTTTAAATGTTTTAGCTATATCTGTAGAATCATTTGGTGTTACATAAATTCTATAAGAGAAATCTTTATTAGGGTTAATACTTGGGAATTCATGGTCTACATTAAAAGATATATCAGGATTTGTATTAAAACTAATATTATTATTAAATTGATTATTCATTATATACATAATTGCATAATCTTTTTTATTTACAGCAAAGAATGGCATTGAAAGCATTCCTAAAGTTGTATTTTTATATCCATTAAAATATTTTTCAAAATCTGCATTATTACTTGGAATATATTTACCTTCTCCAATGGGCATTGTATAGTCTTCACCACTTATGTTAGCCCATTGGAAAGAGTTTGCGCCCTTTGCAGTTGACGTAATATTAACATTTAAATAGTTGTCTTTCTTAGTTACATCAACATTTATATTTTTATCAGGATAAGTCCAAGAAATACTATCATCTGTCTTCTTAAGATTTGTTACTTTCATAGCTGGTAATGGATTACTAGCAACTTCAGTATCCCCATTGACTGTTGTAGTTATTTCAAAAGTCTCTGGATTAACATTATATTTAAAATTCAAATCATTAGCTTTTTCTAATTGATTTTTTAAAATTTCTGGTTTTACATTAGGAGATTTCACTTTACTATATATAGTAAATCCTCCAACTCCAACTATAGCCACAACAATAACTGCTGCTATAATTGATTTCAAATATTTTTTCTTCAAAACATCCACCTCATAAATTTAATTCTTCTTTTGTTTACTCTACCTATAATAATTTACTAATGTCACCCCAATGTTACCTAGAAAAAATAATTTCTAATATTCCCTAGAACATGGTAGAATATAAAGATGTCAATAGAAGATAATTTAAATAAAAACAAAGGCGGATTTATAATGAGTAATGAAACAAAAATTTTTAAGCCATTAAGTGAAGTTAGCGCTTTAAATGGTAAGAAAAAAGATAGAGAAATAATTTATACTTACTTAGATTTTCAATTTAATCTACATAAAATAGGAGATAACGCTGAAGGAAAGCCAATGTACAGAGTTCAACCTGTAAACTTTGACTGTAAATTATTAAAAAATCCAAAAGCTAAAGTAAATGCTGCTAAAGGATTTGTTAACCTAGAAAGCTTAAATTTAAAAGAAGACCTAAAAACTATCTTTGATAATATTTTAGCTCTAAAGAAAAAGAAAGATTTAGCTAGAAAAGCTTACGAAAAATCTTTAAAGAAATAAAATTTCTTACTTAACTCTAGAAAAAAGTAAAAGAATAGCCTACCATTACCAAATATATTCAGTAATCGGCTATTCTTTTATTATTTATCTCTTAACTTAAGAAAGAACTAATATATATTCAGCAATTTCTATACCATAACTTAAGAAAAAATATTTTAACTTTACTATTATTTTTTAAATTTTAAACTATTAATTTCTCATAAACTAATTTAATGATGTCATTCTTATCACGACCTTCTAAAAGATTTGAATAATCAATTAATGAGAACTCAACTATTTTATTTTTAGATTTCAAAATAAACTGATTTTCATTAGCTCCAATATATAGTTCAATTCCCTTTTCTAAATCACTTTCCATTAATTTCAATTCATCTCCTAACATTCTATTATAGGATAATACTTTCTTTAAGTTTTCTTTAACTATCCAACTGAAATTACTTTCAAAAATATCGTAACTTAAGATTAAGTCATTAGCATAATCATTATATTTTAATAAAGATGCTACTACTCCTTTTTCTGTTCTATAAAAAGGTTCTTCCTCTGAACTAAGATGGAAATCCTCTAAAGTTAAAGGAACATTTTCTACTCCAAATTTCTTTTCATTGCTTTTAAATAAAGGACTATCAGAGAATATTAAAAACATTGTTCCTATCATTAATAAAAAGGTTAATATTGTAGGTACTATTACAATAGCAATTATATTAGATTTCTTTTTCTTCTCTGAAGAAAATTCACTTTTCTCGATTTTATTTTTTAAGAAAAACATAACTATAATTGGAATTAAAATAATCGCTACTGCAGAAATAAATATATTATCTCCCTTAAATGCAAAAATCAAAATACCTACTAAAGATGTAATTAATAAAAGATTAGAAAGAATGTTTTCTCTTTTTACCAATTTCTCTTCACCATAGGAGGGTCTATCCCCTAATTTTATTGCTTTTAAACTTTTAATGTTCCAATTTAAAAATTCAAAGCTCTTATTTACATCCACTATTAAATATAAACTCACTAACAAAATCATAAAAATATTAATATCATTTGCTAGAAAATTCAAATTAGAATCTGTAAAAAAATTTAATAATTGAGTACTAGCCAAAATTAAACAAACTAGTAGTTCCAATGAAATAGCTTTTATAGATGCTTTTCTAAATAATTTAAATTTTTCTAATTGATCTGTGTGTATTTCTATTCCTTGAGAATTCTCCTCACTATAGTAAATTTGTAATTTATTATTTTCACAAAGAAAATTCCAACCAGCAGCAAAGCAAAATTCTCTATATTCCATTGAATTATCACTATTTTTACTATCAAAAATGGAAATAGATTCAACAATATCAATAGAATATCTAATAACCCTTGGCTCTATTTTTTCAAAGGTTAATATACTACCACTAAATTCTTTAACCTTCCATCCTTTTAATGCCATTTTCTCTAAATAACCTTGGAAATACTCATATTGATATGGCAAAAAATTATAAATTACATATTTTAAATTTCTCTTCATCATTCTCCCCCTAAAATTTTCTTTCCATCCCTTACTAAAGCTAAAAGCCTTTTATACTCATCTTCTAGTATTTCCTTTCCCTTATCTGTAATTATGTAGCTCTTTTTTCTAGCTATAACCTTAGTTTCTACTATCATCTTTTCTTTTTCAAACCTAGCTAATAAAGCATATAAAGTACCAGGTCCAACAGTAACCCTTCCCCCTGAAAGCTCTTTAACCTTAAACATTATATCTACTCCACAACTCTCCTCCATTAAAGAAATTAAAATATAGTACATAGGTTCAGTTAAGTTTTGAAATTGCTCTCTTGGCAACTTATTCACCTCCAAATATCGAGTATCGATATTTATATCTTTATATTACTATATAAGTAAATTAATTACAATTAAATTCACATAAATATAATAAAAAAACACCTGTGAATATTCACAAGTGTCCTAAAAAATATTATTTTATTATATTTCAATCACTCTTTTTAATATATTCCTTTATTATAATTTCTTTTTCCTATATAAGTCCCCACCCCAATAAATAATATTATAGCAACAATAACAAAAAATAAATCTCCAAAATTATAATTATTTATGAAATCTAATAACCTTTTTTGTGGTAAAATTCCTCTTATTATTTCTATAAATTTGCTACTACCTTCCACTGGCATTAAACAACCACTGAAAAGGCAACTTATCATTGCTATTATTGCTCCATTCATTTGTACTTCACTGGTAGTTTTAAAAATATTAGCTATAAAAATAACCATACTACTAGTTAAAATTCCAATAGCTATAATTATAGCAATAAAATTACCATAACCCATATTTAACTCTACATTTAAAAACTTAGTTACTATCACTGACATAATAATAGTTGGAATAGTTATTGTAGTTATTAAATATAAAATTTGAGCTAAATTATATTGAAGGAAAGAAACATTTCCTGTTAAAACTCTTTGATAAACTCCATTTTCTCTATCTTTTAAAAACAAAGTAACCACTGATAAAGCACCATAAAATAAAAACATTAATAGAAATCCAGCTATTTTATCAACAACATTATTTTCATATTCTTTACTATCATATTTTTCTCCGTTAAAAATTGAATTTAATAATCCACTAATTTCCTTATTAGAATATTTATTTACCTGAATATTATTATCTTTAAAAGTAACTTCTGCTAAATAAGCACCTGTTATTAGCGAACTATTTTTTATCTCTTTATCAAACACTTCAAACTCTATAGATAGATTATCCTTAAATATATTTTTTATCATAGTCTCTTCTTCTATTTTAGGATTTATTAAAGCTATTTTTCCATTTATATCATTATTACTTCCAAAATAAACTCCTAATGCAATAATTACAGGCATTACTAAAAAGACCATTATTAAAGTTAATTTATCCCTTTTCAATCTTAATATATTTCCCTTTATTACTAACCATATATTTCTCATAACTCTCTCTCCTACAAATACTTTTCTATCTTAAAGGTTCTTTTGGTTATAGCTATTATAATTAAGGCTATTAAAAAATTCACAATAATTATGGTAAAAAGTATCATCCTATTGTCATCATAAATTGATTGTAAAATTCCATCTATCAAATACTTTATAGGTGAAAGTTTAGATAAAAAACTAGCTATCTTTCCAAAACCTTCTAATGATATAAAAGCACCTCCTAAAGTACATAAAATCACTTGTATTAAATTGAAAATACCATTACAAACTCCTATATCTTTTATAAAGCTATATAAAAACATAGCTAAAGCATTAGATAAAAAAGCTAAAGTGATAAACCCTAATATTATGATAAATTCATTCCCACTATAATTTATTTTAAATAAAAATTTGAAAATCAAAATATTTATTATTATCGATAAAGTTGAAAAAATTGTAGATGAAATTATTTGAGAAAGATATATATAGCTACTTGGAATCGGAGAATACATAGCTCTAAAATGACCATCAACAACCTTTGTTTCCCCTAAATTATATAAAGCAATAAGCCCTGCTCCCATAAAAATGAAGATCATCATACTATTAGAATAATAGTCATAGGAACTTATTCCAGACATAAAAGTACTTTCTGCTAAATAGCCAATTATAAAGGTTAATAAACTAGGATAAATCAAAAAAGTCATTATCATTACCTTATTTTTTAATAATTGTTTTAGTTGTAAAGTAATCATATTATTCATAGCTAAATCTCCTTTAATCCCTCAAAGTTTTTCCTGTTAATGCTAAAAATAAATTCTCTAAATTCTTGTCTTCATTTTCATTAATAGCATCAATATTTTTCTCTATAATTTTATCAATTTCACCCTCTTCTATAACTCTACCTTCGTCCACAATAATTACTCTGTCACAGATATTTTGTACTTCCTCCATATAATGAGTTGTATATATTACAGTAGTACCTTCATCTCTTAATTTTTTAATTGATTCTAATATATGATTTCTTGACTGTGGATCTATCCCTACAGTTGGTTCATCTAAAATTAAAATTTCCGGTTTATGAGCTAAGGCGCAGGCAATGTTAAGCCTTCTTTTCATTCCTCCTGAATAGGTACTTGGCATTTCATCCTTTCTTTCTAAAAGCCCTACCATTTCTAAACTTTCTAAAACTCTATCTTTAAGCTTTTCACCTTTCAATCCATAAAAAGCTGCAAAGTACTTCACATTCTCATAGGCAGACAAATCTTCAAATAAAGCTAACCTCTGAGGAACAACCCCTAAAGATTTTTTATAACTTTTTATATTTTTAGAAATATCCTCCCCTTTAAAGCTTATTTCTCCTCCATCTCTTTTCAAAGCCGTTGCTAAAATATTTATAGTAGTGCTTTTTCCAGCTCCATTAGGTCCTAAAAATCCTAATATTTCCCCTTCTAAAAGATAAAAACTAATATTATTAACTGCTACTTTATTTCCATAGGACTTTTTTAAATCATTAACCTCTAAAATTTTCATAAATTTTCTCCTTCAACAAAAACCATTTTTTTCTATATTTAAATTCTAATCCCAGGAGTAACTCCTAGGTCAATAACTTTTAAAAAAATATTTAAATAATTTATTTAAATATTTTAATTACTTAAATCTTCTTTTAAATTAACTTATTTAACCAAATTACATTTTATGGTAATATAAGAAATATAGCACTAAAGGAGATTATAAAAATGAAGAAAAAATTTTATATTTGTATTTTTGTTTTTGTTACATTTCTATTCTGCTTTTCTTTAACAAGCAAAAAAGATTTTATTAATATCTCTAAAAAAAATAATTTAGAAATATTAAAAATTAAAAGAAGTAATGACATAAACACTATTAAAAAAATTTCTTCACCTGTAACATTTTCAGATACATTAACTGATAATATTCAAAATAAAGAAGCTGATTATAAAATATGGACTAATAAAAATAATAGAGAACTTAATCTTTATTTATATTTACTTGATGAAAAAATACTCATTTGGAATACCCATGAAAATTCCTATAGATATTTAACAGAAGATGCTTATGAGGACATGCTATCTATATTAGGTAGGTATAATATTTAAAAAGAAAAACTCAGCATTATAGAATTCAAGATTCTATAATGCTGAGCTTTTTAGGTTAACCTATATTTCTTTAAATCATTCCACTATAAACTTACTATTTTAAGGGATAATAACTTTCTAAATAAAGCATTTCTTTTCCCTCTTCAAAACTTCCTAAAACAAGTTTTAAATAGACCTTTCCTTGATGCTCTTTTTTCATTTCTTTAACCTTTTCCATAAAACTATTAAATTGCTCCATAGTAAGCCTTTCCCCCTCTTTATCACTAGCTACTACAGGCATTTTTATAATTCTATACAAACAGTCTTTATTATAAATAATATTTTCCCCTTCAAACTTTTTAACATTTCTTATTACAAAATGTTTTTCTCCTACTATTCCTTCACTGGTAAAACTATATTCTTTCACTAAATTATCTAAAGTATGAGCCTTCTCTGAAATTCCAAAGTTCTCAATTTTATTTTTATATTTCTCAACAATTTGTTCTGCATCTTCTAAGCTAAACTCTTTAATTTCTTCTAAAACTTCAAAGGGACCAAACTCTTTTATAGAAAATTTATCTAAATTTTTTATAATATTTAAATTATCTGCTCTAACATTTTTTATTTTTTTTAACTTTTCCTTTTTTTCTTTTATTTCTGCTGTTAACTTTTTTTCCTGCTCCATTAAAATTTTTTCTATATCATCAAGATTTCTATTTTCCTTAATTTCTTGAATTTTTTTAATTTCTATCCCTAAATCCCTATAAAAATTTATTAAAAATAAACTATGGATATCCTCCATATCATACTTTCTATAACCATTTATTCCATCTTTTTTAGGACTTACTAATCCTTTTTCTTCATAAAACTTAATTGTATCTCTAGACAGCCCTAAATATTCTGAAATTTGACCTATACTATACACTATTAACCCCACCCCTTAAACCTTCAATACCCTTATAATTATATATTATACTCCTAATTTTTTACATCTTAAAAAGTGTTTTTTTAATTTTTAAGTAATAAAAAAGCTATCTGTGAAATATTTTTGGTTCTTTCTCAAGTTAGGGGATAAAAACTAAAAAATAGCCGATTACTGAATATATTTGGTAATGTTAGGCTATTCTTTTACTTTTCACCATAGTTGAGTAAGAAGCACCTCTTTAAATTTCACAGATAGCTACTGCTCTTACTGGAGAACCATCATTTAAATCAAATTTTATAGGTAAAATACTTAAAACAAATTCCTTTGGAGCCTTTGATAAATTTGCTAAATTTTCTATTATTATCTTTTCTTTTCCAAGTAAAATTTTATGATTTGAAAGATTGCTATCCTCCATTTTATCTGGAGAAATAAGGTCAAAGCCTACCCCTTTAATGGATGAATTAGCTAAAAATTCTGTTGCCTTACTTTCTAGTACTGGATAACCTTTTAAATAATCATCACTATTGAAAAGTTCACCATAGCCACTATTAAATAAAATAAAATCATAATTTTCTATAGGAAATTTTTTAATTAGCTCTAAAGTAATTATCTTACTATCTTTCACTTCTATCTGAAGAGCTTTACCTATAAAATTTTCTAATGGAAAATCATTTAAGGATTTCCCCTCTTCAAAAAGATGTAGTGGTCCATCAATATGAGTTCCTGTATGAGAAAAAATTTTAAGTTCAGTTAGTGTAAATCCATCTTTTTCTGCAAAAAAATTCTTCTTGATTATCGGTCTTTCACTTTCATCAAAAACTGTCATTTCTTCTTCTATTTTATGGGTTAAGTCTATTATCTTCATCAATACGCTCTCTACTTTCCTTTTCACTAAAGCCCTTTGGATATCTTTTTTCTAATTTTTCAATATTTTTTTCAGCCACTTCCTCTAAATCAATATTTAATAAATTACAAAGATTCCCTAGATACCACATAACATCACCTAACTCTAATTTTAACTTTTCTAAATCTAATGAATGTCCATGATATAAATGTTTCTTTAGGATATCCCCTGCTTCTCCAGCTTCACAAACTAAACCTAAAGCATAATTTGCAAGTTCTGTATCTTTAAAATTTCTTGTCTTTTCTATCTTTTCTTGATATTCTTTAAACTCTTTTATTGCCATAATCATATTTCCTTTATTTATTATTTTGGTACCTTTCCATAGTAGCATTTTAAAGGTCTATTATCCATTCCAATAATACAGAAATTACAATCTATACACCTTGATTCTAGTTGTTTCTTTTCTTTAAATTTATTTACTAAATTAGACTCTATAATAAACGGTCTAGACATAGCTACCACATCGCTTTTATTACTTTTTATGATCTCTTCTATATCCTTTAACTTTTTTATTCCCCCTACTACAATAACAGGAATATTCACTGCTGCCTTAATTTTTTCTACACTACTTACATTATAAAGCTCTAAAGGTTCTGGACTTTTAAATTGTTTTACCACAAAAACTTTAGCAATACCTCTAAATAACTTTGGTATTTTTTTAATTCTATGATTCTCTTTAGCCATCATGTCAAAGGGAACATCCTTACCTCTTAAAGTCCAAAATCCATCCTCTGCAATACCTGATGAAACTTCAATTCCATCACAGCCATAATCTTCAAGATACTTAGATATTTTTATAGCTTCCTCTATATTCATCCCATCCTTTGATTTTTCATAGGCATTTATTTTTACAAGTATAGTATAATCTCCAACCTTAGCTCTAGCTCTTGTTAGAATTTCTTTTACAATTCTAAATCTATTTTCTAAACTCCCACCCCATTTATCCTTACGTTTATTCATATGTGATGATAAGAATTCTGATAATAAATACCCATGTGCTAAATGTAATTGTACTCCATCAAAGCCTGCTTTTTTCCCTCTTTCAATAGCTAATACAAAATTATCAATAACTTCATAGATTTCTTTTTCTGTTAATTCCCTTGGTATATCTTCATTATATAATTTATCTCTTATTGCTGATGGTGCTACTAAAGGATGACCCGTAATCTTAGAGCTTGTCTGCCTACCACAATGTCCAAGTTGTAGGATTATAGGAGTGTCACAGTCATGAATTCTATTAACCAACTTTTTAAAAGATTCTATTTTATCATCACTATCAATCATAGGCATATGGACTCCCACTGAGCCATTTTCCATAACCCCAACAAATCCTGTAATAATTCCCCCAACTCCACCTTTAGCAAGTTGCTCAAATTTTTTAATTAATTCCTCATTAGGCTCCCTTTTTTCATTACAAAGTCCCTCATGTGTTGCAGATCTTACTATTCTATTTCTTAATGTAATATTACCAATTTTAAAAGATTCAAAAACTTCTTTCATTTGTAAACATCCTCTCTTTATCTTCTCTTCTATATTTTATTTAACTAAATTATCTTTTATTTTCAATCCAACTCTTGGACAACTGTCTAACTTGTGATAAAATGATATCACTACAGTTAGACAACTGTCAATGTAATCAAAAGAACTTATACAAAAAGGAGTTTTTGTCCATGTATGAAGGAACAAATAAAATAGCTCTACAATCTCAAGAAATGATTGCAGAAGCTTTTATGAAAGAATTAAAAAATAAACCATTTAATAAAATTAGCATTAGTGAGCTTTGCAATAAAGCATTAGTATCACGCCAAACTTTTTATAGTGTTTTTGATTCAAAGGAAAATATTCTATATTATGAATATAAAAAACGCTACTTAAATTTATCTTCTTATTTTATAGCTGGAGAGAATTTATCTATCCCAAATTTAATCCATGTATTCATTGATTATATATCAGAATATAAGGATTTTTTCACTATTTTAGTTCATAATAATTTACTTGAAATTTTAAATAAAGGACTGCAAGAATCCCTATTTACCTGTGAAGTTCTTGCCATTGATAAAGATAACCTTAAAAATCAATATGCCATAGCCTTCGTTTCAGGCGCTTTAGTTGAAATAGCTAATAAATATATTACAAATGGCTCCACTGATGATTTAAAAGTTATAGAGGAATTATTAATTGATCTTTTCCAAGGA
>JBOGCG010000091.1:0-3388 GCA_051656625.1 Sarcina sp. | reverse complement strand
ATTTAATTTATTTAAATATTCTGATTTAGCACCTTGTCCTGAGAATACTACATTATTAGGAGCAATATAACCAATAGCACCATCAGATAATTTTACTTTATACATATTGTTAGCAAAACTTAATACAGTAACATTTATTTTTTCATTATTAAAAGTTTTTAAAACTTTAGGTTGCCATTCTACAGTACTTGGTTGATTTGCATATAATGTTACATTTGTACCTGCTTTTAAATAAGCAGTATCATTTAAATAAGTTGGATTTACAGAAGTTGAAGTTCCAGGATTTACTGTAGTACTTGGTTTAGTAGTAGTATTACTAGTGCTAGGTTTAGTAGCAGTAGCCCCTGAATTATTTGTAGCATTAGTAGCTGTATTTACTTTATTACTAGTAACTGTTTGTCCAGTTGTGTTTTGTGAATTAGTAGTAGTATTGTTAGTAGAATTTGAAGTAGTTCCATTTGAAACATAAGTTTGATAAACATAACCAATAGTTCCACCAACATTAACTTTAACCCATTGACCTTGAGTTCCTAAAATTTCTACATTACTTCCTTCTTTTAAGTTTTTAAGAATTCCTGCTTGCATATCAGGTTGTGCTCTTAAATGAACAGCAGTTGATACATTTATGATTGAACCATCAGAGATTTTTTGTACAAATGGAGAGTTAACTCCGCTTTGTATTATTTGCATATTGCTAGTGGATATGTAACCAACAGCTCCAGTTTCTTGAACTTTAACTTGATAAAAATTTCCATCCTTATTCATTAAAGTTAACATTTGTCCTGTTGATAAATATGAATTAATAGATGTACCATTTGCTTGGTTAAGAAGAACTAAGTTGTTATTTCCGTTTATAACAACAGCTTCTTGTCCAGAAACATTAGTAACTGGTTTAGCTAAAAGAACATCATTAGTTTTTGGAACATTTTTATTTGCATTAGTAGCATTACTTAAAGTTGGTGCAATAGCACCTGTTGCTAATGTTGCACCAGCTAAGGCACCTGCAATTAATTTACCTTTCATATCAAAATCTCCTTTGTAATTAAATTATTTATTCAGTCTATTTTAAGGTTATACTATACCAACAAAATATTAAATTCAAAGGGCTTGACCTTATTAAATCATTAAAAAAATAAACAGTTATTTAATGAATTGATTAAAAAAACAGATAGAAAATTAAATATAAAAATTGAAAAAAGTAATTTCTTTTACAATTCACAAAATATTTACAAATAAAGTTAAAGTTTAGTTACAAATAAATGATAAAAGGAAAGTACTTTATTAAAAAATGTAATATTTATAGAAAAAAAGGAAAAACTAAAAAGAATTATAGTAAAGGAAAGGCTAAAGATATGAGAAGAAGAAAGAAGTTAAGCTATTATTTTATAGGTGTTTTTATATTTTCTATTTTATTTATTTCTTCATTTATCATTTCTTTTTATTCAAAAGTTTTAATAGATTTTCCTAATAAACAGGATGAAAAATTTATTTTAGAGAATATCAGAAAAGAAAGTACCTCAAGTAGTAATGATGATGTAGTAGAAGAAAAAATTAATATACCTACTATGGAAGAGATTGTAGAAAAATTATGTTCTGGAGATTTTGAAGGAAGACTTTCTGGGGATTTTGGCAATAAATTTTCCGAAAAGTATATAGAAGATATTTTTCAGAATTTGGATTTAATTCCAGTATTTTCAGAGGATTATAGGAATTTTTATAATTATAATCAAAAAATAAAGCCAGGAGAACTTTTAAGTAAAGAGGAGAAAGAGTTATTTAAAAGGTCCATAGATGGAGAGGAATTGAAAATAGAAGGGAATAATATTGTTGGGAAAATAGAGGGAAAAAATAATAAAAAAGCTGTGGTTATTTCGGCTCATTTTGATCATATAGGAAGAAAGGATAATAGAATAATTAGGGGCGCTGTAGATAATGCTTCAGGGGTAGCTACTATGATAGCTATAGCAGAAGATTTAAAGGCAAAAAATCAATTTATAGACTTTGAAGATGATATAATTTTTGTAGCATTTAATGGTGAAGAGTTGGGGCTTGTAGGAAGTAGCTATTTTGTAAAGGATTTATCTAAATTATATGATGATTTTTATAATATAAATTTAGATTGTATAGGTTATAAAGATGGAGAAAAAATAGTGCTTAGTAATAGTTATAATAAAACTAAGAAAATAAGAGGAGATAACAATTATTTACAATTAGCAAAAGAGTTAAGAGAAACTTTAGAAAAAAACAATTTAAAAGTAACTTACAAGGATAGTAGTTTTGGAGTAAGTGATGATTATAGTTTTCAAAGAGCAGGATTTAAAAGTATTTTAATTTCTCAAGAAGATATATCAAAGGTAATACATAAAGTTGAGGATAACCCAGAGGTAATTGACTATGGTCAATTAGAAATGATAAAAAAATCAGTGGTAGATTTTTTAGTAAAAAGATAAATTGAAAAATGAGAGGAATAGCTTTTGGTAGCTATTCCTCTCATTTTTTTAGTTATTTGTATTGTTTGTATTGTTTGATGAGTTTTGGAATTGAGGTGTTGTAAATGTAAATTGGTCATTACTACTATATAATCCTTTGTATTGTTCAATTAAAGTAGCAATTTTAGCACCGTAATTGATATCTGAAGAATATTGATGCCACATATCCTGTCCAGATCCATCGATATATCTTAATTCATAAGGCGTATTTTGAGCTAAATATCCATTATGAATATAATTTGCTGATAAGAATTTTGCAGCTCCCATAATTGCAGCATTTACAGAAGTCCAACCGTGATTATAAGCATAAGTTGTTGCACAAACTGTTGTTTTATTAGCGAAAGTTGGTGTATTAGCTTGTGCATCTATACCAAAGAAGTTATAAACAGTTACAGGATGAGCTAATTTAATCATTTGATATCCAGTTAATTGTCCTTCTTTATTATGAATAGGTTTATTAAAGTTGGCAATTTCATTTATAGTAGTTCCTTGAGCAAAGCTACTAAGACCATTTCCTGTTTCTAACATTGATTGAGCTATTAAATAAACAGGGTCAAGATTATAAGTTTGAGCTGCATTTATAAATGCAGATGCATGTCCAGCAAATATACCTTTATTTGATAATAATGATGCTACTGCATTTTCATTAACATTTCTATATTGATCAACTCTTAAAAATTCATAAACCGTTTTAGCAGCTTTTGGATTTATAGCATTTGTAAGTTGATTTGTTAATGAGGATAATTGAGATTTACTTAAAGAAGTTTCGTTTGCGCTTCTCATATACTCATTAAGTTCATTTGCAACATAATTATTTAATGTGCTGTTATAAGGAATATTATTATAAGTATTATTTCCTTTTGTTATTCCTGTTGTAGTAGGAGGAGTAATACTTGCAG
>JBOGCG010000090.1:0-16216 GCA_051656625.1 Sarcina sp. | reverse complement strand
TTGTATAGATCTGAAATCATTTCTTTATAATCATCTGTATATTTTTTACCTCTACCCATAGTAGAACACTTCCTTTCTTTTACTAAATATTATTGTACTTAGTTCGGTAAAACGTGTCCACTATTTTATACTAACACCAATATAATGCAATTTATATTTATATTTATATTTATCAGAATCTTTAAGATTTTTAGGGAGCTTTTTTTAAATTTTTTAAGTAATAAGAACATTTAAAATTTTTACACTTATGTATATTAAAGTGTTTACGATCTTTTTGCTCCGTAAGTGTTGAAGCACAATAAGGACATTTAAATACTAAGGGTTTAGTAGCAAAGTTGGTTTCTTTAAATGTAAGCCCACAAACCTTACAAAGTAAATTTATATAATTGGAATATAACTTTATTACTTATAGTTGTGATAATAACGCCTATAATAATAGTGACTAGTTATTCAAGTAAAATTAACGAAAAAAGAGTTAGAGAAAATTTATACAGGAATGAAGAGTTAATTAAAATAGTTAAATAAGGTAAAAGATAATATGTTAAAATGTGGTAACCTCTATATATGATAGGGGTTACTTATTTTAATTTTGTTAAAAAAATAACTAAACAATTAAAAATTATTATTAATAAAGATAAATAATCATTAACAATATGACTAATAAATAGATAGAAAATCAATTGATTAGATAAAAATTAAGTGGAAAACTAAGGGTATAAATAAATATTGTGGGAATTTATTGTTAAAATTTAAACATAACCTTGTAATGACCTTTTTCGACATGTTAAAATAGGGGCGAATTACTTGTATGAACTTGTATAGGAGGGGGTAAAATGGCTATATTAAACTTTTTTAAATCAGAAG
Organism: Sarcina sp.; assembly: GCA_051656625.1. Lineage (GTDB taxonomy): Bacteria > Bacillota > Clostridia > Clostridiales > Clostridiaceae > Sarcina. The sequence goes on along the minus strand of JBOGCG010000090.1, from coordinate 15,352 downwards.
AAATTTTTAAAGAAAAGTTTAAGCTTAAAGGAAAGAACCCAATAGAGATTGGAGAGCTTGAAAGCTTAGAAAGAAAGGAGGTAATTTTAGAAAAAGATTCTATAAGAGATATTATAAAATCCTTTAAGCTATATAATGATAGTTACGTTAATTTTGAAGGAAATAAAATTTTAATAAAAGCTTTTAGTTATGAAGGAAATTTAGATATCTATGATTTTTTAAGTACTAAAGAAGAAGAAATAAAAAAAGCTATAGAAGCTTTAAAACTTATTAATGATTCCTTTGAAATAAAACTTGCAGGAAGAAAATCCTTTGCTAGTTTGGGTGCTAAGATTCCATCGAAGGATATTATAAGTTGTGATAGGGAGAAATTTGTAGCTGAATATTTTGGAAACTCAGATTCTTCAAAAGTTTTAATTTTAGAACTTATAGATTTAGTTTATTTAGGGGAAGCACTGCTTAATAATAAAGGGAATGACTTTATTTATACTTCTGTTTTTGGATCAGCTGTTAATGAGGGTGAAATAATAAAAGTAAAAATAGGAACTCCATTAAAAGAAATATTTAACTTGTTAAATGGAAAAGAAGAGCTATTAAGTAAAATAGTTTCAGGGGGAGTTATTACTGGTACTGTTAAATCCTCTTTAGATGATTTAATAATGGGTAATGAATGTGGGCTACTATTTTTAACAAAGGAAGATGAAAAAAGGAAAAAGGAAAGTCCTTGTATAAGGTGTGCAAAGTGTTTAAGAGTTTGTCCTAAGGGATTAAACCCAATAAAGATAACTGAAACATTTAGACTTTCAGAAAAAGAAGAATTCTTTAAATTTGGTGGAGATAAATGTATAAATTGTGGATTATGTAGTTATAATTGTCCATCCAATATAGAGTTAAGTCATAAAATTTATACTGCACAACTTAATTTAATAGAAAAAGTGAATAAAGAAGTAAGGAGTGAGCAACTTGTCTAAAAGACTATTTAAATTATCACCAGCACCTTACATTAGAAAGGGTAATAGCGTTAATGGATTGATTTTAGATTTTATTATCGCCTTAATTCCAGCCTGGGGAGCAGGAATATATTTTTATGGTAATGATGCTATAAGAATAGTTTTAGCTGCACTAATAGCAAGTTTAGTTTCTGAGGTTCTTTGGAATAAATTTGTAAAAAAGACAGATGCTTTAACTAATTTAAGCCCTATAGTCAATGGATTATTAATAGGATTAATTATGCCAACTCATTTACCAACTTGGATAATTGTAGTTGGAAGTATCTTTGGTATTATAGTTGTAAAACAATTTTTTGGTGGTTATGGGCAAAACTTTATGGAGCCAGCAGCAGCAACAAAGGCATTTTTAATAGCTTCTTGGGCAGCAGTAATGGCAAAACCAGTAGTGGATACAGTTACTTCAGCAACAGATGCTACAGCAGCAGCTTCAGAGGTAGTAGTGGAAACTGTAACTTTAATGGATAAATTTATTGGACAAGCTTCTGGAAACATTGGAGAAGTATCAATTTTAGCTATAGCTATTGGTGGACTTTATTTACTTTTAAGGGGAAGAATAAATTTAAGAGCTCCTCTTGCATTTATAGCAGTATCAACAGCACTTTGTGTTTATTGGGAAAAACCAGCATTACTTCCTGGTGCTTTTTATTTTGCAGCTGTGTTCCTGTCAACAGATTATGCTACAAGTCCAATGACTAAATGGGGACAAGTTGTATTTGGCGCTTTAGCAGGGCTTATAGCCGCTATAATAGCAGTACAGGGATACAATCCAGAGGGACCTTATTATGCAATAATAATAATGAACTTAACAACACCTCTTATAGAATATTTAACAACAAAAAAATATAAAAAGGAGGTTGCTAAGTAATGAAAGAGAATTTAAAGCTTGGTGGAATTCTTTTATCTATTACTCTGTCAGCTGGAGTGCTTTTAGGGGTAACTCATGGCTTAACAAAGGAAGCAATAATTGAAAATTCAAAAATTAATAAAGATGATTTAACTATGATAATGCCAGCAGCAAAAAGTATAGAGGATACTGATTTTACTTTAGCTGAAGATGGGGCAATCAAAGAAGCTTATAAGGCAAAAGATGGGGAGAATGAAGTTGGTTATGTTTTTAAAGTAACAACTAAAGGATTCCATGGACCAGTAGATTTATTTGTTGGAATAGCCGAGGACAAAGTAACAGGGATGAAAATCTCAGCTCATTCAGAAACACCAGGATTAGGTGCTAGAATAGAAGAGGAAAGTTTTAGAACAAAATTTAATGATCTACCAATAAAAGAAAATATAGAAATTGTAAAAACAGCTCCAACTAAGGAAAGTCAAATAGATGGTATTTCTGGAGCTACAGTATCTTCAAAAGCTGTAGGTACAGCTATAAATGATACTATAAAATTCTATAAAGAAAATGTTAAAGGCGAAGAAGTTGAAGAAATCCAAGAGGATGCTACAACTGCAGCTAGTGGAGATTGGTAGGAGGATTAATGATGAATAAATTAATGGAAAGAATAAAAAATGGTATTGTCAAAGAAAATCCTATATTTGTTCAAGTTTTAGCTATGTGTCCAACCCTAGCGGTTACCACAAGTGCTGAAAATGCTGTAGGTATGGGTTTAGCTTCCACGGTAGTACTTATATTTTCTAATATGATAATATCAGCAATAAGAAAATTTATACCTGACAAAATAAGAATACCAGCTTATATAGTTGTTATTGCATCTTTTGTAACTATGCTTGAAATGTTAATGCAAGGCTACGTTCCAGCACTTTATAAATCACTTGGAATATTTATTCCTTTAATAGTTGTTAACTGTGTTATTTTAGGTAGAGCAGAAGCTTACGCATCAAAGAATTCAGTATTACCATCAATTTTTGACGCAATTGGAATGGGACTTGGATTTACAATTGCTTTATTCTGTATTGGTGCTTTCAGAGAAGTTTTAGGAGCAGGAACTGTTTTAGGGATTCAAGTAATGCCTGAGGCTTATAAACCAGCATCTATAATGATTCTTGCACCAGGAGCATTTTTTACTGTAGGACTTTTAATGACTTTATTAAATGCTATAAGTTTAAAGAAGAAAAATAAACCAATTAAAGACACCTGTGGTGGTGGATGTAGTAGTTGTGGATCTTCAAGCTGTTCAGTTAAAACTGATGGTGAAAAAGTAGAAGCAAAAGGAATCGAAATAAAGGAATAGTGAATTAAGGGGGATAAAGATATGGAACTATTTATTATATTTATTAGTGCTATGCTAGTTAATAACTTCGTCCTTGCGAAATTCCTAGGAATATGTTCATTCCTTGGAGTTTCTAAGAAGAAGGATGCAGCTATTGGTATGGGATTTGCAGTAACTTTTGTTATGGTATTAGCATCAGTTATGTCCTATGGGGTTTATTATGGAATACTTAAAAGATTTGGACTTGAATATCTTTCAACAATTGCCAATGTACTTGTTATAGCAGCACTTGTTCAATTTGTTGAGATGGCTATGAAAAAATTAAGTCCAGCCCTTCATAAGGCTTTAGGTATATTCTTACCACTTATAACTACAAACTGTGCTGTACTTGGAATGACAGTATTAAATATTCAAGAGGAATATACATTATTACAGTCAATAGTAAATGGTATGGGAGCGGCAGCAGGATATATGCTTTCAATAGTATTACTTGCCTTTATAAGAGAAAGAATTGATAACAATGAAAACATACCAGTGGTTTTAAGAGGATTGCCAATGACATTATTCACAGCAGGATTAATGGCTATTGCATTCTTAGGATTCCAAGGGTTAATACACTAAATAAGGGGGACTAGGAAATGAGTATTTTATATGCAGCACTAAGTTTAGGTGTTTTAGGTTTAATATTTGGTGCTTTACTTGGATTTGCTTCAAAGAAGTTTGAAGTTAAAGTAGATGAAAGAATACCAAAGTTAAGAGAATGTCTTCCAGGAGCAAATTGTGGAGGCTGTGGATATGCTGGTTGTGATGCCTATGCAGAAGCAGTGGTGCTAGAGGGAGCAAAGGCTACTTTATGTTCAGTTGGTGGAGCAGAAGTTGCTGATAAAATAGGAGAAGTTTTAGGGGTAGCTGTAGAAATGGGAGATAAGTATACAGCATTTGTTAAATGTAATGGGACTTGTCATAAAGCTAAAGAAAACTTTGAATATGAAGGAATTAACAGTTGTTTAGAGGCAGCTGCATTAACAACTAAAGGTGGAAAAGCTTGTAGTTATGGTTGCTTAGGATTAGCTAGTTGTGTTAAGGTCTGTGAATTTGATGCTATCCATATAGAAGAAGGAATAGCTAAAGTTGATAAAGAAAAATGTACAAACTGTGGTGCTTGTATAAACATCTGTCCTAAAGGATTAATAGAATCAGTACCTATGAAAAAGAAGGTAAGAGTTTCTTGTAATTCAAAGGATAATGGAAAGGTAGTAAGAGCTTCCTGTCAAGCTGGATGTATTGGATGTAAAATCTGTGAAAAAGCTTGTCCGAAGTCTGCTATAACAGTGGAAAACTTTTTAGCAAAGGTTGATTATGATCTTTGTGTAAATTGTAAGTTATGTACTAAAAAGTGTCCAACAAAAGCAATTTCTGATATAACAGAAGTTTTAGTAAATAATTAATTGATAGAGGCTGGATTCAAAAGATTTGAATCTAGCCTTTAGTAGTTTTTAATAAAAAAATAAATTTAATGAATGAAATAAAAGTTTTTTGTCTATAATAATAAATGGGCATTATATCTAAAGAAATACTTTAAAAGGGCTTAGTAACATTGAAAGTTGCTAAGTTTTTTTATAGAAAAAAATAGACTTAATTTATTTTCAAATTTAATATATAATATATAAATAGGTAGTAAAAGATTTTAATAGGTTAAAGACAAAGGATGAGGAGAAGAGTATGCGAAAAAGAAACTTTTATTTCTTTCATAGAGAAAAATTTTACATTTATAGAGAAGATTTAACTGAAGAAGGGGCTATAATAATTTCTATAGAAACCTTAGAAAAAAATAAAAAGGGTTCCTGCTTAGTTATAAAATCAAAAAAAATAGGTGCAGTTTCAGGAATAGAAACCTTTGCTATGGGCGTTAGTACTAAGTTATTTAAATGGCAAATTTTAGAGGCTATTGAAGAATATCAAGAAAAAGAAGAATTAAATCCTATAGTAGGAAATCTTGAATATATAAAAACTGAGTTAAAAGAGTTATTTCCAATAGAAACAACTGAAGGCGCAGAGGAAATAATAGAAATAATAGATGATAATGCTGGCGAAATGGGATTAAAAGAGAAAAAAAGATTTTCTTTATTTAGTAAGAATAAAGATTTATAATTTAAAAGACACCTCTTTAAGAGTGTGTCTTTTTATTATTATGTAAAAGAAAGGAAATACAATGAGAATAAATAAACTATTTAGCAACTTTGGAATTTGTTCTAGAAAAGAAACTAATAGAATAATTGAAGAGGGAAGAATTATTGTAAATGGAGAGGTTGCTACTGTAGGACAATGGGTTGAATTAAGTGATGAAATACTTTTAGATGGAAAAGCTTTAAAGGAAAAAGAGAAAGTGTATATTATGCTTAATAAACCAGTAGGGATTACCTGTAGTGCTTCAGAGGATATTAAGGATAATATAATTGACTATTTAAATTATGAGAATTATGTATTTCCTATAGGAAGATTAGATAAAGATTCACAGGGACTTATTATTTTAACTAATGATGGAGAGTTTGCAAATGAAATATTAGAAGCAGAGAATAATCATGAAAAAGAATATATAGTAACCCTTGATAAAGCATTTAATGATGAGTTTATAAAAGGGATGGAAAAGGGAGTACCTATTTTAAATCAAATTACAAAACCCTGTAAGGTTATTCCAGTTGATGATTACAGCTATAGAATAATATTAACTCAAGGACTTAATAGGCAAATTAGAAGAATGAGTAAATATTTTGGATATAATGTAGTAAAGCTTCAGCGAATTAGAATTTTAAATTTAAATTTAGGAAATCTTTCTTATGGACAATGGAAGTTTATAGATAAAAAAGAGGTTTAGAAACTTGATAATAGAAGGAGTGAATTTTATGGATTTTAATGAAAAAACAATAGAAAAAAAGCTACTATGTGAAAATAATTTTTTAAAGTGGAATTTAGTAAAAGTGAAATTACCAGATGGTAGTGAAGGAATGAGAAATCATATTGAGCATCCAGGGGCCGCAGCAATACTTCCTATTTTTGATGATGGAAGAATTTTATTAGTTAAACAATACAGAAAACCTATAGAACAAGAACTTTTAGAAATTCCTGCTGGAAAACTTAATAAGGATGAAGATCCAAAGCTTTGTGCAAAAAGAGAACTTGAAGAGGAAACAGGGTATAAAGCAGAAAAAATTCAGTATTTAGGTAAAATAGCTACAGCACCAGGTTTTTGTGATGAAATAATATATCTTTATAAAGCTACTAGTCTTGTAGAAGGTGAAAAAAGCACTGATGAAGATGAATTTACTGAAAATGTAATTGTAACTTTAGAAGAACTTAAGGAAATGATAAAGGCAGGAAAAATAATAGATTGTAAAACTACTTCAATTTTATCATTTGTTTAGTTTTTTAATAAAAAATGATAAAATAAAAAATGATAAAATAAAAAGCCATAAAAAAATAAGGATGTGAAAAAATATTGGACGAGAGAACAAATGATAAAAAGAGAAGAATAAATAAAGTAGATGTAGCAAGTAATATTTTAGGTGCTATAGGGATTGTAGTATCTATAGTAAATATTTGTTATAAAGGTTTAGATCTTATAAATATAGTAATGCTTATAGTCTTTGGCGGTTTCTTAATACAATCATTAGTGGCATATTTAAAAAAAAGAAAATAAATTTAATATAGAAAAAGGTACTTTGTAAGAATTAAAAATTTTCACAAAGTACCTTTTAAACTTTTAAAGAATTTCCATGATTTCCACTTTATAGCTAGCTCCTGGAGCTTTAACTTCAACAATATCACCAACAGATTTTCCATATAAAGCTTTTCCAAGATCTGATTCAATGCTAATGCACATATTTTCAGGATCTCTATCTAAAGTAGTTACTAAAGTAACAATATCTTCTTCATTATCATCTACAAACTTAATTTTAGCTTTACTATTAATTCCTAATTTAGAGTTGTCATTTTCTTCACTTTCTACTACAGTAGCAGTGGAAATCATAGTCATTAAATATTGAATTCTATTATCGTTCTCTCTATAGTTTCTACAAGCTTCTTTATATTCAGCATTTTCAGATCTATCACCATGAGCAGCAGCAACTAATTTTTCCTTTGCTATCTCAGCTCTTTTAACAGTCATTCTATAATCTAATTCTTCCTGTAATTTTTCTATGTTCTCAGCAGTCAATCTATTATTCATAATAATTCTATATCCTCCATGAAATATTTATAGGATATATTATATATTATTTAGCAAGTTTTTTCATTTTTTTCTTTGAAGTTTTCTTTGAACCTTTCTTTTTAGGGAAGAAATAGATTTTCTTTTCTTTTTCCAATAAGAATCTGCTGCCTTTTCTAGGTTATTTAATCTTACATAATAATCTGGAAATTCTCTTAAATGAGCGAGAGCTATTTTGCCAGTGAGAATAGGATCATCATTGGTTATGTTAGTTTCTTTTGATTTTGTTCCATGTTCAAGTTCAACATTCATTCCTTTAGTAAAATCTTTTATAGAAAACTGTTCAGTAGAAAAATTTAAATTTAATGATTTTGCCACTGAAGAGGCTTCTTGTTCAGTAAAATTAGATTTACTCATAGTAATTCCTCCTTAATAATTTTAAAAAATAAATTTAATAATCTATATTAGTTTATGAAATTTAAGATTAAGTGATACAGAAATAGAAAAAATGTAAAATTTACCGTTCTTAAAAGTAAATTATTTTAATATTATTTTAATATTGAATAAACTTTGTAATTTTTTAATATTCTTTTGATATAATGAAGAAAACGGGGATAAAAGGCTTATTATAAGGGGGAAACTATATTGATAAAGAAGCTTAAATATTTAAAATATGTTGCTTATATGACAGGACTTAAATTAAAGGGAATTAAATATAATTACCTATTAAAAAATAAAGGGGAAGATGTAGCTATGGATTATGTTAAAGCTACAGCTGAAGCTTGGAGTAAATTTACAATAGATATTATAGGCATAGATATTGAGCTTTCAGGAACAGAAAATATACCAGATGGACCTTGTGTATTTATTGGAAATCATAGTAGCATACTAGATGTTCCTTTAATACTTCATACTACAGATAAACATATGGCCTTTATTGCAAAAAAAGAACTTGAAAGAGCACCTATTGTAGGACAGTGGATAAAGAGAAGTGGAAGTATTTTTATAGATAGAGATAATCCTAGAGAGGCTATAAAAGCCATTGGAGATGGAGTTAAAAATATAAAAAAAGGTTATTCTATAACTATTTTCCCAGAGGGTACCAGAAATAAGAATGGGAAAATAGGTGAATTTAAAAAGGGAAGTGTAAAACTTGCTACAAAATCAAAGGTTCCAATAGTTCCAGTTAGTATAGATAGAGCTTCAAGAGCCTATGAGGATAATAAGGACTTTACAGAGACTAAAATAAAAGTAGTTTATGGGGAGCCTATATATACTGAAAATTTATCTAAGGAAGAGGAACAGGGACTTACAGAAAGAATTAGAGATATAGTTATAAAGAATATAGATGGGGAAAGTGAAATTTTAAAAGAAGAATTGCAATTAAATTAGAATATAAAATGCTCTATGGAACTATTTTGTTGATTCCATAGAGCTTATTTTATTTTTAATGAAAAAATAATGGGAATAATGTATAATAAAGTAAAAAAATAGAATTTATCTGGGGGAGATTTATGAAATTTAAAGCTTTATCTTATTTTGGGATATTTGGTTTTAAAACCGTAATTTTAAAAAAAAGAGAACCAATACTTGGAACTATTATATTAACAGATTATTGTAACTTAACTTGTAAACATTGCGCTGTAAATAATATAAATAAAACAATATATTCCTATGATGAAATAAGAAGAGAAATGGAATCCATGTATAGAGATGGAATAAGAATATTATTTTTTTGTGGTGGAGAAACAGTTCTTTGGAATTCTCAAGGAAAGGATATTAAAGATTTAATAAAAGAAGCAAAAGAAATTGGGTTTTTAATTGTTAATATAGTTACTAATGGAACTATAGATTTGGATATAAAAGAAGCAGATTTAATATTTTTGAGCTTGGATGGTTTAAAAGAAAAACATAATATAATTCGAGGAGATACCTTTGATAAAATACTAGAAAATGTAGCTAAAGCTAACAATAGTAACATTTGTGTTTACATGGCTGTAAATAATAAAAATTACAAAGATATAGAAGGTCTTTGTAAACTAGTGAAAGAAACTAAAAATTTATCTTCAATAAGTTTTAATTTTCATACTCCCTATGAGGGTACTGAAAATCTAGCTCTATCAAAAGGGGAGAAACTTATTGTAATAAATAAAATCAAGGCTTTAATTGATGAAGGATATCCAATTTTTAATTTAAAAGCAGCTTTAAATTATCATATTGAAAATAACTGGGAAAGGCCCTGTAGACAGTGTATCGTATCAGAGGGAGGAAAAAGATATGATTGTGGAAGATGTATAGAAATTGATGGATTATGTGAAAATTGTGGTTATTTATTTGTTAATGAATTTACCGCAATAGCCAATGGTGATTTTAAAGTTATAAAAGATATGTTTAAAACCTACTTTAAGTATATATAGGAGCAGTTATGATTAGTAGTTTAGTAAGAATATTTGAAACAAGAAGTTTTAAGCCATTAAAGTTTACTAGAGAAAATTTAGACTATATAGACAGTGATTTAGAAAAGTTAGGCTTATATGTTCATATTCCTTTTTGTAAAATACTTTGTCCATTTTGTCCTTATTATAAAATTCCTTATGATAAGAATAGGGTGATTAAATATAAGAAAGCTTTAATAAAAGAAATAGAAGCTATGGGGAAGGTTTATGGGGGGAAAGAAATTACTTCAATTTATTTTGGTGGAGGAACACCAGCATTAATGATTGATCAGTTACCGGAGATTTTAGATGTAATAAAGAAATCTTTCAAGATAAATTGTTCTATAGGTATAGAGCTTCATCCTAGGGATATTAATCAGCAATTAGTAGAAAAGGTGAAAAAGATAGGGTTCAATATGGTAAGTATAGGTATTCAATCTTTTGATAAAGATTCACTTAATACTTTAGGTCGTGAGTATATAGAGGGAGAGAAGGCTTTAAAACTAATAAAGAAACAAGGATTTGATACTATAGATGTAGATTTAATATTTGGTATTAAAGGACAAACTGTTAAAAGTTTAGAAAATGATTTTAAAATTGCTTTTGCAAATGGAGCAACTCAAGTATCAACCTATCCATTTATAGATTTTTCCTATGCTGATAATAAGAGTAAACCTTTAAGAAGTAGAGATAAAAAAGAACTTTTAGAAGTATTAGATAAATTAAGTATAGAAATGAATTTAGAAAGAACCTCAGTATGGACCTTTAGTATAAAGGGAAGGGAAAAGTATTCCTCTGTCACTAGAGATTTTTATGTAGGTTTTGGACCTAGTGCAGCCTCATTAACTAAAAGTTATTTTAAAATAAATACTTTTTCGGTGGAAGAATATATAAAGGCTATTGAAGGAGAAAAAAATCCAAAGGCATTAACTTTAAACTTCTCAAAGAGAGTTAGAGCTTTATATTGGGGGTTTTGGAATGCCTATAGTTTAAAACTTAATAGAAAAATTTTTAAAGAAATATTTCATAAAGAAATAGAGGAAGTTTTTTCTATAGAAATAAAAATAGCAAAGTTATTAGGGTTAGTGAGTTTAAAGAATAATGATTATATATTAACCCAAAAAGGTAGTTATATATATCATTTACTAGAGCAGCATTATACCCATCAATATATAGATAAAACTTGGAATAATTGTAGTAAAAATCCATGGCCAGAGGAAATAAAATTATACTAATATTTAATTGAGGCTTTAAGAAGTATTAAAAAAGTTTTTTAGAAACTAGTCTTTAGATAGAGATGAAAAATAAAATAAGTTATAATTAAAATAGAATTTTAATAAAATATATAAGCTTAAATTTAATGCTGGAGGATAATTATGCTTAATATCGGGTATATAGGAAATGGAAAAAGTACAAATAGATATCATATTCCTTTTGTTCTTCAAAGGGATAATATAAAAATAAAAACTATTTATCAAAGAAATTCTAAAAACGAGAAGTGGCCTAGAATAGAGGGAGTGAATTATACATCTAATTTAGATGAACTTTTAATGGATTCAGAAATAGATTTAATAGTAGTTTGTACCCATCAAGATAGTCATTTTAATTATGGAAAACTTGTATTAGAACATAATAAACATTGTTTAATTGAAAAGCCTTTTATGAATACTTCAAAGGAAGCTAGGGAAATATTTAAGTTAGCAAAGGAAAAGGGGTTAGTAGTTCAAGCCTATCAAAATAGAAGGTTTGATAGTGATTTTTTAACCGTTCAAAAGGTTATTAAAGAAGGAAAACTTGGAGAGCTTTTAGAACTTGAAATGCATTTTGATTATTATAGACCGGAAGTTCCAGAAAATATAAAAGAGTTTGATCCCTATAGTTCCTATTTATATGGACATGGATGTCATACTTTAGATCAAGTAATTAGTTATTTTGGTAAACCAGATAAAATTAACTATGATGTAAGACAACTTTTAGGAACGGGAAGAATGAATGATTATTTTGATTTAGATTTATATTATGGAGTTTTAAAGGTTTCTGTGAAATCAAGTTATTTTAGAATTAAGGAAAGATCAAGTTTCATTATTTATGGTAAGAAAGGTGCCTTTGAGAAAAAGGGAAAAGATCGACAAGAGGAAGATTTAAAACATTTTTATATGCCAAGTAATAAGGATTTTGGAAAGGATAGATTTTCTGATTACGGAACCTTAACCTATATAGATGATTCAGCTACAGTTAGAGAAGAAAAAGTAAAATCTGTAGATGGAGATTATGGTAGAGTTTACGATTATCTTTATGGAAGTATAGTAAATGGAAAAGAAAAGCTAATAAAGGATGAAGAAACAATTTTACAATTGGAAATATTAGAAGAAGGAATAAAAGAATTAAAATAGAATTTATAAAGGTAATAGAATTTATAAATTTTGGATATTATATAAGCATGAGAATTTTTAAGAGGTGAAAAATATGAGAATGAATGAAGAAAAAAAAGAAAATGAAGTTAAATCAGAGGCTCCATCAATAATAATTGAAAAATTATTAAAATCAAGAACAATTATTATTTCAGGAGAAGTTAATCAACAGCTTGCAGAAAGAGTAACAAGAGAGCTTTTAATACTTCAAGAAGCTGGAAATGAACCAATAAAGATATTTTTAAATAGCCAAGGTGGTCATGTAGAAGCTGGAGATACAATTCATGATATGATTAAATTTGTTAAACCTAAAGTAGTGGTAATTGGAACTGGTTGGGTTGCAAGTGCAGGAATAACTATCTTTTTAGGTGCAGAGAAAGAAGACAGATATTCTCTTCCTAATACCAGATATATGATACATCAACCTCTTGGCGGCTTTAGAGGGCAAGCAACTGACATTGGAATTGAAGCTAAAGAGATTTTAAGAGTTCGTAAAAGAATAAATACTATAATAAGTAAAGCTACAGGACAATCAATGGAAAGAGTTGAAAAAGACACAGAAAGAAATTATTGGTTAAGTGCTGAAGAGGCTAAAGAATATGGTATAGTAAATAAAATAATTTCAAAATATGAAGAAATAGAAAGTCTTTAAAACAATAATAGATTTAATTAGGCAAAAAGAAGATTTAAGAACTATATAGTTTTTAAATTTTCTTTTTTCTTTTAGAGAATAAAAGCATAAATATTTATTTAAGTATATTCTTAAATAAAATACTCGTAAATGAGTATTAAAATACAAAAAATTGAAAATATAAAACCTAAATCTAAATCTAAAAAAAACAAATTAAAAGAAAAAAGAAATAGACCGCTATTATCTTTTTTGATATTTATTTCTAAAGGATAACTATTTTATAAAATATAAGTAATTAAAAAAAGGGAGACAATCTCCCTTTTTTTATAAATCTTTACTTAATTCAATGAAATTATTGATATCTTCTTCTATTAATTTAAGAGAATTTCTCCAAAAATCTACTGATTGAATATCTATATTCATTAATTTAGTTATATCAGCTAATTTATTTTTTCCTGTAACACTTAGTAAAAGATCATATTCTTTAACGAATTCTTCTCCTCTTTTTAAGTATTCAGCATAAAGACCTTTTGAGAATAATAATCCAAAGGCATAAGGGAAGTTATAAAAATTAGTAGTTGCATAGTAATAATGAGGTTTGCAAGCCCACATATATGGATGTAAGAAATTCTCATCAAGTCCATCACCATAACTTTCTTTTTGAGCTTTTATCATAATTTCTTTTAATTCTTTAGCAGATAAAGAAGCTGTTTTTCTCTTTTCAAAAACTTCACTTTCAAATAAGAATCTACTTAAAATATCTACTATTACTTGACCACAATCAGAAATTTCAGTTTCTAAAATTGAAAGAGCTTCTTCTTTTGAAGCATTTTTAACAGCAGCTTTTTTTACAATTGTTTCACAAAAAGTAGAAGCAGTTTCAGCTATAGGCATAGGATAGTCAGCATTGATAGCTGTTTCACTTAAAAGGCAGTCTCCATGATATCCATGACCAAGTTCATGAGCTAAAGTGATAATATCACTTAAAGTTCCACCAAAGTTAAGCATTATACGGCTTTCACCAATCATTTGTAGATTTTCACAGAAAGCACCACCAACTTTACCTTCTTTAGGATAAACATCTACCCAATTGTTTTCTATTGCATTTTTAGCAAAGTTTCCAAGTCTAGTAGAAAAGCTATTGAAGTTTTCAACTACAAAGTCTTTTGCTTCATCAAAAGTGAAAGTTTTATCACTAGTGCTAATTGGTGCAAATAAATCATAGAAAGGTAGTCCATTTTCATGTCCTAATATTTCAGCTTTTCTTTTATAATATTTTCTAAAAGCTGGTAAACTTTCTTTCATTGCAAGAAGCATTGCATCTAAAGATTTCTCGTCTAATCTAGAATTTATTAAAGTTTCTTCAAGGGCACTTTTATAACCTTTCATTTCACTAACTGTTATAACCTCACCTTTAATACCACTTAAGGCAGCAGCAACAGAGTTTTCTATTTTTTCATAGGATTTAAGCTCTGCTTCATAAGCATTTTTTCTTAAATCTTTATCACTACTAAATGCCATATTTCTTATAACACTTAAAGGTAGTTTTTTATCTTCACCATCAATGCTTATATCAACTAATAGAGAAGATGTTTCTAAATCTTTTAATTTAGTCCAAGATGATGAACCAGTAGCTCTCATTTTTGCTATTAAAAGCTCCTCTTTTTCTGAAAGAAGGAACTTACTGTTTTCTTTGATTTCTTCAAAGTGGAATTTATGTTCTTTAAGTAACTCAGAACTATCTATTATTTCATCTAAATTATCTAAAGATCCTATCCAATTAGAAAGTTTAGCAGTTGAATCAGCAATTGTAGCTAAACGATTTTCTAAATATTCTAGAGTTTTTAATCCTTCTTCATTTTTTGTATCTACACTTACAGTTAAATTAGCAAAACCTAATAACTTGTAAGAAAGAGCTTTAAAGTTATTGATTTCAGTAATATAGTTTATTAGTTTATTAGTTAAATCATTATTATTTGCTGTGATTTCACTTACAAATCCTTTAAAACTATCTATTTTGTTATTGAAGAGTTCCATATCATTTTTAAACTCTATAGAATTAAATCCACCATAAAGTTCATTTAAACTCCAGTTTCCATTCATAAAAAATACCTCCAAAAATATAAGTAAAAATTTACTTTTAATTATTCACCTTTTATTATAACATTAAATTTTTTTACTAAAACAAAGAACTTTATTAATAAATTAAGAAATTAAAATTATAAAGGTTTTTTTCTTTCTAAAAAAATATAAAATTATAAATAATTAGAAAATAATGAAACAAAAGTATTTTTTGAAACACTAATATTATGAAAGGAGGAACAAGATGAATGAATTTAAGGAATTTTATGAAATATACTCAAAAAATATTTATAGATATTTATTATTTTTAACAAAAAGTGAAATGGATGCTGAAGATTTAATGCAAGAAACTTTTATAGTGGCTATAAAAAATATCAATAAATTTAAAGGAGAATCATCTTT
>JBOGCG010000089.1:0-9312 GCA_051656625.1 Sarcina sp. | reverse complement strand
TCAAGTTATATTGGACTTTTTGGAGGTATAAAACCTTGTTTAATAAGGGAATATCCAGCTAATGGAGAAACAGTGGCGAGTAGTATTGATATTATAGATTACACTGGTAATATTTTAAATGGAAGATTTACCTGTGAAGGGGATCAGATTACTATTTTAAATACTTTAAAAAATAAAGAACTAGTATTTATAGAGTATCCAGTGGATGATTCAAGAGTAACTGGATTTAGGAAAGGATTTATTCCAACAGGAAGAGGCTATATAACAGAAAATTTATCAATAAGTAATAGTTTAGATGTTGGAAGTAATATTAACGATGAAGGTAGTATGAACTCTGGAACAAGATTGGGAAAGAATATATCAGAATATTTAAATGGAATAGATGTTTCAAGCTATATACCAGGGAATATAGCTAATTTATGTAATTATTTTAAAGAAAAAGGAACTCCATTATCAGTTGTACAAGTTGAAATTACTGGAGGAACCTATGATGATGCTGTAACTCAAAAAACAGAATATACAATATTAGATGTTGTAAATAATGGATTAAATTTAGGATATTATGCTTTTGTTTATCCAGAAGGACCTGGTTTAAGTTCAGTAGTAGAACAGGCAGAAGAATTTGTTTCTGTATATAATTCCATAAAAGATAATCATGGAATTATACCAAATTGTAAAATAATGATTGATATTGAGGAAAGTGCTTTTTCTGAGGTCGGAATTACTCCAACAACAGATATGATTAAAAATATGATAGATATCTTTGTAAATACAGTAGATAAAGAATTAGGAGAGCAGAAATATGTGCTTTACTCATCAGCTAATTTTATTTCTACTTACTATGGAGAGATAGATAATAATAAATATGGACTTATAGTTTCATCAATAAATGGAACTTATTCAGCAGATGAAATAAGTTACCCTAAATATCCATACATTCCTGAGAATTATAGTTCATTTCCTAATAATTGGGGCGAGGAATGGACAGGAGTACAATTTAATTTTGGAAATAATCAGGATTATGATATTTATAAAAACAGCATTTTACTAAAATAGGATAATTATGTTTATAAATAATTGAGAAATATATTTTACAATATACTGTTTATTTACTTAATGATAATAAATAATTTATAGTTGAAAAATATTAAAGGGAGAATAAAGCAATGAAAGCTAGAATGTTATTAGAGGAATACAAAAGAAATAAGATAAGAATAAAAAATTTAGAAATAGAAATTAGAATTTTAAATGAAGAAGATGGACTTAAAGCATTAGAGTATAAAGAACTTTCATCTACAGGATCTGGAATTCAAGGTGGTTTAGAAAATTTAATAATAAGTAATGAAAATAAAATAAAAAAAATAGAAAAGCAAAAAGAGATATTAGAAATTAAGCAGGAAAGAATATTAAATTCAATAGAACTTTTAAATGAAGAAGAAAAAAAGATAATAGAATTACGATACTTTAGTGACTTTTCTTATAGTTGGGATATAATAGCTGAAAGATTAAATGTAAGTTATAGTGCGGCTAGAGGAATATTTAATAGAGCTATTAAAAAAATAGATATAATTATTTGTTAATGTAATGAACAAAAAGCGAACAAATTTTAAACAAAAGTAAAACAGAATAAGTACAGGTTTAAGGGGTACTATTATATCAAGCTAATTAAGAAGTTAGCAAATTAAAACAAAAGAAGGAGGTTGTTATTATGGCTATAACAACAGGAACAACAGGAGCAGCTACAGGAGTTTATGGAACATCTTTAGCAAACAATGGAAAAGGAGAAATATTATTAGGCGGTGGAGAAGTTTATATAATGCCAGTAGGTAGTCTTACTGCTTTACCATCAGATGAACAAATTGAAACAGCAGATTATAATGTAGGATATTGTACAGGTGGTTTTAAATTAACTTATAAACCAAAAGAAACTACAGTATATAATCAATTAGTAAGAACTTTTATAACACAGGAATCATTTACAGCACAAACAGGAATTTTAACATGGAATTTAGATAATATTGCTTCATTAAGTAATGCAAAAATAGTAGAAAATGGAGAAGAAAAAAGAGTTATCTTTACAGGAAGTGGAGATCTTGAAGTAGTAATCTTAAGATTTGTTTACACTAAACCAGATGGAAATAAAATTAGATTTACTATGGTAGGACAAGGTGGACAAGGCTTTAGCATGGACTTTACAGATAAAGCTACATCAATTAATGCAGAAATTACTGGAATTCAATACTTTAACCAATTCTTAGCAGAATTTAGAGAAGAAATGCCAGTAGCAGTGCCATCAGCTAATTAATTTAATAAAGAGAAGCTTAAAATTAGGGATTTCCTAAACTTAAGCTTCTTTTTTATTAAAAATTATAAAATATAAGCATTAGTATTAAACAAATTTAGGAAAAAAGAAAGAAGGATAAAAGATGAGTAATAAATTAAATTTAGATAGTTTTTCAAGTAATTCAATAATTGAAATAGCAGGGGTAGAATATAAAATACCTCCAATTTCTTATAAATTAGCTATGAAGTTTGGAAAAATAAAAGAGAATGATATAGAGAAAATTATAGAAGTAATTACTGAATATTTAAATACAAATAAAAATGAAATTATTTTTAAATCAGAAGAGTTAGAAGAGCTTTTATCAATGAAACAAATAACAGAACTTATGAAGTTTATAGTTGGTGAAATAGCTAATATAGAAAAAAACTAAGAATCCCAATTCCACAGGGAGAAATAGGAGCATTAATAATAAAGAAATATTTTAATGTGGAAGATTGGGAGCTTGAAAATGATTATGTAGTAGAAACAAGTGATTTGAAAAGTATAGAAAGATATACAGGGTTAAATTTTGAAGAAATAAGATCAATACCATATTACTTATTTTGTTTATACAGAAAAGATGCCTGGATACATTCTCTAAAAGGAACTGAAGAGGGAAGAAAATTCTTAAAAGAACTTAGAGATTTAACTAGAACTGAACCAGACTATGAAGCTTTAAGTAAAGTCGTACAAAAAGAAATAAAAAATAAATAGTTTTTTTTATTCAAGAAATGAAAAAAATAGAAAGTAAAAGCTTTTAAAAAACAAAAAAAATACTATCAATAATAGCAAATAAGAAAATAAAGGTAAATAGTAGTAAGAAATAGTTAAACTCCAAAAGAATAGAAAAAATTAAATCTTGTATAATGATTTTAAAAAAGATATTTAAAGGAGTTTAATTATGGATAATAACACAAAAGATAAAAGTGAATTGGAACGAATTATAGAAGAGACTAATAGAAAAAATATAAATATATTTAGCCAAAAGCAATTAAATAATGAAAAAGAAAGAATTTTAGATGAAGAACTTAAAATTATAAAAGAAAAAATAAAAAAATCTAATCCTAAATGGCACTTTAAAAATTTTGATGAGTTTTTTTATACAGGTTACTCTAAAGTAAATAAAAAAAATGAAATAAAAGTTAAAGTTTATGGGAAAGAAGAATTTAAAACTTTGATTAAAATTAGCAAAAAATTACAAAGTGAAGATAATAATTTTGCTTATGAATTATTATCAAAAAATTTTTATAGATTTATTTTTTTTAGCAGAAATTTAAATAAAGCTAAGGTTGAAGAACTAATAAAAAGTTATATTTTTTATTCCAATACTAAATACGAAAACAAAAAATTGAAGTTTACTAATGAAAAATTTCCAATCTGGGTTTATGCACTAATACTTATTGGATCATTGATAATAATTTTAATAGCAATTATTGCTATAGGATTAATTGCAGAGGGAGCAATTGACCTTCTATATATGTTAGCTACTTAAAGTTAAAGAAAAATTATTATATGGAGGTGATAAGATGAATGAAGATAGCATTTTAAATTATCAACAAAAAATAATTAATAGTTTAAATGAAATAGAAGATTTAATATTAAATTATTTACCAATTTTAAATGAAAATATATCAAAAATAGAAAATCAATATGTTAATCCTACAGAAATGGAAAAGAAGCTTTTAAATCTAGAAGGACTTCCAGGATGGGGAGATTTAATTACAGGGTTAAAAGCTATTTCGGGAGCCATATCAGTATTAGCTAGTTTTGGACTTGTAGCATTAGTAAAGGCGATAGCTAAAAAGTTAGGTAAAGGGGAATCAGATACAGTAAAGTGTGAATGTCATTGTGACTGTCATTGTGGAGATGGTGGCAGTGGCGGTGAACCTGGTGGTGAGCCAGTAGATGAAGGAGCAACTGAAACGGAAGGTAAAAAAGTAGCTATTTTAGATCAATATGGAAATGAAATTAAAAATCTTGATAGTTCAGTTATAGAAACTAGTGGTGATGTTATTGCTTTGGGGAATAATTTTACTACTGCAACTAAAGAGATGAATTCAACGGCAAGCGTTGTTTTCCCTAAAATATCATCAGTTATAAATACATCATTAATACCATCTTTAGTGCTTGTAGCAGCTCAAGCTTTAAAAACAGGAAAAACTACTGATGCACAATTTAATGGAATGGCTAATGCAGCAAAAATTTCAAATAGTTCTTTATTAACTGATGCTACATCAACTTATGGAAAATGGTTGATGGATATAAAAAAGTTTTTTAAAAGTAGTTTAGGTTTATATTCTAAAAATGGAAAATCTATAAATACAGTTGTATCTAATAATGGAAAAGCATTAAATAAGTTAAATCAAGAGAATTTATTGAAGTATAATGAAGAAACATCGAAAGAATTAGCATTAGATGTAGCACTTTATAATAAAATAGGAGCTTCAATAAAGAAAATTGTTTTAGAAAATGGGAAAAAAATAAATGCTGTACATGGAACTTCTTTAAAAGGTTATAGTAAAACAACATCAATTGAATTAGCAACCGATTATGCAACTTATAAAAAGATCGGAAGTGAAATTTTAAAATTACTTGGTACAAATGGGAAAAAAGTAAATGCTAATAATAAAAGTAATTTAGCACAATATAATAAACAAACCAGCGGAGCATTGAATCAAGAATTAGCTTTATATAGAAAAATAGAAAATCAATTAAATCAATTACAAAAAAAATCTTCTACTAAAATAAATAATACTCATAATGAAGGTTTGATTAGTTATTTAGGTGATACAAAAGCTCATTTAGCTCAAGCGATGAACTATTGGGATACACATGGAAGAACTGTAATAGGAACTAATAAGAGAATAATAACTAGTATTACTGGAATCCATGCAAGTGGTTTATCAAAATATGTAGGAGAATTATTAGATCCTTTTGCATCAATTGAAGCATTATGGAATGCACATGGACAACGTGTAACAAATTCAAATAAAAATACCATGAATGCTATTAATGAAAATACTTCAACTGGTCTTAATACTTTAGAAGGAGCAGTTAATAGTAATGGACAAAGCATAGAAGGAATTGTAAGTAGAACTGGGAATAAAAGCACTAAAGCAATAGCAGGTACTGTAAATACTATAAATCAATCATTAAAAAATGCTGGACCAGCTTGGTACAGTTCTATAAAAAGTAGTTTAGGTGAAGTATTAAGTGATATAGATAGTTTTGTAACTAGAGCAGAAGGTAAATTCAAAAGATTTGAAAGTTGGCTTGGGGGGATAAAAACTGATTTTGAAAATTATATAGCTAATTTTAATTCTTCATCAATGACACCAGCTTTATCTACACCAACATGGGAAAGCTCAGGGATTTCAGGTGGTGAATTAAGTGGAATGGATATTGGTGCACTTGCTTTTGCAGCAGAACCAATTAAATCTACTTGGGATACTAGTAGATTAAATGGATCTAATTTGAATAGTAATGGATTTGCTTTAGATAAGTCTGGGGATGTTAATGTGGTTATTAATAGTCCTAAGGCTTTAAATCCTTTTGAAGTAAGAAGACAAATGGAAAAAATGAGCCGTAATATGGCAAATGGATTTTATTAGGAGGTGAAGTTTTGGAAGTTACTTTAAAGAATTTAGATATCAATGAATTAGTAGAATTTGATAACATTAATTATATATTAAATGAAATAGTTACAGATAACTGTGCAATTGAGCATAGTACTAGTAAAACAATTAAACAAATTGGAGAATATATTACTTCTACTAATGTAAATAGTAGAAGTATTTCTATTATAGGCTATATTTTTGCAAATTCTAAGTTAGATATGATTAGTAAAAAGGAAAAATTACTTAATATAACAAGTCCCTTTAGTGAAATTCAGATAATTATTAATAATAAATATCAAATTTTAGGAAAATGTGAGGAATTAGTAAACTGGGCAGTTGGTTATGATAATAATAATGATATGTTTGCTAAGTTTACTATAAATGTTCTTTGTCCTGGAACTATGTGGTTAGAATTAGAACCTACTATAGTAACTTTAGATTCTTATATTGATGAATTAAAATATCCATTAGCTATTCCAGCAGGTAAAGGAATGATTTTTGCTAAGAGAGATAGAAATACTATAAGTTCAGTTTATAATCAATGTAATATTGAAATTCCTATGACAATAACTTTAACAGCCTTTGAAGATGTGAATTCTATAAAAATAACGAATTCAACAACTAATGAATTTTTTGAATTGAATTTATATATGAAGGCTGGACAAACATTAGAAATTAACTCTCAGTTTGGAAATAAATCAGTATTGTTAGATGGACAAAATGTTATAGGATCAGTAAATCTTATAGATTCTACCTGGCTTATGCTTAATCCAGGATTAAATGAATTTGTTTATCAATGTAATAATGGAGAAAATCATGGCTTTGATGCAACTATTCAATATTATAAAGCATATTGGGGGATAGCATCATGATAAATTTAAAAGAGTTTTTTTTAACAGTTTGGGATTCAGATTTTAATGTTTTAGGAATAATTGATAACATAATTTCTCTTCAATGGACAAAAGAACTTAATAATGCTGGAAGTTTTAATTTAACTATTCCAGTAAATAAAGAACATTTAAAGTTATTTCAATTAGGAAGTTTAATAACTAAAAATACTTTCAATAAAGAGGGAGATTTATTAGAACCTTATGTTATAAATTATATTGAATTTTCTGTGGATCAAGAAGGTAATGAAACTTTAGAAATACAAGGAAGTAGTCTTTTAACTTGGTTTTCACAGAGGATTATATCAAATGTTTCAGAGGATATTTTACAGGGAAAAGCTTTTGATATTTTAAAAGAGCTTATTACTTTACAATGTATAACTCCAGAAAATGAAAGTAGAATTATTCCTAATTTATCAATAGTAGAAAATAATCAATTAGAAGAAAAAACAACTTACACAATAACAAAATATTCCTCTTTATTAGATTCAGTATCATCGATTTGTCAATCAATGTATTATGGAATAGAAATTTTGATGAATTCAAAAGAAAAAAAATATATAGTAAATATTTATAAAGGTGAGGATAAATCTCTTGGAGATTCAGACTCGCCTATTATTTTTAGCGAAAATATGAATAATGTCTTTTCAGATAGTTATATAGAAAGTTTTGCCAATTATAAAAATACTGCTTATATATATGGAACTATAGATAATAAACAAAATTCTGAAGAAAATGAAAAAGAAATAATTGTTCAATATCCAGTTGGAAATAATTTTGTAGGGATAGAAAGATATGAAACAGCTATAAATTGTTCAAGTCCAGATATAAATGGGAAAAAAATGAATTTAACTGTTTCAAATTTTTCAGCAGTGGCTTTAGCTTTAGGTTATGAGAATTTAAGTTTGAATCAAGAAATAAAAAGTTTTACTGGAGATTTAAATACAGAATCGAATTTGACTTATAAAAAAGATTTTAATGTTGGAGATATTGTAACTTGTTTAAACAATAGTTGGAATTTAAATATAAATAGTTTAATTGTTGCAGTTAGTGAAGAGTATTCTGTAAATGGATTAAATATTTCAATTACATTTGGATATCCTTTACCTTCTATTGTAAAAAAATAAATGCAAGATATTCAAGAGTTTTATAGAAAAAAGGGGGGGAGATTTGATGTTAGAGCTTTTTATTATAGAAATGATTGTAGTTGGAGCAGTAATATTAAATATTGCTGTTTATAAAATTATTAGCTTAAATCATTTAAAAAAAATATCAGAGCTTAAGGAAAAATTGGACCCCATAGAGATAAAGATGAAAAATATTTTAAATTTAAGTGATGAAATTGCAGAAAAGGTAGCTCCAAATACTGAAGTTACTAAAGTGCTAGAAATAGTTGATGTTATTGCAAAGATAATATCAGAAAAAAATATTGCTTCTTTAAATGAAGAAGATATTGAAGCGGTAGTTAATGCTTTAGGAATAAATATAAGTGAAGATTTAATTAAAAACATCAAAGAAAAAATAGAAAATAAAATTTAGGAGGATTATTATGGCTCAAAAGTCAAGTTTTTTTAATGCAAATTTAGTAAATGGAAATTATGATAGAGTTTATGATGCTGGAGATTGGGCACAGTATTTTACAACTTTTTTAAGTAATGGAATTTCTCATAATCCAGAATCAGCTTTACAGGTAGAAGCTGGAACAGCAATGGAGGTTATTGTGGCACCAGGAGTTGCTTTTATTAATGGTTATAGATATGAAAATACAGAGCCCTTAACAATTAGTTTAAATCCCGCAAATAGTACTTATGGAAGAATAACTTCGATAGTGGTGGAATTAAATTTATCTAATAGAAATATAGAGATAGTAGCAGTTGATGGAGCGGTAGAGCCTAGTCCTACTGCACCAACTTTAATAAAAAATTCTGGTATTTATCAATTACAATTAGCAGAAATTGAAATTTTAGCAGGAAGTACAGAGGTGGTTACTAGCAGTGTAACTGATACAAGAGCTAATAAAGAACTTTGTGGATATATAGAGGGGCTATTTGGAGAGGATGGAATAGTTAATTTAACTACAGAAGTTGATAAATTATCAAGTGAAGTTAATAATTTATCAAATACAGCTTTAACAGAAAGTAGTAATCCAACTCTTTCTAATAATTGGTTTTGGAATAATTCTATGGGACCATATTTTTGTAATACTTCTGGAACAGCTGTTGCCGATATTCAAGTAAATAGTTCAAATATGTTTCTTATAGCAAATAATTTAACTAGTAATGGGATTTTAGGATTTGAACCAGTATCAAGTGGAACAGATACATTAAATATTTATGGATATGCTGATTTTAGTGAAAATGTTACTGTAAATGATGATCTTGTAATCACAGAGAATGATGGCTATTTAGTATTTGAAGATGACAATAACAATCAAATATTAAATTTTGAAGTATCTACATCAACATTTAATATGAATAATGTAAAA
>JBOGCG010000088.1:0-26368 GCA_051656625.1 Sarcina sp. | reverse complement strand
TTGAACACCTTAGTTATTTTATCAAACTTTCAACATTATGTCAATAAGTTTTTTAGTGGAGCGGGTACTGGGAATCGAACCCAGGTATCCAGCTTGGAAGGCTGGTGTTCTACCATTGAACTACACCCGCATATTATATGCTAATTTTAAAATGGTCGGGGTGACAGGGCTTGAACCTGCGACCTCATGCTCCCAAAGCACGCGCGCTCCCATCTGCGCCACACCCCGATAAGTTTTAAGGTTATTGTCGAAATTTCGTTTCCTTCGTTTCTCTCTCGGCGACAATAGTTATTCTACACTATCATTATTACACCGTCAATAGTTTTTTTATTTTTTTTTTAATGAAAATGGGTTAACCTATGTTAACCCAAGTAAATAAGCCATTTAAACTTTGATTTTTTTTAAATATTTTTCATCTTTAAAGATATTTTACCCTCTTCTATATTAATAAATCCTATTGATCTACTACCATCTCTAGGTAAAGATGCACTTCCCGGATTCATTATGTACACTCCATTATACTCCTCTATAGCTTTAACATGGCTATGACCATATAATGCTACATCTGCATTTAATTCTTTAGCTTTAAAGTATAAATTGTTTAAATCGTATTTTACTCCATATCTATGTCCATGAGTTAAAAAGAATTTTTTTCCTTCTAATTCAACCAATTGATCCTCTTCTCCACTAACAGCTATATCGCAATTACCTTTTACGTAATAGACTTCCCCTTTAAACTTATCTTTTAAGTACAAAGCATCTTTTACGTTATCTCCTAAATGAAATATAACATCTACTGAGTTTGTTTCTTCTAAAATTTTATCTAAAACATGATTATTAAAATGAGTATCACTAACAACCGCTATTATCATTTTTAGTCCTCCGTATTTTTTTTATTATTTTAATTTGTTTATTTCATCTTTTATTTTCATTAGAGCTTTTCCTCTATGACTTATTTTATTTTTTTCTTCTGCTGTTATCTCTGAAAAAGTTTTTTCGAACTCTTGAACATAGAATAAAGGATCATATCCAAACCCTCCATCACCTTTTATTTCTTCAGTGATTATTCCTTCCGCCTCTCCTCTTACTGAAGAGAGTTCTCCCTTTTCATTAACTACAGTTATAGCACAAACAAATCTAGCTGTTCTTTTTTCCAAAGGTACATCTTTTAAGTTTTTTAATAATTTTTCATTGTTAGCTTCATCATTTCCATGTTCTCCGCTATACCTTGCTGATAACACTCCCGGTTCTCCATTTAAATAATCCACCTCAAGACCTGAATCATCTGCCATTACTAAAAAGTTTTTCTCACCTTTTCCTAATAAATAATCTTTTATTTCAACAGCTTTTTTTCTTGAATTACCTTCAAAGGTTATTTCATCTTCTTCTACTTCTATATTTATGTTTTCATCTTTTAAAGATTTTACTTCAATATCTAATTCATTTAAAATCTCTTTTATCTCTTTTATTTTCTTTTGATTATTACTTGCTACTATTATTTTTTTCATTTTTATTCTCCTGTTCCTATTCTTAAGCAATCAAGCTTTAAAGCATCCTTTTCCATTTCTATCATTTGTTTGCAACCTTTTTCTGCTATATCTAATAATTTATTAAGTTGCTCTCTTGTAAAAGGTCTTTCTTCACCTGTTCCTTGAACCTCAATAAATTCTCCCTCATCAGTCATAACAATATTCATATCTACAGCTGCTTTTGAATCTTCTTCATAACATAAATCAAGTAATATTTCTTCATTCACTACTCCAACACTTGTTGCTGTTACGAATTTTCTTATTGGATAAACTTTAAAGTTCCTTCTTTTATGAATCTTATTTATTGCATCTACTAATGCTATAAATCCACCAGTTATGGCTGTAGTTCTTGTTCCACCATCTGCCTGAATTACATCACAATCTATCCATATTGTTCTCTCTCCTAGTGCCTTCAAATCCACTACAGCTCTTAATGACCTTCCAATAATCCTTTGAATCTCCATACTTCTTCCATCAATCTTCATTTTACTTATATCTCTTTGCTTCCTATTTTGCGTACTTCTAGGTATCATATTATATTCAGCAGTTATCCAACCTTCTCCTTTTCCCTTTAAAAAAGCAGGTACTTTTTCCTCTACCGATGCTGTACAAATAACTTTAGTATAACCAACCTCTATTAGTACTGATCCCTCTGCATATTTTATAAAATTTCTAGTTATTTTTACAGGTCTTATTTGGTCGTTTTTCCTCCCATTAAATCTCACAGTATTTCCTCCCCTATCACAAAGTGATTAAAATATAATAAATGGAAATAAATCATATTATTAGTATATGACTTATTAAATTATTTATCAATAAATGACAACTTTTTCTTTAAAATAGTTATTCTAAATTATCTTTAAAGGCTATAAATTATATATGGTAATATTTAAGGATATTTTTCATATTATATTATAGAATTATTTTACGAGGTGACTAATTTGAAATATATAGGTTCTTTTTTTAGAATCAATTCAATGTCTATAGAAGAAATTGAATCACAACTTCTTTTTCTCAGTCGTGAATCAATAAAACATATCTTATTAGAATCTAAATGTGGAATATCTATTTCTCAAAAAACTTTGAAAAAAAATTTTGATAAAGAAGAATATAATAAAATTAAAGATTATAGTCCTCTACTATCAATTTATTCAAAGGGAAAACCTATTATTTATTTATCTCAAAATTCTAAAAGCTGGGATGAATCCACTTTTAGAAAAGATGTAGATGTAAGTTCTAATGCTTTAATGACAATCTCTCTATTAAAACTAGCTAAATACTACGAAAAATTTAAGAACATAGACAATGAACTCTTCAACTTATCTAAAACATATAAGAAAATTTCTAAGATTCAATTAGATTTTTATTATAAAAATTTAAGAAATAAAGAAGGGTTCTTTGTTGAGAAAAAAAATATCTCTGCCACTAATAGTAGCTATCCAGAATTACTTGATAAAGCCACTGATATTTCTTTTTCTGAGCAAGCTTACATGATGGTAGCTTATTATTTATACTCTCTAGATTGTGATGATATAGAAGATAAAAACAACTTTAAAGAATTTTCTTTAGAAATATTAGATATGTTTAGTTATTTTAAAGAAAAAATTTATGAAAACAGCTTAACCGAATGTTGTCATCTTTGTTTTGCTTTAAATCTTATGTTTAAATATTCAAAAATTGATAAATGCAAAGAACTTTTAGTTGATTTATGTGATTTCATTTTATCTGTTCATTTAGAAGTTGGTTTTAATAGCAAAGATTTTTCTGACTCAACTTTAGTAGCCTTAAATTTATTTGTCTGCTATAAAAATACTGGTATTTCACTTTTCAAAGAAAATTTCATAGATATCTGTAAATCACTTAAAAATGTCTTTAATTCAGAATTCTCTATATTTACAAAGCCAGGAGATAAAAAAGAAATTAAATATTATAATTTAGAATTAGTTCTTTATTTAGCTAATTTAATGCTTTATAACAAAAATATAGAAAAGGATAAATCACTTGAGAGTATTATTTGTCAATTTTATAAAGGTTCAATAGTAAACTCTTCTATATTAGCCAGTTTCCCTGAAGCACCAACTATAGATTCTGCAGAACGTTATAAAAACTTCTCTAAACGTTCTATTGATTTATTAGATGAAACTATGTTTAAATCCATAGATAGTTCTACTCCAGACCTTACAGCACTAGCACCTGTTTTTGTTAAAAGCCAAAGTTTTTCTAAAAAGAAAAAAACTTTTTCTTCATCAAAAACTAATTTTGAAAGTTTCAATAACCTGTTTATATTCACCTTAATTATAGAGTTATTTAATGATGATTATATTGAATTTATTTCACCTAATTTAATAACTTTACCTAAAAAAGAAAGTCCAATTACTAAAACTCCTGTAAAAAAGCAAAGTAAAATTTCTAGCTTAGATACAAAAAAATCTTCTAATAGTTTAAAAGAAAATAATAATATAACCTTAACTACTGAAAACTCTTCATTAAATGATTTTATTGAAATGAATAATTTTGATGATATTAAACTTTCTGATAGCTATAATGAAGACACTTCTAATTATGATTTAGAACAATAATCATTTATTTATTAAATTATTTTATTTAAGAGGTCTATGAAAATACCAATGTACTTTCATAGACCTCTTATTTATAAAATTAATTTTCCTAAAACTTTAAAAAACAATATTCTTTAAAATCAAATTATTATTAGAATCCACTGATATGATCTTTACTTTATTAGATTTACACCATAAATCATAGCTTCTATATAAAGAGAAAAGAGAATATTCTTTTGTTAAATCATCCTTTATTGGCTCTAACTTTTTACTTATTGATTCCTTCTCTAAATCAATGCTATCAATATAAATATCATATTCTTTATTCTTTAATTTCTCTTGTAAAATATCTCTTTCTAATAATTGAACTTTTAAATTAATATCATATTTTTTTAATTCTTCTACTAAAAACTCTGTTAGCTTTTTATTTTCAAAATTTTCTTCTACAATCATTGAAATTTCTTTCTTTTCATCTTTAGGCAAATTAGCAAAAAACATTTTCGCTCTATCTTCACTTATTTTCATAAGATTTTCACTGTTTTCTTTTTGAATTGTTGATTTTATTACTTTGTCCTCTTCTACTTCACTAGAGGATATTTCTTTAAAATCTAATTCTGCTAAATTATTTGTAATTACATAACTTTTTAACAGACTATAATTCAAAGCATTATATAATCCTTTTCTAAAATCTGTGAACTTAGAAATATTCCCATTAGAGTTTATATTCATAAAAGTTAATTTATTAGTTTTCGAAATATCTGTATTGTTTTTTATTTCCCCTTCTTTAAAAGCTGTTAAACTAGGGTTATAAACTAAGTCTAATTTACCTAAAGCATATTTTGCTAAATCCTCTTCTTTTTCTGATTTCTCTATTAATTTAAATTTATTATTATTTTTTCTCTCTAAAATATAACTTTCATTACTTTCTAAAATTATAGAATTATCCTCATTAATTTTTGTGATTTTATAGGGCCCACTATAATTTATAATTGAAAATTTTTCTTTATAGTTTTCAAGAGGATCTTCTAATCTTCTCAATCTATACTCTGGCATAGATATTTTATTTAAAAAATCATTATCTTTATTATTTAATCGAATTTTTAATAAATTATCACTTTCAGCCTTTATAGCAACATCATTAAAACTGCCATAACCTTCACTATACTCTTCTAATCCATAAATAGAATAGAGTTCAGTTCCTTTAAATCCATAACTTTTTGAAAATAATATTTTAAAGAAAACTTCAAAATCCTTTGCTGTAATAGCTTTTCCATTACTCCATTTTGCATCTTTCTTTATTAAAAACTCATAGGTTAATCCATCATTGCTTATTTTATAGCCCTCTGCTAGTGCAGGAACTATTTTCCCTTCTTCAGTAACTTCTACTAGCCCTTCAAACAAAGCTACTATAATGTCTTCTTCTCTATTTCCTAATGAAGTTGAAGGCTTTAAATTCTTTGGTATTTCTGTTGCTAAAGCTATATAATCCTCTTCTGAACTTTTCACTCCTGTTGGAACAGCTTTATTACCCATTTCTGCAAAGGCTATAAAAATAAATACTAAAATAACAATTAAAAACAAATTTACTACTTTAAACTTCTTTTTTTTCTTTCTAAACATATTCCTTTTTTTATTTCTTCTCTTAACCATATCTATACCGCTCCTAACAATTACTATCTAAAATTGTTGACAGTATTTTTATTTTTTAAACCTTTTTTTATTTACATAATTACTTATATGATGCTATAATCTTGTTAATATTTTCAAAATAATTCTATAAGCTAATATTTTTTAAATTTTTTTACATAGAAAGTGGGTAAAGTTATGTTATTAACTGTTCAAATCATAGCTATAATTTTTATGGTTACCTTCATATTCATAGGGATTTGGAGCTTTATTATTTTTAATAGAAGCTACAGCCAACTAAAATATAAAAATTATATTTTAGAAAAAATAGAACAACGTCTTTCTTCTTTAGATTCATCTGATTTAAAAAATTCAATTGATGATTTATCAGAAAAAGCTTTAGAAAAAGAGGAAAATATTTTAGAAGCTTTAGAAGTTTTAGAAAAAGAAGATTAAAAAAGGATGTATCAATTAAAATATATTTCAAATATATTTTAAAATTTTGATACATCCCTTTTTTTATTTAATCATATCTTCAAAATCTTGTTCTGTTAATATTTTAATTCCAAGTTCTACAGCTTTATTATATTTAGATCCTGCATCAGCTCCTGCTAATACATAATCTGTTTTTTTACTTACACTTCCTGCAACTTTAGCTCCTAAACTCTCAAGTTTTTCTTTTATTGAACCTCTTGAATAGTTTTCTAAGCTACCTGTAGCTACTACAGTCTTTCCTTGAAATGGACTTTCTTTAACCTCTTGTTCTTCATAACTTGGATTTACACCAAGTTCTAGTAATTCATTAATAGTATTTACTACTCTTTCTTCCTTAAAGAAATCCATAACTGACTTAGCAACAATATCACCCACATCCTGAATTTCCACTAGTTCTTCAAAGGTTGCAGCTTTAATATTTTCTAAATTTTTAAATCTTTTTACAATATCCTTCGCTGTTTTTACACCTACATTTGGAATACCTAAGGCATAAATAAATGCTGGTAAAGTACACTCTTTACTTTTTTCCACTGCATCTAAAAGATTTTGAGCTTTTTTTGCTTTAAACTTTTCAAGACCTAATAATTTCTCAAATTCTAATTTATATAAATCTGAAATAGATTTAATCTCTAACTTTTCAAATAGTTGCTCTGCTGTTTTTTCTGAAAAACCTTCTATATTCATAGCTTCTCTTGAAGAATAATGAACTATAGTTTTTACCATTTGTGGCTTGCAACTTAAAGTATTTTCACAGAATATATGAACTCCATCTTGAATTAGGTGAGCTCCACAGGCTGGACAGATAGTTGGAGCTTCTATTTCTTCTGCTCCCTCTAAACTCTCTTCAACCACACCCATAATTTCTGGAATAACATCATTACTTCTTCTAACAAAAACCTCTGCATTTATTTTTACAGCTTTTCTTTTAATATCATCCATATTATTTAAAGTTGCTCTTTTTACAGTTACCCCTGCAAGTTCAACTGGTTCAAGTATAGCAGTTGGTGTGACCTTACCTGTTCTACCTACATTCCATTCTACTGAAAGTAATTTTGTAGTAGTTTCTTGAGCCTCAAATTTGTAAGCTATTGCCCACTTAGGAGCTTTTACATTATAGCCCATTAAATCTCTAGTTCTAATATCATCAATTGCCACAACTAATCCATCTATATCATAATTTAATTCAAATCTTACTTTTTCTATATATTCTATTTCTTTTTCGATTTGCTTTAAATTATCACATTCTTTAATATATTCATCCATAGGGAATCCTTTTTCTTTTATAAAGTTAAGCATCTCCCTATAGGTTTCAAAGCCTGCTCCTTCTTTATATCCGATATCATAGAAAAAGGCTGATAATCCTCTTTTTGCAGTTTCTGCTACATTTAAATTTCTTAAAGCTCCAGCAGCACCATTTCTAAGGTTTTTAAGTGGTGTATCTGCATTTTTATTATATTTCTCAAAGGCCTCCGTAGTCATTATTGCTTCTCCATGAATTTCTAAGAAGTCCTTTGAATCTATTTTTAAAGGAATTGATTTTATTGTTTTTGCTTGAGCTGTTATATCTTCCCCAATTTGCCCAGTTCCTCTTGTAGCTGCTGTAACTAAAATCCCTTCACTATCGTAGGAAAGATTCACTGTTAATCCGTCAAACTTTTTAGTTACTATATATTTTGGTGCTGGTAATGGGTTTTCAGCTGTTCTATTATATTCATTTATAAACTTAACATTTCTATTGTGCCAATCTTTAATTTCTTCAATGCTTTGAGCTTTTCCTAAGCTCCACAATCTAGCTTTATGAGTATATTTTTTAAACTCCGGTAAAACAACATCCCCAACTCTTTGTGTAGGTGAATATGGTAAAACAAAACCTGTTTCTTTTTCTAAATTAACAAGTTCATCATATTTTTTATCATAATCTTTATCAGTGACAGTAGATTCACCTAAAACATAATATTCATAAGCATATCTATTAAGCTCTTCAATAAGTTCTTTTATTCTTTCATTCATATCCAAACTAAAAATCCTTCCTTTCAACTTCAATACAATTAATTATACTATATTTAATTATTGACATTTTAAAAAATCTTTTAATTTATTTTCAAATATTTTTTATAAAATTTTAAAATATTTTAGTTTAATTAAAAAGACTATAATTCTTAATAAGCTGTATCAAATATTAAAATAAATTACTATCTCCTAATAATAATAATTTTTAAATTTGATACAGCTTTTATATAATTAATATAACTTTAATTTAATTTTTTAAACAAGTTCTAAAGGTGCAACTGCAAGCATTAATTGCTTAACCCCTTGGTTGGTAAATGCTATTGTTAACTTTAAATCATCACCTATAGGAGATACATTTATTATAGTTCCTACACCAAATTTATTGTGTTTAACTTTTCTTCCTGGTACCGCATCTTCTTTAGTTAATTTATTAGTGGCTGTATTTTTATTTATTATTTGATTTAAATCTTGTGCAGCCTTACCTTTTGTCACAAAACCAGCTGATATTCTTAACCCATGATGATTATCATTCATTGTAGAAGTAGAGAATGCTCCGTAACTTTTTCTTTCTTTAGATGCCATCTGATTAGCTCTTCCACCACCTACAAATTCTTTAAGTTCCACAGGTATTTCTTGAACAAAGTCTGACTGTGGATAAGCAACGGTTTTACCAAAGACCATTCTTGACTCCGCAGAAGTCATATAAAGCTTTTCTTCAGCTCTTGTTATTCCAACATAACAAAGTCTTCTCGCCTCTTCCATTTGATCATCTTTATCAAAACATATTCCACTTGGGAAAATACCATTTTCCATTCCCACCATATATACAACCGGGAACTCTAATCCTTTTGAACTATGAACTGTCATCATCATTACATAATTATTTTCTGAATCTATGTTATCTGTATCCTGGACTAAAGCTACCTTTTCTAAGTATGAACTTAAGGGACTTCCATCCTCAAAGGTAATCTCTCCTGATTTGATTTCAAATTCTCTATTTTTTTCAAAATCAACTGCATCAGAAACAAGTTCCTCTAAGTTTTCCACCCTACTTTCATCCTCTATAAGTTTTGACTCTTTTAAAGCTTTCATATATCCTGTTTTATCAAGAACATATTCTATAAGCTCTGAAACCTTTAAATTTGCTGATTGAACTATTATATCTTCCATCATCTCCGCAAACTTCATAAGAGGATTTCTACTTCTAGCAGTTAATCCTGGTACATATTCTGCTTCCAATACAGCATCATAAAGACTCATTTCTTGAGAATTTGCAAAGTCTTGTAGCTTGTCAACTGTTGCATCACCTATACTTCTTTTAGGAACATTTATTATTCTTCTTAAACTTACATCATCCTGAGGATTCACTATAACTTTTAAATAAGCTAAGATATCTTTAATTTCTTTTCTATCGTAGAATTTAAGTCCGCCAAATATTCTATAAGGAATAGAAGCTCTTCTTAAACTTTCCTCAAAGGTACGAGATTGAGCATTTGTTCTATAAAGAATAGCAAAGTCTCTATAATCCCAAGGATTATCTTCTCTAAGTTTTTTAATTTCATTTGCAATAAATGCTGCTTCCATTTTATCGGAATAAGCTCTATGGATAGATATTTTATTACCTGATTCCTTTGTTGTTCTTAGTACCTTTGATTTTCTTTCCGCATTATTTTTTATAACTTTATTTGCTGCTTCTAAAATATTACCCATTGATCTATAATTTTGTTCAAGTTTAACTACTTTTGCCTCTGGGTAATCTTTTTCGAAATCTAAAATATTTCTGATATCGGCCCCTCTCCAAGCGTATATGCAGTTATGAACTACAACATTATTTGCTATATAATTTCTTGTAGTCTTTATATTTAAATCATAAACTTTGCCTTCATAATCCTCTTTATTAACCTCAATAACCTTATCTTCAATAACTTTTTCTCCATTATAGATAGCAACAATCATACCTACTTTAATACTTCCTATAGGCATAAATTTAAAGGATTTATTTTCACTTAATTTAGCTCTTCTTTCTATCTCATAAGCATCCTCAACATCTCTAAGTTTTCTTGAAAAACTTTCTGCTTCGTTATAATCAGCTCTTTCTGTTTCTACTCTAAATGTATTTCTTTGGCCATCTCTTACATTAAATCCAGCTTCAATAAATTTATTTTTATATTCTTCACCAGAACTATTAAGCCCAATTCTATGTGAATAACTAGCTTTTTGTAATGACTTTTTCCCGCCATAGAAAGTAACATTTATTCTTTTTCTAATAGAATTTCCTCTTATAATTGCTGAACTAACATGATGTGGATACTCTATATATAAATGCTCATCTTCCATTAATCTTTCAGCTGATGACTTAGTATCTATTTCTTTAAATAATTGTTCTATTTTTTCTTGAGATAAAGTTATTCCTCTTCCTCTACTATTAAATACCATCTTAGGTATTCCATATTTATAGGAATAATACTCTTCATAATAACTAGCATCCTCTTTATTATCACAGGCTTTTATAATCCAAATCTTATCTCCCTGTTCTCCATTAAGTTTCACTGCTAATCCTGAAGCTAACTCACCTTTTCTACTTCTTACAGATGATGTTTGCCCTATCCTAAATCCCATAGAATCTTTATACATTAAATATACGTAATATTTATTTTTTTCAACTTCCTGTTTAGCAAAAATAATATGATTTACCGTTGCTGTTATAGTTTTACCTGATTCTGTTTTTATAGTTGTTACTTTGCCTTTATAATCTTTTAATTTTATTTCATCAATTTTTTCATAAGTACTTTCACCATAACCTGATGCAACTCTTACTAAATCTGTTTCTTCTAAATTTTCAATATTCTTAAATCCTTTTTCTGTCTCAATAGGTGTTCCTTCAATTAAACATTGATCATCGTCCCCTACAACACAGATATTTTTATGTTTTGCTGCTAAAAGTCTAGCAAATTCATATTGTGCTTTGTTAGTATCTTGGTATTCGTCTATCATTATGTACTTGAATTTATTTTGATAAAAGTCTAAAACATCTTCATGGTTTTTAAATAATTCCACTGTTTTAAATATTAAATCATCAAAATCTAAAGCATTATTATTTTTTAATTTTTTTTGATATAATTCATAAGCTTTAGCAATTTTTTCTTTTCTATAGTGACCTTCACATTCTCTCATATACGCACTTGGACTTTGAAGATTATCCTTAGCCTTTCCAATTGAACCTATAATCTCATTTTCTGAAATGTCTTTATCACTTATTTGTAATTCTTTTACCACATGTTTTACTACTGTTTTTTGATCTGATGAATCATAAATTGTAAAATCTTTTTTATACCCAAGTTTCTCTATTTCTCTTCTTAAAATCCTTACACAAGTTGAGTGAAAAGTTGATATCCACATTCTATCTGCTTGTTCCCCAACTAATAGTTTAACTCTCTCTCGCATTTCCGCTGCTGCCTTATTCGTAAATGTTATTGCTAATATATTATAAGGATTTACCCCTTTGTCTTCTAGCATATAAGCTATTCTATGTGTTAATACTCTTGTTTTTCCTGAACCAGCACCTGCAAGTATTAAAACCTGCCCATCCACTGTGGTAGCTGCTTCAAACTGCTCCTTATTAAGTAGATTTTTTAAATCCATTACATTCAATCCTCCTTTTTATATTAACTTCACCACTATTAATCAAAGTTACGATAACTATATTATATCAATTTAATTTAATTTTTAATATATCAGTTTGATTTCCTTTTGAAATTTATTATTTTTATTTAATCCTTACCTAAAATATTTAATTTAAACATTTTACTACCGTAAAGATTATTTTGTAACTTAGTCACTTATTATTTTAAAAAATTAATTTGTTATTTAAGTATATAAACCTTAAAAATCAGAAAAACTTTAACAAAAGAAAAATTTATGAGGTGATTAAATGAAATTTTTAAAATTAGATATAGACCAATGTTATGCTTACCTAATTGCCAATAAAAATAATGAAGCTATAATAATAGATCCAAAACTTGATTATGTTGAGTTTTATTTAAATCTATTAGAAGAGAAAGGATTAACTTTAAAAATGATTATAGACACACATAGTCACGCAGATCATTTAAGTGGTGCTACATATTTAAAAGAAAAAACTAACTGCTCCTATGGAATGCATAAAAATAGTAATTCAAAAACAGTAGATAAATTATTTAATGATGATGAAACCTTTAAATTTGGTGAATTAGAATTTAAAATCATATTTACTGAAGGACATACAAATAATAGTCTATCAATAATTTGCGAAGATAAATTATTTACTGGAGATAGCTTATTTTTAACCGGTGCTGGAAGAGATGATTTACCTACTGGTGATTCTAAAGTTCATTATGAAACAATAAAAAAATTTAATACCTTACCTGACCATTTAATTATTTGCCCTGGCCATAATTATACCGGTGATTCACTTTCAACTTTATGGCTAGTAAAAAAAGAAAATCCACTTTTTAAAGTAAATACTTTAGAAGAATATAAAGAGAAAAGCAAAGCAGAAACTGCTCCTGAAAGTTGGATGGGTGACTTAGTAAAAGTTAATAATGAAGGAAATACAGATATTAATGCTTTTAAAATTCCTACAACTAAATCTATCTGTCAAAGCGGTGCAAATGACCAAGTATCCTTTGATGAAGTAACCTATATAAACAAAAATCAATTAAAAGAAATGTTCTCTAAAAAAGATGATATTATCCTATTGGATGTAAGAGAACCTAAAGAATTTGAAGAACTACCTCCTATAGAAGGTTATATAAATATTCCTTTAGATAAATTAAATCAAAATATAGATAAGTTAGATAAAAATAAAACTATAATATCAATTTGTAGAAGTGGTGCTAGAGCTACTAAGGCTGCAAAAATTCTTAGTAATTTAGATTTTGAAAAAGTTTTAGTACTTCAAGGTGGAATGAAAGAGTGGCATAATTCTTAACTTTGAAACTGATTACTTATTACATTAAAATAATTTTTACAATAAAAAAAAGCGTAACCCTTGGGGCCAGGTTACGCTTTAAGCAATAAGCAATAAATAAAAAGGGGGCTATTTAATCCTTTTATTTATCCTTGCATAAACATTATAGTAGAAAAGATTTACAATTTCAAGTAATTTTCACCAATTTATTGTAAAATATATGTTTTTTGTTAATTAATAAAATAACTTATATTTTAATTAAAAATCTTTGCATAATAAATTTAATTCTTCCTGTGTTAACTCTCTATATTCACCTTCTGCTAAAGTTTCATCGATGTCTATATAACCAAATTTAATTCTTCTTAGGTACTCAACTTTTTTCCCTCTTGCCTCAAACATTCTTTTTACTTGATGGTATTTTCCTTCTTGAATAGTTACTTCTACTATTGAAGAATCTTCAAAATTTTCAAGAACTACAAGTTCTCCAGGCATACATTTATATCCATCATCTAAAGTTACACCTTTTTTGAAAGCTTTTATATCAGCTCCATTAACAGGTGCATTTATTTTAGCATAATAAACCTTATTAACATGATTTTTAGGTGAAATAAGTTTATGATTTAAATCACCATCATTAGTTAAAAGTAATAATCCAACTGTATCCTTATCTAACCTTCCCACTGGAAATGGTTCAAAAACTTGATGATCTGGATGTAAAAGATCTATAACTGTTTCATCTCTATTGTCATATGTAGCTGAAATAACCCCTGCTGGTTTATTCATTATTAAATATATAAATTCTCTATAAATTACTTCTTCGTCACCAACAAATATTTGATCTTCCTCTGGATTTACTTGAAGTCCACTATCTTTAACTACATTTCCGTTAACTGTTACAATTCCACTCTTAACAGTTTTCTTTAATTCTTTTCTAGTTCCATATCCTAAATTTGAAAGTACTTTATCTAATCTTTCCATAATAATCCTCCGACAACTCTATAAATAATATCTCATTATATCAAAAAGAACTAATAATTAAAAGAATAGTCCATTTTCAAAGAAAAATCCCCTATTTTCTCAAAATCCCTAAATTGATAATAGAAGAAAAACTTGATAAAATAAGACTTCAAAGAAAAACTTTAATCAATACTAATAAAAAATCTTATAGATAAATATTAAAATATCACTATATAACTCATTTTTAAAATCATTTATATTAGTTAACACTAAAACCTAAACTTATCAATTAATCCACAACTTACATCAGTAAAAATTATCCACAGTCCTAATAAATGAAACTTATCCACAGCAATTGAATTTATATCCACAAAACACTCCATAAACAATTATATTTTTTTCTAAAACAAAAGATTTCCTATAGATAAAAAAATAAAAACACTAAAAAAAGAAGAAATTCGCCAAAGCAAATCTCCTCAGAAACATTCCCAATTCCAAATTCCAAATTCCCCATTCCCAATTCCAAATTCCCAATTCCCCATTCCAAATTAAACTCTAAACCCCTTCTCTATAATACTTAAGAACCTTAGGTACATAATTTTGAGTTTCCTTTGGTAATTTATACAAATCTGCTGGGGATTTCACTCCTCTTCTTGCCATAGTTCCCGGACCTGCATTATAAGCCATAAGACCCATTTCTAAATTTCCATCAAACATTTTTATGTAATCTCTTATATGCCTAGTACCAGCATCAATATTTTCCTCTATATTATATGGGTCCTTAACTTTATATTCTTCAACATTACAAGGCATAAGTTGCATAAGCCCCATAGCTCCTGCTGAAGATTTAACTTTAGGATTAAAATTAGATTCAACTTTTATAATAGCTCTTATAAGTTTTTTATCTATACCATATTTTTCAGAGGCTTTATCTACTGCTCTATCTATTCTTTCCATAGTAGATAATTTTTCAACATCTTCTGTTTTATTTACATTAACTATATTATTATTTGAAGGTTTCAAATTTAAATTTATATTTTCATTAACTGAATCTTCTTTTTTCTCACAACTACAATTGCAATAGCCTAAATTATTACTTGAAGTATTTTGACTATTTTCAGCCATAGAATTCATTAAAGAATACATAACAACATCAAAAGCCCCCGAATTACTTTCTGATGTTGTACTTTTTGCTTGATTAAGCATCATCAAAGCTACAAACTGTTCACTTCCTATTTTCTCTAAAGACATAATTTTATTAGGTATATATTAAAGAAAAACTTTACTAAAGAATAATTGCTCTCATATCCTTTAAAGAATTTATTTATAATCCTTAATATATTCCCTGCCCCCTCTCTTGAAATCACTTTAATTTAATAATTATATATATAATTATCGAAATTTTTTAAAAAATCTCCAGTGAAATATTCTAAAAGAAAGTAAATTATTCGTAACTAGATAGAAATAAAAAAACTATTTCAGAAATTCTAAAATTAGAATTCTAAAATAGTTTAATTTTAATTAGAGTTACTGTTAATTAAGTATATTAGTGTAGTAATAATGGTAAAAATTAAAAATATTAATATATTACTATATTTTATTTCCTGCATAAAAATATTTACTACAACAATTATAATAACTCCTATAAATATTCTTAAAGTTGAAAATTTTGA
This sequence comes from Sarcina sp., assembly GCA_051656625.1. Classification (GTDB taxonomy): domain Bacteria; phylum Bacillota; class Clostridia; order Clostridiales; family Clostridiaceae; genus Sarcina. Next base: position 10,572 of record JBOGCG010000088.1, on the reverse strand, counting down.
TTTTAATATCAATAAATTTGATTGCTTCACTCTTTTATCTAAAGTATAACTTAAAAAAATTTTTTTTATGAAAAAGAATATAACTAAATATATAAAAAAACCAACAAAAAATTTCATTATACTTAAACCACCTTAATATTATCAATCCTTCACTCTAAATTCAAAATTAGCATAATCCTCATAGGCTGTTTTTCTATGATGACTTTTTGCTAAAACTAAAATTCTATATTTACCCTTTAAGTAAGGTCTAAATAGGTAATAGTTTTTTCTACTATATCTTTGCATAAGAGTCCAAACACCATTTTTCATTATATAGAACTCATAACAAATATTTTTTCCACCTTCACTACTTGCTGAGAAAGCTATTTCTTCATTTACTTTAAAAGTAGATTTTTCTGTAGATATTTTAGTATTATTTACAGGTAAAGAGTCATTAACAAAGAATTTCACTTCTTTTTTAGTATCATATTCTTTATCACATTTTTTATTCTTCACATATAAATCTATAACATATTTTCCTGAACATTTTGGTTCTACAATTATTCTTTTTCCTTGAATAAAGTCTGTTTCCTCAACAATTTGTCCATTTATCTTTGTTACATATTTTATCAATGTATCTTGAGTATTTTGAACTATTGCTTCTATTTCAACAGAATCACCAACTAAAAAATATTCCTTTGAAGTAACTAGAATATGATCTATCTTTCCTTCAATATATTTTTTAACAGTAATAGGGAAAACAGTATGGCTATCATAATCTTTATCCGAATATTTATCCTTAGCCATTACTTCTATTTCATAATTCCCAGACATATCTGGAATTAATTCAAACCAATTTTTATCATTATAATCTAGCTTACTATATATAATTCCATTTTTTCTAACTATAAAAGCATATTTTATAGCTGTTCCGCCATCAACCTCAACAGTTATCTTAACCTTATCTTTAACTAAAATATTATGTTCCTTACTTAAATTTATATTACTTATTCTAACTGGTTTAATTTTAATCTCTTCTATTACATAAGGTATAGTTGCTATAGCTTCATATTCATCCTCTGAACTTTCATCTCTTACCATTAAAGTGATTTTATATTCACCTTCAGTTTTACTATTCCACTTATAACTATTACTTCTTATATAACCAGAATCCTCTGAATAAGCTCCTTCAATAATATATCTATATCTTAAATCTGAACCACCATTAACTAAAGTTTTCAAGTTAATTTCTTCTCCTGAAACCTGTGGTGAACTTACATCAGTGGTAAAACTTTGTATTTCTATTTTCTCATAAGGTGCGATATCATAGGCCATCAAAGCTCTATCATCATAAGGTTTTGATGAATACATATCTCTTATATAACATAATAATTTGTAATTTCCTTTATTATTTTCTCTAAAAGAAACCATATTTCTTGATGAGAATTCCTGAACACAAACTGATGTCCCATCTGGATTTAGTTTTATAAACTTAAAAAGCCCTGTTCTATCATCTTCAAAATTAGCATTAACTTTAAAAATAAGTTCTTCTCCTACCAATAAATCCTTAGCTAAACATTGAAAATCTACTATTTCTACATTCACATTATTATTTACAGAGAACTTAACAGTTTGAAAATCATCAAAATTATCTACAGATTGTGGTTCTTTACACTCTACTAATAATTCAAAGTCTCCACTTTCATTAGCTGTAAATGTAAGCTTTTCCTCAGTGGTATAATCTTTTATTAATCTCCATCCTTGTTTTGAACTTACATAATATCTATACATTACAGGTTCTTTTCTACTATTAACTGTTAATTGAACTTTATCTCCAATATCAAAAATATCTTTACTTATATTCAAACTTTCTATTAAACTTTCTTCATTAATATCTACTGTCATACTTCTTAAAACTGTATAATCAAAAGATTTTTCCGAATCATTTCGCTTTGCCTGTGCTATTATATGGTAATTCCCAGCAGTACTAGGATACCATTTAAACTCTCTGTCATAGCAAAAATTATCTTTTAATACAGTCCATACACCCTCTCTTCCTATAAGTATTTTATATTTTAATTCACAATCTATATTATTTACTACCTTTATATTATAACCCCTTTTAGCAAACTCTACCTCAATACCTTCTATCTCTAAAGATAATTCATCCATAGACAACCCCCCATAGCACCCAATTCTCTATACTAAAATTATACACACTTTTCCATATTATGTAAACTAATTAATATTAAGCCTTTTTGTTATTTAATTAAAATTAATGAATAATTAAAGCTTAAATTTCTAATACTATAAATGGTGTTAAATAGTAATAAATTTTCTCAAGCTATATCTTCGGGGGTTTTTACTAAAAGTAACACCATAAATCTCCTAATTTTATTATATCCATATAATCAAACCATTACCAAAGAGAAAACTCATCCTACATTTGAGTTTTCTCTTTTGCTTTTTTTATAGTTCTCTTCACCGCTTCATAAAGCTTTAAGTTATCCTCTGCCTTCCTTTTAGAAGGTCCCTTACTTCTTGCCCCTGCTCTTCTAGCTTTCTGTGATAAATGCCTTTCAAATAAAAGTCTTTCTATATTATCATTATCGTAACTTTGTCCCTTAGTATTTAGGGCATAGGATTTTTTTCCAAGAACCATTGCTGCAACGCCATAATCCTGAGTAACAATAATATCATCTTTCTTTGCTTCATTCATAACATACATATCTACAGATTGAAATCCTGCATCAACAACTTTCTTTTCTCCGTAACTTAGAGATATATTATGATCTATAGTTGAAAATACTATTAATTCCACTGCTTCTTCTTTACAGGCTTTTTCTATAAACTTAATTCCAGGACATCCGTCCCCATCAATAATAACTCTCATAAAACATCTCTCCTTTCCTTAATTATACCTTAAAAAAGACCCCGGGGTATAGGAAAAATTTTCCTACACCCCGGGGTCTTTTCTTTATATGCTAAGATTAAAGTCTTTTTTCTAATTCTTCTTTTAAATCTTCGTATCCTGGTTTACCAAGTAAAGCAAACATATTTTTCTTGTAAGCTTCAACACCTGGTTGGTCAAATGGATTTATTCCTAATAAGTATCCACTGATTCCACAAGCTTTTTCGAAGAAGTATACCATTTTACCAAAGTAATATGGAGTTAATTCTGGAACTGTTACTACTAAGTTTGGAACTCCACCATCATTATGAGCAAGTAATGTTCCTTCAAATGCCTTAGTATTTACGAAGTCCATTGTTTTTCCTGCTAAGAAGTTTAATCCATCAGCATTATCTTCTGTAGCTTCTATTTCTATTTCATATCTTGGTTTTTCTACTTTAATTACTGTTTCAATAAGGTCTCTTCTTCCTTCTTGGATATATTGCCCCATTGAGTGAAGGTCAGTTGAAAAATCAACAGCTGAAGGATATAATCCTTTATTGTCTTTTCCTTCTGATTCTCCGTATAGTTGTTTCCACCACTCACCAAAGTAATGTAGGTTTGGTTCATAGTTAACTAATATCTCTATTGATTTACCTTTGTTGTATAAAGCATTTCTTGCTGCTGCATATTGGTAACAAGGATTTTCATCTATATTAGAATTTGAATATTCTACTCTACCTGCATTAGCACCTTCCATCATTTCATCTATGTTAATTCCAGCTGCTGCTATTGGAAGTAATCCAACTGCTGTTAATACTGAAAATCTTCCACCAACGCTATCAGGAATTACAAATGTTTCATAGCCTTCTTTATCAGCTAATCCTTTTAAAGCTCCTCTTTTCGCATCTGTTGTTGCGTAAATTCTAGCCTTAGCTTCTTCTTTACCATATTTCTTTTCCATATATTCTTTTAATATTCTAAAAGCTATTGCTGGTTCTGTTGTTGTACCAGATTTTGAAATTATGTTTAAACTAATTTCTTTTCCATCAATTGCTTGTAATAAATCATACATATAGCTTGAACTAATATTATTTCCAACATAGAATATTTTAGGTCCTTTTCTATGTTTCTTGCAAATTGTATTATGGAAATTACTGCTTAACATTTCAATAGCTGCTCTTGCTCCAAGGTAAGAACCACCAATTCCTATAACTATTAAAATATCTGAATCTGATTTAATTTTTTCTGCTGCTTTTTTAATTCTTGCAAATTCATCTTTATCATAATTTTCAGGTAAGTTAACCCAACCTAAAAAATCGTTTCCGATACCAGTTCCTTCATGTAATTTTACGTGAGCAGCTTCCACTGCTTCTTTCATGTTTTTTACTTCCTGTTCTTTAATAAAGCTTGATGCTTTAGTTAAATCAAAAGTTAAATTTTCTGCCATTATTACTACCTCCATAGTTCTATTCCTTTTATTTTTGCATAAGTAAGAGTTCCTTTTTTTAGGTAAAACCTCTTATTTTTAACACTTTTAAATCACACCATTATTTTATCATGTATTATTATCTCTTAACAAGCTTTCTATTTTTTTATTTATACAATTAAATTACATATTAATAGAATATTCTAAAATTTCTAAGGATATTACTAAATTTAATTATTATAAAATCCTAATGAAAACTATTAAATCAAGAAAATTCTCTAAAATATAATAATTGAAAATAATTACAACTCATTATTATAAAAAACACTAATTTTCAATTTTTTCATAAAAAAGAACCTTGTTTAACAACAAAGTTCTTTCATGTGTTTAAATATTATTCTACAGTTACTCCATCAAAATAAATTTGTCCTAACTGAGAAACTCTAACCCCTTTAATATTTTGTTTAATACCTTTTGGTTGAGTATATTCATAAATAGGAATTATAGGCATATCTTTGAATAATAAAGCTTCTGCATCTTTTAATAACTGATCTCTTTTAGTATCATCAGTTTCAACTTTAGCATCACTTATTAATTTATCAAATTCACCACTCTTATATTTAGGGTTATTATTTCCTGAAGTACTTGTAAATAAATCAAGGAATGTCATTGGATCAACATAATCACCAACCCAACCATCTCTAGCTATATTATAATTTCCGTCATTTCTTGTTTTTTGGAATACCTTCCACTCTTGATTTTGAAGTTCTACATTCACACCAATCTCTTTCCACATACCTTGAACTGCTTGTGCTATATCACCATGAGCACCTTCAGTGTTATACATTAAAGTAAGTGCAGGAAGTCCTTCTCCACCTGGGAATCCAGCTTCTTCTAATAATTTTTTAGCTTGTTCTACATCAGCCTTAGTTGACAAATACTCTTTTGAACTAAATCTCTTTCCATCTACACCTTTTACACCACTAGGTACAAAAGAAGTTGATGGTATTTGTCCGCCCTTAGCAACATTTTTAACGATAGCTTCTCTATCAATAGCAAGATTTAAAGCTTCTATAACTTTAGGATTTCTTAAAGCTTCTGGACTCATATCATTTCCACTAACATTTACACTATAATAATAAGTACCTATTTGCGGGAAAATAATACCAGTCCCTTTACTAACAGCTGTTTGAATTTGAGCTGGAGGAATAAGATCAACCACATCTAATTGTCCTGCTTCAAAAGCTGAATAGGCTGAATTTATATCTCTTATCATTCTCATTTCTAAATTTTCTAATTTAATAGCATCTTTATTCCAATAATTTTCATTCTTAGTGAAAACAAAAGCATCCTTTTGTCTCCATTCAGTTAATTTAAATGGACCATTACTTACATAAGTATCCGCTTTAGTTGCCCATTCTTTATTATTAGAAACCACATCTTCTCTTACAGGAAAATATGTTGGAAATGCCATTAATTCAATGAAATAAGGTGTTGGACTTTCAAGAGTTACCTCTAAAGTTTTCTCATCTAAAGCTTTAACTGCTACATTTTCAACTGGTCCTTTTTTAGTGTTAAATGCTTCTCCACCTTTGATATAATATAATTGGTATGCGTATTCTGCACCAGTAGCTGGATCTAAAGCTCTTTTCCAAGCATATTCAAAATCCTTTGCAGTTACAACTTTTCCATCAGACCATTTAGCATCATCTCTTAATGTAAATGTATAAGTTAACTTATCCTCAGAAATTTTATACTCCTTAGCAACACCTGGAATAGCTTTATCATTTTCGTCTAATCTCATTAAACCCTCAAAACTATTTGCAAGTATTGTTGATCCGCCAACAGATGCATTTAATGCTGGATCTATTGTTTTTGGATCCTCCCCTAAATTATAAATTAACTTTTGTTCTTTTGCAGCACCACTATTTCCACCTGCATCTTTTTCTCCTCCACAACCAACGAAAACTGTAGCACTAACAGCAACAGCTAAAGCAACTGCACAGAGATTTTTTAATTTCACCATATATCTTTGCCCCCTTAATAAAAATTTATAACAACTTGCTTTACAAGTAATTAACTTACTATTATTTAAATAAATGACAAGCTACAAAATGTCCCTTTTCAACTTCCTTTAATTCTGGATTTTCTATTTTACAAATATCCATTACATATTTACATCTACCACAAAATCTACATCCTGGCTTTGGATCTATAGGCGATGGAATATCTCCCTCTAAAATTATTCTTTGATTATTTTTAGCTACTTTTGGATCTGGAATTGGAACAGCAGATAAAAGCGCTTGAGTATAGGGATGCTTTGCTTTTGAATAAACATCATCACTAGGCCCTTTCTCAACTAATTTTCCAAGGTACATTACTCCAATATGTGTTGATATATGTTTAACCATACAAAGATCATGAGCTATAAACAGATAAGTTAATTTAAATTCTTCCTGTAACTCTTCCATCATATTTATTATTTGAGCTTGAATAGATACATCAAGAGCTGAAATAGGCTCATCACAAACAATAAATTCTGGCTTTAAAATAAGTGCTCTTGCAATTCCTATTCTTTGTCTTTGCCCCCCAGAAAATTCATGAGCATATCTATTTATGTGATCCCCATTTAATCCTACTTTTGCTAAAATATCTTTTATCTTCTCTTCTCTTTCTCCCTTACCATAAATGTTATGAACATCTACTGCTTCCCCAATAATATCTCCAACAGTCATTCTTGGATTTAAAGATGCATAAGGATCTTGAAATATCATTTGCATATTTCTTCTTAAAGGAATCATTTCCTTATTAGATAACTTGGTTATATCCTTTTTATTAAAATTAATTGTTCCTGCTGTTGCTTCATAAAGTTTTAAAACCGTTCTTCCTAAAGTTGTCTTTCCACATCCTGATTCTCCAACAAGCCCTAAAGTTTCTCCTTTTGCAATTTGAAAAGAAACATCATCAACAGCTTTTACATAACTTTTCTTTTTAAAGACTCCTTTTTTAACAGGAAAATACTTACAAAGATTCTTAACATCTAAAATTATTTCTTTATTATCCATTTACTTCACTCCTCACTGACGACTCTATCTTTGGTGCATTTTCGTGACATAACCAACAAGCTGTTTTATGTTTTTCAACTCCAAAATATGGAGGCATTTTCTCCTTACAAACTTTCATTGCATAATCACATCTATCTGTAAAAGGACATCCTACAGGTGGTTTTAATAAATCTGGTGGTTGTCCTTCTATAGGTTTTAATTTTTCTTTAATTTCACTTTTAGGATTAGGAACACTTTTTAAAAGCCCCCAAGTATATGGATGCTTTGAATTATAGAAAATATCATCTACTGATCCTTTTTCTATAATTTTCCCACCATACATTACATTAATTCTTGTACAAAGATCTGCTACTACTCCTAAATCATGTGTTATTAATATAATTGAAGTATTTAATTTTTCTTTTAAATCCTTCATTATGTCTAGAATTTGTGCTTGAATAGTAACATCTAATGCTGTTGTTGGCTCATCTGCTATAATAAGCTTTGGATCACACATAAGACTCATAGCAATCATAACTCTCTGTCTCATCCCACCAGAAAATTCATGTGGATATTGTTTTACTCTCTTTTCTGGACTTGATATTCCTACAAGTTCAAGCATATCTACAGCTTTTTCTATAGCTTGCTTTTTACTAACCTTTTTATGTTTTATTAAATGTTCTGTAAGTTGATCTCCTATTTTCAAAACTGGATTTAATGATGTCATTGGATCTTGAAATATCATAGCTATTTCATTCCCTCTTATTTTTTCCATTTCTCTTTCTGAAAGTTTTGCTAAATCTTGACCTTCAAATAGAACTTCTCCATTTTTTATTTCCCCATTTCCAGATAAAAGTCTCATAACAGACATCATAGTTACAGATTTTCCACAACCTGATTCTCCTACAACTCCAATAGCCTCACCCTTATTTAATTCAAAACTAACTCCTCTTACTGACTTAACCTCTCCCACATGTGTATGAAAGGAAGTCTCCAAATTTTTAACCTCTAATAAATTTTCCATTTTAACTTCCTCCTATTTTTTATTCTTAGGATCTAATGCTTCACTTAATCCATCACCAAAAAGATTAAATGCTAAAATTATTAAACATATCATTACAGCCGGAAAAAATAATTGATATGGATAAACTGTAAGCACTTTTTGAGCATCATTTGCAAGTGTTCCAAGAGATGCAAGTGGTGGATTTATTCCAAGTCCAATAAAACTTAAAAATGCTTCCGTAAATATTGCCTGTGGAATTAAAAGAGTCATAGTTACCATAATTGAACCAACACAGTTAGGTATCAAATGTCTAAATAAAATTCTCGTTCCTGAAGCGCCCAGAGTTTTTGCCGCTAACACAAATTCTTGTTGTTTTAATTGAAGAACTTCTCCCCTAACTATTCTTGCCATATTAATCCAGTACGATATACAAAGTGCTAATATAATTGTAGACAACCCACTTTTCCCACTACCCGGTTGATTAAAAGCTGCCATGAATATAATTACATATATAGTAAGTGGAATTGAATAAAGAACATCTACTATTCTCATCATTATATTATCTACTTTTCCACCAACAAATCCTGCTATTCCCCCATAAATAATTCCAATTATTAAATTTATAAAAGCTGCTGCAAATCCTATTATTAAGGAATATCTAGCTCCATAAAAACATCTAACTAAAATATCTCTACCAAGTTGATCCGTACCAAACCAATGAGTAGCATTTGGTGCTATATTAGCTAATTCAAGGTTATTTTGATCATAAGCAAAAGTTGAAAACTTCGGTACAAATATAGCTCCTAAAATTATTGTTATAATTAATATTAATGATACTAAAGCAACCTTATTTGCTTTAAGTCTTCTCCAAGCATCTTTCCAATAACTCACAGAAGGTCTTATATTTGCATTTAAATTTTTCTCACTTGCCTTTAAAGGTTCAAAAGAATCTTTATTTAACTTTAAATCATCTAATTCCATATTTATCATAACTTTCTCCCCCTTAATCCTCTAGTTTAATTCTTGGATCTATAAATCCATAAAGTATATCAACAATTAAATTACAACTTATGACTAAGGTGCAATAAAATACTGTTACCCCAAGCAATATTGTATAATCTCTATTTCCTACTGATAAAACAAATTCATTTCCAAGACCAGGTATTGCAAACATTGTTTCAACAACAAAACTGCCTGTTAAAATTGCTGCTACAAGAGGTCCTAAATAAGTTACTATAGGAATCAACGAATTTCTTAAAGCATGTTTCATTATTACTACTTTTCCATTTAACCCTTTAGCTTTTGCTGTTCTTATATAGTCTGCCTTCATAACATCTGTAAGTCTACTTCTTGTAAGTCTTGTTATAAATGCAAGAGAACTTCCTGCAAGTGCTATCACTGGCATAATATAATACTCTGCCCCATAAAATCCTGTTGCTGGTAACAAATCTAGTTTTAAAGTAAGTAAATATATAAGTACAGATGCTACAACAAAACTAGGAACCGATACTCCTAAAGTTGCAATTATCATACAAAGCCTGTCTGGCCACTTTCCTTCCTTAAGAGCTGCCACTATTCCAAGTAAAACTCCTATAATCAATGAAACTAAAACTGTAACTATCCCCAATTTCGCAGATGCTGGAAATGAATAACCTATGATATCTTTAACTTGTCTACCTGGAAAGACCATTGATTCTCCCATATCTCCTTTAGCTAAATTCTCCATATACATTGTATATTGCTCAGTTAATGGCTTATCTAAGCCATACTTTTCATTTAAATTAGCCTTAATTTCTGGAGTTATCTTTTCTCCATCAAAAGGTCCTCCCGGCATTAATCTAATTAAGAAAAAAGTAATAGTCACAACTGCAAGTATAGTAATTATACTTGTTAAAATTCTTTTACATACATATTTAAACATCTGAAGCCCCCCCTTTTTTTCTTTTATAAATAGAATGAATTTTCCTAAGTATCGAAATCGCAATATGTAATTTCATAAATTGCATTCTAATAATAAAATACATTTTTTGTTAATTTCATTTATGTTAATATAAATTATATATTCTAAGTATATTATTGTAAATACTTTAAATTATTAACAATATGATAATTATTTTGATATTTTTTTGACAATTTTAACCATAGTTTCCACCACTAAAAAACACCTGTACCTCATATATACTCACTTACAACTTAAAAAATTCTTAACAAAGAATTAATTTATAAC
>JBOGCG010000087.1:0-19611 GCA_051656625.1 Sarcina sp. | reverse complement strand
GGATTAGTTTCTGGGTTTGTCCCTGGATTAGTTCCTGAGTTTGTTCCCGGATTTGTTCCTGAATTTACTCCTGGGTTAACAACTGTTGAACTTCCATCTGTTATTCCAACATATTCTTCATATATAAAGCCTATAGTCCCATTATCGTTAACTTTATACCATTGTCCTTGTTTACCCATAACTGTAATATTTGTTCCATTAGTTAATTTAGCTATAACATTATTAGCCATATCTGGAGCTGTTCTTAAATTTACAACTGATGATACATTTATAACATTTGCCCCTTCGTTTAATTGTTCAAATGGACTATTAACTCCACTTTTTATTATCTGTGCATTATTCATTGAAATGTAACCTGTTGCTCCAGTTTCTTGAACTGTAACATTATAGTAATTTCCTTTAGTACTATTTATAGTTAACATTTCACCAACTGAAATATAGCTAGAAACTTTTCCATTTGATCTTGCTGTTTGTCTTAATACTAAAGAACTATTTCCTACAACAACAGCCTTTTTATTATTGTTATTACTTATATTATTAGTAAGTAAAAGATTATTATTTACATGTTTATTAGCTATTAAACCATTTCCTCCTATAGCTAATCCACCCGTCATTGCTATTCCTAATATTAAGGTCGCTAATCTTTTTCTATTCATTTTAAAATTCCTCCATTTATCTGCTAGTATTTTAATTATTTTTTCTTTTTTATGTTGTTTTTTAGATTATATGTAGATATATCCCAAATATCAAATAGAAATAAATAGTGCTTTACTAATTCCCATCTCTGTTCTTTACCAATTATTTTAAATTTTGGTTTATTTAATATGAATAATACATTTTATTAAATTCAATAACTATTATTTTGCAATTTAAAGTTTTAAATTCAGTAAATTCAACCTATATTTAGCAATTAAATATTTTTTTTGTAAAAATATTATTTTTCTCTAAAAAAATATAGATAACTTAACCAATCTTTTAATTATTTCCAACTTTTTATTATAATTATACTTTTTTTACATTTTGACCAACTAATATAGACAAAGTATAATTTATTAAAAATTAAAATCCAAAAAACACACAACAATTACAAAATTAACAAAAGGAGCATACCTAACATGATGAATAAAAAAATATTAGCTATGATTATAACAACTGCAACTATAGGTTGTGCCACAACTTTAACAACTCCAAATAAGACTTAAACAAATAATGTAACTCTTTTAGCTAGTAGACAAGTAAATACTTCAAAGAAAAATCAAACTAAAAATTTACTTCTTACAGTAACTAGTATGGAAACTGGTTCTACAGTAAATAATCAACAAGTTTCTATTAACGGAATTAATTACAAGACAAATAATCAAGGTGAGGTTTTAGTTAAAAATCTTAAATTAGGTACTAATACGCTAAATGTAACTTCAAAGGGCTATCAAGAAAATTCTATTTCAGTTAATATTGTCAATAATATTTCTAATAAAGTTGCTATATCTATAGCACCTTACACTGGAACTCAAAATATAAAATTCGTAAATATGGAGACAGGACAAGCTATGGCTAATAGTACAGTTGATATAGCTGGTACTACTTTAGAAACTAATGCCAATGGTATTGCTTCAATAGGTAGTCTATGGACTGGTGAAAGTACTTGGACTGCATCTTCAAAAGGATTTAATAATGCAACAGTTAATTTCCAATGTAAAAGCTAATGAAACTACTACTACAACAGTAGATATGGCTCCTGAGGCTGGAAACACTGTTATCACTTTCATGAACATTGAAACAGATTCTCCAATGGCTAACACTTACGTTAATATCGGTGGTAGAGTTATGGAAACTAATGCTAAAGGTGAAATTTCTATAGATAACCTATGGCCTGGACAAAGTACTTGGTCTGTTTCAGCTAAAGGTTTCAACAGTAATAATGTTACTTTCAACATTGAAGCTAACAAAACTACTAAGGAAACAGTTACTATGAAAACACTATAACGCTAGTAGAAATTAAATAAAAAAAGGAATGTAGCAATGATAATTATATTGCTACATTCCTTTTTATATTTAAACTATTTTTAATTAATAATTTCACCTTTTTTATTAGACATTTTTTCACGCCACTGATTGAGTTCACCCTCTGTTTGCTTCATCCAATCTACTTTTTCACCAATAATTTTTAAAGGAGCCTCTGAACGATAGGAGCAAGTCAAATTTCCAGGGAATTTCTTATCAGTTACATTTGGATCATTTTCAAAAGTTCCTGTTGGTTCTACAATATATACTCTTTCTCTCCCCTCGCCTTTTGCAAGTCCTGCTGCTAGTCCTGCACCATTAACATTAGAGGTAAAGTAAATATGATTCATCTTAAGATCAGAATCATAATTTGAATTTCTACCTGCAACTAATAAATCACCAATTTGTAAATCTGCTCTAGTTCCATGATAAAAAGGTCCTTTATCAGTAGGCTTAGTGTTATATGAATTTGCTAGTTCATAATTTAGTTCTGCCTCCTTAGAAGTTCCCAATTCTTCATAGCATTTTGAAATAATTAAATATATTGCTGGAAAAGCACTTTTGGCACTGTCATCCTTTGATTTTAGCGCAAATTCTAAAGCTTTTTCCATCCATTTTAATCTATCTAAATTATTTTTTTCATATTTCCCTAAATGATAAGCAGCAATAAATCTTTCAAAATCATCTGTTGATTCATTCCATCCTTGAAGAAATAATTTACTCGCTTCCTCAGAATTACCTTGCTGCTCCTGTACCATTCCTAACATAGCTAATCTAATAATTTTATTTTTTGGATCAAATTTATTACTCATTTAATTCAACTCCTCTTATGTTTTTAAATAATAATCTATCTAGACTTAACTTATTTTATCAGTATTTATCTTAATATATAAGTCTATATTACAATTTTTTTATATGGTATAATTAACTTAGGAGGAGATTTATTTCTACCCTTAACAAGTTCTAAATTCTTTAAATCTACATAACTGAAATTTTATTTTCTTATTATATCTATTCTAAAATATAAAAAAAACACCAGAATTTCTGGTGATTTACTCTAAACTATTTCTAATGGCTATATTTATAAAAAATTATTATTAATCATATTTTTATTTAACTATCAATTCTTTTTGATCTTCTTTTTTGTATTCCTTAGTAAATAAGAATGGAACAAATATAATAATATTTATTATCATTGATAGAATCAGGTCTTTCTTAGTTATAACAGTTGTATAACTTCCATTATTTAAAACAACCGCTAGTACATTGTTTATTAAATGTATTATAATCGGTGCAAATATATTTTCTGTTTTCATATATACAAAACCTAAGAATATTCCTAAAGTTATGCAGAAAGCTACATGTGATATTATGCAATTTATAGGTGTTTCTGGGCTATATAAAGTAAAGCAAAGTGGTAAATGCCAAATTCCCCATATAGCACCTAAAATTATAACGCCAATTTTTTTCCCAAAAAGTACTTGTAATCTTGGTTGTAAGTAGTATCTCCAACCAAATTCTTCACCTAAAAACATAAAGAATCCTAAAAAAAAGTTTTCTATTAAACTTATCGGCATTAATCCTAACATAGTTGGATTTATAGAAATACTTTCTTTAAGTATAAATGTACCTATTAATAATAATCCTAATTTTATAGAAATAAATATTACTGCACCTATTAAAACCCACTTAAGATTTTTATTGAATCGTAAATTAAATCTTTCTAAATGCTTTCCATTTTTAAGAGCTTTTATAATTAAAACTAATGATATAGGATATTGTAATAAACTTAAAAGTAATGCAAAGTCACTTTGTTTTCCTATAAGAATCACAATTAAACCTAAAATAATAATTATAGATCCTATTATAATCCATCTAACAAAACTAGCTTCATACTTATTAAAATCTTCTTTAGAAAAATATTTCATAGTTATCATAACAGAAAAACATGGTATAATCATAAAAACTGTAGCAGCTGCTGACACTAACATAGTACCATTATCACCCTTTGGTAAATTAAAAAATAATAAGCCTATTACTGCTATTATTGCAAAATTAATTCCCAAGGATATACCTATTTCTTTTTTCACCCTATTTAAATTTTCACTCATTAAGCTTCCCCCTTAATTATATGGTATTAAATACAATTTTAAGATATAAAAAGAAACTTTTCAATATTTTTACTTATAAATATTTTTATTTTTTTATTACAATATTCTGCATTATTCCAAATAAAATTAATAAAAACTTTACTGAATTTTAATTTCCAAATTTCTAATCATATAATTTTTATATATCATGATAAATAGCTATCAGTTTATTAAATAACATATTAACTAACTTATAGGCTCTTCTTTTATAGCTTTAATTCTTTATTTTTATTATAAATTTTTATTTTTATATTTCTTAAATTTAATACTTTTCTAATAGCTAATTCTTTTTATTTTAATAAAGATATTTAATTGTTACTAATTATTAACAAAAAAATAATTGTTAAATTCAAATTCTACAAAAGGAATTAGTTCCCTTTTATAGAATAATATTACATAATAAAGTTTTCTATAATAAAATATAATTAATTTTAGGGGGAATAATTATGGCAAAAAGAGCTTTTAAAAAATTAAGAAATAGGACTATATGCTTAGTTACTTTATCTACTATACTTTTAGGAAGTTCAATTTTTGTATTTAGACCAAACGTTACTGCTGGTGCAATTGAACAAAATATAACAGAGGGAAAGCGTAATGTTATGTATTATGGTGATTGGTCTATATGGGGAGGACAAGGTAATTTTTATCCTAAAGATATACCAGCTGAGCAATTAACACATTTAAATTTTGCATTTTTAGACTTTGATGCTAATGGAAACTTAAAATTCACTGATAAAGATGCAGCTGTAGGTGCACCTGTTGGAGAAGAAGGGGTCCAATGGGGTGGTCCAAATGCAGGTATCCTTTCAGCATTACAGGAATTAAGAGCTAAAAATCCTAATTTAAAAATAGGAATATCCATTGGTGGTTGGTCTAAATCTGGTGATTTTTCAGAAGTTTCTGCTGATGCTTCAAAACGTGCTAAGCTTGTTGAAAACGTTTTAAAATTTATTGATTATACTAATATGGATTTTGTAGACTTAGACTGGGAGTATCCAGCTGAAAAAAGAGATCCTGATAAAGTTGATAATCAAAATGATGAAGGAACAGTAAATGCTAAACCAGAAGATAAAGAAAATTATATAAAATTACTAGAAGATTTTAGAGTAGCACTTGATGAAAAAGGTACAGAGATTGGTAAAGACTATGAATTATCAGTAGCATTACCTGCACCAAAATCTAAATTAGATTCAGGTATAGATATAGATAAATTATTTGATTTAGTTGATTTTGCTAATATAATGACATATGACATGAGAGGTGCCTGGGATGAAGTAAGTGGACATCAAACAGGTTTATATACTAATCCAAATGACCCTACAAAAGGAAATGGACTATCAGTAGATGAAAGTATAAATTATTTACTAAGTAATGGCGCTGAAGCTGAAAAAATAGTTGTTGGTGCGGCCTATTATACAAGGGGATGGGATAAAGTATCAATAGGTGCCGATAGTGAGTTACCAGGCTTATTTGGAGAGGCTGAAATTTCAGCTAAAGATGCTGATCAAACACCAAGTAGAGGTGGTATTAATGAAGCTCCTTTAAAAGTTGGTGAAGGTGGACGCCGTGGTGGTGTATGGTCATATAGAAGTTTAGATAAGTTAAAAGAATTATATCCAAATATAAAAGAATATTGGGATGATATAGCAAAAGCACCTTACTTATACGATGAAACTACTGGCGCATTTTTCACTTATGATAATACAAAATCCATAGAAGAAAAAACTAAATATGTCCATGAAAAAGGATTAGGTGGTGTAATAGGTTGGATGGCATCACAAGATGCTGAAAGTAATTCTAATTCAGGAAAAAGAGATGAACTAACTAAAGCCACTAAGCAAGGTTTATTTGGAGATAAAGAATTACCAACCCATGAAATTGTATATTCTACTTTAGATATAGATGTTAATATTAAACCTGTTAAACAAGATTGGGGAACAGGTGGTGGATATGAAATAACTCTTAAAAATAATGAAAATTTAGAAGAATCAGATGAAGTATTAAAAGAAGTTGAACGTGGAGGGGAAACTCTTAAAACGCCTAAACTATATATAAAAACTAATAAGAAATTAACTGCTGGCGATCATATGGCTGGTCAAGTTACTTATGAAAATGGTTATGTAGTTGTTGATATAAAAGGAACTTGGGAAGGAAAAAATATTGAACCAGGACAAAGTTATAAATTTATGTTATCTGATTCAATAGCACCAGAAGATATTTCTGCTATAGAATCTATTGATATAGTTCAACGTATGAATGAAAATGGAACAGAAATAAGCAGACAAAGAATATATTAATTGCAATGGCTATTCTTCTTGATTCAAATGGCACTGTACAAGTTATGAATGATAATTATCAAATTTATAATACAACAAAAAATTAATTAAACCATAATTTTTAATAACTCAAAAGGTTCTTTTCAATAATTTAGAAAAGAACCTTTATATCTATTTTTATACTTTCACATATCACCATGAATATTTGAAGCTTTTATTAATTCATCACAAAAAGTTGCTACATCAGAACCTGTAACTTCTAACACTTTTTTTCCTTCTACTACTCCTTCTTCAAAAAGATCCACCATCCCAATAAGTAACTCCATAACATTTAATGAGTCCATAGCTCCTATTTTATATAAATACTTTTGGATCTCCTCATAAACAATTTGATAATCTTTTGGAAGTGATTTTACTCTCTTCACATGAGCTTTCCATTGTTTTTTTCCTTCTATTATATCTTTTATACTCATACTATTCTCCTATTTACTTAGCTTTTTTTCAATATTCTTATTTAATTTTCTGCCACATTTATCTTTAAAACTATTAGAATTTTCTTTTCCAATTAGTTCAAAACAAAATCCTTCAATATCATTACCTAAAGCCTCTTCAACAGTTACTTCTTCATCAGCAGTTTCCTCAAGAAAAGTAATAGCATTTTCAAAGAAAGGCATTAAATTTCTACCAGTAAAATCTGAATATTTCCAAATATTTTTCTTTATTTTTTCCCAAGCTAATTGATATTCTTCTGGTAACTTTATTGCTCTCTCTTCAAAACCTTTAAATTCCCTAGTAATATCATTTCCTGTTACTCTATCTAAAAAATTCATCTCTTATCGCTCCTTTAATTTACTCATAGCTGTTGATACAAAGTCCCACTTAAGCCAAAATTTTTCTAGTTCTTCACGTCCTGCATCATTAAGAGTGAAAAACTTTCTTGGTGGTCCTATATCTGATTTCTTCTTTGTAGTTTCTACTAATTTATTTTTTTCTAATCTTACTAATATTGTATAAACTGTTCCATCTACAACATCTGAAAATCCAAGATCATTTAATTTTCTTGTAATTTCATAACCGTAAGTTTCTTCTTCACTTATAATTTGTAAAATAGAACCCTCTAATACCCCTTTTAGCATTTCTGTTATATTTTCCATATATATCTCCTAAATAATTTTAAATTTAAAGTACTAAGTATTACTTATTACTACTATATAGTATCACTCACTACTACCACTGTCAACAAAAAAAATAGCAGCCTTCACTTAATTGAAAACTACTATCCTAATATTAAATTCTACTATATTTATAGGTTTCTCTTTAATATTTTTAGATTCACTTTTATCTACTTAATTTTACTAAGTTCATCTAAAAAAGCTGGTTTCTTTTTATATAAAGCTATTAAATTATTTTTCAGTTTATCTTCATATTCTTTTCCTGCTATTTTTTTATATTTTTTAAGTATTCTACATACTTCTTGATATTCTTTTCTATTTAATGCATAACTAGCTCTTTCTTTTATATAAGCCTTATATATATCCATAATCTCATCTTTAAATTTATGAATTAATTTATCTGCATAATCTTCTATAAAACTTGGATTTATTCTTACTAATTCCATTATTTCATCTAAATCATTTTCTTCTTCTATAAGTTCAGCATATACTATTCTTTCTCTAGCTTTTTTACTATATTTCAATTCATTTTTTAATTCATTATAAAATAATTCTTGATTTTCTATATTTAATTCTTTTAATTCATTATAATATTCAAAATCTCCATTAAGTAATAATTCTTTTGCCAAAATTTTCTGTTCTTTTCTCAAAGAAAGTTTTTTATAAGCATCATATCTCATATTTTTCCATTTTAGTGATAATTCAACGTCTTCTCGATCTTTCTCTTCACCTTCTAAAGCTAATTCTATTACTTTTTCATAATTATTTTCATTTATGTATTTAGTTATAATCATCTCTCTAGAAGTTGTAAGATTTAAATTAACCTGTATAAATTCATGTACTTTATCTACTGTCCCATATTCTTCAGTAACTTCTAATAACATATTATGAAGTTGTTCAACACTGTATTCATTATAATGATTTTTAGAACTTACATTTATTAATCTTTTTATTTCTTCAATAAATTTCTCTCTAAGTTCCTCAATATCAGTAAATCTAATGAAAATTCTTAGCAAATCTATTCTATATTCTTCCCAACCTACAAAAACTCTTTCCTCACTAAACGTCAATATCTTATTAAATACATTTTTTCTTAAGTTCAAATTATTTTTATCAATATTAATAGCAATTTGACCTATTGTTCCTATAATATCTTCAGCTAAATAACCTAGTTCCCCAGAATCCTCTGTATACTGAAAAGATTCAATAGTTTCTTTAAGTAATAAAAAAGCCATATCCAAAGATACTAATACATCTTTTGTTTCACTTACCTTTTCTAATATAAATTCTAATTCACCAACAAAATCAAAAAGTTCTTTATATTCAATAAACCCATCTATTCTTGCATATTTTTTCACAATTTTCTCTATTAATTTCTTGCAATTTTTAACTTCTTCTGTAGCATTTGCCTTTGAAAATTTAAGAATTAATTTATCTTTTAAAACTTTATCATTTCTAGTTATATCTTCTATAATATCAACTAGCTCTTCTTTGGATAAATCATTTAGAATATCTTTTAAATCTAATTTTTTTGCTATGTTTTTTCCTTTACCATTATTACTTTTTTTACTATTTGTAATCTCAACTAATTCAAAATAAGCCGCTACTTCATGTTTACATATAGGTCCAAAATTATAAGGACAATCACATTCTGAATAAATTATTTCCCCAGCATTATTTATAAGACATAATTAGATAGATTTTAAAAATAAGATAATCCTAACTAAATACTTATTAGTTAAAATTATCTTATTCAAAATCACATAATTATCTATTTTATTAAGACTATAAATAAACACACTCATTATAAATCTTCTGTCTTATAAATAGTATATCCTTCATAATAATAACTGGTATCAATACCCTTCATATAAATTTCTCTATCATTGATTTTATCCGTTAATGCTTCTTTTAAAAGATACTTGATTTCTATATCTTTTATAGGACTACGTTCCATAGCAAGCAAATAATCATTTTTATCAACTTCGCTCCAATTAATTACTCTTCCTAATTCTTTTTTTAGTATTAAATCAAGCCAAATTCTAGTGCTTCTTCCGTTTCCTTCTCTAAAGGGATGAGCAATATTCATTTCAACATACTTTTCAATTATTTCATTAAAAGTTGATTGTGCCATTGAATCAATATGTTCTAATGATGCTTTTAAATACATAACAGGAGCAAATCTAAAATTCCCTTTTGCAATATTTACATCACGTATTATTCCTGCAAATTCATATATATCCTCAAATAAATATCTATGAATTTCTGCTAACGTATTATATTTTCCTGCTTCCAAGCTATCTAAATATCCACTTTCAAATAATTCAACAGCTTTTTTCTTACTTATTTTTTCTTCTATCCTAGCAAGTTCAACTGAATTTGTAATTTGCAATTTATTGTTAAGTACCATAATACCTCCTATTATAATAAATTTTCACTTTTTTCTTATTGTTAACTTCTTATTCTCTAAGCTTTTTTACATCTTGAACTGTTAATCCAGTTTTTTCTGAGATAGTTTCATCATCCAAAATATCTAATAAATTCTTAGCTATAGTTAAAGCTTTATTATCTTCTATTTTTTTAGAATAACCTTCCTCAACTAAGTCATCTACCAATATATTAAGTTCTTTATAAATATTACTTTTAAACTTATCACCTTTATGACACAATCTCATTTCATATATATTTTCTTCATTAAGAAAATACTGAATTATATCTCCATTTTGAAATATTATATTATATTCTAAAACCCCAAATTTTTCATAAACTAATCTTTTTGTTATAGTGTCATGAGTATCATACTTAGGGGAAACTACTTCAAAAATAATTTTAGGAATATCATTAACTGTTTCTCCTTTTTTTTCATAATCTCCACAAATAACAAATACATCTGGTTTATATTTATATAATTCATCTTTATTTTTATCTTCTAACCTTACTTCAATTGCTTCATGAAATACTTTACATCCATTTGGAACTATATGTTTTAATACTGCTACAATATTAGATATAATATCATTATGCCTTTGAGATGTACTTGAAGAATAAAGTATTTGCCCATTATTATATTCAATTTTTTCATCAGTGGATTGTTCAAGCTTGTCAAAATCTACTTCACTTATTCGTCGTTGTATAAGATCTCTATTTTCCATGCTTTTCACTCCTTAAAATTATTTTCTATATAAACTAAATTCAAATAATCAAATCAATTTTTAAATAATTCACCAAAATATTATATATAATTTCAGACCAAACATAATATTTTTGAGTTTTGATATATCATATATTATATTAGATTGAATATCAATAAGCAACCTATATAACCCTTTAAAATCCCTAGCACTTCACTATAAAATTTAATATTATTTATACTCACAAAAAAGTCAGTAATTTTCAAAAAAATAAATTAGATTTATAATAAAGATATAAAATATTGAACAAAGGAATGATGATTATGTTTAAAGTTGAAGTAAGTGGCGAAATTTATAAAAATAAATATATTGAAATGAATAGTTATATAATAAATTACCAAGGTGAATGCTATATTGTAGATCCTGGATATGAGAAAGAAAAAATACAAAAAGTAGTTGAAGATAATAATCTAACTGTTAAGGGAATTCTTTTAACTCATTCACATCTTGACCATATAAGTGCTACTGATGTTTATAATGTTCCTATTTATCTTTATGAAAAAGAATATGATTTATTTATCTCTAACTATAATGATTTATATGATGAACGTGGAATTGTAAGACATTATAATTTAGATGGTAGAGAGTTTGTTAAACTTAAAGATGGAGATACTTTACCTCTTGGAGATAAGGAAATAACTTTCATAGCAACTGCTGGTCATACTATAGGTGGTGTTTGCTACAAATTTGAAAATGATTTATTCTCTGGTGATACACTTTTCAAAGGTGCTGTTGGTAGATCAGACCTTAAAACTGGAAATATCAATGATTTAAAAGAAAGTATTCCTAGACTTATTAATAGTGAAAATGAGGATTTGAAAGTTCATCCAGCACATGGTCCTAGTACAACTATTGGATTTGAAAAGAAATTTAATCCTTATTATAATGCATGGAAATAATAATATTTCTAAAATTATATATAAATAAAAAACAATTTTCATAGCTAAATTTAAATGGATTGTATCACAATAGGAATAATTCCCTATATATTGATACAATCCATTTTTCTATCTATATTTAAGTTTTTATTTTATCATTGTTGCAAATGCACCTAATAAAATTCTTACATCAAATTCACCTTTATAAATAGGGGTAACTTCTTTATAATTAAGCCCTAATAATGTATACACAGCTATTTGTGCTCCTCTTACTGAATAATCCACTGTAAATACTGTATCATCAGGTATTTCAGAGAATTGACCAAGGAATGCTAAATTTTTAGCTGTTTTTGGTACTACATCTGGTCTATCACCAGGAAGTCTTGTTAAGAATTGGCTTGTAATAAATGGCATTACACAAGGTTTGCAGATAACTGAACTTAGAATTTCATCCATATGCTCTTCAAATCCCAGTAAACCACAAATCTCTTTCATAATTTCAATACCATTACATTCAGTCATTGGCTTGTCCACAAAATTACCTTTTTTATCTGGATGTAAAGCATAGCCCCAAGCAACTTGAACTTCATCAGATTGATTCATAAAGTATGGTTGTTTAGGAAGTACTACTGATAGGAACCAATTAGAATCTTTAAATGTAAATTCAGTTCCTGTTCCACCACAGTACTCTCTAACTAAATCAAAGAATAGAGGAGTTTTAAATGTTAATGTAATAGACTCCCAAAGTGACTCATTTACACGACTATTAAATACTTCTGGATGTCCAAAAGCTTCATCTTCCTTGGCTATCTTTTCCCAAAGATTCCAAGAACCATCAGAATCCTTATTATTTATTACTGGAGCTTTATTATTATCACCAACGCTAAATCCAGCAGTCATAGAACCAATAGTTACAAGAACTAAATCCTCTTTTCCTACTTTTTCTTCCATAGCTTTTCCAGCTTTAGTATATTTAATCCCTGTTACAACTTTTTTACCCTCTTCAGTGGTAAAAGTTAAATCTGTAACCTTTGATTCCATAGTAAAGTTAACACCCTGAGCTTTAAGATAATTTATTATTGGTAAAATTATTGAATCATATTGAATATATCTTGAGTGTCTAACACCAGCAAGATCAGTAACATGAGGAAACTCATGCATAAATCTATGAAGGTATCTTTTAAACTCTACAGCACTATGCCATGGTTGGAAGGCAAAGGTTGTAGCCCACATGTACCAGAAGTTTGAAGTAAAAAATTCTGGAGTGAAACAATCACAAATTCTAGAATTTTTTAATTTAAACTCTGGACCCATAATCATACTAACAAGAGCCAGTTCATCAGCTTTTGATAATTCAAATGAAATTACATCAACTTTTTCTGCATTTTCAGCAATTAACCTTACATTTGAACGATTAAATTTAGTTTCTTTATTAAATTTATTAAAGTCATCTAAAACAGACATTGTCCCATCTAAGGCAGGAACCCTTGAAAATAAATCATAGCTACAGGCATAGGCTTCCTTATCAAACATTCTAGCTCCATGTGCAATATAACCATCCTTATCGTTTCCAGCACCATCCATACTACCACCAAGACAATTAAGTTGCTCATAAATAGTAATATTTTTAGGGTTTATATGCCCATCTTGAATAAAGTAAACAGCACTTGCAAGTGATGCAATACCTCCACCGATTAATGAAACTTTTATATTTTTATTTATACATTCCATGATAAAACACTTCCTTTTTAAATAATAATATTTCATAAGATGCTTTATTAGAGTACTTATGTTTTAAGATTACCACTTTACTTTTTAATATGGAAATGTTCTTTATTTATAAAAATATATCTATCATAAAATTAAATTATTAATATTTAACTATTTCTCTTTAGATTTTATATGAATTGCCTTTTTAAAGACTACTTAAAATAAAATAGAATAAATTTTCTTCTTTTCCTATGTTGTACTTTCTTATGCTATACTATATAAAGTAATTTAAACTTAGGAGGATTTTTATGTTACCAAAAGAAGAAGAATTTTTTGACTATACTTTAGACAGTACTTCTTACGCAGCTCGTGATTTAAAGTATTTAGCAAGAAATTTAATAAAATCTAAAGATGTATCAAATGCAAGAATTGGTCTTATCTCTATTCTTTTAACAATTGCTACTATAGTAATCTTTTCTATTAGTGAATATTTCCTTGGTTTTACTGTAGCTTTAATTTTAGGTATTTTTTGTTCAGGCTTTTCTTATACCTATTTACTTGTAAAAACCATAAATATTATAAAGACAAGAAAGGCAACTGTTTCTTTATCTATTCCATTTAAAATAGTATTATTTTTCTTTATATCAAAAATTATTGTTGTAACAGTATTTTCATCAGCATGTTTTTTAACAATTAACATCTTGATAAATACTGAGGAATCTCATTTTTCTATGGAATCTCTTCTTAATTTTGAGACCATAAAATTTTTATTTTTATCTGCTTCTATTGGAGTTTTACTTTTACTTATTTTCATAGTAGTATACCTTGTAATTTTAAGAATATTACCTTTAGTATTCTATATCTACGCTTCAAGAGGATATTCAATAGGTAAAAGCCTTAATATTGGTTTAAAATTAGGATTTAAAAATATATTAAGATTAATCGGTATAGATTTATCCTTTATTGGATTAATTCTATTATCAATTATTACTCTTGATATTTTACTTATATGGAAAGTCCTATATATCCATACTTCAAAATCAATTTTAATGGAAAAAATACTAGAGGATAATAATATTATCTAAAACTTAGGAGGAAATTTTTTATGATTATAGATAAAGAAGATAATTTAAACTTAGATTTAAATTCAATTTCATATAAATGCTCTGATATAAAAGCTTTAGCTAGAAAATTAGTCTATAGTAAAAATGTATCAGCAGAACCCATTGGCTTTTTATGCTTTTTAGCTTCTCTTTTAATTTTTATACCACTTTCTATTGTAGGAATTATTTTTTCAAATGGAATATTACTTACAATAATTTCAGCTATAGTAATGCTTCTTTGCATCTCTTTAATTATTGGATATGCTTTTATGAAGAGTATTCAAACTACTAGGAAAAATAAAGTAACTATAAAATATATTTTTAACCTTAATGTATTTTTTATATTTTTCTTAGCACTAGTGATATTTACTTTAATTGTATATTTCTTGTATACCCCTATAAGCTATGGATTAATAGACTTAATGGGAGGGAGCCCTTTTCTTCATGGCTTATTTAATTCCATTAATAGTACTGCAGCTTTTGTAGATTTTCTTATGAACTTTACATTAGTTTTAATTTTAAAGGAACTTGCAAAAGCTCTTATCATTTACTTTATAGGAATTGTACTATTTTTAATTATTTTTAATATCTTCGCTTATCCTGCATATATAGCTGCTACAAAAGAAGTTACAATTTTATATGCCCTTAAAGAAGGTTTTAAATTAAGTTTTAAAAATATGGTTAAACTACTTAAAATAGAATTTTCATTTATCCATATAATCTTTTTCACTATATGGATACAAATTATATTTATCTGGAAAGGTCTTTATTTCTTTACCTCTATTTCTTTAGTTATGGAGAAATCAATAGAGAACTTATAATAGAATTTTATTAATTGCAAAATAGGATAGGTGAAAATTATCAAAATTTACTCTTGATAATGAAAACCTATCCTAATAATTTCTATAATCTTTATCTTTTTTCTTTCTAAACCTAGGTAGCTCTAAAAAGTGAATCTCAACCATATCTATTAACTTTATTATAATATTAAAGCAAAATTTTTTTAATAAAACTTATCTTAATTTTTCATCTTCCTAAACCACTCTACTCTTTAACCCAATATTCAGTGCAGACTTATTAAAACTAATTATAAGTATTGCTATCTAACTCACTTACAGCAGCTTCAAATTGTAATTGGCTTTCTTGAACTTTCTTTTCTTTATAAGGAAATCCTTTATCAAATTCTTCTAAGCTAACTTCATCTGGTTCCATTACTTCACTAAAATAGATAATACCACTTACTCCATTAAGTGCCCCTTTATAAAGAGGTAATGCCATTATTCCAGTATAAAAATTTCCGTCAGCTAAAGAAATCCCATATTTTTTTGCTCCAACAAATCCATAGCTTTGATAGTGATATGGGTATCCTCCAATAATAATTGCTTTATATCCTAAATCTCTTGCAGCATTTATTGAATGTTCAATTAACAGTCTACCAAAGCCCTTTCTATGTAACTTAGGTAGGATACTTACAGGTCCAAAAGTTATTGTTTCATATTCTACTCCATCTTTAGATATTATTTTAGAGTTAGAATAATGTATACTACCAATTATCTCTCCATCAAGCTCTATAACAAATGCTAATTCTTTAATAAAATCCTTATGAGTTCTAAGGTTATGAACTATTAAATGCTCATTACTACCAGGACAATATAAATTCCAAAAAGCCTCTCTTGTTATTTCTTCAACTCTTCTATAATCACTTGCTATCTCATTTCTTATTTTTATATCCATTTTCCACTCTCTTTCAATATTAATTAATCGATTGTAATTTATTATTTACATTTCTCGTATCTTTAATATTCTAACAATATTTTCTCCACATATACTTATAATCTGACTATCTGTAAGCTTTAACTTTCTTAATCTTCTAATATTTTTATCTATATTATCTACACCATAAGGTGAATCAGAACCCAAAATCAGCCTCTCACACCCAACCTTATCAATTGCACTTTTCAGTATATTTTCTGAATAAAGCTGTGGAGCTGATATATCAAAATATACATTTTCATTTTCAAGACTGGCGCTCATAGTAGTAAATCCAATCATATGCCCAATTATAAATGTTGTGTTCTTAAATCTATTTGCCACCTCTACAAAACCACTCACTTCCTTATCAGAAAAAAGATGAATAAATATAGGTAGTTTTTTATCACTTGCCCACTTAATTATCTCAATACTTCCACTGCAATAAATCTCAAAAGGAGTCCAACACTGATGCAATTTAACCATCTTAAATTCCCTTAAAGTGTAAAACCTCTCCATCTTTTCTAAGCAATCATCTTCTAATGGATTTGCCCAATAAGCATTTACAACATTATTAGGTAACTCCTGTTGCAACCCTACTTACTATATCATTTTGTTTATCTATATAATCTGCTTTGTGCTTTATTTTAACTATGTATTTAATTATTTTATTAAATACATATGCAAGATTTTGCCCCTTAAAAATTTTTGATAACATTGGATAAGTATAGTTTTTTTTACTATTTGGCTCTCCTCCACAAAGGACAACCATATCAATACCCTTCATTTGCAAATGCTTTTTTATACTATTAGAATTGGCATAAACACCACAAGCACAAGCATGTCCATCTATAATCATTAAAACCCTCCTTTTTTTGATTATATATCAAAAAATGTATTATAATTCTATTAAATTCAAGAGCAGTTCAAACATACACTTGCTCATGCTTTGATAATACTTTTACCTGTACTAATAATACTGAAACATTGCTCATTTGTATGCTTCCTAAAGTTCTTGTACTTATATTATAATCAATTTTCACAAATACATCATATATCAACACTTAATTAAAACAAAGCCTTTTATTTATATTTTAGTTTTTGTAAACCACATAATCGAAATAAAATAACCTATTATAGGAGAAATTCCATAGCCCATCAATGGAATTGGAAAATTCCCAAATACATTTGAAATTAAAATAATTATAAAATAAACTCCAAAGCATATTGATAAAATTTTATTTTTCTTTGGTGGAAAAATTAAAAATGGAATTACCATAATAATAAGAGAAATACTAGCTAAAATAAACCATATCATTCCCATATCTGAAACTAATTTAAATATTCCCTCAACATAAACCACAGATGCTAGTCCATCTAAAAATACCCATGTGGTTATAGTTAATCCAGCCAAAAATACTATAATTAAAATATATGGAATTTTCTTAATCTTCGTCCATAATAATATTATACTAACAACACTAAATGCAGTAACCACCGAAGCATCAGGCTGTAAAGTAAGTATTATTGAAGTACATATTATAGTACCAACAGCAATTATAATCCTTCCTTTTTTCAATAACTCCCATAAATTTATCATTATTATAGGCAACACTATAGCTGAAACATAGAATCCAAATGGTCCAATTGCTACCCATCTATGAACCCCTTCTATTCCTGTATCAATAAAAGAAACTAATAATACAATAATACTTACCGCTATTATTAGAATAGGCTTAGTTTTAAAAAAACTAAAGTTACTTTTTAATAAAAAATAAGAAGCTAAACTTAAGATTATAAAACATAAAATATTTTGTAGATAACTAGAAGCTGCTACCCCATTTAAGTACATAGCTATCACTCCAATTACTATTGCTGGTAACATTGTAATAGTTGGTATGTAATTTAATAATTTTCTTTTCATTTTCCCCCTCCTTGCTTAGTTATATTTTAAGTTATATTCTATATTTTGTATATAAGTAAAGCTTACTAATTAGCCTACATAAAAATAAGCCAAAACTTATTTAATATTAGTTTAAAATAAAAACAACTAAAATAAATCCAGTTATTTTTTAAACCTAATATATTAAATTATTAATCAATATTTTCTATGATACAAATTAAAGTCAACTAAAATCTATAAATGTAGGTTATAATAAAATTATAGAGTAGGACGGAGGTAACAATGGGAATATATTTAAATTCTGACAAAACATTAATTAATTATAAAAAATTAATTAATACAAAATATTTTGTTGATAAAAGCTTAATAATAGAAAAAATAAATGAAGTTATCGATACCACAGATTGTTATATATGTATAACAAGGCCTCGAAGATTTGGAAAGTCATCCGTAGCTGATATGCTTGGTTCATATTACGGAAATTCTATGGATTCAAAATTCATATTTGATAACCTTAAAATTAGTGCTTCTGAAAGCTATAGTAAGAACTTAAATGCCCATAACATAATAACTATTTCTTTTAATGAACTTTCAGAAATAGGTAAAACCTATGATGATTATATAACAATGATAAGAGAAAATTTAATTAGAGATATCGTGGAAAAATATCCACATATTAATCCTAAAAATTACTTCAATGTGAAATCTATGTTAATGGACACTAAGGACAAATTTATATTCATATTAGATGAATGGGATTATATCTTTTCAAATAATTTATATGAAGAAAATCAGAATGATTATCTTGAATTTCTAAGACAATTATTAAAGGATCAGCCTTATGTATCATTAGCATATATGACTGGAGTATTACCAATAAAGAAGTATTCAAGTGGTTCAGCACTTAATATGTTTGATGAATTTACTTTTTTAAAGGATAGAACATTTGGTGAATACTTCGGTTTTACTGAAAAAGAAGTTATGAAGTTATGTGAGAAAAACAAGGAAATAAAATTTGAAGAGTTAGAACATTGGTACAATGGTTATTTAACTGTTAAGGGTCTATCAATCTATAACCCTAGATCTGTAGTTAAAGCACTTCAAAATAATTATTGTGGAAGCTACTGGACTAATACAGGAGCTATGGATGAGGTGGCTGAATATCTTAAATATAATACTTTAGAGATTCGTGAAGATGTTATAAAAATGGTTTCTGGTGAAGAAATTGACATCTATATAGATGAAGAATTTAGAGCAGGACAAAAGGCTCCTAGAACAAAGGAAGAAATATATTCTGCAATGATAATACTAGGATTTTTAGCTTACCATGATGGATATCTAAAAATTCCAAATCAAGAATTAATGAAAGAATTTGAAAAAGCTTTAAAAGATGAAGCCTTTGGAGAAGTGGCAAAAATAATTGCTAATTCAAAAAAACTATTGAAAGCAACAGTGAGCGGAGATGAAAGTACTGTTGT
>JBOGCG010000086.1:0-11874 GCA_051656625.1 Sarcina sp. | reverse complement strand
TTTTCATTTTTAAAAACTTCTATACTCTTATCAATTATCTTATTATCAGCTATATTATTTCTACTAAGCTTTTCTTCAACATATTTAAAAGCCTTATTAATAACTACTTCTTCATTGTTTTCAATTTTTTCTTTCAACTGAAAATAACCATCTATTTTACTTATATTTTCCTTAGTTAAAGGAATTTCATTTTTTATCATAAATTCAATTATTTCTTTTTTTCCCACTAATTTAGGATTCTCCTTTAAAAACAACTCTAATGGATTAAATTCTTTTTTCACTAACTGATTTTCAGTTAAAAATTTAATCTTTAATCCCCCATCTTCAAAATTTAAAACTTCAAAACTATAATTATTTCCTTTAACAAATTTACTTATATCCCCCTCTACCTTAGCTTTAACTTCCTTTCCATTTTTCAAAAGCAAAGTAACTTCATTTTTCTCTAAATTAATTTCTTTTATCTGCCCCTTAAATTTACTACCTCTTCTAAGATTACTTTCTATTCCCTTAACTTCTTTTATTCTCTCTATATTTGAAATGTTCATCTAAAACACCATGTCCTTCAATTATTTCTTACTCTAATTATCGAATACTTTATTTTTATTTTTAATAAAAATATGTTCTTTCTCAAGTTAGGTAATAAAGATATGAAAGATTTATGTGTTTAATTAAATTTAATATTAATAAGAAAGGCTTATATAACTATAAAAGGCTACATTCGGCTATTAATTATAAACCCTCAAAGGAAGGAGAATTATTAACTAAAAATGTAGCCTAAAAAAGTTCAATTTTTTAAGTCCAAAGTATTGACCTAAAATCAGTCTTTAATTGCACCTTTAAAAGTCATTAGAATACGTAAATGATTTATAGATGAAAATGAGTAAAAACCTAAAAAATAAGCCACAGAAAAATTTAAAAATCATTTTTAAAATTCCCTGTGGCTTATTAATTATTTCATTACTATTTTATAGTATTTTTTCTTACCTTTTTTAACTAGTACCATATCATCTTTAAAATCTGACTTTTCTAATACTTTTTTGAAGTCTTGGGCTTTATCATCATTAATTGATAATCCACCCTGTTGAATCATTCTTTTTCCTTCACCCTTTGAAGGGAATACTTTATTTACAACTAATATTTCTAAAAGTTCTTTTCCTAAATCTTCAGCTGTAACTTCAATAGCAGGAACATTATCCATGTTTCCACCGCCACCAAATAAACTTTCAGCAGCATCTCTAGCTTTACTAGCTTCTTCTTCCCCATGAATAAGTTTAGTTACTTCAAAAGCTAAAACTTTTTTAGCTTCATTTATAGCTGAACCTTCTAAACTACTTAATCTTCTAACTTCATCCATTGGAACAAATGTTAATAATCTTAAACATTGCTCAACATCTTTATCTCCAACATTTCTCCAGTATTGGTAGAAATCATAAGGTGAAGTTTTTTCTGCATCAAGCCATAGAGCTCCCCCTACAGTTTTACCCATCTTTTGACCCTCTGAATTAGTTAATAAAGAACAAGTCATTGCATAAGCACTTTTTTGAGATTTTTTTCTTACAAGATCCACACCAGCAATCATATTTGACCACTGATCATCTCCACCAAGTTGCATTTTACAATCAAACTTTCTATTTAATTCATAGAAGTCAAAACCTTGCATTAACATATAGTTAAACTCTAAGAATGATAAACCTTTTTCTAATCTTTGTTTAAAACATTCAGCTGCAAGCATTCTATTAACTGAGAAATGAACTCCAACTTCTCTTATAAATTCAACATAATTTTGGTTTAATAACCAATCTGCATTATTAACAAGTAAAGCCTTATCATTAGAAAAATCAATAAATTTTTCCATTTGTTTTTTTATACAAGAAACATTATGATCTATAGTTTCCTTAGTCATCATAGTTCTCATATCAGTTTTTCCACTTGGATCTCCTATCATAGCAGTTCCACCACCAATTAAAGCTATTGGTCTGTGTCCTGCTCTTTGCATGTGAGCCATAAACATCATAGCGATAAAATGTCCTACATGTAAACTATCCGCAGTTGGGTCAAAACCTATATAAAAAGTTACTTTCTCCTTATCAAGAAGTTCTCTTGTTTCCTCTTCGTGAGTAAATTGCTTTATGTATCCACGCTCTAAAAGAGTATCTAAAACATTAGCCATTCATAAACCATCAAAAGCTTACACTTTTAATGGATTCACCTCGCTTTCATATTATAAAATTATTATCCATCTCAAAAACACACAAAATGTATATCTTTTCTACAACTAGTATATAATTTCTCTCTTTAATAAACAAGGTAAAAATTCAGAATTTAAAATTAAAACATAAAATAGACAAAAAAATAAGCAAAGCTTCATGATTTAAACAAAAATCAAAGCTTTGCCCTCCTTCATTCTAAATTCTAAATTAAAATCAATTCCAAATTCCCCATTCCAAATTCCCAATTCTTAATTAAATTGCGAAGCTATTATGCTACATATTTCTGTATAAAACTAGGTATCTCCGAAGGATCTTTGTGTATATTAATATATACGTTTACAGCATATTCTTTGCTAATATCCTCTAAAGCACTTAAATACAACTTTAATCCATCATAATTATTATTGTTAACAATTTCTCCGAACCCATCAACATAAATATCTTCAATATCATAATCGCTAGATACTATTCCACAAATAAAGCCTTTAAACTCACAATATCCCTTTACTGGATAATCATCCATGGAAATAAATCTAATCTTACTATCTAGCATAAACATTCTTTTTTTGTCATCATCTATATAAACAGAATTTCCTTTCAACTCATTAACTTTTTCATTGGCTAAATCAATTAAGGTTTTACTTTTCCCAGATCCTCTTTTACCACAAAATAACTTTATCATCGCAAACACCCCTTTATTAAATATTTTTAGATAAATTTAGTAGTAAATTAGTTCTAAAACTTCTTAAAATCTCACCTCTTTTAAAATTTCTTTATAATTCAATTCTGTTTAAATTATTTTTTTAGATTCTCCATATTTTATTATATTAGTTATACCCTTCAAAAAATCACCATTTACTAAAATTAATTTAATAAAAAAACTAACTAAATTACATTCAAATAAGTTCTATTAAACTTAATGTATAATTTAGTTAGTTCTTCAATATTCCACTCTATTTCTTCCATTTCTTTTTGCCTTATATAAATTATCATCTGCAATTTTTATAATCTTGTCCATATTATTACAGCCTAACTCACAATTTATAAAGGCTATTCCAAAACTTATAGTCATATTAACCTTGATTCCATCAACTAAAATTAAAGGAAACTTCTCTATATCTCCCCTCATCTTTTCTATCTTTTTAATCACTTTATTTTTATCATGATTATCATCAATAAGCATTATTAATTCTTCACCACCATATCTAGCAATAAAGTCTTTATTACTTAAATTAAAATTCACAATACTTACAATATGCTTCAATGCATAATCCCCTACTTGATGACCATAGGTATCATTTATTCTCTTAAAATTATCAATATCAGCCATTACAATAGAATAATTATCTATTTCTTTCTTTTTTACTATATCTGATAAAACTTCATAAAAATATTTTCTATTATAAATATCTAAGAAAACATCTTTTTTCACCGAATCCTGTATTTGTTTATATAAATTTCTATTAATCATCCCCATAAATAATTGATTGGAGATATATTCTAAAAATTTTATATCCTCTTTGTGAAAGAAAGAATAATATTTATGTTCTACAACTATATAGCCCATAAAATTATCTGTAGTCCCTATAGGAACAGCTATTAATGAATGTATTTCATCTCTTAAAGAATCATTTTTAAATATTTCTTCTCTATTATTTATAATAAATGAATCTCTATTTTTTAATAAATCTAATTCATAATGAATTTTACAGGAACTTATATGTTCAGAATTGGTAGCTTTAGCTTCTAAAGAAAAGCCATTAAAAAGATGTATAGTTGAATAACTTACCCCAAAAATCCCAACTATACTATCATTGATTTTATCTAATAAATTATCATTAAATAAATTCAAATTGATATATTTAGATATTTCTATAATATTAGTAAATATATTTAAATTTTTCTGAAGTTGCTTATTTTTATCATTTATTTCATATAATTTTTTTTCTGCAAAATCTTGATAACATTGAAATTCTGAGGTTAACTCTTCATAAAGCTTTTTATATTCCATAATTCCTCCAAGTTAAACTTTTACTCATTTGACAAAAAATTTATATTTTTAATTATTTTATACTTTTCACTATAATTATACTCCTTATTATAATAATAAAAAGGATAAAACTCTTTAAATAACAAAAATTTAACAGATATTTATAATTAGTTTATATTTTTCATTTAACTTTTGAATTTTCAATAAAAAAATAAGAGAATAACCCATTACTAACTATACTTAGTAACATCGCCTATTCTCTTTCTTTCACTGATAATTAATCTCTATTTTTTTTCTAATTCATATCTATACATTATCGGTCTTAAAATTTTAAGTGCAATTATAAGCCATACAATTAATGCCACTATAAAAAAAATAATATTTTTTATAAAGCTCACTGCTAAAAACATTGGTATAACTGCTACTAATGAAAATATTATCATAGATTTTTTAGTTAAAACCAATTTTTTTTTGCACTTTGAGCACTTTAAATTCCCAGGATTACTACTAGCCATTATGTATCTAGTTTTTATTTCATAATTACAATTGGGACATTTTTGCATATAGATAATCTCCTTTTTGAATATATTAAATAACAGTAACAGCCTATCTCTACGTAAATTTAATTTTTTCTCAAGTTAGGTGATAAAGATTAAAAAAATAGCCGATTACTGAATATATTTGGTAATCGTAGGCTATTTTTTGCTTTTCACCATATTTGAGAAATAGCCGTAAATTTACAACTGATAGGCTATTTTTAAATATTCAATTTTATTTCATGAATTTTTCAAGTAATGGCATGATTTTGTCTAATCTTTTTAATCCAAAATCAGCTGGTTTTACTGAAAGATAATCTACATTAATTATATCTAAATCAGCTTTTATTTTATTTTCTAATAAAATAACCTCTGGTGAAATTACAACAGCTGCAATATTATCATTTTTAACAACATCTAAATATCTATCAGCCGTTTCAAATATCCATTCCACTTGTAAATTGTTTTTTACTACATAATCTTTCGCTGCCTTTTCAAAAGCTCTAGATTGTCCTAATCCCTTACTCACTACTAAAAATTTATTCATTTTTATCATCCTTCCCCTTTTACTTTTTTTATTTTAAATGATTAAAATCTTATTTATCTCTTTACTATTTTTCTAGCAAAATTCATACCAATGCTTCTAATCCCTTATGAAATCTACTATTAAAGTTTTTTTATTATACAGTTTTGTCCCTTTTTATATTCTGTATACCAATCTGTATATTTTTTTGTAAATACAAATCTTCTGTTTTTATGCCCTTCTCTTTAAAATCTATGTACTTTTTTAAAAAAATATTAATATATTAAGTAAATTTTCAAAAAAATTTTTTTATTCCTTTCAAAAAAAATAATCTGTTTATTTTGAAAATTAAATTTTTATACACAATTATTTTAAACTTTAAACACATTTTAATGTAAAAATTTAGTATGGGTATTTTTTACTTTTATCTGGGTAATTAAAATTGAGAGGTGTGTTAATGAAAAAATCTACCAATAAAGATTTAATTCTAGATTACATTAAATCTAAAGCAAAAAATCAACTTAATTCAAACGATAATTCTATAGGTTGTGAAACTAATGAAATAGCTGAACGATTAAATATAAAAAGAGCTAATGTTAGTAAACTTTTAAATGAACTCTATACAGATGGTAAAGTATTAAAAATAAAAGGTAAACCTGTATTATACAAATACAACAATACTAATGTTTCTGGGAAAAAAAATTCCTTCACTGTAAATATAGATAATATAATAGGCGGAAATAAAAGTTTAAAAAATTCTGTTCAACAGGCAAAAGCTGCTATGCTTTATCCTCCCCATGGACTTAATACTCTTCTTTTAGGAGAAACTGGCGTAGGAAAGACAATGTTTGCAGAACTTATGCATAGATTTGCCATTGAAAGCAGCATTTTTGCCCCTGAATCTCCTTTTATTTCCTTTAACTGTGCTGATTATGCAAATAATCCTCAACTTCTTTTAACTAGATTATTTGGTTGTAAAAAAGGTGCTTATACAGGTGCAGATAAAGATACTATCGGTTATGTAGAAAGAGCTAATAACGGAATACTCTTTTTAGATGAAGTACATAGACTTCCTCCGGAAGGACAGGAAATGCTTTTTTATTTAATGGACAAGGGTGAATTTACACCTTTAGGTGAAACTGAAGTAATAAAAAAAAGTGAAGTATTGATAATCTGTGCTACTACAGAAAATACTAATGCTACTTTACTTCAAACGTTTAGAAGAAGAATGCCTATGAATATTACTCTTCCTTCTTTATCAGAAAGAACTTTTGAAGAAAGATTTGAATTAATCTGTGAATTTTTAAAAATTGAAGCATCTAGAATAGGAAAGGAAATTATCATTTCTCCTAATAGCTTAAGATGTTTATTACTTTATAACTGTGCTGCTAACATTGGTCAATTAAAAAGTGATATACAACTTGGTTGTGCTAATGCTTTTCTAAAGTGTATCTCTAAGGGTGAAAAAAACATTTTCCTTAGTAATACTGATTTTGCTCCCCATGTTAAACAAGGGCTTATAGTTTATAAAAAACATATGAATGAAATTGACTCTATTGTAAAAGATAATAAGCAAATCTCCTTTAAACCAAACGGTTCGGAAGAAATTGTAGAAATTTTAAAAGGTGACTTGCCAGATAATTTTTATGAATCCATCGAGGGACGTATTGAAGAATTCCAAAAAAGAGGAATTGATGAGCAGGATATAAATATAGTACTTTCCAATGAAATAAATCGATACTTTAAAAAACTAGCTGCTAATCATGATCAAAATATAAATAAAGAAGAGATTGCAAAATTAGTTCCCTCTGAAATAATAGAAATAGTTGAAGACTTTTTAAAAGTTGCAATAAGAGAATTAGATAGAGTTCTGCCAACTAAAACATTCTATGGACTTTGTCTTCATATAGATTCTACTATTAAAAGAATTAAGGCCGGAAAAGTAATAAAAAATCCAAGTTTAAAGGCTATTATCGAAGAACATAGGGAAGAATATGCCCTATCTCTTAGTTTTGTTAGTAAAATAGAAAAGAAATTTAACATAAAAATCCCAACTGATGAAGTTGGTTTTATTACAATGTTTTTAACAATAGGCAAAAATCCTCATTTAGATGAAGCTAATTATCCTATTGTTATAGTTGCAATGCATGGTAATTCCACTGCAAGTTCTATGGTTGATGTAGCTAAAAAATTAATTAATGCTCACAATATATATGCTTATAATTTAAATTTAGATAAAACTGATACTAAAGCCTATGAAGAACTTAAAAACCTAATTATAGATAATCATAGTGGTTCTGGTGTATTACTTCTTGTGGACATGGGTTCCTTAAAGATGTTTGCCCCTTTAATCTCTGAAGAAACAGGAATTAAAATTAAGGTTCTTGAAATGGCTTCTACTCTTACGGTTTTAGAATGTGCTAGAAAGGCAATGATAGAAAAAGATGTAGATACTATTTGGTATTCAGTTCAAGAAAGTCATCTTAATTATTTAAATTCAAATATAACTAATTTAAAAGAAAACTTTAAAGCTAAAAGTGATAATATAATTATAACTCTTTGTTCTACTGGTGAAGGTAGTGCTTTAACTTTAAAAGACATAATACAAAATAAAATTGATACCGCATCCTATAATATACAGGTTATTCCTTTAAATATTGATAATGTTAATGAATTTTATTCATCTGTGAATAATTTAGGGAAAGATACTAATATAATAGCTATTGTAGGAAGTTTTAATCCTGAAATTTATGGAATTCCTTTTATATCATTATCAGAGTTATTTGCTGATAACTCTCTACAGTGCATAAAAAAATTAATTCATAAAACAAGCTCTAAATTAAATCCTCTATATTTAGAAGTTTTAGAAAATAATAAATCAAGAGTTAATCACTTTTTACCAGAAGATGACTATAAAGAATTTATTCTTGATTTAATAGAATTTATAGAGATTAATATAGAAGCTAATTTAAAAGAAGATAAAATTCTTGGATTAATCATACATTTAACCTGTGCATTAGAAAGAATTTATAATCAAGATTGTTCTGATTTAAGTTGTAATATAAAAGATCAATTGGTTTCTACTTATAAAAAAGATTTTTCTTTATTAAAATCTTATTTCAATAGTTTTCAAAATAAATCTAAACTAGATTTTAATGATGATGAAATTTGTTTTATTTTAAGAACTCTTAAGGAAATATAAATAAATACAACCTTTTACATTATTTGTATTTATTATGTAAATATCTGTATTATTTAAAAAAGAATGTGTATAGCATATCAGTGTTTTTTAAACATTTAATGCTATACACTATTTTTTTACCCTTATGAAAACGTAATGATAATCTCATTTTTTATTTTTGGCACGGGACTTGCTTTAAATAATGTTGTAAGAAATTTGAAATAAAAAAATAATAATTTTTTACTAGGTGATAATTATGAAAATACTATTTATATGCTGCGCTGGAATGTCTTCTAGTATGTTAGTAGAAAAACTTAAAAATTATTTAAAGGATTTTAAGGATGAGAAAACAAGCTCCATAGAAATTGAAGCTATACCTTTAGATAAAGTTAATTTTTCTAAAATGGATTGTGACCTTATTCTCTTAGCTCCACAAATTGGATATAAACTTCGAGAATTTAAATTAAGAGTTGCAAGCAAATTTAACATACCTATAAAAATAATCCCTGGTAGAGATTATAGTTTGTTTAATGTAGAAAACATAGTAAACCTTTGTATAAACTCTATCAATATTAAGTTACAAGAAAATCGTCAACAAAATTTGCTAGTCTACTAGTAAATTTTTAAATTAAAATTTTATCTATTTAATTATAAGGGGGAAAATATAATGAAAAAAATATTATTAATTTGTTCTGCTGGTATGTCTACTTCATTACTAGTTACTAAAATGGAAAAGGCTGCTGCTGAAAGAGGTTTAAATTTTGAAATTTCTGCTACAGGATCAGGTACTTATAAAGCTGAAGCTGCTAAAGCTGATGTATTATTACTTGGACCACAGGTTAGATTTATGATAAGAGAAGTTTCTTCTGCTATTCCAGGAAAGCCAATCGAAGTAATCGATATGAAAGCTTATGGAAAAGTTGATGGTTCAGCTGTTTTAGATCAAGCTATTAGATTACTAGGCTAATAATTTTTAAAACTTAATTAACTTAAGTTTTAGTTTGTTACAGAAAAGGATTTATTAATTAAATCCAATTAAATTAGTTAAAAAATATTTTATATATATTTTTTAAATTTTATAATTTTATAACTTAATATTATAAGGGGGAATTATTCATGAAATTTATGGAAAAACTTGGCGACTGGCTAGAAAAACACGTTATGCCTATCGCTTCAGTTGTTGGTGGACAAAGACACCTTGCTGCATTAAGAGATGGTTTCATCGCTACTCTTGCTGTAAACATGATTGGTGCTATGTGTTCTCTATTCAACAACGTTTTAATCAGAAGCTGGTCTCTTATAGGAGAAAAATTAAATGGTATTGAGAGTTATGCAGAAAATGTACAACCAATACTATCAAAGTACATCGAACCTGTACTTTTAAGAGTTAACTTCGGTACTCTTGCTATTATTACAGTATTCTTAGTAATTACTATCTCTTATAACTTAGCTAAGTCTTATGATGTAGACGGAATGGGAGCTGCTGTTTCATCAACTGCTGCTTACTTCGTAGTTCTTGCTATCTCAAGAGTTACTGAAGGTGCTGATGCTACAGGTGCTTTAGATGCTGCTGGTAAACCAGTAATGTTAAAAATCGCAACTGATGGTGCATTAATTCCATTCAGTGATTTAGGATCTACTGCAATGTTTGCTGGTATTATCGTTGCTCTTATAGCTACTGAAATATTCGTTAAAGTTACTAAAGCTGGTTGGACTATCAAAATGCCTGAGCAAGTTCCACCTGCAGTATCAAGAGCATTCTCAGCTATTTTACCTGCAACTTTTGCAATAATGGCTTTTGCTATCATCAGTGTTATCTTCACTGATTTTGTTGGAACTCCATTTAAGTCTTGGATAGAAGAAACTATTCAAAGCCCATTAATGAAGCTTGGACAATCACCATTCACTTATGTATTTATGATATTAATATCTCAAATATTATGGTTCTTTGGTATCCATGGTTCAAACATCATCGATCCTGCTATGAACACTATGTACAAGCCTCCTCTATTTGAAAACATCGAAGCTTTCAACAAAGGTGGAGCTGATGCTGTACAACACGTATTAACAAGAAACTTCTTAGATGTTTATGCTCAACATGGTGGATCAGGTGCTACATTTGGTTTAGTTATCGCAATTTACCTATTCTCTAAGAGACAAGAATATAGAGAACTTGCAAAACTTGCTACTGCTCCTGGTTTATTCCAAATCAACGAGCCTGTAATCTTCGGTTTACCAATGGTATTAAATCCAATAATGTTTATTCCATTCGTATTAACTCCAGCTTTATGTGCAAGTATAGCTTACTTCTTTACAGCAGTGGTTCCATTTGCTGCTAAGATTTCAGCTGAAACTCCATGGACAACTCCTCCAGTGTTAAGTGCATTCTTAGCTACTAACGGAGATTGGAAAGCTACAGTTCTTGCTGCTGGTACATTCTTATTATCAATAGTAATCTACGCTCCATTCGTTATCGCTGCTAACAGAATGACAGACGAAAGCGAAGTTGCTGCAGAAAGCATGAAATAATCTTTTAGATTAAAATATAGATGATATGGCTAACCCCATATCATCTTTTTCTTTAAAAATAATTATTTAAAGTACTCTTCTTCCCTATTTTAATCTTTCTATTCTCTGGCTAGTTTTATCTTCTAAGAAAAGATTTAAACTACTTTAAATAAACTTCTCATATTTAATAATAAGATTTAATAGATATTTATGATATAATTTATAGAAATAGGAATTATTCAATATCTATTAACTGTTATTATTATTTAATTGTATAATTATTCGGAGGTGTATACTATTGGCTCTTAATTTAAAAAACTTTATAAATCAAGCTGAACTTGATTACTCAAGAGAAGAGATATTCAAAATCTTTAGAAAACAGGCTAAACAAGACTTCCCAAGATTCAATGAGAAAGAAGCTATTGGTACTTCTACTCATAAAAAAATTGGTGCTTACGCTACTCGTTCAGCCAATGCTTACTTAGAAATAACTGATTATATTCCAAATGAAGCCTATGAAGTTACAGTTGTTACAACTAAAACCCAATCTTCTTTTAAATCAAGATATGAACTAAAAGAACTTGGTGAAAATAAAACTAAACTTATTCTTACTGAAGAACAAGGTGGTCCTGGAGTATTTCAAGCTATAAATAATATAATTCAAAGCTTATTATTCAAAGGTAGAATAAAAACTAAATTTAACTACATGATAGAGGGATTAAAATATTCTATTGAAGAAGAAAGAAAAAGAACAATCCCAGGATATGTATCTCCTTATGATGAAGCAGCAGTATCAGAAGATGCAATCGTAACAAACAAAAAAGATTCTTAAAAATAGAAAAAGAGAGAGCTTATGATATGAAAAAATTCAATCACCAGCTACTCTCTTCTTCCAACCCCAATTCCAAATTCCAATCCAAATTCCC
>JBOGCG010000085.1:0-66105 GCA_051656625.1 Sarcina sp. | reverse complement strand
AAAGAAATTACAAGTCTTAAGAATCAATTAGCTAAATCAGGTTCAACTAATAAGCAATTACAAAGTCAATTAGCTTATGAAGAAGGTCAAGTTGCTGAAGCTAATACTGTAGCAGCTCAAGCTGTAACAAGTATAAATCAAAGTTTGAGTACTGGACAAACTAATTTAAATAGTTTCAATAATTTTTTAAATTCACAAAGTACAAATAATTAAAAAATATAAAAAAATATAATAGGTTGAAATAAACTATATCAGATTTAAATTTGATATAGTTTATTTTTTTGAATTAGATATTTAACATATTTATGGTAAAATATATTGATTAGAGAATAAGTTTAAAATTAAAAAAAGGTTAAATACTAAAATAAGAAAGTTTTTTAATAATAAATTTGAAACAAAAGGGGAGAAAAATTTGAATGGAGTGAAAAGAAATTTTTTATTAGATAATTTAAAGGGAATTTTAATTTTTTTAGTGGTTTTTGGCCATTCAATGGAGCTTATGAGAAATGACTTTATAGGGGCAAAAATTTTATATATTTTTATATATTTATTTCATATGCCAGCTTTTGTTTTTATTTCAGGCTATTTTTCTAAAAATTTAAATAAGGGCAGAGATACGGCTGTTA
This sequence comes from Sarcina sp., assembly GCA_051656625.1. Classification (GTDB taxonomy): domain Bacteria; phylum Bacillota; class Clostridia; order Clostridiales; family Clostridiaceae; genus Sarcina. The sequence goes on along the minus strand of JBOGCG010000085.1, from coordinate 65,479 downwards.
AGTCGTTACTTATGATTTTTATTATTTTTAATACTATTTGGAACACCATAGCACTCCTTGCAGGAAAAATAGATGTATTTTCATTTTTAATGCCAGGATGGGCACTTTGGTATATTCTGAGTATGTTTTTTTGGAGAATGTTTTTACCAGACTTAGTAAAAGTTAAAAATATATTTGTCATATCTTTAATTTTTGGAATTATAGCTAGAATGTTTACTGACTTTGGAACTTTATTATCTTTATCTAGAACTATAACATTTTTACCTTTTTTCTTAGCAGGATATTTTTTAAAGGATATAGATAATTTAAGAAGAAATAAGGGACGAAAAATTTTATCAGTGATAATAATGATTTTAATTGTAGTGTTAGCAGTTTACTTAGCCATATCTAAAATTATACCCACAGAACTTTTATGGGGAGATAGACCTTATAGTAATTTTAATAATGATATTTTAGTAAATATTCTAGCAGCTATAGCATCTTATATAATAGGATTTTTAGCTATATATGCGTTAGTTAACTTAACTCCTCAAAAAAGAAAAAGAGCTTTAAGTAAAATAGGAGTTAATACATTCCCGGTTTATCTTTTGCATACCTATTTAATTTTTGTAATTATAGGTATAAATATTTTTATTTCTAATTATTATTTAAAATTAATGGTAGCATTTGTAGGTTCTATTGTTATTACTTTTTTACTTTCTAGAGATAAGGTAGTCAAAGTATTTAATAAATTTATAGCTATAATAACTGGTGCAATAGTGAAAAAAGAAAGGTGATTTTATGTTTGATATAGTTGATAAACCTTATAAAATATTATTTCAAGGTGATAGTATAACATTTGCTAATAGAATAAAATTTTTAAGAGGAAGTTTAGGAAACGGTTATTGTAACATTATAGGAGATTATTTAGAGGAAAATTATAAAGGCCAAGTTAACTGTATAAACAAAGGGATTTATGGAGATACAACTACAAAATTAAAAAAAAGATGGCAAAAAGATTCTTTAGAAGGCACTGTAGATGTACTTTCTCTTTTGATAGGAATAAATGATACTTGGAGAAGATATGATAGAGGAATTTTTACATCAGAAAAAAAATTTGAAGAAAATTATAGATATTTTTTAAATTCAATTAAGAGAAAAAATCCTCAAATAAAAATAATTTTAATGAGTCCTTTTTTAATCCCTATAAATGAAAAACAAAATAAATGGTATGAAGATTTAAATTCAAAAATAAAGATAGTAGAAAAATTAGCAGAGGAATTTAAGGCTATATATATACCATTAAATGATATATTTAAAAGCATTTTAGATATGGGAATAGATAAGAAAGAGTTAACTAGAGATGGAGTTCATCCAACGTTAAAAGGTCATGAAATCATTGCAAAGCAATGGATTAAAGCTATTAATGTGTAGAATGAAATTTATTAAATTTTAGAGTAATAAATTAATTAAGATAATTTGGGATTAGTAATTAAATTAGACTAAATATTAAAAAAATATAAAGCAATACTATTAGAAATAATAGATTTAATATATAATGGGGTATAGATTTAAGTTGAAAATTAAAGGTGTAGTTAAGCTATTTTTTATTAAAGATTAAAATTAATTAAAAGTTAGAGGTGCATCATGAGTAAAAGATTAAATGAGATATTAGAATACAATAAAAATTTTGTGGCAAATAAAGAATATGAAGCCTATATAACATCTAAAACTCCAGAAAAAAAAGTTGTTATTTTATCTTGTATGGATACTAGATTAACAGAGCTTTTACCAAAGGCAATGAATATAAAAAATGGAGATGCAAAGCTTATAAAAAATGCTGGAGCAACTATAATGCATCCCTTTGGTAGTGTGGTAAGAAGTATATTAGTAGCAATTTATGAGTTTAATGCAGAGGATGTAATTGTAGTAGGTCATCATGGTTGTGGAATGAGTAACTTAAATACTGTAGATTTGATGTATAAAATGCAGGATAGAGGAATATCAAAAGAAACTTTTGATATTTTAGAGAATGCAGGAATAGATATTGAAAAGTGGTTACATGGTTTTGAATCTGTAGAAGAATCTATAAAAGAAAGTGTAAAAAAAATAAAAAATCATCCATTAATGCCAAAGGGTGTTAAAGTTCATGGACTTGTAATTAGTCCGGAAACAGGAGCTTTAGAGCTTGTTGTTAAAGGTGAAATTTAAAAAATATTAAAAAGTTAAATAAAAAAGAAGCTCTAAGAAAATTAAAAAATATTTTCTTAGAGCTTTTTAATATAAATTTCTAATTATAACATCATTAAAATACCAGATATAAATAAAGCAATGTAAACAAATTTTCCAAATTGATTTCCATTAACCTTTTTATGTATTATGTTAGCAATAAATATAGCTACTAAAACAAATGGCATAGTTATTCCTGTTATTGTTAAAATTTCTTTAGTTATTTTTCCTTGAGCATAGTAAAGAACTAAAAATATAGAATTTAAAGTTGCCCATAAAGCACATAATGTAGCTCTAAAACTATTTTTATCCTTTATATTTTGAGTTGCATAAACTACTACGAAAGGACCTCCACAGGTGAAAGCACCATGGATAACACCACCTGTAAATAGTGTAATATTAGTAATAATATTTTTAAAAGAAAACTTCTTTTTTTCATTAAAAATTAAAGTAGCTGCTGCTTCATTTCTAGCTGAACTTCCTTTTTTTAAGAACAATTCTTTAACAGCCATATAAATCATAAATATACCTAAAGCAACTTTTAATAATCTTTCAGGTAACATAGCAAATAACCACATACCAACAGGTAAACCTATAAGCATTAATGTAGTAATTTTAAAATAATGTTTTATAGCAATATGTTTAAAATCTCTAATTGCAATGAATAGAGAAGCTAATAGTACAACAATAGCTAAAACTAAAACTGTCTTTTCCATTCCAATAATCTTTGAAGCTATAGGTATAGCCATTAAAGTTCCACCAAAACCTATAAGTCCTTCAATAAAATAAGTACACATTATAACTAGTGCAAATAAAATAACACTCATTAAAAAATCCCCCTATAAACCAGTGTTAATATTAAGCTGCTAATTTAGCTTTTCTTTCATCATTAATTTTTTTCATTTTTATTGATGTTGTTATAAGTAAGCTATAAGCAATAAATATGAATGCAAGCATTGAACCCCAAGCAGCAGTATATCCTGCTTTATCAACAATTAATCCAAATACTGTTGAACCAGCAGCAAAGCCTACAGCAAACATTAAGTTAACAACACCAAGTATTGCACCAAAGTTTTTTCTACCAAAAAATGAACCTGTCAAATAAGAAGGTCCCATCATATATGCAAAAACTGATAATCCTTTAAGGGCAGCAAATAATAATGCTAAATAAGGAATTGAACCTGCAAGAAGTAAAGCTGTACAAGAAACAGCTGCAAAAATAAAAGCAACTATTAAACATTTTGTAATTCCAAGTTTATCAAATAAGAATCCACCAAGGATATTTCCACCAAGTGAGAAGAAAGCAAAAGTAGATCCAACTAAACCGATAAAAGTAGGAGCTATAGTTTTAAAAGAATCAGCAGTTTTAAATAAGTTACTTAAATAAGCAGGATATTGAACTGCTAAAGCAGATACATACATTCCAACAAAAACGAATCCTACTGCAAAAATCCAAAATTCTTTCATTTTCTTAACTTCAGTTAAAGTATAGCTATAATCAACAGCTTTATTAGTTTCTTTATTTTTATCTGTAGACTCTTTAGTACTTGTAACAATTTCCTCTTTACCTTTTGGCATTCTTAATGCTATTAAAGTAACAGGTATTCCAACTACTAGAGATAAAAGTCCATAAATAAAATAAGATTTAGCAAAACCTTGAGAAGCTAATGAACGAACAACCATTTGTTGCAAAAAGATATTACCTATAGAACCACCTGCAAAAGCAAGTCCCATAGCTTTACCTTTTACTTCTTCAGAGAACCAAGCATTGATTAATAAAGGAACCCCTATTGAAGAAATAGCGGCAGTACCAACTTGAACTACTCCAGCGATAAGATAAAATTGCCAAAGTGAATCAGCTAATGAAAATAGTGCAAATCCACCTCCAGAAAGTATACAACCTATTAAAAATATAAGCTTTGCATTAAATTTTGAGTAAGCATGTCCTATTAGTGGTGAAGCTATAGCAGATACTATTGTACCTAAAGTAAAAATTAAAGAAAATGCCGCAAGAGAAAAACCTTTACCTTCAACCACATAATTGATAAATTGTGGTTGGATATTGGCAGCTACACCAAATGGAATTGCTTGTATAAGCATACAGGCAACAACAATACTCCAACCACCTATGAATTTTTTGTTAGATGATTTATTCATATAATACCACTCCTTTATGATAATTTTTTTAAGCAAAAGGAGTATATCAAATAGGAAATGATAATAAAAGACTTAATTGACAAAATTAACAAAAAATATTCATGAATAGTGAAAAATGTTTAAATTTTTAAGTTAATATTATAAGTATAGAATTAAAACCGACTTTTTTAGAAAAGAATAATATAAAAAATACAAATTTCTTGAAAGTTTTTTTAATTTAATTCAAAATATTAACTGTGGGATTTATAATTATGGAGGTAAATATGAATAAAAAAATTTATTATAATGGTGAAATTATAACGTTGAATCAGTCAACCAATAGCATATCTGCATTAATAATAGAAGATGGTATTATAAAAAAAATAGGTGAAACTGAAGAACTTTTAAAAGAAAAGATTGATGCAGAAATTATAGATTTAGAAGGAAAAACTGTTTTACCAGGGTTTATAGATCCTCATGGACATATAGTTGCAATTGCACAATCTCTTATGATGCCTAATTTTGGAGAAGTTAAATCTATAGAGGAATTCACAGAAAAATTAAAAAAAGCTTTAGAGGAAAATCCGCCAAAAGAAGGGGAATGGCTTTTAGGACTTGGATATGATAATTCAAAATTTGAGGGTGGAAGACATCCTAATAAATTTGATTTAGATAAAATTTCTAAGGAAATTCCTATATTTATAACTCATGCTTCTGGACATATAGCAGCTGTAAATTCAAAGGTTCTAGAGTTATTTGGATATTCAAATGAAGGCTTTGAAGTACCAGAGGGTGGTGTAGTTCAAAGAGTTCAAGGAACTAGTGAAGCTTTAGGAGTTTTAGAGGAAAATGCATTTTTAGATGGGGAGAAGAAAAAAGTAATAGGTGCACCATCAGCAGAAACAGTAATGAAATCTTTAGTAAAAGCACAGGATTTATATGCAAGTTATGGAATAACTACTTGCCAAGATGCTAGTGTAGATAATGGAATTCATCAATTATTGGCAGGTGCAGCTGCCTATAATATGTTAAAAATAGATATAGTAGGACAAGCTATACAACAGGTGACAGCTACTTTATTAGAAAATAGAGGAAAAGCAAAGGCAGAATATAACAATCATTATAAGTTATTAGGAGCTAAAATGTGGCTTGATGGCTCACCACAGGCCAAAACTGCTTGGTTAACTAAACCATATCATGTGGTACCAGAGGGTGCAGATAAAAATTTTGCAGGTTATAAAATACAGGAAGATGAAGTTGTAATAAACTACATAAAGAATTGTATTGATAATAATTGGCAGGTTAATGCTCACTGTAATGGAGATGCATCAGGAGATCAATTTATAAGATGTTATAAAAAAGCTTTAGAGTTATCAGAAAATAAAACTGATTTAAGACCAGTAATGGTACATGCTCAAACAGTAAGAGAAGACCAATTAGATGAAATGGAAAAAATAGGAATAATACCTACGTTTTTCTTAGACCATATATGGTATTGGGGAGATTATCACTATGATTCAGTGTTAGGACCTGAAAGAGCAGGAAGAATAAGTCCGGCAGCTTCAGCTTTAAAAAGAGGAATGAACTATACATTCCATCAGGATCCACCAGTTGTTATGCCTAATATGATGCTAGCTATTCATAATGCTGTAAATAGAAAAACTCAAAGTGGTAGAATTTTAGGTGAGGATCAAAAAATAGCTGTAATAGATGCAATAAAAGGGGTTACTATAAACGGGGCTTATCAATATTTTGAAGAAGATATTAAAGGAACTTTAGAAGTTGGTAAACTTGCAGATTTAGTTATTTTAGATAAAAATCCTTTAACAGTTAAAGAAGAGGAAATAAAAGATATAAAGATTTTAGAAACTATAAAAGAAGGAAAAACTGTTTTTAAAGCTTAAAAATTTCATATAAAAGAAGGTCTACAGCTGCAATTTGCTGTAGACCTTCTTTTATTTGGAGTCTTCTTTAGATTTTTCAAAGGCATCTAAGAAATCTTGGCATATCTTTCTAAGGGCTGAACCTATTTCTTTATAAGCTTCATCATTAAGATTAGCTAAAGAAATTCTTACAGACCACTCAGGCCCTTGGAATCCACTTCCGCTTAATAATACAATAGAAGATTCTTCTGCTAATCTATATAATACTTGAACAGGTTTATAATTGGCTTCAAGATATTTTGCAAATTCATCTCCATAGTTATTAGTAGCCCAAGCTAGTAAGTTGAACTCTGAATAATAAGCAGCGTCAAGTGGATCTTTGATTAAATCTATTCCTAAGCTATCATAGAAAAGTTTTTGTCTTCTATGACAAATTTCCATAGTTAGATGTTTGTAATCATCCTCTTTATCTAAAAGTGCAAAGGCACAGAAAAATGCCATTTGAACCTGTTGAGGAGTAGAAAGTCCAGCAGTATGATTTAAGGCTACCTGTCTACTATCAGCAACAATTCTATCTATAAATTTAATTGTTTCAGGTGTTGTGCTTAAATGACCATATCTATGATTTAAATCCTCTTTATATTGCTCTGGGATATCCTTTAAAAGTTTATCAAAGATATTATTTTCATGGAGAGTGATAGTTCCAAGTCTCCAACCAGTTACCCCAAAATATTTAGAGAATGAGTAAACACCAATAGTATTATAAGGAAGTTCACACATTATTGATTTAAAGTCTTTTACAAAAGTTCCATAAACATCGTCAGAAATAATCATTAAATTAGCATTATGATTTTTAACGATATCTGAAATATAGGATCTACCATCAGCATCTAAAGCTACAGAAGGTGGGTTACTAGGGTTCACAATAAATAATGCCTTAATAGAAGGGTCTTTTAGTTTATCTAATTCATCATTTGTAAATTGCCATTGTTTAACACCTTCTCTAGGGTCTGGAGTTGCCACTATAGGAACTATTTCAAGTCCGTATCTAGGTAAAATAGGGATTTCTAAATAAGGAGTGAAAACTGGAACCATTATAGCAATTTTATCTCCCTTTACTAAAAGCTCATTTGCTTTTAAGGTATCGAAAATATAACACATAGCAGCTGTTGCACCTTCAACTGCAAAAATATTGAATTTACCACCCTTATCTTTATCATAATCCATTTCTTTTAATAGGTACTCATGCACAATAGCTTCTATATGTCTAAGCATTCTATCAGGGAAAGGATAGTTATCTCCAATAATAGCATCAGCTAGTTCATGTACAAAATCATCTTTAACAAAAGATTTTTCTAATACACCATAGTCAATGATTTTCTCAAGAAGTTCAATGCCAGGAGCTGAGCTATTATTTTTTGCAAATTCTTTAAATCTATCATAAATTCCGTTTTTATGAGGCATACCACCTAGATCTTTTTCTTCCCAAGTTCTTTTAGATTCAGTAATTGCAAATTGTCCAAAAGTAAAGAAGGCCTCTCTAGGAGTAGTTGAAATCCAGTTAGGATTTCCCCTTCCAGCATCTAAAAGTGCTCTAGTACTTTTCTTTTCTTTACCAGTTGCAAGACCAATTAATCTATCTTTGAATTCAAAAGGACTAACTTTACCATAAATTTTTTCAATTTCTTGTTCCTGTAGATTTTTTTCCATTCTAAAACCTCCTAATAAAAATTCGAATATCTACTATATAATTTTCTTCACTTAACTCTAATTTATACCTTTTATAGATAGTTGTATAATTTTCTAATTATTATATAAAAAATCAATAAAGGTGAATTTTCAAAATTAATTTTTTAATTGAAGAATATACAAATAGAAAAATCAGAATTAAATAAGATTATTGGATAATTGATAAAGTTTATAGTTTGAAGAAAAGAAGCTAATATCATAGACTATGAATAGCATTAGAGAGGATATGAAAAATAAATTTAATATTTTTAGAAAGATTTTTTGAAATTTTACGTATTAAGGGTAAATAGAATTTTAATTTAAAAAGTGGGGAGGAATCTTTATGGAAAAGGATGAGTTACTTTTTTTAGATGACTTAGATTTGCCAGAAGAAGAATTAACTAAAGAAGAATTAGAAAAAATAAAGAAAAAAACTAAAAGTATTTTAAAGGATTATAAAAATGCAGTTTCTAAAATTAAGGGAAATCAATTAGATATTGAAAGTTTAAATAAGGAAGATATTGAAGATTATAAAAATGAAGTATATATTCATTTAGCTAAAAATACAGTTGTTTTAAAAAAATTAGTTTTAGAGGCTATTGATAAAGAGATAAATTTAAAGGGAGAGATAACTTATAAAGATTTATTAAGACCAAGTGCAATGTCAGCTGAAACAGGATATTGGACCTATGGATGTCCTTTTTATTTTTATACAGTTTTTTCAACAGAAGAAATAATTATCTATAAATTAGATAATCATTTTAGAGTTATTGAAAGTAAAAAATATAAGATAACAGATATAGAGGATTATAGAGTAGGGATTAAAAAAGTAGATGAAAATTATATAAAAAAACAACTTGTATTAAATATAAAAAATGGAAAGTTTATAGACAGTTATTATATTTATAATGATAGAAATTATTCAGAGTTTGGATTGGATAAGCTTATAGAATTATTGAAAAGTTTAAAGGTAAAGGATGAAACAGAAACTTTAAAGGCAGAAGTTAAAGCTTATAACCGAGCGTTGACTATAATGAATACAATGGTGATAGTCGGAGCTGTAATTTTAGCAATTGTGATGATTTGGATAAATAAGTTGTAGGGGAGAGGGCAAAATGATAGGGAAAAATAATTTTATAGAGAAACTTAAAGAAAAAAATGCTGATGCCCTTGACTATGTAGTTGATAATTATGGGAATTTAGTTTTTAAAATTGCCTATATGAACTTAAATTCAAGGGAACTTTCAGAAGAAGTGGTAAATGAAGTTTTATTAAAGGTTTGGAATTCAATTGGAAATTATAGCTACCCAAAGGGAAAGTTTAAGAATTGGATTGCTGCAATTGCTAAGAATACAGCGGTGGATTTAATTAGAAAAGAGGAAAGATTTAAGGCCATAGAATATAATGATGAAATAAATAAAGCAGATAAATCTATTGAAGATAATTATATAAAAGATGAAGAAATTAAAATTATTAAAAAATATATAAATGATTTTGATGATATAGATAGAGATATTTTTATAGATAGATTTTTCTTAGGAAAGCCAGTTAATTTAATAGCGGAAGAAAAGAACATGACAGCTAATGCTATAAGTTTAAGGATATTTAAAGGGAGAGAAAAAATAAAAAAAATCATAGAAAAGGAGGAAATCTAAAATGAAAAAGAAAGAAATAGGAAAGATTTATATTCTTTGGATTTTTATTGCAGCATTAATTGTTTTTGTATTCTATAGTTATGCTACACAAATTATAGAAGCTAAAAAAGTGGATGAAAATAATAAAATAATATATAACAATGATGGATTAGTGATGGTGAAATTTAATACGAAGGTAGAAGATATAGAAGTTAAAGGTAATAATGAAGATATTATAGAGGATTATCTAGAGGGTATACTTGATTCAACCTATACTCCCATTGGTTTAAAAGTAAGTTACGATAAAGTTCCCACTATAGAAAGATTAAATTCTGTAGTAAAAGAAGAGGGAATAAAAACAGTAAGCAAGCCTTTAGCTGATAGCTATAATACTATATTTACTATAATAGAAAATTCAAGCAATCCAGAAGGAAATTGCGAAGTTATAGAAAAACTTCTACAATCTCCTAGTAATATGGCTCTTTACACTGAAGGACAAATTGATGGACAACTTGCTAAAACTACAATAAAAGGTGAACAATTAAATCAATTAAAGACAGCATTAAATAACATGAAAAATTATTATTTAAAGGGTTTTAATACAACACCAGTTTAACCAATGAAAGTTACATTTATGGCTATTTTAGTTACATAATTGTTAGAGTCAGCGTAGCTTAGACAATTAAGAACCTCATATTCGTAACTATTACCTATAATTTTAAGATTATTTTCTTCTAGAAATTTCAATAATTTTTCATAGGTAATATGAGTTTTTTCATAGCTACCTATATGGTAACCTATTAAGTAAAGTCCAAAGGGTTTAGTGAAAAGCCTAGAGGATTTTATTTTTTTATTATTTTTTATAAATAAATAATCAATATTAGAAAAATTACTATTGTAGATATTTTCTTTAGAAACAATGGCTCCTAAACCATAACTATTGGCTATTTTTTTTTGATAACTATAATTTATTAGTTCAGAGGTTATTTCTAAAAAATCCTTTTGATTAGTTGAAACTATTTTTTTACTTAAAACTAAATTTTCTTCAGGTTCAATTTCTAAATAAATTTTATTAAAATCAATATCTTTAGAATTTTTAGTGGTTTTAATTACATTATCTATAAGTTCAGCTGCTGATGAGAGTTTTTCAATATGACTTTTAATAATTCTTTTTTGTTTAGATAAAGTGTTTATTAAAAGTTCAGGACTTCTATTATCAATAAATTCTTTAATTTCAGATAGAGGCATATCTACTTCTTTTAAAGCTAAAATAATAGAAATAGTATCGTATTGTTGATAGGAATAATATCTATAACCATTGCTATCTTTAAATATTGGTGAGAATAATCTGATATTGTCATAAAAAATTAAAGTTTTTCTATTTATTCCACAAAGCTTGGCAAAATCATTTATTTTGAATAATTTATCTTTATTATAATCCACTTAAAATCCCCCTTGACTGTATAGTAACTATATACTTTATAATAAACCATACAAAGAAAAAAATGGCAATAGCTAAGGGGGACAAAATGAGTAAAGGATTAGAACAAAAGTTCACAAGAAGGACACTTTTTAAGTTTGTGTTACCTACTATAATAATGATGGCATTTATGTCTTTATATACTATAGTAGATGGAATATTCGTTTCAAGATATGTAGGAGGAGAAGCTTTAGCAGCAATGAATATAATACTTCCAGTGCCAAGCATTATTTGGGCTATAACTATTATGTTTGCTACTGGATCTAGTGCTATTATATCTAAACATTTAGGGGAAGGAAAAGAAGAGTTAGCTAAAAGAGAATTTAGTTTTATTTTGGTAGTAAATTTAATATTAGGAATTATTCTATCTTTTATAACTTTATTTTTTTTAGATGATATAAATAGATTTTTAGGTGGTTCAGGAGCAGTTTTAGAATATGCAAATCAATATCTTAGAATTACTGCTATTATAATGCCAATTACCTTTATTAAAGTGATTTTTGATTATTTTTACGCAGTAATAGGAAAGCCAACAATGGGTGTGGTTGTAGCTTTAGTTGGTGGCGTTGCTAATATTATTTTAGATTATGTATTTTTAGCTAAGTTAGGAATGGGAATTGAGGGTGCTGCTTTAGCAACTGCTATTGGACAAATATTACCTTTAATTATAGGAGTTTTAGTATTTATAAATAAAAAGAATTCATTATACTTCACAAAACCTATTTATGATTTTAAAATGCTTTTAGAAAGTTCATTAAATGGAGCTTCAGAAATGATAATAAATTTATCAGGTGCAGTTACTGCTTATCTTTTTAATATGGCTATGCTTAAAGCTATAGGAGCAGATGGTGTTGCTGCAATAACTATTGTTTTATATGCTCAATATTTATTAATATCTATTTACTTAGGAGTTTCTGCTGGAACTGCACCAATAATAAGTTATAAATATGGTGAAGATGATAGAAGTCAATTAAGAAAGGTTATAAGATATTCCTATGAAATGATTATAATAAGTTCTATTGTAGTATTTATATCCTCTTATTTTATATCTTCAGATATAATAGGAGCATTTGTACAGGAAGGAACTGCTATATATCAATTAACTGAAGCAGGATTTGGATTATTTGCAATTAGCTTTTTATTTATTGGAGCTAATATATATACATCAGGAATGTTCACCGCTTTTTCTAATGGAAAAGTTTCAGCAATAATATCCTTTGTAAGAACATTTTTATTTGTAATTATAGGGATAGTAATATTACCACAGTTTTTAGGGCTTAATGGAATTTGGTTAACACTACCTTTTGCAGAGGTTTTAACTATTATAATATCTATTTATTACATTATAAAAAATAAAGAAAAATATCATTTAGTTCCAGAAAAAGGTCAAGTTTAGCTAATAAACTATTCTAATTACTTGCTTAAGAGCATATATAAAATAATTTTATATAAAAATATTATAGAATTTTATAAAATTTTTATAATTGATTTATTTTTATTTTAGAAACAAAACCTATAATAAAACTTGTAAGGACGAACTACAAAACATTAAATAAATAAATTTAAAAAGTGAAACCAAAGAAAAGGTTTATTATAGGAGGAATTAATATGAATAAATTAGAATTACTTTATAAAATGGCTGGAGCAATGAAAACAAAGGAACAAATAAATGGTGCTGTTAAATTAGTAGCAACTGAAGGAAATAAAGAGTTTGCAGTTATATCAAATAACTTCAAAAAAAATTGTGTTAGTAAAGATATGAGTGTAGATGTTAAAGCTTCATTTGATAATGGAGAAATAAAAATAGATAAAGATATTAAAAAAGATTTTAATATGGAAGAATTACATCAAAAACATCATGAAATGCATAAAGACCATCATAAAGGAAATTGTCATGGAAAAAGAAAAGGTGGAAATAAATTTGCTAAATTAGAAATGATGTTTAAAGTATTAAAAGACTTAGATGTTAAAGAAGAAAATGGTCTAAATGTTTTAGAACTAGATATAAAAGATTGTATTGAAAAGAAAAAAGCAAAAATTGCAGAATTTAAAGCTAATCATCCAGATCATTGTCATGAACATAAACATGAAGGAATGGAAAATTGCGAATTAATGGATATTTTCAAAATAAAACATGCAATGTTTAAAGAAATGATGTCAACAGATTTTGATAAAGCTACATTAAAAATAGTCTTAGCAGATGATTGTTCAATTAAAGAAGTAAAAATGAACTTAGTTGGAGCAAAAAGCTTTGCTTTAGAAGCAGCTTTAAACTATTAAAATTTTTAAAATAGAGTTAAAATAGAAATGGACTGTATCGAAATTCAATTTGATACAGTTCTTTTTTAGATTAGAGAAAGGAGTGTAAAAGATGAAAGAAAGAACTTTTAAAGAGCGACTTAGAGATCATAGGGAATTTAATAAAAAGTTTAGAGAAGGCTTTGAATCTGATGAAGAGTTTAGAGAGTTTCAAAAAAGACATAAATTAATGCATAGAAGAGCAAATGAAATTTTCTTTTTACATAAATATTTGCATATACTAAAATATTTCACTTTAATAATAACTTTAGTAATTATTTTATTTATTTTTAAAATAATAGGATTTAGAACAGTTTCAGTAATAGTCACATTAGTGCTTATTATAAATGAAGGCTCTATTATATATATGATGTCTAGACTTAAGAAGAGGCTTATTGCACCTATGGGAAAATTACAAAAAGGGGTTAAAAAAATATCGGAGGGAGATTATTCTATTAGATTAAATGAAGATAGCAATAATGAAATAGGAATTTTAACTAGAGAGTTTAATAAAATGGCAGAAAAATTACAAGAGGGAGAAAGAATAAAAAAGGAATATGAGAATAATAGAAAAGAATTAATAACTAGTATATCCCATGATTTAAAAACACCTATAACATCTATAAATGGCTATGTAGAAGGATTGATGGAAGGCGTTGTTCCTGAAGAAAAAGTTAATGATTATTTGAAAATTATAAGAAGTAATGGTCTTTACATGAATAAACTTATAGATGATTTATTTTTATTTTCAAAGCTTGATATGCAAAAGCTAGAATTTGCTTTTAATAAAACAAATATAAAAGATTATCTTTATGATATTACAGAGGAATTTAGTTTTACATTAGAAGAAAAGGGAATAAAATTCTTTTATGAGGATGAAATAACTGAGGAAGTTTATGTTAATATAGATGGTAAGAGACTTCATAGAGCTATTAGAAACTTAGTGGATAATGCAATTAAATATGGAGTAATAGAAGAAGAATTAAGAATAAAAATTAAACTATATAAGGAAAGAAATAATATCTTTATTAAGGTAATAGATAATGGCCCAGGTATTGAAGCAGATAAAATAAACAATATATTTGATAGATTTTATAGAATAGATAAAGAAAGAACAAAGGATTTATCAAGTACTGGTTTAGGATTAGCTATTGCTAAAGAAATAATAGAAGCCCATGGTGGAAAAATTTCAGTGAAAAGTGAAATTGATATGGGTAGCACATTTATAATAAAATTACCAATATTTAAAGAGGAGGAGGATAACAGTGAAAGCAAAGAAAATTTTAATAATTGAAGATGATGTAAATATAGCAGAGCTTGAAAAAGACTATTTAGAAGTTAATGGATATTCAGTGGATATAGTCAATGACGGAAATTTAGGTGTAAAAAAAGCTTTACTTGGAATTTATGATTTAATAGTAATAGATTTAATGCTTCCTAATAAAAGTGGATTTGAAATAGTTAAGGAAATTAGAAAACAGTTTGAAATTCCTATAATAATAGTTTCAGCAAAGGTTGATGATATAGATAAAATAAAAGGGCTTGATTATGGTGCTGATGACTATTTAACAAAGCCTTTTTCTCCAACTGAGTTAGTTGCTAGAATAAAATCTCATATTTTAAGATATGAAAGACTAACAGGAAAAAAATTAAATCATGAAATAATAACAATAAAGGCTTTAGAAATTCATACAGATTCTCATAAAGTTTATATTAGAGGAAAAGAAATAATATTAACCACAAAGGAATATGAACTATTATTATTCTTAGCCTCAAATCCTAATATTGTTTTTACAAAAGAGCAACTTTTAAATAATCTCTGGGATGAAAATTATTTTGGAGATACAGCTACCATTGCTGTTCATATTCAAAAATTAAGAAAAAAAATAGAAGAGGATACAACAGATCCTCAGTATATTGAAACAATATGGGGTACTGGTTATAGATTTAACAGTTAACTATAAATAAAAAATATTTTTAATTTTAAAATAATAGAACATCATCACTAAATATATTTTCCAATGATATATTTAGTGATGGGCTATTATTTTTTTTATTTTAGAATTAGCTTGTAGCAGAAATTTTTCCTGTGATTAAAAGATAAATAGCAATTAGGACATCTAATAAAATAATTATGGCAATAAGGGCTTCATACCATGAAAAAATTAATAGAATTTTATTGTGGAAAAAAATAAAAAAATTGAAAAAACCTTAACAATTTACAAAAATATCTAAAATATTGTATCGATAACTTCAATTTATAATTTTTTTTTAATTTATCCGTAGTAGATTATGAGTTTTTCATAATTTTTGTAGATTTACAAAAAGATTATTTACTATTACTATTATTTAAGTCTGTACAGTTTACTAATTTACATGAGAAGAAGGAAAGTTATGAAAAAAAATATATTTACAAAGGAAGAGTTGGTATTTGTAATTTTAATTGGATTAGCACTGGGCTTTAGACAGATTGCTATGAATTTAGTTACTCCCTTTGTAGGAGTTTATTGTAGTTCCTTAACCTATGGAACATTGACCTTAGCAGGAATTGCTTTAGGAATATTTGGTTTAGTACAGGGATTATTTCAAATTCCCTATGGATCCTTAAGTGATAAATATGGTCATAAAAAGATGATATTAATAGGTGTATTTGTAATGATTATAGGTATAATTCTTGCAACTATTGCAAATAATGCATATTTATTTGTATTTGCTAGAGCATTACAGGGAGCAGGAGCTATAACCTCAGCAGGATATGCTTGGCTTTCTGGAAGTTTAAGTTTTGAAAAAAGAGCAGATGCCATTAGTATTGTAGGAGTTATAGTAGGGATTTGTTCAGCCTTTGCTCTTGGTGGAGGACCTATACTTAGAGAGTTCATGCCAGTAAGAGGACTTTTAGTATTAGCAACAATTACGATTATTATCTTGTTTTTCTTGATTTTATTCTTTTTAAAAGATATAGGGAAAGATAAAAATGAGGAAAAAGAAGTTAAAATTCATCCTACTAAAAAAGAAAGTTTTCATTATGTAAAATTACTTATGAAAAACAAATGTTATTTTGGAGTTATTGTTGTAGCTTTTATTAATGGTTTTGTTGGTATTTCAGGATTCTTTGTAATACCTGAATTTGCTAATAAAATTATAGGCTCACAGAATATGTGGATTATATTTACTCCAGCAATTATAATAGCAATAATAATAATGAAATCAACAACAAGATTTGTAAAAAGTGGACATGGTAAAGAGATGGCTGTTGTAGCAACAACTTGTCTATTAATTGGAGCTTTATTATTTTTAGATGATAAAAATATTTTTGTTATTGGATTAGGAGCTTTAGCCTTAATGACAGGCTACAATATATTATTTAGTTTAATTCCAACAACAGTTAACCTAATATCTAATAATAGGTTTAGGGGAATAGCCAATGGATCAGCAAATTTATCATTTTATGTAGGAGACTTTATTGGAACAACAATAGTAGCATACCTATGGGGAAAACATCCAACAGCTGCAATAGTGATACTTATAGTAGCAGCTTTATTAGCAGTATTATTTACAATATTTATGATACCAACTTTCAAAAAAATAAAAACAATTGAAGGCTAAAATTTAAGTGAGAGAGATTAAAAGAATAGCCAACCATTAGTTAATGGTTGGCTATTCTCTTGCTTTGTAATATTAATTTAATATTGATTTTCTCATTTCAAATAAAATGAAATGGGATTTTTTATTTGCTGTGATTTTTAAGTTTTCTTCAACTACTTCCATAGCATCTTTTTCATTAAGTTCTATAGTATTTATTATAGAATTTCCTTCGATTTGAACTAGGTAACCTTGACGATTTTTTTCTATATCAAATTCAATTGATTTACCTTCATCTAAAGATAGAGAGTAGATATTGAAGTCTTGATGAATTTTTATTGGAGCATCTCCTTCAGTTGAAGATACCATATGAAGCCAATTATTTTCTCTATCAGCCCAGTTAAATTTAAAATCTCCATAATTTGGTTT
Organism: Sarcina sp.; assembly: GCA_051656625.1. Lineage (GTDB taxonomy): Bacteria > Bacillota > Clostridia > Clostridiales > Clostridiaceae > Sarcina. Next base: position 48,101 of record JBOGCG010000085.1, on the reverse strand, counting down.
ATAACCTTCTTTATCTGGGAAAATCCAAATTTGAAGAAGTCTTAAGTTTTCATTACTTAAGTTAAATTCACTGTGGTAAACTCCAGTTCCAGCACTCATATATTGAACCTCACCTCTTGATAGGGTATTTGAATTACCCATACTATCTTCATGAGTAAGTTCTCCATCAACTATATAAGTTACTATTTCCATATCTCTATGAGGATGAGTAGGGAAACCAGTTTGAGGTTTAATTAAATCATCATTTATTACTCTAAGAGAACCAAAATTAATATTTAAAGGATTAAAATATTCAGCAAATGAAAAGTGAAAAGAACTTTCAAGCCATCCTAAATTACTTTTTCCCATATTTTTGTTTTCTATTTTATTTATCATAAGTTTTATCTCCGATCTACATATAATTTATTTTTTATTTTACCTTTAATTAGTGATATTTGAATAATTAAATAGGGAAGTACAAAATACAATCCCTAAATAATTTAATTAATTTTTCTTAGTAATCTAATTAGGAGTTTTTTTTCTTCTTTGTCTAAATTAGAAAAGCATTCTTCGATGTTTTTAAAATGTTCTGGTAAAGTTTTATTTAATAAATCTATTCCTTTATCAGTTATAGCAATAAGTGAGGAACGTTTATCTTTAGGATTAGGCATTTGAGTTACAAAGCCATCTCTTTTTAAGTTTTTAATAACTACAGTAACATTACCAGAGGTAGTTAAGATACCATCAATTATTTCATTGATAGTTAAATTACCTTTACTAAATAATATTTCTAATACAGCAAATTGTCCTATTGTTAAATCTGCTGATTTAATTGCTAAAGCCTCCTTTTTGTTAAGGTTATTACTAGCTCTTCTAAGTGCAATTAAAGCTCCTAATGAATAATTATCTTTGTTTATATTATTTCTTTCCATGACCTAATTTTATCACTAGTTAGTGATAAATGCAATAGGTTAAAAAAGTTTATTATTTGTTATAGTTAGAAATATAGGAAATATTTCTAAAAAAATGTATAATTGAATTAATATATAATGATGATTTAAGGAGATATACAAATATGCTAATAAAAGATATTGCAAGAATTGCAGGAGTTGGAATCGGTACAGTATCTAGGGTTATAAATAATCACCCAGATGTTAGTGATAAAACAAGGGCAAAAGTTTTAAGGGTTATAGAAGAAAATAATTATGTTCCTAATAGTAGTGCTAGATTTTTAAAGATGAATAGTAGTAAAAATATTGGAGTTTTAGTAAGAGGGGTTTCTAATCCATTTTTTTCAGAAATAATAGATATTATAAGGGCAGAGCTTACTAAAGCAGGATATTTTATAATTTTAAAACAAAATGATCAAGAGGAAGAAAAAGAAGAGATTAGTGGAATGAAATCTTTTATAAGAGATAATAAATTAGTGGGATTAATTTCACTAGGAGCAAGAGTTGATAAAATAGAAAATCAAACCTTTGAAAAAGCAGATGCTCCTATTGTTTTTGCAGCATCTGGAACTATACATAAAGAAAATATTGATAATTTTTCTACAGTGACAATAAATAATGAAAAAGCTGCTTATAATGCAGTAAAGTATTTAATTGAAAAAGGACATAAAAAAATAGCTATAATGTTAGGAAATCCTAAACAAAGTACTATAGAGAATCAAAGACTTGAAGGATATAAAAAAGCTTTAGAAGATGCAGGATTAATTTTTACAGAAGAAAATATTCTTTTTGGAGACTTTGATTATGAGAAAGCTTATAATGAAATGAAAATGAAGTTAGAAGAAAAGAAAGGATTTACTGCTATATTTTCTATTTCAGATATAATGTCTATAGGGGTAGCAAAAGCTATTTTAGAAAGTGGATTAGAAATAGGTAAAGATGTTGCAATTATAGGATTTGATGGTATGGACATAACAAGATTTTACAATCCTTCATTATCAACAGTGGAGCAGCCAAGAAAAGAAATTGCAAAGCACTCAGTAGAATTAATATTAGATTTAATAAAGAATAAATCAGAGCATAAACATATAATATTAGAGACAAGATTAATTGAGAGAGACTCAAGTAAATAGGTAGTTTAAAAAAATAAAAAAATAGCCTATCCTCACTAAATATATTTTGTGAGGATAGGCTAATCTATTATTTAATTAAAGCTTGGACGTCTTTTAAAAATTCATCAATAGCATTTTCATCAGTTGCCCAAGAAGTACAAAGTCTTATTATTGATTTGTCTTCTGATTCTTTTGCCCAATAAGTAAAATCATAAATTTTATTTAAATCATCCATAAGTGTATTTGGGATGATTGGGAAAATTTGATTAGTAGAAGAATTATTTAAGAAAGAAATACCTAATTCTTTAAGACCAGTATGTAGTTTTTCAGCCATAACATTAGAATGTTTAGCAAGGTCAAAGAATAGATTTTCTTTAAATAACTCAATAAATTGGATACCTAAAAGTTTTCCTTTAGCAAGTAAGGCACCTCTTTGCTTAATCATATATCTAAAGTCTTGTTTTAAATTATCATTATTAATAATTATGGCTTCTCCTATTAAAGCACCATTTTTAGTTCCTCCAATATAAAAAACATCAGTTAATTTAGTTAAATCTTCAAGAGTTAAATCATTCTCTTTAGAAGTTAATGCTGAACCTAATCTAGCACCATCAAGGAATAAGTATAAATTATTTTTTTTACAGAAGTCATAAATTTCTTTTAATTCAGCTTTTTTATAAATTGTACCAACCTCTGTTGAGTTAGATATGTATACCATTTTAGGTTTTACCATATGTTCGTCACAGTGTTCACTTAAAACTTCTTCAATATCAGAGACTAAAAGTTTACCATCTGCTCTATATTTTCCAGCAGAAACTTTATGACCAGTGGCTTCTATAGCACCAGTTTCATGAACATTAATATGCCCTGTATTAGTAGCAATTACTGATTCAAAAGGTCTTAAAATTGATGAAATAACAATTAGATTAGCTTGTGTGCCACCAGGAACAAAATGAATATCAACTGCTTCATTATGTAATTGTTCTATAATAAGTTTTTTAGCTTCAAAGCAATATTTATCATAACCATAACCAGGGTTTTGTTCTAAATTACTTTCAATTAAACTATTTAAAATATTAGGATGAGCTCCTTCGCTATAGTCATTTTTAAAGCTGTATTTTATATTGTTTATATTTTCATTAATAGTATAAGACATGGGCATTTCCTCCATATATGCAGTAAAATTTATATTTATTAATTATAGCATCTTTTTGTATAAAAATATAATTTTATGTAAAGTTATTGCTAAACCTTTGAAATTACTATACTAAAGGAATTATAATAGTAGAAGAGAATAAATTTTTGGCAATATATTAAAAAAATTTCATTTTAAATTCACTGAGAGTTAATGAACAATTTAAAGAAAAGTTGTATCATAAAACTGTGGATATTGTAGTTTATTTAATATTAATTGCTAAAATTAATAGGGGGTAAATAATGTACGTTATAAACTTTATAAGGGGCTTTTTCATGGCTCTAGCAGATAGTGTTCCAGGAGTGTCAGGGGGAACAATAGCTTTCATACTAGGGTTTTATGATAAGTTTATAGATTCATTAAATTCTTTAACTTCTAAGGGAGATAAAGAAAAGAAGAAAGAATCTATAATATTTTTATTTAAGTTAGGTATTGGTTGGGTTGTAGGAATGGTACTTTCAGTTATTTTCTTGTCATCAATTTTTGAAAGTCACATTTATGCTATAAGCTCAGTATTTACAGGATTCATAATCTTTTCAATACCACTTATAATAAGAGCAGAAAAAAATACTATAATAAATAAATATCACAACCTAATATTTTCAGTAATAGGAGTAATTATAGTTGTTGCAATATCTTATTTTAATCCTTCATCATCAGGGGAAGGAATAAACCTAGCTGTATCAAGCCTTACAATAGGAACAATAATATATGTTTTTATATGTGGAATGATTGCCATATCAGCAATGGTTTTACCGGGAATATCAGGTTCAACTTTATTACTGATTTTTGGATTATATGTTCCAATAATTAGTGCTATAAAGTCTGTTTTAAAACTTGATCTTCAATATGTACCTATTTTAGCTGTTTTTGGAATAGGTGTAATAATAGGAATAGTTTCAACAATTAAATTAATCAAATATTCATTGGCTAATTACAGAGCTCAAATGATTTACTTAATATTAGGATTAATGGTAGGTTCTATATATGCTGTCTTTATGGGACCAACTACTCTTGAAAATCCATTGCCAGCAATGAATTTAACTTCATTTAATTACATTTATTTTATATTAGGTGGAGCATTAATATTAGGTCTTGATAAACTACAGGATATATTAAAGCAAAAGCAAAATAAGTAAAAGGTCAGTGTTAGCAATATAGCTAATAAATAAGTTTCCAATATTTAAAATTAAATATTCCAATAAAAAAAGCAATAAACTATCTTAATTTGTTTATTGCTTTTTTATTAGATTTAAATAGAATTTTCTTTACAAAGGGAATTCTATAATTATGTTAGTACCTATAGATAGTTCACTGGAAATATCTATTTTTCCCTTGTAGTTTTTAATAATAGTTTTAGCTATGGATAAACCAAGTCCAAAGGATTTATTGTCACCAGTTCTAGCCTTGTCAGCTCTGTAAAATCTTTTTTGAATGAAAGGTAAATTTTCTTTAGATATTCCCATTCCATTATCTTTAAAGCTTAATATAAAGCTTTCTTCCTTTGAAGAAAGTGAAATTGATATTTTTTTATTTTCTTTATCATTATATTTAATTGCGTTATCAATAAAGATTAATAATAGTTGTTTTAAATCATCCTTTTGAATTTTTACCAAGATATCTTTTTCAATATTTAAATTAAATTCTATAGATGAATCTAAGATTTGATAATGTTCAACTAAATCAAAAATTAGTCTTTCTGGAGAAAGTAGAGGAACCTTATTTATATTAAATTCTTCTTTTTCTTTTTTTGATAAAACCAATAATGTATTAACCATATTATTTAATCTTTCAACTTCTTCAAGACAGATATCAAGAGATTTTTCTAGCCTATCTTTATCATTTTTTCCCCAACGTTTAATTAGTTTTAAATGTCCTTGAAGAGCTGTGAGTGGTGTTCTAAGTTCATGGGAAGCATCGGAAACGAATCTACTCTTATCATTAAAAACAGACTCAAGTTCATCCATCATAGAATTGAAAATTTTATTTACATCATCAAATTCGTCTTTAACTTCAGAAATTTCAATTCTTTCTTTTAAATTATTTTCTTTAATTTTTTTCATTGTAACAGAAAGTCTCTTTAATTTTCGGACAAAGTGTTTAGATAAATAAATTCCCATAGTAATACTTAATAAAATAGCTAAAAGCATTGAGATAATTAATTTAGGAAGAAAACTAACTAAAAAATCATCAAAACCTTTAACTGGTTGTATTATTTGAATCATATAATTTTTTCCATTGATTAAAATTGGTGAACTGAGAACTAAATAACGATTATAATCAATTAAATATGTATCTATATATAAACCAGAACTATAGTTTTCATAAAAATAAATATTTTTCCAATAATTAAAATCAGTTTGATAAACAACATCTGTATTTAAATATATTCTAAAACTTTCATGGTTTTTTGACATTTCAATGTTTATCACTTTATAAGATGAACTTAAGTCATCAATATTTCCATCCTGTGATAATAGATATTGAATTTCGCTATATCTATTTTTTAAGGTACCTCTTTGTGTAGCAATGAAAAAATAATTTAAAGCAATTAGTTGAACTACTGTATAAATGACTAAAAGACTTATTGTAACTAAAGAAGTACCTAGTGCTATTTCAATAGAGATTGGCATTTTTAATTTTTTTCTTAAGGAAAACAAATTAAGACCTCATGATATATCCAACAGAACGAATTGTTTGGATATATTCCTCTTTATCATCAGGATTTAATTTATTTCTTAAATATCTAATATATACATCAACCACGTTAGTTTCAGGATCATAGTTATAGCCCCAAATATTTTCAAGTAAAGTATCTCTTGAAATAACAGTGTCCTTATTTTCTATAAGAAAAACTAAAATTTCATATTCTTTATTAGTTAAAGAAAGCGGAGAAGTATTTCTCTTAACAATTCTAGATGTTCTATCAATATTAATATCTTTAAATTTTAAAATTAAATGGCTATTATTTTCAAGTCGTCTAAAAATCACTTGAATTCTAGCTAAAAGCTCTTCTATAGCAAAGGGTTTTACAAGATAATCATCAGCTCCAAGTTGAAGCCCGAAAACTTTATCCATAACTTCGCCTTTAGCACTTAATATTAAGATTGGTGTATTTTTTTTAAGTTTTAATTTTCTACAAACTTCAAAACCACTTAAAGAAGGAAGCATTAAATCAAGAATTATTAAATCATAATCTTTATTAAGAGCTTCAAAAAGACCTTCTTTACCATCATTACAAACTTTGGTTTCATAACCTTCATACTCTAATTCCATCTCTAGAAAATCAGAGATGTTTTTTTCATCCTCTATTATTAGTATACTTTTCATTTTTTCCTCCAAGTAAAAAAAAAGGCATATCAAAATATTTTTAATTTGATATAGCCTCTTAAGATATAGATTAAAAATATATTTACACCTATTATATATTTAATTTTTCAAATAATCTAATTAAATTAAATTATTATAGTGGGAGAAAACTAAATTTATAAAAGATAAAATTATTTTTAGTGAAATAAATATATTTTCAGTGAAATAATATATCTATATTTTAATATTTAAAATATATTTTTGCATTGGAATAAAATTAAAGTAAAATTAAATTTATTTAATTTTTAATCTCAAGAATTATGTAAATTAAATATACTATACTAAGAAGTTTAGCTATCTAGGAGGGATAAGATGAAATTAGATTATATTAGACTTCATAGTACAGTGATAATAGTAGGAATAATAGTTAGCGCTATATTTCTTTATTTAACGGATTATCTTATCTTTAGAAACTTTAGAGATACAATTTCAAGTCTTATTCAGGGGTTAGCCTTTATACCTATTCAATTATTTCTAAATACTATATTAATTAATTGGGTTGTGGAAAAACAGGATGAAATAAAAAATAGTAAAAAAATAAATGTAATAATAGGAGTATTTTTCAACGAAAATGGAAATAAAATATTAGAAAGATTAGTTGAATTTGATGGTTCTATTGAAAAATTTTTGATAGAAATAAAGGGTATAGAATGTTTAGAAAAAGAGTGTTTAGAAATATTTAGGGATAAAGTAAGAGAATATAATCCAGATGTAGAAGTAACCTTTGAAAAATTGATAGAAATGAATAAAATATTAAATTGTACAAGAGACAATATGACTAATCTTTTAGCAAATTCTTTTTTGAAGGATGATGATGACTTTACAGAGGCTCTGATGGAGTTAATTCATTTAAACGATGAATTGAATTTAAGAGATTTAGAAAATTTAGAGAATTATGAAATGAACCATTTAAAGGAAGATATAGCTGAGGCTTATAAAAAACTAACTATTCAGTGGTGTGAATATATGATTCATTTATATGATTTTTATCCTCAATTATTTAATTTAGCTGCTATAAAAGCACCATTTGATAAGAGTAACTTTAAAGATAAGGATAAAAATTATTCCTGTTAAAAATTATTTTTTTATAAATCTAGTATTAAAAATTAGTTAGAAGGGAAATTTAAAAAAGAAAAATATTATAAATTTTTAATTCTTATTGATTTGATAGGAATTATAAGATATAATATAAAAATATTGTGAAAATATTGGAGGAATTTTAAGATGGCTGGAAACAGAGTAATATGTCATTGTAAAAATGTAGATTATGTAACAATAAGAAAAGCAATGATTGAAGGAGCTAGAACTGTAGAAGAAATTAAAGAAAAAACAGGGGCTGGCACTGGATGTGGAGCTTGTGTAGGTGAAATAGAAAAAATATTAGCATCAGTATGTGGATGTAAAAATGTTTCACTTCAAGAAGTTGTAGATGCTGTGAAAAATGGAGCAGATACAGTAGAAAAAGTTGGTGAACAAACAGGTGCAGGTACAGGCTGCGGCAGATGTAAAGCACTAGTTCAAAATGTTATAGATTTAAAAAGATAATATTCACTAGCTTAAATGCATAGTGATTTGATAATTTAGATTATAAATTAACAGCTAACAGGGTAAATTTATTATTTAAAAGTCACAGATAACATTAAGTAGAAAAAGAAACTCAATTTATGGGTTTCTTTTTTTATAAAGCAATTTGGGAAAGTAATGCTAGTTTAGCTATTACTACCATACAGGATTTTTTAGGACTATCTTCAGAGGGAAGAATGAATACTCCATCTACAACTAGTGGAAACTGGAAATGGAGAGTTAGAAAAAGTGACTTTACTAAAGAATTAGCAAAAAAAATATATGAAATCACAAAGGAATCAGGGAGAATAGAATAATAAATCTTTGAGAAAGATAATTATATAAAAATTCATGTTGACTTGGAGTTAACTCCAAGGGATATAATTATATTTAGAGTTTAGAACTACAGTTGGCTGGAATGAATTTGAAAAACTTTATTTTTAAAATTAAGAAAAAAGCTATTCTTGTTACATTTAGTTATGAATTAAAAATTTAGCTATGCTAAATTATATCTTTAATGCTTAATTCTAAATTCTAAATTGAAAAAAAGGAGTAAATATAATGAATAATTTTGATTTTTATAATCCAACACATATAGTTTTTGGAAAGGACCGTTTAGGAGAACTTGATAATTTAGTTCCAAAAGATGCTAAAGTATTAGTTCTTTATGGTGGAGGCAGTGTTAAAAAGTTTGGAACTTTAGATAAAGTTTTAAAAGGGCTAGGAGATAGAAAAGTATTTGAATTTGGTGGAATTGAACCAAATCCAAAATTTGAAACTTTAATGAAAGCTACTAAAATTGTTAAAGAAGAAAATATTGATTTCCTTTTAGCTGTTGGTGGTGGTTCAGTTATGGATGGAACTAAATTTGTTTCATTAGCATCACAATATGAAGGAGATGCTTTAGATTTATTAAAAGATAGAATGGCAGCAAGAGCGGTTAAAAAAGCATTACCTCTTGGAACAGTAGTTACTTTACCAGCAACTGGTTCAGAAATGAATAGTGGAGGAGTTGTTACATCAGAAGTAGGAAAAAGAGGATTTGGTAGTCCATTAGTATTCCCTAAATTTTCATTTTTAGATCCAAGTTTAACTTATTCTCTTCCAGAGACTCAAGTTGCAAATGGAGTTGTTGACACATTTATTCATGTTTGTGAGCAATATTTAACTTATCCAGCAGAGGGAAGATTCCAAGATAGAACAGCAGAAGGAATACTTCAAACTTTAGTTGAGATAGGTAAAGGAACAATAGAAAATAAAGAAGATTATGATTTAAGAGCAAATCTTGTTTGGTGTGCAACTATGGGATTAAATGGATTAATAGGTGCTGGAGTACCACAAGACTGGAGTACTCACATGATGGGACATGAGTTAACAGCTGCTTTTGGAATAGATCATGGTAAAACACTAGCAATTCTTCAACCAACAATTTGGACTGTAAGATTTGATAAGAAAAAGGCTAAATTAGCTCAATATGCTGAGAGAGTTTGGGACATAAAAGAAGGTACTGAAGAAGAAAAAGCTAAAAAAGCTATTGAAAAGACAAGAGAATTCTTTGAAAGTTTAGGAATAAAAACAAGACTTTCAGATTACGGAGTAAAAGAAGAACAGTTAGAAGCTGTAGTAGAAGCTTTAGTAGAACATAAAATGACTAATTTATCTGAAACAGGAGATTTAACTCCAGTGGTAGCAAAAGAAATATATATTAAATCATTATAATTTAAGATAAATTTTAATTGAAATAGAAAGCAAAATCTAAATTATTATTTTACAAGGAAATAATTTTTAGGATTTTAGCTTTCTATTTTTTTTTATAATTCAAAAAAAATATACTATTAATTAAAAATTAGCAATAGAAGAAATGAATTATTAAAAATAAGGAAATTTAATTTTATATTATTTTATAAATTTAATAAAAAAAATAAAATAATTTTAATAAAAATACATGTAGTATATAAAGTTTAAAAAGAATTCATATTTTTTCTTTTAAGAGGTTGTCAAAAATACAAAAAACCTATACAATCATAATTAAATATTTGTCGGCGAATAATAGTTAGTTTTAATTAAATAGATAACAAAATGGTCAAAAAATTTATATTTTAATTATAAGTAACAAAAATAAACAGGATTATTTCTAGAATAGGAATGTTAATCAAAAAACAAAAGAGAAAGAGTTGGATTTAATTTATGAAATTTTATAAAGACCTTACAGGGTTCCAAAAGTTCTTTCTTATATTTTTCCTAGTAACAGGCTTTTTAACCTTTTTTCAACCAGTATTAATGTCACAGGGTAGTTTTAGTAGTATATTTACCGTAATAGGTATTATAGGACTTATATCTACAGTTTCAGGAGTATTTACTTGTATTTATCAAGCAAGAGCAAGTTTAAGTTGTTATTTTTGGTGGATATTAAATACAATAACTTACGCAATAGTTGCCCTACATGGAGCATTATATGGACAAGTTATTCAAAATATAATATTCCTATTACCACTTGAAATTATGGGCTTTATCGCATGGAAAAGACATATTCAAACAAGTACTCATGGAGAAATTGATGTTGTTAGATTTACAAAAAAACATTGGATTTTTTCAATTATAGGACTAGCGATAGCTTGGGTAGTTTACGGTTATTTCTTAATTAAATTACCTTTAATTTTTAAAGTTCTATTTGGAATGAATATTTCAGCAGATCCATCATATATAATGGATTCATTTACAGCTGTTATGACAATCTATGCAGTATGGTTAACATCAAAAAGGTATTTAGAACAGTGGTATTTCTGGTTCTTATCAAATCTAGGGGTAGTATTATTCATAGAGTCAATGATAAAATCAGGTACGGTAACAGTTAATGATTTATCAGGAGCTTTAGTTTGGATCCAATTTGGTGTTAGTGCTATTTATGGCTACTATTGTTGGAGAAAAAGATATAAAGCTAGACAAAATGAATTAAAAAGAGAAACTATGGCAGTTTCAAAATAATTAGCAATAATAACATATACATTAAAAAGGTTTAGGAAAAAATAAGTAAGATATTAAATATTTTCTAGGTAGATAGTTAAATGTAATAGAGAGTAGCTAAGAAAGAAGGGACTTCTTAACTACTCTTACCCTAGATAAATTTCATAAAATTATAAAAAATTACTTTTTCATAATAATTTTGTAATAACTTCCAGTTAATATATTTATAAGGAATATATTAACTGGAAGTTTTTATTTTTAATATAAAAATAACCTAATACCTCCATAAATTAATTGTTGAAATTTATAGTGGTATTAAGTTTCTAACTTTAAGAAAATATTATTCTGAAATGGTTTCAGTGAACTTTTCAGTATATCTATTATATTTTTTAAATAAGAATAATGCCATCATTATAGTTCCAAGTGCATATAAAATAGCTGCTATATAATAGGCAGTTGAATAACCACTTGGTTTAATGAATAGTACATATTTGGCGAATAAGCCACCTAAAATATATCCAACAGCTTGCATTACACTTACTGCTGCATTAACAGTAGCTCTATCTGATTTTTTTACAAAACTCATTGGTAAAGCTTGCATAATTGGGTTACAACCATTAGCTAAACCAGATCTAAAGAATAATAATATACCTATAGCAAAAATTACTTCATTTCCAAACATTTTACCATTAACAATTAATATAAACATAGGTACAGAGGCTAAAAATAATATTACTAGTGAAATTACTGAACCAAAGATTTTTTCGAATTTTGGTATTAATAACATGAATATTACTGAAGCAACATATTGAAATGCTAATATTGTAGAAATTGTTCCTCTACCTATATGCAAAAATTCATTAAGGTAAATAGGTAAATAAGGAACTATTAAAGAAACTCCGAAACTTAATATAGTTGTAAAAAGAAGCCATACTAAAACATTGCTTTGCTTTAAAATAGACCAATTAATTTTTTTATGTTTTTCAGCTTTACTATCCTGTTGCTCTACATAATCTTCTTTATTTTCTTTTAAAAATAATGTTATTACAAAAGCACATACCGCTACTAAACAGACAATCCATAATAAAGATTTAAAAGCATTAAAATAGCTAATTCTTTCAGCAGAAGTTAATAGTTTAGGATGTCTACTAATCATATTAGCCTGTGCATAACTTATATGAAGAAATTTAGAAAAGAAATAAATTACTAAATTTCCATCAAATAAAGTAGCCACAGCAGTTCCAATTACATTTGCATAAAGTGCTCTAGCAAATATTTTAGTTCTGTTATCTAAAGTTGTATAAGATGATAACATAGGTGCTAGAACAAAAGGTGCAACATTACAACCTAATAAGAATAATATTGTAAGAATTGGAGTTAATCCTTGATTGTTTAAATACATAAGTCCAAGTAAGCTACCAACAATAAGTAGTGGGAATGGTAATAATATTTTTTTATAACCGAATTTAGGTATTAAAAAAATCATAAGCCCAGCTATAAGCATTGCTAGTCCTAAATAACTTGAATATGCAGAGGTCACAGCAGGAGCTTTAAGCTGTAAAAAGCTTATAAAAGCATCCATCGATACTCCAGTAACTATTCCAATGAAGAAGAATCCGATTGTAAAAAAGGTGCAATTATGATTCCATCTTTTTTCAGTAATGCTATCAATGGATAATTTGTTTGCAAGTGACATGAAAAATCCTCCTTAATATGAATTATTATTAATTTAATAATTATTTGTAAAAAAACAAACTAAAATTTATTTTACTACAAAAATAAATCTTAGTTTTTTATCTGATTATTTATTTATTTGTTTTTTTAAATCAATAATTTGAATTTTTTATTAAATTATATTTATTTTTTCAAAAGTCTTTAAAAAAAATAAAAAAATTTATTTTAGTTTAAATTAAATTATTGAAAAATAATATTTATTAAATAAAATTATTGAAAATATAGAAATTTTACAAAGTTCATTGAAGTTTTTAAGAACTTTAAAGAAAATAACGAGAAAGGGATTGAATCAAAATATTAAAAAGAATATTTAGTATTTTAATAAATGTAAAAATTTAAAGACAGATACTAATAACTATTTAAATTGAACAACCCCTAATAGATTAGTTTAATGTTAGATAATATCAGCTAAAGTATAACTAGAAAATTCAAGAGAAAATTTTTCTAGTGAACTTGCAATAATATTCTTTAGCTTACACTGATTATTTGTAAATAAAGAACATTGTTTGCTATTTTCAAAACATTCAACTATTTTTAAATTATACTCAGTTACTTTTAAAACATCACCTAAATTGATTTCACTAGGTTTTTTTCCTAATTGAAGCCCACCATTTCGTCCTTTAATAGATATAACATACTCTGTTTTAGCAAGTTTGTTAATTATCTTTTTTAAATGATGTTCTGAAATATCAAGACTTTTGGCAATTTCATCAACGGTACAAAGTTTTTCAGTATGAGTTGCTAAATACATTAATGCTCTAAAAGCGTAATCGGTAAACTTTGATAACTGCATTAAATGCATTCCTCCTAAATCTTTCTTATGTTTTCAATTCAACTATATTATTATAAATGATTTTTTTATTTTTGTATTGAATAAAATTTTATGAAATTTTATAAATTTGAAAAAAATCTCTATTTAATAATTATATTTAAATAAAATATTTAAAAAAAATGTTTTATTTAATAATTTTTTAGGAAAAAAAGATTATTATTAAAAAAATTTTTTACAAGGAACCACTAAATAAAGAAAATTATAAATCAGTGGTTCTTTTAAAAAGTTAAATAGAATAATATAATTTAAGAGTATTATGAATAATGTTTAATGTTTGCGAAATTATTTTATTTAGTGATGCCTAACTAAGTAAAATAATTAAGCATTTCCTAGAAATAGGATGAAAATAAATACTGCGAAAAAAATTAACAAATTGTAAAAGTAACACTGCAAAGAGAATAGTATTCTCACATATAGTCATTTAGAAGTCATGATTAAAAGAAGTTTATCCCTATCACAGCCTAGTGAATGGGATAAGCTTCTTTTTTGTTTAAATTTATAAGATTAGGATATAGTTTAAATATATAGAAAAATAGATATCTGAGCATAAATATAATAAAAAAAACAGAATTTTGATATAATTAAATAAAAAGTTGAGTTTATAGGAAAGGAAGTAATTGCTTTGATTTTTTCTAGCTTAAAATTAAAAAACGATGAAGCTATTTATACGCAAATAGAAAAACATATAAAAGACATGATAATAAAGGGGCTTATGCCAACCGGTAGTAAGTTGCCATCAACGAGAGATTTAAGTAACAGAATTAAAGTAAGTAGGAATTCCGTTATTTTAGCCTATGAGAATTTAGAAGCAGAGGGTGTAGTTTATACTTTAAAAGGTAAAGGAACCTTTGTCAGTGAAGGAATAAAAAATTCAGAAGAAAATAAAAGCTCTTGGAATATAATTTGGGAAAACGAAGTTAATGAATATGGAAAAAGAGCAGAGGCTCTTGATATAGTAAAGACTGAAGTTCCTTGGAAAAAAGGAGTAATATCCTTTAAAAGTATAGCTCCACATGGGGAGCTTTTTGATATGGATGAATTAAAAAAAGCTTTTTTAGATAGAATATCTATAGAAGAAGATAAAATATTAAACTATGGTTATGCTAATGGATATAGACCTTTAATAAATTATATAAAAAAATATATGGAATTAAAAGGTGTTGATTTGTCAGAAAAAGAAGTGCTAATTACCAATGGGTTCACTGAAGGTTTAGAAATTGTTCTAGATACTTTTACTGAAGAAGGCGATAAAATAATCTGTGAAAACCCAACGCATAATACTGCTATAAAACTTATGAAAGTTCATGGACTTGATATAATCGGGGTGAAGATGGATGAAGAAGGGATTGACTTAAATTCTTTAGAGAAAAATTTAGAGAAGGAAAAAGTTAAATTTGCTTATATAACTCCTTCTTATCATAATCCTACAGGTATTGTTATGAGACCAGAAAAGCGTTATGAATTGTATAACTTATTAAAAAAATATAATGTACCTTTAATTGAAGATGGATTTAATGAAGAACTTTTATATGAATCTTCTCATATAAGCCCTATTGCAGCATTAGATGGGAAAAATAATGGAGTTATATATATAGGAAGTTTTTCAAAAATTTTATTTCCTGGAATGAGAATTGGTTGGATTATTGCTGATAGGAGATTAATAGATATATTAACTAGTGTTAAAAGATGTAAAAATATTCATACATCCTTTTTAGATCAAGGAATTTTATATGAATATTTAAATAAAGGTGCTTTAGATAAACATATGAAAAAAGTAAGAAAACACTATAAAGATAAATATGAATTTACTTTACAATGTATAGAAAAATACATAGACTATAAAAAAGTTTATGGTGAAGGTGGATTTCATTTATTAATAGAATTAGAGGATATAAACACTAGAGAATTACTGGAAAAATGTGAAGAGAAAAATGTAATATTTATGCCAGGAGATATATTCTATGTAGACGATACTGGAAAAAATACAATGAGATTAGGCTTTTCAAGATTGAATTTTTCGGAGATTGAAGAAGGTATAAAAATAATTGGAGAAGTAATAAAAACATTAAAAGGAAATTAATTATTGTACTAGTAGTACTTTACTTGGTATTATATAAAGTATAAAAGTTTTTATAAACATAAGAGAAAAAATTAGTTTTAACTAAAGGAGAGTTGCTATGATAACAGGAAAAAAAGACCTAGACGAAGTTGTTGATGAATTAAACCAAATTGAAAAAATAGAGGGAAGCATTGAAAAATTAGAGAAAAAAATAGTTAACAAGTTAAATTTAAAACATAAATTTTTAACTATAGAAGAAGCTATTAAAAATGCTTTAAAAATTCATCATCATCATAAAGTTGAAATTGAAAATATACATTATAATATGGATAATCATGTTGTATATGTAATAATAACCTTAAATAATAGTCTTAGTCCTATAACAAGATTAAATATGTCAGAGGATATAAAAGATAATTTAATGATGACTAAAGGTGATATAAAAGAAGCTGTTGTTAATTTTTATTTACATGGTAAAGAAGATTTAACAGAGTATGAAATTTCAAAGTGGAATGAAATTAGTGATTTTTAATTGATTATATAAGTAAAAGGGAGCTATCTTACAATGCTGAATATGGTATTGTGAGATAGCTCTTTTTTTGATTATACAGGAAATTAAGTAATTTTATGGATTATTTAATAAAAATATAATATGATTTAAAAAATAGATTAAAGTAGATAAAACAAAGAAATTAAAAATATAGACAAATTGTTAAGAAAATAAATGTATTAAATATAAAAAATAGAAACAACTTATCATAATAATTAATCTGGAGGGGAATTATGGGTTTAAACAAGAAGATAATGGTAGGAGTTGCAGCGGTTGCTACAGTCGTAACTGTTACGGGAGGTACACAGGTACATAAAAATAATGAAGGAAATAAAGTGTTATTAACATCAAATGATAGTTATGTTCAAGAAGTAGAACAAGTAAAAGAGGGTGTTAACCAAGCAAGAGTAAAATTAGGAGAAAAACCTTTAGGAGAGGATACTGCATTTGCATTTGAAGATGGACAAAATTATTGTTTTATACCAGCAGTTAATTATCAAAATAGTAAACCGAGTTATGCTTCATTTACTGTAACAACTGCAGGATCAAATACTTTGGCAAGTGGAATGTTTAATCAACTAGGAAATGAAGTAGAATCAAGTTCTCAAATAGTAGCTGGACAAGCAATGCATTATGGATTACAAAATGTATATTTAAATGTTTTAGGAAATTCTACTTGTGTAGTAGGGGAAGCTAATATAATTCCTTTAACATACTTTGTACAAACAGAAGTAGTTACTGGATTAAAAGTAGGAGTACCATATAAATATACTAATAATTCACAATATGCAGGAACAGTGATTCCACAAGAGGGAACAGGTGCTTATAAAGGTAAGGTAGTTATACAAATTTGTGCTAATAAAGGTGCTAATATTGCTATTTTAAATGAAAATGGTACTGTGAATCCTGTAAACCAGTTTGAATTGACTTTAGCTGGGGCTATAATAAAAAATATTCCAATACAATATACAAAAAATGTAGATAAGAATCAATATCCATATAAATTTAGATAAAATTCCAAAAGGTTATGAAATTTCAGGAGTAAATGTTGTAAAACAAATACCAGCAATATATAAAGATATTAATAATAAATGTAGGTAAATCAGAGCTTTTATCAAAAATATTAACAGAAAAAAATATAAATCATCAATTATTGAATGCAAAAACTGATAGTGAAGAAGAAGCTAATATAATAGCATTAGCAGGTGAAAAGGGGAAAATAACAATTGCAACTAACATTGCAGGTAGATGAACTGATATAAAAATTACGGAAGAAGTTAATAATTTAGGTGGTTTAAAGGTTATAGGGATGGAACGTTCTAGTAGTAGAAGGATAGATAATCAATTGATAGGTAGAGCGGGAAGATAGGGAAATAATGGAAGTGATCAATTTTATATATCCTCTGAGGATGAAATTTGCAAAAAATATATCAAGGATTGCAGGACAATATACTGGGAATTTAACTGACATTGTTCAAAAAGAATTATTAGTGGTAATAGATAGAGAATGGATAAATCATATAGAAGAAATGGAAGCTTTACGTAGAGAAACTAATCATCAAAGTTTTATGCAAAAAGATCCATATATTATTTATAAAATTTTAAGTGGAGAAAAATTTACGAATTTAATTGAAAAAATACAAAAAGATTTTATTAGGATTATTTTTTCAGATTTATTAATAAATTTAGAAAATAAAAAAAGTATAATACTTAATTAAAAGTCTTATACTTTTTAATTTTTCAATTTTTTTAGTTCTAAAAATAGTTTACATTTCATTGAAATAATATCCAAATAGTCCAATGGTAAGAGCCTCCAATAATAAAACAAAATTTTTCATAAATACCTCCATTAATTATAAGAATTTTCTTCTATGTTTCCATAGTAAGTAAATAACCCTGTGTAAATTGCCTCTAATATAATTAAAAAATTTTTCATCTTCATTACTCCTTTTCTGTTTGTTTTCTATATTTATATTTTAATATTTAGAAGAAAAAAGACCTATTGAAAAAGCTTTCTTTAATCTTACAAAATTGAAATCTACAATAATTATTACATAGTTTTTTTACACCAATGTTAAATTAAATGAAAGCAGTAGAATTTTTGTGTTAAAATTAAATAGCAAAAGCATCAGATAAAATGAGGTGGAAAACATGGAAAATATAAAAGGTATAGTTTTTTTTGACGTAGATGGAACTTTAGTTGATTGTTGGAAAGGAATTGAAAAACCTACTGAAAAGACTAAAGAAGCCATAAAAAAATTAAAAGAAAATGGCTATCTAACAATGATGGCAACTGGAAGACCTATGAGTTTTCTTAGTGAAGGATTAAAAACATTAGGGCTAAATGGATATATAACATCTAATGGGACTTATATAGAATTGGATGAAAAGATAATATTAAATGAAGAGGTTAAAAAAGAGGTTCTTGATGAAATAATTGATTTCTGTAATAAAGAAGAAATTGATTATGTTTTAGAAGGACAAGCTACTAGTTATATTTCAAGTAAGGCAGAGGAAAGAGTTGGACTATTAGTAAAAACTTTTTCTTTACCAATAGAAAATATAAAAACTGATTGGGAAGAGAATTTTTCAGTAAATAAATTAATTGTAATAGATAATGGTAAAGATAGTTTTAAAAATTTATGTGAAAAGTTTAATGAAGAATTTATCTTTATGCAACATCCAGGGAAAAATTCTTATGATATGTATAGAAGAGGATATACAAAGGCTTATGGTATAGCTGAATTGTTAAAAGCTTTAGATATGCCAAAAGAAAAGACTTATGCCTTTGGAGATGGAGAAAATGATATAGAGATGTTCCAATTAGTAGGTAAAGGAATAGCTATGGGTGGTAGCCATGAAGAGCTATTAAAACATGCCTATGATGTTACTGAAGATGTAGCTAATGAGGGGATATATAAAGGGTTAGAAAAACTTTCTCTTATATAAAAATTAAGGATTATATCATTATTTTGATATAATCCTTTAAGTTTTTAATTGCTAAAAACAGGAATGTTAAATGTAAAATTATCTCCTGGATTATAGATATATTTAAGTTCTTGCATTAAAGCACCTATAGAAGAACCATACCATACAGTGGTTGCATATTGATGCCAAATGTTTTCAGCGTTTTGGTTATATCTAAATTCATAAGGTGTTATTTGGCTATCGCCACCAGTGTGAATATAAGAGTTAGATACAAACTGTGCAGCACCAGCTATAGCATTAGAAACTGATGTCCAACCATGTTCATAGGCATAAGTTGTACCTAAAATTAAAGCTCTATTAGGGAAGGCAGAACTATTATTTTCAGCACCTATACCAAATAAATTATAAACAGTAACTGGTTGTGATAATGGAATCATTTGATATCCAACTAATTCACCATTTGAATAGATAGGATCATTAACGTTAGCAATAGAATTAATAGTAACACCACTAGCTAAGTAACTAGTACCATGTCCTGTTTCTAACATACATTGGGCAACTAGATATAGTGGGTCTATATTATATTCTTTAGCAGCATTATAGAATCCTTGAGCTTGTCCACTTAATACACCTTGACCAGCTAAAGCGCTATTTAATTCATTAATATTTATATTTCTAAAAGTATTAATAGTTAAAAATTGATAAACATTAGAAGCACTTGCTGGATTTATGTAATGCTCATATTGGCTTGGAGAATAATATGGCCAATTATTATATTGATCATCAATATATTGTTGTAAAGATCCAGGATATTCAGTATTTATAATAGTACTATTAGGACCAAAGTTTAAATTATATCCATTTCCTGAACCAGTTGATGGACTATTTGAACTAGAGTTATCACTATTAGAATTATTATTTGAGTTATTACCTGAAGAACTATTAGTATTAACATAACTACCGTAAACATAAGCAATTTGGTTATTGTAATTTATTTCATACCAAGAACCAACCTGCTTAATAATATTAATTGATGCACCCTCTGATAAATCACCAATAATAGAATTATCAAGGCTAGCACCAGTTCTAACATGAAGATAAATTCCAGAACTTAAATTACAAACGGTACCAGTTGAAGTGGTAGCAGGAATAGAATTGCTACTACTAGAATTACTTCCGTTATTATTAGAAGAATTAGAAGGATTAACATAGCTACCATAAACATAAGCAATTTGACCATTATAAATTATTTCGTACCAAGATCCAACTTGCTTAATGATATTAACAGAAGCACCTTCATAAATATCGCCAATAATAGAATTATCAAGACTAGGACCAGTTCTAACATGAAGTCCTATACCGCCATATAAGTTGCAAACAGTACCAGTTGCACTAGTAGCAGGAACTGAATTAGTGCTTGGACTATTATTAGAAGAGTTATTATTAACATAACTAGCATAAACATAAGCAATTTGATTATTATAATTTATTTCATACCAAGAACCAACCTGTTTAATAATATTAACTGACGTACCCTCTGATAAATCACCAATAATAGAATTATCAAGGCTAGCACCAGTTCTAACATGAAGATAAATTCCAGAACTTAAATTACAAACGGTACCAGTTGAAGTAGTGGCAGGAATAGAATTATTTCCTGAACTAGTAGTTGAAGAACTTGTATTTGAGTTATTAGCATTAATATAGCTACCATAAACATAAGCAATTTGACCATTATAATTTATTTCGTACCAAGATCCAACTTGCTTAATGATATTAACAGAAGCACCTTCATAAATATCGCCAATAATAGAATTATCAAGACTAGGACCAGTTCTAACATGAAGCCCTATACCGCCATATAAGTTGCAAACAGTACCAGTTTCGCTAGTGGCAGGAACTGAATTACTAGAACTTGAATTGCTAGTTTCATTATTAGTATTAACATAGCTTGAATAAACATAGGCAATTTGACCATTATAATTTATTTCATACCAAGAACCAACTTCTTTAATGATATTAACATTATCACCATTATTTAAATCACCAATGATGTTAAAGGATAATCCAGCTCCAGATCTAACATGAAGAGAAATACCCTGAGATAGATTACAAACAGTTCCAGTTGTAGAACCACTAAGTGCTATATTACTAGAAGAATTAGAAGCTGATAGATATTGATTATAAACATAACCAGTTTGTCCATTATAGCTAATTTCAGACCAAGAGCCATCTTGAGATAAAACAGTTACTTCTGTATTTGAAGGAAGGTCAGAAATAATTGAATAATTAAGACCAGGACCACTTCTGAAATGAAGCTCTATTCCATTTGGTAAATTAGAAACTACAGCACTTTCAGTGGAAGTAGCAAAACTAGTAGCTTCTTGCTTTTCCTTAGGAATAATGTTAACTGAATTTTTTTCAACGAAACCATAATTGTTGTTATATTTAATCTTATACCAATTGTTTTTTTCAGCTGTTATATGAACAGTACTACCTTTTTTTATTTTTCCAACAACCATACTAGAAGAATTAGCAGAATTTCTTACCTTTATTTGGCTATAGCTTGCACTAATAGTACCAAGTTTATTAACTGCCTTTTCTGAATTTTTATCATTGCTAGGAGTAGTATTTGTTTTTTCAGAATTAACTAATAATTTTTTATTTATTCTAGTGATTTTTTTAGACGTAGAATGATAATCTTTATTAGCAGAATTGGTATTATGAACTGCACAAATTGTACTAACAGCAACAACTGTAGCTAATAATTTCTTTTGTTTCATTTAATGTTCTCCTTTGTATATATATATATCAAAATTTAAGTGATTTTTTAAGCTTTTTTATTCTAAATAAATATACCACTTTATGAAGATTTTCACAATGTAAAGAGAATTAAATTGTTAAGGTAATATATTGAAAAATTTAAATGATTTAAAGCTTTAATATGTTATTTATTTTTAGAATTTAGATATCTATGCACCTAAATTTAAAAAATTAATAACATATAATGAAAGAAATTTTTAGGAATGCAAGAATGAATAATATAGACCAATATAAAAATGAAAATAATATAAATACAAAAGAAGTTTTTTTGAATTTAGATGAATTTGAAGACAAATATATTATATTTTGTAGACTTCCAGGAGCTGTAAAAGAACAAATAAGTATTAATTATGATAATGACCTTATAACAATAAGTACTTTTGTAACTAAATCTAATAGTAGTTCAGGTGGGAATTTTTTCATCTCAGTAACACAAAATCTTTATGTTAGTGAAGAGTTTTATGTGCCAAATATAAATCTTAATGAAATAACTGCCAATTATGATGGGCTTTATTTAAATTTAGAATTACCTAAAATAATTACTTACACCCAAGAAAATCAAGAGTTTATTGATGTAGAATATTTCAATGAATAGAAAAATGAAATAAAGATATTTTGATTATCAAAATATCTTTATTTTAAAATATATTGAAATGATTATAGTTTTTAATTATAATAGAAAATACGTCTTTAACAATTGATAAAAAGGACGAGCTAATTATATTTAGAAATTAATGAAAAGATTTATAATATAAAACAAAGGATAAGGTGATTAAATGAAAAAAGGAATAAAGGCTTGGAGAGCTTTTGCTGGAATAATAATAGTAGCAGCACTATTATTATCTTTAATATTAGATATAGTTAAACCTGGGAAATATTCAGTAACAACAAATATAATCGGATACTTTACATATTTTACAGAAATGAGTAATATTTTAGCGGCTATTTGGTTCTTAAATAAAGGATTTTTCAATGAAAGATTTAAATTTTTCAATAAGGCACAGGTAAGAGGAGCCATAAATACTTATGTATGGGTAGCAGGAATAATATTTTTCTTAGTTTTAAATAAACAATGGCATGCAGTAGGTTTAACAAAATTAGAGGAGTATACTTTACATGGGTTCACTCCATTAGCTTTCTTTATTGACTATATATTATTTGAGAAGAAAGGTGAATACAAAATAATGACTACACCTGTATGGTACATATTCCCATTCGTTTATACTTTCTATGCTGTAGGAGTAGGTTATTTAATTCAAAAATATCCATATTCATTCTTTAACATTCAAGTTTTAGGTTTTGCTGGATTTATAAAAGGATTTGCTTTCTTAGCAATAATGTTTATAGTAGTATCATTATTCTTAAATGGAGTAGATTCATTATTTGGTATGGCAAAAAGGAAAATTGATGAAGAGAGTCAAGGGGTAAGTTATAAGTCTACTAGTAAAGTAGAATAATTTTATAGAAAATATATACCAATTAAAATACAATTTAATTTATATTTATGGTATATGTTTTTTTTTATAGGTAATAAATTAAAAGATAGACATAATAAATAAAGTAAATTAAAATTATCTAATAAAGTATGAAATATACAGGAGGAATAGATTATGTACGTTAACTTTATTACAAGAGTGGTTGATTCAGATGAGATAAAAGGAATAATAGAAAAAGAAACTGACTTTAGAGTAATTAATGACTTAAGTTCAGCAACTAAAAGAGAAGATATGGTTGCTTATAAATTAGCAATGCCAATAGAAATATTAAAAGAAATGTTATCAGATGATTATGATTTATCACAGTATTCAGATGATGAATTATTTGATGAATATTTAACAACAGCTGAAGAAATGGCAACAGATATGATAGAAGAACAAATGCCTGAGGATGGAAGAGTTGATGTAAGAGCTTATACAATTGATGAGGCAGATAATATTGTTAAGCTTGTAATGGTAATGGCTAGTGAAGAACTTGGAGAAGTAAAAGTATTAGATATAATGAAAAGATTATTAAAACAAATAGATTAATTTTAATAGATATATAGATATAAAAAAGGAGTTGTTTAAATTTTGAAATTTAAGCAACTCCTAAATTTTTCTCTAAATAAAGCAATCTCATTCATAGGGTGAAGGAAGGAGAATATTTAGAGAATAGATTAAGTAAATTAATCTTAACTTATTTTTTATTTAGCAAAACATTTTTAAAATAGGGTTCACTCTAAATTAAAAATAAATTACTATAACCTAATTTTATTTTAGTTCAAAGCTACCACAATCAGTGCATTCTTTTGAACAAGCTGATTTGTTAGCACTTTGTTTAACAATACTTATGGCTGTTAAAGTACAGAAATCATCCTCACTACAGTGATTCTTACATTCTTTTACGTTACAACAAATATTTGAATTATGGTTCATAGCAAAGGCCTCCTAAAAAATAAATTTAGTAAGTAATTTTTACTTACGATGTTATCTTGCCTAAAAAAATATATTATATGCGAGGAAATAT
This sequence comes from Sarcina sp., assembly GCA_051656625.1. Lineage (GTDB taxonomy): Bacteria > Bacillota > Clostridia > Clostridiales > Clostridiaceae > Sarcina. The sequence goes on along the minus strand of JBOGCG010000085.1, from coordinate 23,538 downwards.
TAAACTTAAGAATTTAAATATAGAAAAAATTTTAATAATAATTAAATTAGCGAAATATTACCTTTAATGTATAGGTTTGCATAATTATTAATTTATTAATTAATATAAGTTTAATTTTAAAAATAAATTAGAAAATATAACTATAATTTATTAAAAATTTCAAAAAAATCAATAAAAAATAAACTTTAGACACAAAATTGTAATATATGATAGTTATACTAAAATTACATACTGGTTATGGGGTTAACCATTAAACCGCAGAAATGCTGATGACTCCTACATTTTTTTTTAAAAATAGTAAATACTATTTTTAAAACATATGTCTAAAATTAGGAGGAGAAAAAATGGTACTATCAAAATCGTTATTAGTAATTGTTGTAGGTTGTGGAGGGTTTATTGGAGCAGCGTTAAGATATTTAATATCTTTATGGGCAACTAAAGCAATTCCAGGAACTATTCCTTTTGGAACTTTAATAGCAAACGTAGTTGGGGCAATTATAATTGGATTTGTAACAGAGATGGCGCTTAGAACAACTGCCGTATCACCAACAACTAAATTGTTTATTACAACAGGAATGATGGGAGGATTAACAACATTCTCAACATTCTCAATAGAATCAATAACAATCCTATCAACAGGAAATATAGCTATGGGATCTTTAAACATTATCTTAAACTTAGGTCTAAGCTTATTTGGTGTTATTGTAGGACAATTTGCAGCAAAAATGATGTTTTAATTATTTGCAATAATAAATTGAATTTATAAAATAAATAAATAGAGACTGTCTTAAATAAACTAGCGAAAAATAGAGCAGTTGTGAAATTGAGATAGTCTCTATTATTTTCATGTTAAATTTAACCACTTATTTCCTAGAAGGAGAAAAGTAGTTATTATAAGTATTTAAAATAAAAATATTATTTTAAAAAGCGTAGATTTGAAAATTTTATTTTTAAAATTTATAAAAAAACAATTTTATTGTTTTTACATATATATTAATTAAATTGACTAGGAGTTGAAGAAATGTTTAATTTTGGTCCTAAGGAAGACAAGTTTTACAGAAAATTTTCAGAGCAAGCTACAAATGTTGTTGAAGGAGCTAAAGTTTTAAAAGAGTTTTTAGATAATGACATAAAAGACTCTACAGTGTATGCACAAAAAATACAAAACTTAGAGCATGAAGGTGATAAGATAGTACATGAAATTATGAAGGAATTGAATAACGCCTTTGTAACTCCGATAGACAGAGAAGATATCTATGATATAACTAAAAGAATGGATGATATTATAGATAATATAGAATCAATATTACATAGATTTATAATGTTTAATGTTACAAAATCTACAGAAGAATCAAAGATATTCTGTAATTTTGTAATAAGTGCAACAGAAGAAATAGTGAAGCTTATGGCTTTACTAAACAATATGAATAAGAATCTTAAAGAGATTTCAGATAAAATAATAGCAGTAAATAGAATTGAAAATGAAGGCGATGTATTCTTTAGAGAGGTAGTTGGAAAACTATTCAGAGATGAAAACATAGAAGCTTTAGAGGTTATGAAATGGAAGGACATATATCATATGTTTGAAAACGCAATAGATGCCTGTGAAGCAGTTGTGAATATAATCGGGGGAGTTGTAATGAAGAATGCATAGTAATTTAATTTTAATGATTGCTATAGTTGTTTTAGCATTGATATTTGACTTTACAAATGGATTTCATGATACAGCAACAGTTGTTGCTACATCAATAACTACAAGAGCTTTAAGCCCTAAAATGGCAATAGCGATGTGCGCTATATTTAACTTTATTGGTGCTTTTACAAGTACAGCTGTTGCAAAAACAGTAGGGGATGGAGTAGTTGATAGCACCAAGATGCCTTTATGGGTAATTATATGCGTATTACTAGCAGCTATAACCTGGGACTTAATAACTTGGTACTTTGCTATTCCAAGTAGTTCAAGCTGTGCTTTAATAGGAGCATTAGTTGGTGGAGCTTTAGTTATGTCTTGGAATATACATGAAGTAGGCTGGGGAATATTATTTAGTAAATTTATTTTGTGGATATTCCTATCACCTATAATTGGATTTGCCGTTGGATATATACTTATTGTAATTCTAAAAAAATGTCTTAAAAATGCAAAACCAAGAAAAGTAAATAAGTTTTTCCAAAGATCACAAATTCTTTCAGGAATACTTATTGCTTTAAGCCATGGTGCTAATGATTCACAAAAATCAATGGGAATAATAACTATGTCATTAGTAAGTGGTGGTTTTTTAGCAAGCTTCAACGTACCTATATGGGTAATAGTTGCCTGTGCAACAGCTATGGGACTTGGAACTTCAATTGGTGGAAAAAGAATAATAAAAACTATGGGAAATAAAGTTACTAAAATTGATCCAGCAGGTGGATTTATTGCACAGATAGGTTCATCAGCAGTATTATTCTTAGCAACAGCATTACATGCACCAGTAAGTACTACTCAAGTTATGACAAGTTCAATCATGGGAATTGGTGCTGAAAAAAGTTTAAAAAGAGTAAACTGGGGAATGGCAAAAAGTATAATGTTATCTTGGATAATAACTATACCAATAGTTGCTGTTTTAGCTGGTGTTTATATAGAAATAGTAAAAATATTTATTTAGATAATAAGTGGACAAGCTCTTAAAAGGAGAAGTATTTATAATAAAATGCTTCTCCTTTTTTATTTTAGGATAAGTTATAAATTTTTAAGCGAATAGTCAATTATTGAATATATTTCTTTGGCAAATATATTTGGTGATGGTAGGCTGTTTTCTTTTTATTTGGTATAATATGGTAATAAACTTTGCTGTTTATAGTTTTATTATGAATCTGGGGGGAGGATATTGGCAACTAAAGTAAGAAGAAGAAAAAAGAGATTACCTAAAAGAGTTTATATAATTAGAAGAATTTTAGCTTTAGCAATATTATTACTTTTTATTGCTATTATAGGATTAATTATTTCCTGTTTTTTTAAGGATAAAGGAGGGAATTTAAAATATAGTTATGATTCCATGATAGATGAAGCTGAGTTAGATGAATTAAGAATGAATTTAAATATTAAGGAAAAAGAGTATCAATGGACAGATAAATTGGATTATAGTAATAAGCCTAATAAAATAATAATACATCATAGTGCTAGTAAGAATGTAACAGAAGAAATTATAGATAAAGAGCATAGAGAAAAGGGATGGAGTGGCATAGGTTATCATTTTCTTATAACTAAAGAGGGAGAAATAGTAAGAGGAAGACCAGAAAATGCTATAGGAGCTCATGCTTATAAAAACAATATAAATACCATAGGTATTTGTTTAGAGGGGAACTTTGAAGAGGAATTAGTAACAGAAGTTGCTTATAAATCTCTTCTTAATACAGTTGAGTATATTACTTTAAAATATTCTATAAAAGAAATATTAGGTCATGAGGACACTTATGAAACACTATGTCCAGGGAAAAATTTAAAGATCGACCAATTAAATAATGATTTAATTAAAAAAATAAAAACTGAAAAGAATAAAAAATAAAATTTAGTTAATACTCTTAGATAATAAACAATTATTTAGGAGGTGAAAGCTTTGAATAAGGTAAATTTAATGGGCCGTTTAACTAAAGACATAGAACTTAGAACTTATGATAAAGGTGTTTATGCAAATTTTTCTCTTGCTATAAATAGTTATAATAGAGGGAAAAAAGAAACAATCACTAATTTTATTGAACTTATAGCCTTTGATAATAATGCTAAATTTTTAAATGAATATGTTAAAAAAGGAAATTTAGTAGCTGTTGAAGGTGAAATAATAACTAGCACATATGTAAATAAAGCGAACATAAAGAAATATTCAACTAAGGTAAAAATAAATACAGTACATTTAATACCAAATAGCAGCAAGGAAAAAGCAATTTAACATCCTTTAATTATTTTATTTAATAGATACTATATATCAGGTAATTTATTAACCTTTCATTACATATAAATTATTAAAGAAATTATGTAATGGAGGGTTTTTTATGGATATTTTTGCTAAGATATTTAGCTCTATGTTTTCTCAAAACTTAGTTGGGTGGATAGTTATAATTTTAGTGATTTTAATGTTTATATTAGGATTGACAGCAGTATTTTTTATAAAAAAATATTATAAAGAATTACAGAATGATTTATTAATGGGTATTAGTAGTAGGGATAAAGTTTATTTTAATAATGATGGTTTAAATTCAATGGTACAAAAATTTATAAAAAGCACAAAGGCTGGAACAGATAATATAAATACAGAAGTAATAATAGAAAAAAGTTTAGATGAAAAAATTTTAAAGTTAGAAAGTATTTTAAAAGTCATACCTGGAACTCTTATTGCATTAGGACTTTTAGGAACTTTTTTAGGTTTAACTTTAGCAATTTTTGAAACTAAATCAGCTTTAAATGGAATAGAAAATATAAATACTTTTTCAACTGCTCTACAAAATCCAATTGCCAGTATGGCAACAGCTTTTTGGACAAGTATCTTTGGTGTGGTTTGTTCTATAATTTTAAATTTCAACAGGGCATCTGCAATAGATTGCAAAAGAAAATTCCAAGATGAAATTGAAAATTATTTAGATAACGAAGTATTTGCTAAAAGGGCAAAAACATTTAATACAATCTTTGAAGAATTTAGTATTACAGTTAAAACTACAATGCTTACATTAACAGAAGAAATGACTGTTTTATTTAAAAATGGAGTAGAGGAATTAGTAAATAAAATAAATAGTAATTCCTTAGATTTGACTAGTTCAGCTAAGGAATTAAAAAATTATACTGAAAAATTTAGAGAGCTTGTTAGTGAAATGGATAGTACTGTGAAAAATTTCAATGAGCCTGTGAAGAATTTTAGTAATTCAGTTAAAGATTTTACCATAGTATCAGCAGGCCTTGAAGATAGTTTTAATAAATCAATTGATAAATTAGATAATTCTATTGTTGGCTTAGATTGGTCTATGAATAACTTAGGAAAAGGAATGAGTGATTCATTTGATAAATTAGATAAATCAATGAAAATTAGTTTTAAGGTAATGGGAGAAAGAATAGAAAACTCTTCTATTAATTTTACTAAGGAGCTAAAAGAAACTAGTAATACTGCTGCTGAAAAATTAGAGGGAAGTAGTAATTTGTTTTTAGAGAGAGTTATGGCATCCACTAATACTATTAGTGCTGTTGTAGAAAGAAACCTAATTAATATATCTAAGGATATGAAAGAAAATTTTGATAATATGAGCAGCTCTATAGATAACAGCTTAGACAGTTTTACTAATAATATTAATGAATCTATGGGACAGACAGGAGCTAACTTTAAAGAATCAATTTTAAGTTGTGTTGATCTTATGGAAAATTCTTTTGCAACTTTAGATAAATCTGTAATTGAAGAAAGAAAATCTTTAGAAGAATTAATGGATATATTGAGAAAAGAAGGACAATTAACAGAAAATAGAACTATTGAGTTTAATAATTTGATAAAACAAGTAACTAAAATAAATGAGGTTAGAGAAGTTGAAAATATAGAACAATTAGATAAATTAAATAGCTCCTATTTAGAGTTTAAGAAAATAGTATTAGATTTTAAATCAGGATTAAAGGATATGAATTCATCCATAGCTGATGAATTATCTAAAGCTTTAGATAAAAAATTAACTGATGTAGGTAATGATTTTTCAAAAATATTATCTAATGATTTGAAAGTAGTTGTTAAAGAAGTAAGTAATTCTACAGAGAATTTAAATGAAAGTATAACAATAGTTGGGGAACTTGTAAAAGCTTCAAATGATTGGGCATCAGCAGTAGCTTATTCATTAAGTGAAGTTGGGAGTGATAGTTTAAGATGAAAATGAGAAAGAAAAGGTACAATCAACTTGAAGAAGAAGAAAGTTATTGGCCATCCTTTGTAGATATAATGTCTATTGCTTCATTAATCTTCTTTTTCATAATGATATTAGCTATGGGATATTTAACGGTTTTTGTAGATGATATATCAGCTAAAAGAGAGAATTTATATGACAGAATAGAAATGGAACTTAAAGAAAATAAGGTGGATGAAAATATAATAAGATTTAATAGAGAAGAGGGAAAAGTAGAAATATTAACGGAAACTTTTTTTGACTCAGGCTCCTCAGAAATAAAAATAGATGGTGAAAATGTTGCAAATACCTTTAATTTAATTTTCACAAAACTTTTGTCAGTTAAAGAAATAGGAGAAGAAATAGATTATATAGAGGTTATTGGACATACTGATTATTCAGGAACAACCTTTAGTAATAGAAAATTATCAACAGATAGGGCAGTTAACTTTTTAAATAAAATGGTTCCTATGAATAGTGAATTAGAAAATAATTTTGGCGGAAAGTTCAAAGCATCTGGAATGTCTGAATTTGAGACCAATAAAACAGTAGAGGAAAGAAATAGAAGCGAGGAAAATTATAAAAAAGAAAATTTTGCAGAGGATAGAAAAATTGAAATAAAGATTAACTTTAGCAACAAGGATTTAGAAACTGCTATAAAAGAAAGAATAAAAGGAAAAAGTAAGTAGGGGATAAGAGATGCGAGGAAAAGTTTTTTTAAATAATTTTGCGAAAGTTATAAATAGTGAAGAATTTAGGGCTAGTGAAATAAAAAAAGATAACTTACTTAGAAATAGGCTTTTCTTTTTTTTAAAAACTATGGGTTATGGATATGCTTCTTTAGGGATTTTAAGAAGAATAGTTGAGGGTGATAGAAAAACTGTGGATGATGAGATAATGGAGATATTAGAAGATTGCAATTTAAGAAAAAAACTATCATTAAATGGAGAGAAATATGAAAAAGAAATAATATATGATAGAAATTTAGGGCTGAATAAATCTTTTAAAATAAAATATAAAAATTTATCTACAGAAATTGAACAAGTTTTATGGGGAGAGCGGGATATAATTACCTGCTACAATAGAGGAGACTCTATTGAGGTTAATATAAAACTTTTAGCTAATGGTAGTATAAGAGGTAAAAAAGAAGAATTAATAGCGGTGATTATAGGGAAGAAGATAAAGAAATATAATTTAAAAATAATAGAGGCAAATTCTTCAAAGAGCAAAGAAAATAAATTATTTTTACCTCTTATGGTAAATAAAATAGGTAGGAAAATGGAACTTAATAATTTTCCTTTATATGACCTTATTAAATTGGAAAGTGAATTTGTAAAAGCACCCTTTGTTACAACTAATACTTTAGATTTATTAAAGGAACTTTATTTTCAAGGCTATTATAGTAGCGATTCTTTAAAGGTAATAAAAATTTTAAATAAAACTATAGATATAGATTCTAAAAAAGAAGATTTACTTTTAATAGAATCTAGATTTGGGGAATATGATGTGAATTTTTTAAAAAGATTAACAGAGGGAGCTAGAGAAGATAGTAGTGATAAACTTGATTTTATAATAAATAAAGTTATTAATGGCAAATTTAAATTCTATGAACCATTTTTAGAAGTGATTTATAAATTTTATAAAAAGAATAATGATATGAATGCTTTACTTAGATATATTGAACTTTGTGAAATTCATAATATAGCTTTAAAGAAATATGGTTTTACCGATCTTGATAATCTTAAGGTTAATGCTCATATAAATAATATGAAAAAAATGGGTTATAAAATAGTTTTGGGTGAAAAAAGTTAAAAAATTTTATCTAAATTAAGAATGGCTTTATATTAAGTTAACAAATGAGATTTATAATGTACTTAGGGATAAAGAAAGGGGTAAAAAGATTTGAAGATTTTAAATATGTTTTTATCTTTTTTTAAAATAGGTGCTTTTACATTTGGTGGTGGCTATGCAATGATTCCTATTATAGAAAAAGAATTTGTGGAAAACAAAAATTGGATTAGTAAAGAAGAGTTTATGGATTCTTTAGTAATAGCTCAAAGTATACCAGGACCAATGGCTGTAAACTGTTCGGTATTTGTAGGATATAAAGTAGGTAAAATAAAGGGTGCTTTGGCAGCAGTGCTTGGAACTGTATTGCCTTCTGTATTAATAATATTATTAGTGGCTTCAGTACTTACAGGGATAAGGGATAATAAATTTGTAGACTTAGGTTTTAAAGGTATATCGGCAGCGGTACCAGTACTTGTTTTAGTAGCCATTACATCTTTAAGTAAATCAGTTAAAAAGAATTCAAGGAATATAATAATTTGTATAGTGATGTCTATATTATTAATATTCTTTAATCTAAGCCCTGCTATAGCTATAGTAGTAGGATTAGTTTATGGAGCTTTATTTTGTAGAGAAGAGGTGAAAAAATAATGTTATTATCTATTTTTTCAACTTTTTTTAAAATAGGTTTATTTGGATTTGGTGGAGGTTATGCAATGCTTCCTTATATAGAGGAACTAGTGGTAAATACAAATCACTGGATAACCAAAGCAGAATTTAGTGATATATTAGGAATATCCCAAATGACACCAGGACCTGTATCAATTAATACTGCAACCTTTGTTGGTTATAAAGTATCAGGAATTATTGGTGGGATTGTAGGAACAATAGGGGTAATAATTTTTTCAGTAATAGTAGTGATTATTTTAAGTAAAAATATAGACAAGCTTAAAAATAATAAATATGTGGCAGGTGCTATTGTAGGAATGAAGCCTGTATTAATAGCTTTAATAATAAGTGCTTTTTATTCTCTAGCCAAGGATTCTTACTTTGATTTTAAATCTATAATTATTGGAATAATAACATTAGTACTTTTACAATCTAAAAAAATACATCCTATCTTAGTAATAGTTATAGCAGCTATTTTAGGTATATTATTTTATTAAAAAAAGTTATGTGAAATTAAAATATAAATCCAGCTAGTATTATTAAAGCTATCTAGGGAATAAATAGATAGATAGATTTAATAATTAGCAATATAGTATTTTAAAATTATTTCACATAACTTTATATATAATAAATTAACTTTGTATAGTTGATTGGGTTAATTCCCAGTAGACGATTCTTCCTTTATATGTAGGCATTGAATCTCCTTTGTTTACAGTAAGCTTTTCTTTAGAACCGCTAATCTTATAAAGACCGCCTTTAGGACAAATTTCATTACTTGCTATTTTTATAACTTCCATGATAATCACTCCTTAATTAATAAAAAAATATTATAAATTAATTATAGTAAATGTTTTCATTTGAATCAAATTTAAAAAATATCGATTTTTTATAATAAAAACAAAAAAACAAGGGTAAAAGTTATAATTTTAACAAAGATATTATATTTTTATGTACAATGGGTTAACAAGATAAGGTAAATATTAAAAATGGCTACAAATTTCCAAGTTGATTTCTATATTTTACAAGAGTATATTTACATTAAACGTTGGACACAAACAGAAAGGATTGATAAAATATGGCAGTAAATGAACAAAGTTTAGACTTAAAATTAAAAGGAATAGGACTTAGAGCTTATTTTACAGTTCAAAATGAGGAAGTAACATTAACTAGATTGATAAAATTACCAATGTTAAAAGAATTAGTTTCTAATAATGAAGGAAACTACGTAATCATAGACATACATGATAACAAAACTATGATTATGATTAGAAGAGTAACAATAATAGATGAAATAAAGAAAAATTTAAAATAATTTACTTTTAATTTCGCTGTAAACGATTTAATAATTCTGCAAAGTTATTAAATTTGTTATTTAAAAATGTTCAAGGTTTATTAGGTATAAAATGTTTATTAGGTATAAAATGAAAAAATATTAGAATGTTGTGCAAATGGAGGAAATGAAATGAATTTTGAAGAAATCAAAAAGCAATCAGAGAAATACGAAGGTCAAATGACTAAATTTTTAAGAGATTTAATAGCAATTCCAGGAGAAAGTGCTCAAGAAGAGGGCGTTATAAAAAGAATAGCAGAAGAGATGAAAGCTTTAGATTTTGATAAAGTTGAAATTGATAAAATGGGGAATGTCCTAGGATATATGGGAACTGGTAAAAAGTTAATAGCTTTTGATGGTCATATAGATACAGTAGGACTTGGAGAATTAGGTAACTGGACTTTTGATCCTTATAAAGGGTATGAAACAGAAGAAGAAATTGGTGGACGTGGTGCTTCAGACCAATTAGGAGGAATAGTTTCAGCAACTTATGGAGCTAAAATAATGAAAGATTTAAATCTTTTATCAGATAAATATACAGTTCTTGTAACAGGAACTGTTCAAGAAGAAGATTGTGACGGATTATGTTGGCAATATATACACAATGAAGAAAAAATAAAACCAGAATTTGTTGTTATAACTGAACCTACAAATGGAAACATTTATAGAGGACAACGTGGACGTATGGAAATTAGAGTAGAAGTTAAAGGGATTTCTTGTCATGGTTCAGCTCCTGAAAGAGGAGATAATGCAATTTATAAAATGGCAGATATTCTTCAAGAAATTAGAGTATTAAATGATAACTTACATGTAGATAGTTTCCTTGGTAAAGGTACTGTTACAGTTTCAGAAATATTCTTTAATTCACCATCCCGTTGTGCAGTAGCAGATATGTGTGCTATTTCATTAGACCGTCGTCTTACAAATGGAGAAACTTTTGAAAGTGCCTTAGAAGAAGTGAGAAACTTACCATTTGTAAAAAAATATGGTGCAGAAGTAACAATGTACAATTATGAAAGAGCAAGTTGGACAGGCCTTGTATATCCAACTGAATGTTATTTCCCAGCTTGGGTTTTAGATGAAAAGGCACCAGCAACAGAAGCAATGGTTAAATCCTATGAAGCTATGTATGGAAAACCATTTGTAGATAAATGGACTTTCTCAACAAACGGAGTATCAATCATGGGTAGATACGGAATACCTTGTATAGGATTTGGTCCAGGTAAAGAAGAGGAAGCACATGCTCCAAACGAAAAAACTTGGAAAGTTGATTTAGTAAGATGTGCTGCAGTATATTCTGCTGTACCAACAATTTACTGCGAAGATAATAAATAAAAAGTCTAAAATAAATAACTTTAGAGAGAAAGATGAGGACGGAAATTATGGAATTAATGAATAAATATATAGAAGAATTAAATAAATTAAAATTTGATGAAATGTATAACAATGATTTCATGCTAACTTGGGAAAAAAGTGATGACGAATTAAGAGCTGTTTTCACAATTGCAGAAGCTCTTAGAGAATTAAGAAAAAATAATATTTCTCCTAAAATATTTGATAGTGGACTTGGAATTTCATTATTCAGAGATAATTCAACTCGTACAAGATTTAGTTTTGCTTCAGCTTGTAACCTTTTAGGTCTTGAAGTTCAAGACTTAGATGAAGGAAAATCTCAAATTGCACATGGTGAAACAGTTAGAGAAACAGCAAATATGATTTCTTTTATGGCTGATATCATAGGAATTAGAGATGATATGTTTATTGGTAAAGGTAATACTTATATGAGAGCAGTATCTAAAGCTGTTAAACAAGGTAATGAACAGGGGATTTTAGAGCAAAGACCAACTCTTGTAAACTTACAATGTGATATTGATCACCCAACACAGGCTATGGCAGATGCTCTTCATTTAATAAATCAATTTGGCGGAATTGAAAACTTAAAAGGTAAAAAAGTAGCAATGACTTGGGCATATTCACCATCTTATGGTAAACCTTTATCAGTACCTCAAGGGGTAATTGGATTATTAACTAGATTTGGTATGGATGTAGTACTTGCTCATCCAGAAGGTTATGAAGTAATGGATGAAGTAGAAAAAGTTGCTATAGAGAATGCAAAAAAATCAGGTGGATCATTTACTAAAACAAATTCTATGGCAGAAGCATTTAAAGATGCTGATATAGTATATCCAAAAAGTTGGGCTCCTTTTGTAGCTATGGAAAAACGTACTGATTTATATGGTAAAGGTGATTTTGATGGAATAGATAAATTAGAAAAAGAACTATTAGCTCAAAATGCTAACCATAAAGATTGGGAATGTACTGAAGAATTAATGAAAACAACTAAAGATGGTAAAGCATTATATCTTCATTGTTTACCTGCTGATATTACAGGGGAAAGCTGTAAAGAAGGGGAAGTTCAAGCTTCAGTATTTGACCGTTATAGAGATGAATTATATAAAGAAGCTAGCTTTAAACCATATATAATTGCAGCGATGATATTCTTAAGCAAAATTAAAAATCCTCAAGAAACATTAGAAAAAATAGAAAAGAAAGCTGTAGATAGAAAATTCAAATAAAAATTTGAAGTGATTTATAAAAGGCTGAGCTTTATAAAATTTAAATTAATAAGGCTCAGTTTTTTATTTCTAAAATTATATAGAGGTGATTTTATATGAAGAAAATAGTAATAGCTTTAGGTGGAAATGCTTTAGGAAGTAATTTAGATGAACAAAGAGTAGCTATTAAATCAGCAGCTAAAGCAATTGTTGATCTTATAGAAGAGGGAAATGAAGTAGTAATTACTCATGGAAATGGACCACAGGTAGGAATGATAAATAATGCTATGTCAGAATTTATAAAACATAATCCTAAATATATAAAATGTCCAATGTCTGTTTGTGTAGCTATGAGCCAAGGATATATAGGTTATGATTTACAAAATAATATTAGAGAAGAACTTTTAAATAGAGGAATAAAAAAAGAAATAACAACTATAATAACTCAAGTAGAAGTTGATAAGGATGATAAAGCCTTTGAAAATCCAACAAAACCAATAGGAAACTTTATGACTAAAGAAGAGGCTGATATAGTTATGGCTAAAGGTGAAAAGGTTATAGAGGATTCAGGTAGAGGCTATAGAAAAGTTGTTGCTTCACCAAAACCAATATCAATTATAGAGCTTGGAACAATTGAAAATCTTTTAAATGATAATCAAATTGTTATAGCCTGTGGTGGTGGTGGAATTCCAGTAATTCATGATGAAAGAAATCATTTAAGAGGAGTTAGTGCTGTAATAGATAAAGACTTAGCTAGTTCAGTATTAGCTAGAGATTTAGATGCAGATTATTTAGTTATATTAACAGCAGTAGAGAAAGTAGCTATTAATTTTGGAAAAGAAAATCAAGAAAACTTAGGTAAAGTAACCGTTGAAAAAATGAAAGAATATTTAAATGCAGGTCATTTTGCACCAGGTTCAATGAAGCCTAAAGTAGAGGCAGCATTAGATTTTATAGATTCTAAAGATAATAGAACTGCCCTAATAACTCTCCTTGAAAAAGCAAAAGAAGGAATACAAGGCACAACAGGAACAATTATAAGTAAATAAAATTTTAAAAGTAGTAGATAATTTTTATTATTTACTACTTTTTTTATTAGAATATAGTTTATTAAATAGCTAACTCTATAGTATTTAAGAAATTATAAATTTATTGGTTAATTTAAATAATCCATTAAGATCAGTTTATATTATATCCTAATATTAAAAATAAATTATATTTTTTTTCATTAATATTTAAAAGTTTATAAGTGTTTTGATATAAATTAGTAAGAAGTTAATATATTTTCTGAAATGTAAAAAATATTAATAAAACAATAATATTTATTAATTACATTGTAAAAAAACATAAAAAGGAATTATTATGAATAAAAGGGTATAAAAGTATTTTGTATATTTGTGAATGAAGGGTAGTTAATAAATTTAACTATTTTCATATAATTATTTTAATGGAGGGATTATTTTTGAAAAAAATATTAGCAGGTTTATTATCTACTTTAGTATTATTTATCGGATGCTCCAGTACTAAAAAACTAAATACTGATGAAATTTTTAATTCTGACTTTTACAATGAATCTGAATCTTTTATAACAGAGAATGAAAATGGCTATTATTTTATAAATGGAAATTATATTTATTATACTGATAAGGAGTCCATGAAAGCAATAGTTCTTTGTGATAAAGCAAATTGTTTGCATGAGAAACAAGAAGATAATAGTAAGGTTTATGAATGTAATGCATTTGTCTATTTTTCAAATTATAATTATATAAATATTTATAATGATGAAATTTATCTTACTTCAAGTTTTAATTCAAATAAAAAGAATGAGGTTTTAGAACTTATTCAATTATCAAGTGATGGAGAAAAAAGAAAGCCAATTATAAAGTTTGATTCAGATTTTATAAAATCTACTATTATAGATAAAGGTAACATATATTACGTAAATCAAAAATATAAAGAAGATAAGCTAAGTACTACAATTGAGAAAATAAACTTAAGTAACTCTAAAAAAGAAATAATCTTTACTAGTACATTAACAGATGGAGGAATAGGTGGATTTACACTTAATGAATCTAAATTATATTTTTATGAGTATGGGCATAATGATGTAAACGAATTTAATGAGTTTGATGTTGTTTTAAATTTAGAAACAATGGATATAAAAAGTGAAAAGGTAAATTATGAAAAGCTTAAAAGTCCTATTTTAATTGATAATGGAAAAAGCTTATACAGTTATTTTTATGGAGATAAAGATGAAAGAAATTCTGAGATATACTCATCAGATTTAGATGGAAATAATGAAAAATTAATTTATAATATACCTCATAATAAATTTTTAACTGATGATAAATATATTTATGCATTTATTGACGAGACAGAAAGTGATAAAGGAAAATTAAATATATATGATAAAAAAGGAAGTCTTTTAAATTCATTAGAGCTTGATTTTAAAGTATTAAATCAGCATAAAGGAAATTCAAATTATATGTTTTTTAAAAATATTTCAGATTTTTGTGAAATTAAATATATAGATAAGAGCAAGATTGGAACAACGGACTTAAAGATTGAAACATTAATATCTGTTGAATCTAAAAATGCTTTTAAAGCAATAAGCTATTAATAATGAGTATGTTATTATATGAATTTAAAAAAATATTAAAAAAAAAGTTTATTTGGATTTTAACCTTAGTGCTAATTCTAGCTAATTGTCTACTTTTTTTATCAATAGAATATAAGGAAAATAAAAATTTTATACAAAATATTGAGTTATATAAAGAAATACAGGTTTTTGATAAAACTAAAGATAATCAATCATATTTGGTTTTATCAGCTTATGAGAATAAATTATTTGAATATAGTTTACTTTTATCGGAAAATAATACAACAGATTTTAATATATCATTGAATCAAAATGATATTGATTATTTTCATTCAATATATAACAATTCACAGGAAAAAATTTTTGTGCATTTGGATATTCTAAATAAATATTTAGAGCAGCTTAAATATAAAAATAGTTATAGTAAATATATAGAAACTGTTTTAAGTCAGGCAGATAGTATGGGATCACATTCTATTTTTCAAAAAAACAATAGTTTTTCAAATAAAAACATGCTTAAAACTAAAGAGGATTATACTAAAGTTAAAAATTTAGACATAGGAATGGATTTGTCTGAAGGAATAGTTAAAGCTACAAGTTTTGGAATAACAGATTTATTTATAATTATAATTATATCTGTGATGATTTTTTATTTGATTACAGAGGAAAAAAAACAAGAAACCATATTTTTAGTGAAAACTATGAGACATGGAAAATTTAAATTTTGTATAGTTAAAATTTCTTGTATTGTTTTATTATCAACAAGTATTACAATGATTTTTTATGGAGTTAATATGTTCTTGGGTGAATATCTCTATGGTTTTGGAGATTTATCAAGAAGTATACAATCAATAAATAAATTTGTAGAAAGCACATTACTAATTAATATTTTAGAATATATATTATTATTTGTAGTTAGTAAAATACTTATTATAGTAACTTTAGCATTAGCTATAACTTTTTTAGCAGTAATTTTAAAAGAAGTAAAGGCAATATATCTAAGTGTATTTATTTTAACTTTAGTACAATATTCTTTATATAAATTTATACCTGAAAATTCCTATTTAAATCTTTTTAAATTTATTAATATTTTTTCATTTACAGACGTATTTAATATTTTAAGTAAATATAAAAATATTAATTTATTTAATTTTGCTATTAATTTTAAATTTTTATTTTTTGTAATATGTATAGTAGGAATTTTAGTTTTATATACAATTTCGATTTATTGTCTTAAAAATAATATTGAAATAAATTTGAGATGTTTAAAAAAAGTCTTGAGAAAACAATATCTTCCGAATAATATTTTTTTATATGAAATAGGAAAGATTCTTTTTGGGAAAAAAATCTTAATTTTATTTACTGTCATGATTATTATATCTGTAAACCAAGTATATTCTTTTAAAAAAATATATAACATATCTAAAGGACAGTATACTTATTATGCAAATATTTTGAAAGGTAAAAATATTGATGAAATAATAAATAATGAAATTGAAAAATTTGATTTAATGGACCAAAATGCTATACAAGCCTTCAGTGATTTAGAAAATGGAAAAATTACTAAAGAGGAATATAGAAATATAAATTTTAGCACAATTGTTTTAAGGCAAAAACAGGAAATATTCTATAATGATGTTTTACCACAATATGAGTATATAAAAAATAAAAGTATTGAAAGTGGAATGGAAATTTCTTTTATAAATAAATATTTTTTTGATGATATATCATTAAAAAATTCGGAAAAAATGAAAATTTTATATTCTTTATTGGTTGTGATACTTTTATCGAGTACATTAATACTTATAGATGTTGAAAATGATTTTTTAAATATAGTTAGCACATATAAAAATGGACGGGAAAAATATATAATAGCAAAGATATTAATAGCATTTATATTTAGCTTTATAATAGTTATGATTATTTATATGCCTGAGTATATTTTAGTATTTAAAGAATATGGTACTGAGTATTTAAGGGAAAATATTCTCTCAATTGAAGCTTATTCTGGATTTACTAGTATGTCTATTGCTAAATTTTTAGTAATTGCTAATATCATAAGAATTTTTAGTTTATCTGTAGTATCTTTAATAATAATGTATTTATCTATAAAATTAAAAAAATATTTTTCTGTAATAACAATTGTATTAACAATAGGAGTACTTCCATTAATACTATCTGAAAAAATAAATATATTTAATAAATTAAGTTTTAATAGATTTTTGCTTATAGAAACACTTATGAGAGATAAAACTTCATTTATAATAGCAATAATAATTCTTATAGCTATTCTTTTATTTGTACTCAAAAAAATATTTAGGTATAACTTGGAGGTATAGAGTTGAAGCTTTCTATAAAAAATATAAATAAAAAATATAAGAATGGAACAGTAGCGCTTAATGATTTTAGTTTAGAAATGGAATGTGGGATTTACGCTTTAATAGGACCTAATGGTGCTGGAAAATCAACTCTTATGAATATTATAATTGGTAATATTAAAGCAGACTCTGGAAAAATAGAATTTAATAATGAAGATATTTTTAAAGAAAATAAAAAATTTAGAGAAATTTTAGGATATGTGCCTCAAAAGCAAGCTTTATATGAAGATTTTTCAGCAGAAAAATATCTTTATTACATTGCTACATTGAAAGGGGTAGAAAAAAAATTAGCGAAAGAGAGAATTGATAAACTTTTAATAAAATTAGATTTACATCAGTTTAAGGATAAAAAAATAAAAGGATATTCAATAGGAATGAAACAAAGAGTTTTAATTGCACAAGCATTAATAAATGATCCTAAAATTCTTATTCTTGATGAGCCTACTGCCGGATTAGATCCTAAACAAAGAATAAACCTTAGAAATTTTATATCAGAAATAGCTATGGATAAAATAATTATTTTTACAACTCATATAATTTCCGACATAGAGAATATATCTAAAGAAATTATTTTGATAAAAAATGGAGTTTTAATAGATCAAAAAACTGAATATGATATATTAGAAAATCTTAAAGGGAAAGTTTTTAATTTAAAACTTAAGTCAAGAGAAGAACTTGAGGTAGTGAGAAATTTATTTAAAGTGAGTGAAGTATCAAAAAGAAATGATATGATTTATACTCGAGTAATTTCAAATGAAAATATCGATAAATTTGATTATGAAAAAGTAACCCCTTGTTTAGAAGATTTGTATATTAGTTTGTTTGAATTTTAATTAATTATTTCAAGTTATTAGTTTTAATTTTCTAGATTATTATAAAAGTAATAGTTTTTAAAAAGATAATAGCTAATTTATCAATATATATTTGGATTCTTTCTCAGGTTAGGTGATAAAGCTTAAAAAAGATAGCCCATTACTGAATATGTTTGCCCCTAAGAAATAGAAGTTATTAGCCTTTTATGAATTCTTCTATTTCTGTGGCAAATATATTTGGTAATAGTAGGCTATTATTTTTTATTTATCTTTATTTTCTATTTTCTTTATTTTACTCTTACGACGATGGGAGAATTTTTTTAATCCCTTTTGTACATAGTAATTAATAACTGAAGCTATAGGAGTAGCTAAAATCATACCTATAGGGCCGTAAAAAGCTCCACCAATAGTAACAGCTAGAATAATTACGAAGGGACTTAATCCTACCTTACCACCAATAAGTTTAGGATCTAAGAACCATGCATCAAATTGTTGTAATATAAATAAGAATATTAAAGCAATTAAAGCTGTTTTAAAATCTGCTGAAAATAAATTCACTACAAATGCAACAAACATTCCGATAAATGGTCCGAAATATGGAATCATATTTGTAAAACCAACGATAACAGCTAATAATAGGGCATATTTAGCACCTAAGATAGTTAGTCCAACTATAGCAATTGCTGCTACTATGGCTGAATCTATAGCTTTTATTCCTATATAAGTTCCTACATTGAAGTTTAGAATTTTTACGAAATTAATAACTTCGTCTCCAATCTTTTCACCACAAACAGTAAGTGTTGCTTTTCTACAAAATTTTAAGCAGTTTTCCTTATCTGATAACATGTATATGGAAATTAGGAAACCGAATATAATATTAACAATATAAGTAGTTATGCTAATAGCTCCAGAGAATGCTTGATTTAAAAGTGAATTGAAGACTTTAGATGATGTAGATATAATGGAACTAAAATCTATAGACTCTAAAAGTTTAGTAGCATCTGGATGCTTGTTAACCTGTGAAAGGAAAGTATTTAGTGTATGTTGTGCGTTAGTAGTTATTGTAGGCAATGACTCTATTAAATCCCAAGTGGTAGAATATAAACCGGGGAATATGTATAATGCAGCCATAGCAATAATAGCTAAAAATAGAATATAAGTTAAAGCTATACTCATTGACTTAGAAAGTTTGGTTCTTCTCATGAATAAATTTACAACTGGATTCAGTGCATAAGCTATAACAAAGGCTATAACAAAAGGTAATAAAATACCATAAAAATCAGATAATTTATCTGTAATAAAAGGTATATTATCTATAAGTCTTATTATTATATAAGTAACAACAAGGCTTAATACTAGTTTTGTATACTTAGAATTATTTCCTTTAAATAATTTCATTTAAATTTCTCCTTTTCATATTTATAGAATTATAACATAAATTTTCCTTAAAAAATATTAAAAGAAAAAATAGAGAATAGCCGAGTATCACTAAATTTAATCAGTGAGTGGTTATTCTCTTAATTTTTATCTTTTATTATGAGAACTTTAGAAATTAAATTTTATTTCTTATCAAATTCTCCTCTATATTTATATTGTGAAAGTATTTTTTTCCCGTATATTGTTAATACAGTAGCAATTGGAGTTGATAAAATCATTCCAATAGGTCCGTAAATTGCACCACCAATAGTTATTGCTAAAAGTATAACTGCTGGATTTAAACCAGTTTTATTACCAATTAACTTTGGTTGAATGAACCATGAGTCAAACTCATGAAGTACTTCTAAAAATACAGCTGTGATAATTGCTGTTGTAGGAGTACCGGTAATAAGACAAACAATAAAAATAATTACTATCGCAATATAAGGTCCTATGAAAGGAATTAGATTCATAGCAAACATTATAAATGCTAATAAAATTGCATAATTAGTACCAATTAAGGACATGCCTATAAAAGCTACAGTTGCTACAATAAGAGAATCTATTATACAAACTCCTAAATAAGTACCTATGTTAGCGCTAAGAATTTTAATAAATTCAATAACTTTCTCTCCATTTTTTTTCCCTAAAGCTATAAGAGTTAACTTTTTTGAAGCATTTAAGAATTTATCTTTATCAGCAGTAACATAAATTGAAATTAAAAATCCTAAAGCAAAATCAACAATTGATCCAGTTAAGCTAATAGCACCACTTAAAGCTTGCTTTATTAGAGCTTTGAAATTTAAAGAATTTGGATCTAAAAAGCTATTTAAATGAAATGCCTTTAATAAATGTTCTGATTTATCTTTAATTACTGGAAATGCATTAAAGAAACTAACTGCACTATCATAAAGTTTTGGTAATAAATAAAGTGCTGCTAGTACTACTAATAGAACAAATGTTAAATATGTAATAACGATACTAAGTTTCCTTGGTATTCTACCCTTTAAGGTTAAAAAGTTTACAATAGGGTTTAAAATATAGGTTATTACTAAAGCTATAATAAATGGTGTTAATAAGTGATATAAGTCAGCTGCCCAGCCTACTTCAGTAGGAACATTATCTATAAGTTTAATTGCTATGTATGAAAGTACGATAACTATAAATAGTTTAACATAACCTATATTATTCCCTTTCAATGATTTCATGTATTTTCCTCCTAAGTTTATTAAATAAGTATATTTTTCAGAACTTATAATTGCTGAAAATATTAATTTATTGATAACAGATACATACATTATACAAATATTTTACTTACTAAAAATGTAAAAAAAACTATTTAATTGTTTTTGTAAAGAGAAAGAGATAAAAAAATAATAATATTAAAGATAAAAAAATGAATAAATGAACAATAATAATCTTTATTGGTGATAAAATTGATAATAAAAAGACTTAATTAAAAATAATTTGATAATTATTTATATAGTTATTAAAAAAATATAAACAAAAATAGCTTTAAGAAAAGAAAAAAAATTAATTTATCAAGATAAAATAAGGAGAGTAAAGGATACAGAGATAGAAAAATAATAAAAATACTGTTAATGAAATGTTAATAATTTAATAAATGATGAATAATTTATAAATAAATTATTAATTTACCTATACTAATATTATTTTATAAAAAAAGATATTTTTTACAAATTAATATATTTATCTTATAATAACTATTTTATTATTAGATTTTTAATGAAAATAACTATTTATTAATAAACAATGAGATAAAAAGGTTAAAATACTAAAAAATAAAAATTGATATTAATTTTACAAAGTTATATTAGGAAAAGTATAATTTTAATACATACAGAAATTATTTTTTGAAATTAAATTAATTTACACAATTGATTAAATACAATTGAACAAAAGAAGTGGGGGGATAGTTATTGAGTAATAACAAAAAGAAATTAACCTTAATACCATTAGTATTACTTATATTCAGTGCAGTTTTTGGGTTTACCAATATGCCAAGAGCATTCTACTTAATGGGATATGCAGCAATTCCTTGGTATATATTTGGAGCAATAACATTTATGATTCCATATGCATCGATGATTGCAGAATATGGTGCAGCCTTTAAGGATGAAAAAGGTGGTATATACTCATGGATGGCTAAAACAGTTGGTCCAAGATATGCATTCGTAGGAACATTTATGTGGTTCTTCTCATATGTAATATGGCTTGTAAGTACTTCATCAAGTATTTGGATTCCATTTTCAACTGCTATAACTGGATCAGATAGTACAGCTAACTGGGGAGTTATGGGATTAAGCTCAACTCAAGTTATCGGTATACTTGGAGTTCTATGGATAATCTTCATTACAGTTGCTTCATCAAGAGGTATGGATAAGATTAAAAAGATTACTTCAATAGGTGGTACAGCAATTACATTATTAAACGTTGTTTTAATATTAGGTGCTGTAGTTGTTTTAATATTAAACAAAGGTGCTTTAGCACAACCAATAACATCAATACATTCATTTACAACTAGTCCAAACTCAGCTTATTTAAGTCCAATAGCAATGATGTCATTTGCAGTTTTTGCAATCTTTGCATTTGGTGGATTAGAAGTAGTTGGTGGTCTTGTTGACCAAACTGAAAATCCAGTAAAAACATTCCCAAAAGGAATAATTTTATCAGCAATAATAATTGCAGTAGCATATTGTATTGGAATATTCATGTGTGGTGTATTCACTAACTGGAATTCAGTATTAAGTGGAAGTCATATAAATATGGCAAACGTAGCTTATGTATTAATGAATAACTTAGGTGTTGCTTTAGGACAAGGTTTTGGATTATCAATGGCTACATCATTAACTATTGGTTCTTGGATAGCAAGATTCGTTGGATTATCAATGTTCTTAGCTTTAACAGGTGCATTCTTTACACTTGCTTACTCACCAGTAAAGCAATTAATAGAAGGTACACCAAAAGAAATATGGCCTAAAAAATTAACTAAGTTAAATGATAAAGGAATGCCATTTAACGCTATGATAGTACAATGTATAATAGTAGTTTGTATAATACTATTTACATCATTTGCAGGACAAGATGCTTCAGAGTTTTTCTCAAAATTAGTTTTAATGACTAACGTTGCAATGACTGTACCATGTATATTTGTAGCAGGAGCATTCTATAAGTTTAAAAAGAATGAGAAAATAGTAAAACCTTTTGCTATCTTTAAAACTAAAACATCTGCTTTAATAGCTAGTGTAGTAGTTATAATAGTTGTTGGTTTTGGTAATGCAATGACTATTATAGAACCAGCAATGCAAGGTAAAATTGGGGATACTATTACAATGATAGCTGGACCAGTTATCTTTGCTATAGTTGCATTATTCTTATATTGGTTTGCAGAATATAGATGCAAAAAAGAAGGTAAAGTGATGGGTGAAGAAGATAATCTTGTAGAGAAATAATTCAAAGCCTATAAAATATAGAAGAAAGTTCAGTAAAGTGATATTTTTCATTTGCTGAACTTTTTTTGTTTAAATATAGTTGATGAATTTAAAAGATAATAATAGACTATTAAGTTTTGTTGGTTATTTTTATTGAAAATTTGTAAAATATAACCTTTTAAAAATAAAAAAACTCTTTAAATAAAGGGTTTTTAGTGAAAGTAGATTAGATACAAGGAGAAACTAATCCTAGTGTGTCTATGATAGAAAAAATAAGAAAAAGAAAGTAAAAGATATAAATTAAAGAATAATTCCTTTAAATAGGATTATATTAAAGTATTTAACTGAAATAGCCATGATAAGATAAAACACGTCGTAAGAAACGACAAAGCAAATTTCAAACCAACAAAGTTTTTAAAGAAAAACAAATTGTTGACAAGAAATTAAAAAAGTGTTAAACTTTAGAAGTCGAGTAAATCGACAGAAAAAAATAAGATTCAACAAAGAATCTACTTAATTGATATTTGAAAATTAAACAGATGAATTTATTATAAACCAGCAATTTCTTTTATGTATTTAATAAAAGCGAAAGCTTGAGATAAAATGAAACTAATTTATATTTATATAAATTTTAGTTGAATTTATCTAGGAGC
>JBOGCG010000084.1:0-3101 GCA_051656625.1 Sarcina sp. | reverse complement strand
TATTACCTCCTAAAAATTGGGAGTATTATAAAAAATATACATGGGAAGAAGTAATGAAAAAGGAAGGGATATAGATGCCAGATTATACAGGAAATTTAAATTTAGCGAAACCAATTCCAAATGAAGATTCAGCGGATATAAGAGTTATAAATGAAAATATGGATAAAATAGACGAATGGTCAACAGAAATAAATAAGAAAACAAAAGGAGCTACTTCAGAAGTTGCGGGAATTGTAAAATATGGAACAGATGTTTCAACTGCTTTAGAAGGAAGTAAATTAGCTGAAATACTTGGAATTGAATATGGTGGAGTTTTAAATAATAATAATCAAAAAGTTGCAGGGAAAGGGTACTATGATACTGCAAATAAAAAGATATATAAATGTACTACAAATACTTCTATAAATTACGCAGATGCAGGATATTTTATAGAGGTTTCTAACAATGATCTTTTGGGTAAATTACAGAATTTAATTTCTATTTCTACCGTAGGTTTTTGGAGAGTAATTAGATATCCTGGAGGCTATAAAGAATTTACTACTTCTACTAGACAAGTTAAAAACGATAAAGACGCTATCGCTTTTCCAGAGAATTTTACTGATTTAGATTCTATAAATATTCAACTCACAGAAATTACTAACAACGAAGGTGTTTATACTTCTGTTGGTATAGTTGGAGTAGGAAATATAGAATTAGATAAGTTTAGTATTAGATTGCATAGACCGGGTTCAGTTACTCAATCTCCAGAACTTATGATGATTAGAGCTTTTGGAAGGTAACTTTAAAAGCTTGAAATAATACAAGCATATCTCAAATAAACAGTGCTAGAGTCCGAACACGAAAGGTTCAAAGTACCATTAGATTTTATGCCTAAAGAAATTCTAGCGTTAGTAGGGCTATCTAATAGCTGAATACTCACTCTTGTACCTGCTCCAACTCTAAATAAAGATAAAGGAGCTATATAAGCATACCCTTCACCACCGTTATTTCCATCAGTGATTACATATATTAAATCACTATCTTTAAAGGTTGCTAAAATTTCACTATTATAGATATCTATATTTGAAATAAAAGAAGTTGGTGTTTTAATTTCATTTTTTATTTTAATTAAATTCTGTAATTTAAGCAGTTTTAAAAAATAAATAAATTAAAAATAAAATAACAAAAGCACTTAAAAAATAAATGCTTTAGTCATTGTAAATATAATGAATGGGATCTGGATAAAAAGTAATTGCGTTGATTAAAAAGTTATTTAAAGAAGTAGAAAAATTATAAAAATGTTCAAAATTATTACTTTGAAAAATATAAATAGGAATATTAAACTTAACATATTTAGGATAAAATACTGTAGTATTTTTTAAAGCATTGATTACCCTTGATGCTTTAGGGTGTGGATTTTCAATGGATAATAATTCAGAGATAAGGTTATCATCAAAAATATAAGAAATATATCCATCCTTTAAACTTAAAATATAGTTATGTCGAAATTCTAAAGGTATTTTTTCAGAAATATAAAAATGTTCAATTTCTTGAGCTAGGTTATTGTTAAATCCTAAAATTGACTCACAAATAACAAAAGTAAAAGGATGGATAAATTCGGTTCCAGAATTAAAAAAATCCTTAGAAGGGATGGTTCCATCAATAATATCATGACTTTTTAATTTTCTAATCTCTTTATTTAAAGCAAGTTTTTTTAAACAGTTGAAAAGTTCTTTTTTATTTAAAACTGATTTAACTTCGCCAATAGCTAAAGTAGTTTCACATGGAAAGAATCGAGTGTTTTGATTGACTTCAATCATAGGAGTAAGATTAGAATTGTATATAACTAAGTCACATTGAGATGTTGTTTCATCATAAGAGTTAATAACAAATCCGTCGCCTGTTTTATATTTATTTGGTAAAATAAATTTTAAAAAATCTTTACATGCTCTTTCTCTATAAGAGCCATATTCAGGACCATGATGCAAATTATTTTTATTAGTACTATTAAAAAAAAGCTTTCTTGAATCTTCGAAAGAAGAGATTAATTTTTTACATTCAATATCAAGTAAAGTTTTATAACGGTTATTCATGAGAACCTCCTACATTGGTTATATATTGATTATATATAGGAAAATAGTTATTTTCAAGAATATCGTTATAAATTATCAAATTTACGTAATTTTTATGTGTTTTTATACTGTATAAAGCTAGTAAAAATGTAAAAGTTATAGGTAATTTATCTATGTCCTTAATTTTTAAAACCTAGTAAAATCAATGATTTATACATCTGAAAAAGTAAAAATTTTATATAAATTTGATAATTTACGCAGTCCCCCGTTTACCAAAAATAAAAAATAAAATAACATTAAAAGGAGTAAAAAAATGATTATATATATTTACGATATAAAAAACTTACAAGTAGTAGCAAGACCAATTGTAAAAAATTATGAAGAGTTTAAGGCTGAACCAAAAAAGTTTTATCCAGATTGGGATGTAGCCAATCATTTATCAGCTGAAACAGAGTTCCAAAATCCTATAATGGATAATGGAGTAGTAAGAGAAAAAACTAGGGAAGAGTTAATTCTACTAGATAATAAAACTGAATTGCTTCAGGATGGAGAATATATAGAAAATAATAAAATTATTAAAATAGAAGCTCCAAATAACTTATTTAAAAAGGTTTGGAATAAAGAAGTTAATTTATGGGAGGAAGGAGCTACTAAAGAAGAAGTTGATTTAGAAGTAAATAGGCTTATAGATGAATTTACAATACTTGGAGAACAAAAAGAAAGATGGATAAAATATGGATTTGATGTATTAGATATAGAAAATAAAATGGCAGAAAATATTATGAAAAGGAATTATTTATTAACTTTATTTTAATCAAAAGTTTGGAGGAATAAAATGATCATAGTTGATGAAGTTTTAAAAATAATTAATAAATTTATTCCAGATAAAAATACTCAAAATCAAATGGAAGTAGAGTTGAAAAAATTAGAAGTTGAAGATTTCAATAATAAAAGGGGAACAAATTTGGAGAAGGCTATAAGTATGGTATTTCCTCTTATAGCATTTATATTTTGTGGATTTCTCATAAGTAATCTTTTAGGAATGTGGAT
>JBOGCG010000083.1:0-4047 GCA_051656625.1 Sarcina sp. | reverse complement strand
CTATTTAAGCCATTTATAGCTAGTTTTTTTCAAATTTATTTTTTATTTTGCAGTAAACCTCCAATAATGTTTTTTAACTTTTTCTTAAAAGCACTATTAACCCACTATTTTCAGTGCTTTTAAACTTTTTCTTTAAATTTCGATTTACTGCAACTATTATTTTTAATCTAATTCTTCCCTTTTATCATTTCCTGAAATCAAGTCTTCTAATCCTATTTCCTCTGAATATTTAAAGAATTTATTTTCTTTTAAAACTTCATAACCTAATTTTAGTTCTAGATAGCCTTTCATTTTAAAATATATTCCTGATGAAATTACTATTAAGTTATTAGCTATAAAGTTTTTTCTTTCCTTTTTATCTTCTATTTTTAATGCTTCTTCATAATCTTTTTCTAAAATTATTTTACTTGAACCCTTTATATCTCTAAATAATTTACTTGCTCTTTTTTTATTGTCTACTAAATTTATAAAAGGATCAAAGTTAAACATTAAATCTTCCACTGTGTATTTAGCATTTGTTATTCCATAAATATCTTTTATATCTTCTTTACTTTTTTTAAATTCATTTTCAAAGAAAGTTTTAACTTCCTTTTCTTTATAGTAGTTCTCTAAAAGCTCTTTCCTATCATTTAAGGTTAATTCTTCAGTTTTTTTAACTTTTTCCCTTAATGCTTTTAAAGTTACTACTTTTAATTTTTTATCGTAAACATCCTCTTTATCTTTTAGTATATAAAATAACCCAAAATCATATTTATTATGTCTATTACATCTGCCCATTCTTTGTATTAAACATTCCATAGTTGCTAGGTCGCTTATTGTAATTTTAAAATCTATATCTAAAGCTATCTCTACAGATTGAGTAGCTATCCAAATTATACTTTCTCCATTTAAAATTTTACTAAACTTTTTTCTTTTCTCTCTCAATTTAAATCTACTATGAAGTAAATCAAATTCTACCTCTATTTTATTTCTCTTTAGAATTTTTTCAACTTGCTTATAGGCTTTTATAGCTTCATTTATAGTATTTTTTACTATTAACACTCTTTCATTATTCTTTACAGCTTCTATAATTATTTTTTCTATCTCAGTTTCCTTTATATCCATCTTTAACTGTACTTTTTGCTTTTCTTCATCCTTACTTTCAATATTATTAAGTAAGAAGCCTTTACTATCCCTTATTTCTTCACTTTCATTGCATATTATAAAACCATTTTCATTCATTACTTCAATATAAAACTCTGGCATGGTAGCTGTCATTAAATGAAATTTTGTATCAAAATACTTTGTTGTAAATTCTATAAAATAAAGAGCTATTAAAAACATTCTAGGCGTTAATAGGTGAAGTTCATCAATAGTTATGTCTGCTCCCTTTATAGCTGCAAAAACTTTTTCATAACCAGCATACTTAAAGATAGCTAATAAAAATTGATCTACAGTGGCTATTATGTAGGGATTACAGAAATTTCTCGCTAAATTTATATCTCTTTCAGTTAAAACTAAGTTATCTTTTCCCTCTTTCTCTTTAATAACACTATCCACATAAAGATTAACATCTCCATGAATTATTCCTATTTCATCTTCTTTAAATATACTATCTTTGTAAAAACTCTCTGCTGAAATTTTATTTGGAACTAAAAATATTTTTTTAATAAATCCCTTTCTATAATCAGCAACAGTTTTACCTGAACCAGTAAATGCTATAGTTAAAATATTATAATTACTATTTGCTCTAACTTTCTTTTGAAAATCCTTAAAATCAATCTTTTCTATAGCTATTTTTTCTCCAGTATTTTTTTCAATTTTCCCTTTAATCATTTCCTTTAATTTTAAGTCTATTTCCTCTTCTTTGTACTTATTATAAAAGCAATCTACTTTCTCCTCTGCTGAAGCTCCATGATCTATTAAATTAAGTAGACCTTTTAAATTAATATAAAGTGCTGATTTTTTATAATACTCCTCTCTATCCTCAGTTAAAAAATATTCATTGATGTGATTTAAGTATTCATAATCTAAATCTTCAGCATTTAAAAGTTCTTCTTTCTTCACTACTTCTTTAAGAAACTTTTTATTTTCATTAAGTTCATTCTCTATAAACGCTCTTATAGAATCTATATCATAATTCTTATTATTTAAAATCTCCTCTTCAATATAATTAAATATATCTTCCTGCACCTTAGATTCCTTTATTCCAATATAATCATCATAGCAACCATGATGTAATATAACTGCCTTATAAATTATCTCTTTTATATCCTGTTCTTTTAACCCAAAGCTAATAGCTAAGGCTAGTAAATCTATTTTATTTAAAATTCCTTTAATAAAAGCCCCACTTAAAATATTATGTCTACTTTCATTATAGTTTTTTAGTTGCTCTTTTAATCTTCTAATCTCTTCTTCATCTTCTAGCTCTGTTATTTTAGAGTTAATTTCTAATCTTTCCTGCATAGCTAAATTCATTTTCCCTAAATCGTGAAAAATAGCTAATAATATCATAATAAACTTGAACTCTTCACTATAATTTTTATGCTCTAATATTACTCTAACTAACCTTATAAGATTTTTTTCATGCTCTACTAAACTCTCTTTGCTTTGCCCTATTCCTTGATTTTTTGATTTTGCTAATATCACTTTTACATCCATGTAAATACCTCTATCCCCTCTTCAGCTCTATAAATATTCACCTCTAAATCCTTTGGATAAACACCAGTTGAATCTAAATATACATAATTACTCATAACATATTCTCTCTCATTCTTACTAGCTTTTAGATCCCTATAGGTACTTCCTAAAGAAAGTAATTCTCCCTTTTGTAAAAATTCATCATAGCTCGAATTTGCTAAATCTATTTTAATGTAAGTATTTTTAATTTTTACCCTATTCTTTATTAAATCCCGTACATTATTACTTTTAAAACTTTCTATCTCTACAACCTCTACTAAAGTTCCTTTTTTTCTTGGCATTAGAAAATCCTCTTTTCTTCCTAATGCCATATAATTTTTAGGAGTTTCTAAAGCTTCTTTCACTGCCTTAAATTCACTCTCTTCTTCTATCTCTATAAATATTTTTAAATTAACTTCCCTTAAAATCTCTTGCCTCATTATTGTATTACCGCTAGTTTCTTTATAAAACTGGAGATATTCTGGAGACATCAAATATTTAAATTTTTCTTTTCCCTTTTGAAAGTTCTTATATTTTTTTTGAAATTCTAATTCTTCACCTCTAATAAAATCAATAGTTTTATTTTCATATTCACCTATTATTCCAATATTAACCCTTGAATTTATTCTTCTTCCTAAATTATAGGTTAAGAAGCCGATACGAAAAATATATACATTTCTATCTAAATGTAGACATTTATACTGTGATACAACTTATATCTTAAGACTTTCGCACTGTATCTTCCTGCTTCACCGAATCTGATTTTGTAGTGATAAATCACATACTACTTTCATTTGATATAACTCTTCACAGGCTTAAATTCCCCAGTATCGCTAGGTACATATTCAGAATCTAGTTTAAGTTAGACACTCTGAATTGAATAATTTGCTAAATTAATTGCTGCATTTAAATCTCTATCTAATTTAAAACCACAGGAACATTTATATATTCTATCCTTAAGTTTTAAATCTTTTTTGATAGTTCCACAACAAGAACATTTTTTAGATGAAGGATACCATCTATCTGCTTCTACAAATTCTATTCCATACTTTTTGCATTTATATTGAATTTGTCTTTTAAATTCATATAATAATTGCTCTGCAATAGCTTTTGAAAGATGTTTATTCTTCATCATATTTTTAATATTAAGAGTTTCCATTACAATTTTGCTAGGTTTGGTTTTCACTATAGCATTTGTACTTTAATGTAAGTGATTTACTCTTATATCAGTAAGTTTTTTATATAAATTAGGAATTACTTTATTTTGTTTCTGAATATTTTTCATTCTCAGATAAAAAATAATTATAAGACCATCTAGCTACTCCAGCAGATTTCCAAAATAAAATTTCCTGTTCTCTTGTAGGTTTTAACTTTATTTTTGTTGCTATT
>JBOGCG010000082.1:0-1538 GCA_051656625.1 Sarcina sp. | reverse complement strand
CTTTTATTATAGTAAGGTGATAAAAATTGACTTAATAAGTAACCATGTCCACCGTGGATTTCAACTCCATCAAAACCTGATTTTTTAACTCTTTCTGCTGCCTCAGCATAGGCATTAACTAAAAATTTAATTTCTTCCTTTGTTATTTCTTCAGACTTACTTCCTGAAACTTCATTAATTGATGTTGAAGGTCCCCAAATAGTTCTTTCACCAACCTTAAAATCAGTCATGAATCCACCATAAACTATTTGCATTATAATATTGCTACCTAATTTATGTATTTTATCTGTAAATTCTTTATATTCTGGAATGAAAGAGTCGTTGTAAATTCCCATCATTCCTGGATTTGGTTGCTCATTTTCTGTTACAAAAGCATAACCAGTAATAATTGTTCCAATTCCACCTTTAGCATAATCTTCGTATATTTTAACAAGCTCTGGAGTTAAATGACCTTTTTCATCTGCAAGGTCTTCCCATAAAGCTCCTTTTATAAATCTATTTTTTAATTTCATATTTCCTATATTAGTTTTATCAAATAAAGTTTTCATTTTCTTTTCTCCCATCTTTTAAATAAGTTAATTATAGGCGCCTATATTTAAAAGGTTTATTGAATTTATGAGTTAAGTATAGTATTAAAGATATTTTTTGAATAGTAGGCACTTTTAAGTAACTATAAAATTTAATTATGAAGTGAAAATATAATATAAAATTTATATTATATAATCTTAAAAAAAGATAGAAATCTAACTATTAGATATTTAATTATTAGACATTTAATTATACGGAGGGATAAATTATGGGAAACTCAGAAAGAATATATTCAGAATTATTTCAAAAAATAGGTCGTAAGCTTATGTTAAAGGCAAATGAAGACATAAGTTCATTAGGGCTTAATGGTCAACAGGGAAGAGTTATTGGATATATATTTTAGAATCTTCATTTTTCAGATACTTTAAATTTTTTTTATTTAGAAATTTTGCATTATTTTTTATCCTTATAACAAAAGATTGTTCTTTCGTGTTAAACGTATCAAATCTTTCATAATTAGCATAAGCTCTATCTTCAACAATTATATTTTCAATGTCGATAATTTCTTTACCAACAGGTCCATCGTGTTTATTTGCATTAGTTTCCTTAACTTGTTGTGGTTGATTACTATTAACATTAAAAGCTACATGTAGTTTAATTCCTGCTTTATGACTTTTATATTTAGCCCATTTCAACCTTTCTTTTCCAACACTTATTGTTGTAGAATCAATTGCTATAATATTTTTGTCCAATTTAAGAATTTTTTTTAAAGGACGATTACATTTTGAAACAAGTATTTCAAATAGTTTCTTGGCAATTTTATAATCCATACAATTTGCTTTTTTTGAAATTGTTGAATAATTGACAGGGGTTAACCCGTCACGTCCCATTAAATCTGCACCATATCGATAGCTTTTATATTCATTAATAGCTGCAACGATAAAAAATTCATACAAATCAGCACCTTTAAATTTTCTTGATGTTTCTTCATAGTTAAATTCTTTATAAAC
>JBOGCG010000081.1:0-28262 GCA_051656625.1 Sarcina sp. | reverse complement strand
TTAAATTATCTATTAGCCATAAATTTTTCTATTTCTTCAACTGATTTAATTGAAGCTTTAGTTAAAACTTCTCTTCCATTTTCAGTTACTAAAACATCATCCTCTATTCTTATACCAATAGCTTCTTCTGGTATATATAATCCTGGTTCAACAGTCCAAACCATTCCAGGTTTTAATTCTACATTTCTTTTACCTACATCATGAGTATCTAGTCCTAAACTATGTCCTATTGAATGGAAGTAATATTTTCTAAAGTCAGCTTTGTCTTTTAATAAACCAAGTTTAACACAGGCTTCTCCAAGCATATCATTAGCTAAATCATTTAATTCTTTAACCATTACTCCTGGTTTAATAGCTTCAATTATTGCTTCATTTACCTTTAAGACTTCTTCGTAAACTTCCTTTTGTCTTTCAGTAAATTTTCCGCTTATAGGGAATGTTCTTGAAATATCTGCATTATAATAATTCCATTGTGCACCTAAATCAAATAAAATTAATTCTCCATCTTTAAGCTCGCAATTATTTTCTACGTAATGAAGGATTGTAGCATTTTTTCCTGCTGCTGCTATTGTATTAAAGGCTCTATCCTTAACACCTTGTCCTTTAATATAAAAATCATAATAAGCTTCTAAAGCTCCTTCTGTGATCCCAGCCTTACAATTTTTCATTAAGTACTCAACTGCATCACTTGTTATATTCATAGCTTTTTGCATTTCTGCTATTTCTTCTTCACTTTTAACAAGTCTTAACTCTGAAACTAATTGATAAGCATCTTTAATTTCTATATTTAAATATCTTCTTTTAATTTTTCTAGCAAACTTTTGAGCTGGTCTATCTTCCTCATCAAAAGCTCTTCTTTCTAAATCTAAATAAAGATTTTCTACATCACCAGAAGTTAAAACTTTATTAAGCTCAGCTTCAAAGGAACCTAAGTAATTAACTTCTTCTGCTCCTGATAATTCTAAAGCTTCTTCATCTGTATAAGTAGCTCCAACCCATTTAGCCATAACTTCATCTGGCTCTTGAATAAATAATTTAACAGCTACTTCTCCATCTATTTTTGACATTAATAAAATATCTTTTTCCTCATCAATTCCTGTTAAATAATAAAAATTTCTATTTGGAGTAAAAGGATATTTCTCATCAGCACTTTTATATTTAGCTTCTCCTGCTAAAAATACCACTACTGAATTATCTTCAATCATATTCATTAAATTTTCTCTGTTTTTATTAAAAACCTTATTGTTCATATTAACACTCCTTTAGGATTTTCTATTAAGTAAATTATAACAGAAAAATCAAAACAAAGAACTCCAAGTCCTTAAAACTTGGAGTTCCTATCTATCTAGATTTTAATCTATTAGAATTTTTCTATATTACCTTCAAATACATTAATATACATTTGTTTAACTTCACTTATTAATGGGTATCTTGGGTTTGCACCTGTACATTGGTCATCAAATGCATCCTCAGCCATTTGGTCTAATGAAGCGTAGAATGCTTCTTTATTTACACCATATTCAGCGATTGTTTTTGGTATTTTAACTTTAGCATTTAATTCTTCAATTGCAGCCACTAAGCTATCAACTAATTCATCATCATTCTTACCTTTTAATCCAAGCATAGTAGCTATTTCAGCATATCTTCTCTTAGCATTTGGATATTTGTATTGTGAGAATGCAGCTTGTTTAGTTGGAGTATCAGTTGCATTGAATCTTATTACTTGTGGTAATAACATAGCGTTAGCTATTCCATGAACTACATGGTGGTTTGATCCTAATTTGTGTGCCATTGAGTGACATACTCCTAAGAATGCATTAGCAAATGCCATACCAGCTATTGTTGATGCGTGAGCCATTTTTTCTCTAGCTTCAACATCAATTGTTCCGTTTTCGTAAGCTCTTGGTAAGTATTCAAATACTGTTTTAATAGCTTCTAAAGCTAAACCATTTGTCATATCTGTAGCCATTACTGATACATAAGCTTCTATTCCATGTGTTAATACATCGATACCTGAAGCAGCAGTTAATCCTTTTGGCATATTCATCATTAATTCAGCATCGATTATAGCCATTTCTGGTAATAATTCGTAATCTGCTAATGGATATTTTTTATTTATAGCATCATCAGTTATGATTGCAAAAGGAGTTACCTCTGAACCAGTACCTGCTGATGTTGGGATACATACTAATGTAGCCTTATCTCCCATTTTAGGGAATTTGTAAATTCTTTTTCTTATATCAACGAAGTTCATTGCTAAATCTTCGAATACTACTTCTGGATGTTCGTACATTACCCACATAATTTTAGCAGCATCCATTGGTGATCCACCACCTAGAGCTATTATTGTATCTGGTTGGTACTCTTTTAATAATTCAACACCTTTTCTAGCTACTGATAATGTTGGATCTGGAGTTACTGAGCTAAATATTCTGAAATCTATTCCTTGTTCTTCTAAAACTTTAGTGATTTTATCTACGTATCCTAATTCAGCTAAAACTTTATCTGTTACGATAACAGCTTTCTTTCTACCGTCTTCTTTAAGATCTGTTAAACCTACACCTAATGAACCGTATTTGAAGTAAACTTTTTCTGGAACTCTAAACCAAAGCATATTTTCTCTCCTTTCAGCTACACTCTTAATGTTAATAAGATGTTTTGGACCAACGTTTTCTGAAACTGAGTTTCCTCCCCATGATCCACATCCAAGAGTTAGTGATGGAGCTAATTTAAAGTTGTATAAATCACCTATACCACCTTGAGTTGATGGAGTGTTGATTAATGTTCTACCAGTTTTCATTGCAGCACTGAATGCGTTAACTTTTTCTGGATGTCTTCTTGTATCAACATATAATACTGAAGTATGTCCGTATCCACCTAATTCAACTAATCTTTCAGCTTTAGTTAAACCTTCTTCAAAGTTTTTAATTCTGTACATACCTAATACTGGTGATAATTTTTCATGTGAGAATTCTTCTTCTAATTCTACTGATTCAATTTCACCTATTAAAACTTTAGTAGCTGTTGGCACTTTAACTCCTGCAAGTTCAGCTATTCTATAAGCTGGTTGCCCAACTATTTTAGCATTTAATGCACCATTTATTAATATAGTTTTTCTTACTTTATCTACTTCTTTACCTTTTAAGAAATAAGCTCCTCTATATTCTAACTCTTTTCTAACTTCATCATATATTGAATCAGCAACTAATATTGATTGCTCAGATGCACATATAACTCCATTATCAAAAGTTTTTGATAATAAGATTGAACTTACTGCCATTTTAACGTCACAGCTTTCATCTAATATAGCTGGTGTATTACCTGCACCAACACCGATTGCTGGTTTACCTGATGAGTAAGCAGCTTTAACCATTCCTGGACCACCAGTTGCTAATATAGTATCTGCTTCAGCCATAACTATTTG
Organism: Sarcina sp.; assembly: GCA_051656625.1. Taxonomy (GTDB): domain Bacteria; phylum Bacillota; class Clostridia; order Clostridiales; family Clostridiaceae; genus Sarcina. Next base: position 24,838 of record JBOGCG010000081.1, on the reverse strand, counting down.
TGATAATTCTATTGATGGTTGATCTATCCATCCGATTATTCCTTTTGGAGCACCTGCTTCAACTGCAGCATTTAATACTGTTCTAGCAGCTTCAATTGTTGCACCTTTTGCTCTTGGATGTGGTGAGAAAATTATTCCGTTTCTTGTTTTAAGAGCTAATAAAGCTTTAAATATAGCTGTTGAAGTTGGGTTAGTTGTTGGAACTATTGCCGCTATAACACCTATTGGTTCAGCTATTTTAGTTAAACCAAAAGCTTCATCCTTTTCTATAACTCCACAAGTTTTTTCATCTTTATATTTGTTGTAAATATATTCTGATGCGAATTGGTTTTTGATGATTTTATCTTCAACAATACCCATTCCTGATTCAGCAACTGCTTGTTTAGCTAATCTTATTCTAGCTTGGTTAGCTGCTATTGCTGCTGCTTTAAATATCTTATCTACTTGTTCTTGAGTGAATTTAGCGAACTCTCTTTGAGCTTCTCTAACTTCTTCAAATTTTAAATTTAACTCTTCTACGTTAGTAACTTGTTTCACCTTCATAAAATATCACCTTTACAATTACAAAATTTAATACTATTAAAATATTAAAAATGTAATTCCTTTCTTAAAATTTATTCTATAATGCAAGAAAAACTTTGCGAAATAACAAAATTATTTAATTCAAAGATTTTTAATTGGTTTTTTTAACCTTATCTTTGATAATATTTTAACACACTTTTTCAGAATAAGTCAAACTCTTTTTGTCGAATTATCACATTTTTTACAAAATGGCATTATTATTAGCCTGTCTCCACTATTAAAAGTAATTATCATTTTAAAATTTCAACAGAAAACCTTTACTTTCTAGTTTTTCCGCATTTTTTAATTGTTAAAATTTTATTAATATATTTTATCTTTATTAACAAAAGTTAGTAGATTTTTTAACAAAGTCTGCTCATAGCTTTTTTCTCAACTTTTCCTTTAACATTCAAAAGTCTGAAATTTTCCACCATTCTTAAAATTATTTCAATTTCTAAAATGTAGCTTTTGCAATGTTTTCCTCCATCTATCAAAGTTAATGCAATTTTATCCTCATTTTTACATAGTTTTAGCTTTTGTAAAACCTACCTCTTCTAATTTATAATTTATATATATTAAATAGGAAAAATAAACTATTTAATATATATAAATTATACCTTTGGAGGAAATACTTTTATGTTTAATAATACTAAAGAAGAAAAATTTGAGAGTAAAGTGAAAGATGTTTATGCAAGTCCTATATTCGGAAGCATAGAAAGTGATGAATCTATGCCTCGTAAAAAGCTTCATACTGATCCTATGGACCCAAAAATAGCTTATAGGTTAATAAAGGACGAGCTTTTAAATGAAGGTAACGCTAGATTAAACTTAGCTACATTCTGCCAAACTTATATGGAAGATGAAGCTGTTCAAATAATGGCTGAAACCTTTGATAAAAATGCTATAGATAAATCTGAATACCCACAAACTGCTGCTATTGAACAAAGATGTGTGGATATAATTGCAGACCTTTGGAATGTGGATAAATCTGAAAATTATTTAGGAACTTCTACTGTTGGTTCTTCTGAAGCTTGTATGCTTGGTGGAATGGCAATGAAATTCTCTTGGAGAAAAAGAGCAAAGGAACTTGGTGTTGATATAACTAAACAAAGACCAAACCTAATAATCACTTCTGGATATCAAGTATGTTGGGAAAAACTTTGTGTTTATTTAGATATTGAATTAAGAGCTGTTCCTATGACTAAAGAAAATATGGCTATAGACCCTGAAAAAGTTTTAGACTATGTTGATGATTATACAATTGGTATAGTTGGTTTACTTGGAATAACTTATACAGGAAAATATGATGATATCGTAGCCTTAGATAAATTATGTGAAGATTTCAATAATACTCATGACCAAAAATTATACCTTCATATAGATGGTGCTTCTGGAGCAATGTTCTCACCATTTGTTAATCCTGAACTACTTTGGGATTTCAGATTGAAAAATGTTGTTTCAATAAGTACTTCTGGTCATAAATATGGACTAGTTTACCCAGGTATAGGTTGGGTAATTTGGAGAGATAGAAAATTCCTTCCTGAGGAATTAATCTTCGAAGTTAGTTATTTAGGTGGACATATGCCAACAATGGCAATTAACTTCTCAAGATCTGCAAGTCAAATAATTGGACAATATTATGCCTTTGTTAGATATGGTTTTGAAGGATTTAAAAGAATCCATGAAAGAACAAGAGATGTTGCTTTATATCTTTCTTCTGAAATTGAAAAAATGGGTATTTTCGAAATCTTTAATGACGGAAACAACCTTCCTATAGTTTGCTATACATTAAAAGAAGATGCCAATGTAACTTGGACTCTTTATGATTTAGCAAATAAACTTTTAATGAAGGGATGGCAAGTACCTGCCTATCCATTACCTGCTAACTTAGATAATGTAATCATTCAACGTATTGTATGTAGAGCTGATTTAGGTAAAAACCTAGCTGATACATTCCTTGATGATTTCACTCAGGCAGTTAAAGATTTAAATTATAATAAAGATAATAAAGGTTGCTTTGGTTTCACTCACTAAAATTAAAAATAGTCTAACACTTTTTAATTAAAGTGCTAGGCTATTTTCTTATTTCTTTATTTATTATCTTTAATTATATTTATCTCTTGTTTTTTATAAATAATGTCTTCTTCTGATAAATCCCAATTTTTAATCATATATTTTTCTTTAATTTCAAAACTTGCCTTTTTTTCACCAAAGTCTATCTCTACTTTATCTCCTATATTTCCTCTAAGGCATAATAATATAGATTTTAATTTATTACCTTCAAAGTTAGTTGAAATACCATAAACAAAGTTTCCATCTTCATCTTTATAATCTTGTTCTTTACTTAAGTTATCTAATATATATCTTTCATTATAATTTACAGCTTTATTTTTTTCCCTCTCATATTTAGAAAGTAAAATTTCTTTATCCTCATTTTCAGATAAAAGATAAAATATATTATCTACTTCTTTTTCAGTTTTTATTTCATAGCCAATTCCATTTATTTCTTTTGCTACATCTTCAATATTTTTTTTGCCTTCATTAATGCTGACAAAAACATTAAATAAACTAAAAGTAAAAGCTACTAAAAATAAAGAAACTATTGGAATTAACTCTTTTTTCCTAAAACTTTTTTCTACAACTATTTTTTTAACTATAGTCTTAAATAACTTTTCTGCTATTATGTAACATAAAAATCCTAAAACACCACCTAAAGTATTAAAAAATAAATCATCTACATCTCCAGCTCTACCTGACACAGATTGTAGGACTTCAATGGTCATTGAAAAAATAAACGAAGTTACTATTACATTAATTATCTTTCTTTCCTTCTTATAAAGTAAAGGTAAGAAAAAGCCAAAAGGTACAAACATTAATATATTTCCACCTACTTGATAAACTGCAACTCTAAAGTTTCCACTAAACATTTTAAAAGTTTCTACAAAAGGTATAAAGTTAAAGTTTATCCCATAAAAAACACCAAAAAAACCAAAGGTATAAACTGCTACCATAGATAAATAAATTATAAATAAGCTTTTAAAAATTTCCCTTAAATAATTTATTCCTTTTTTTGAATTCCTAAAATTATTAATCCATTGAAAAGCAATTAAAATAAGAACTGCTATAACAATAAATTTTCCTGTATCTAACCTCATAAAATCACCCCCTTTTGATTTTATCATACCCTAAACTTTTTTTTACTTTAATAGTATTTTTTTACATAATGTTAAAAAAAGAAAAAGAAACCCTAAAAAGAGTCTCTTTCTTTATCTTCTAATATGATAGCTGATTGATTAGTTAATTTTATTAGGTTTTTATAATCCTCTTCACCTAAAGCTTCCTTATATCTTTTATGTAAAGATTCTCTAAAAATTTCTATCTCCTCCTGTATTTCTTTACCTTTATCAGTTAAAAATATATGAGATAGTTTTCCTTCCATTTCTTTTCTTATAAAACTATCACCTACTAATTTATCTACCAATCTAGTTATTGTTGATGGAGTTAGATGAAGTTCTTTGCATAATTCTTTTTGAGTTATGCCAGGCTTTAATTTAACTCCCAATAATATATAAACATAACTAGGTGACATCCCTAATTTTTTAAATTCATCTTCAGCTATTTTTGTTGCTATTCTATATAATCTTGTTGCTGTAAAAAATAAGCAATCCTCAAACTTATGTTCCGTCATAGTTCCTCCTACTTTAATCTTCGCCTATAAGCTATATTAAAGCTACTTTGGAAGTTTTACAATAGCTTACTGATTTTTTACAATTTATTTTACTACTACTTTTTTCTCTACTACTACTTTACTACATTTTTAATTTTAATAAGCATTTTGTTTAACTAATGCTTTAGCTAAGTCCCCTAATATTGTAGGAACATCATCTTTATCCATATGAACTTCTACAAGAGCAAAACTATCTTTATTATTATTAATTTCTTTTAAAGCTTTCTCTAATTCTTTTTCAGTTTTTACATTAAATACTAAAGGTTTTTTCTTAGCATTTGGAGCAAAAACTTCTGGTAACTTATGATAATCCCACATTTGAATATCGTTATATTTTCTTCTTGGTCCATGAATAGCTCTCTCTACAGTATATCCATCATTATTTATAACAAATAAAACTGTATTTAACTCTTGTCTAAGAATAGTTGAAACTTCCTGTGCTGTTAATTGGAAAGAACCATCACCCACTAGAAGAATATTTCTTCTATTTCTATCTGCTAATTGAGTTCCTAAAATTGCACCAACAGTATAACCAATTGATCCCCATAAAGGTTGACCTACAAATGATACTCCTTTTTTAAGATTCATTACACTTGCACCAAAGAAAGAAGTTCCTTGCTCTGCAACTACAATATCATTCTCTTCTATAAAATCTTCCATTTGCTTAAAGTATCTATTTTGTGTAAGTTTGTCCTCTGTTGCTATAAATTTTTCTTCATTAGCTTTATTTATTACTGTTGAATTAGTAAATTTAACATTTAATTTTCCTAAAGCTTCTAAGGCATCTTTAAGTGTAATATTAGTAAATATTTCTCTACCTATTCTTACACTATCTATTCCTAACTGAACTCTAGTGATATTTGGATTGATATAACTAAATCCACCTGTTGTTGAATCAGTTAATTTAACTCCCACTAAAAATGCTAAATCAGAATTTGTTATTGCAGTTTTTACAATATCAGAACTTAATTCACCTGTATAAACTCCTACAAAGTTAGGGTTAGTTTCATCTATTACACCTTTTCCCATACTTAAAGTACTACATGGAACCTTTGCAAGATTTATAAACTTCTCTAACTCTTTTTCAGTTTTAGTTCTTAAAACCATATAGTCTGCAAGAATAAATTGTCCTTTAGACTCTTTAATTAATTCTTCAACTCTTTTTACAAATTTATTTAAAGTTTCCTCATTACTTTCCATTTCTAAGTTAAGAGGCTTCATTTCAACTTCTATTTCTTTACTTACTATATCAACTGATAGATTTATATATCCTGGTCTTTTTTGTTTATAAACCTCAACTAAGATTCTATCAATTTCACTAGCTGCATTTTGTTCTGTTAAAATAGCTTGAGCCACTGTTACTTCTTTGAAAATTCTATCAAAGGTATCAAATTCACCCTCACCAGTTGAATGATGAACTAAAGCTCTATTAGCCTGTACCATAGTTGATGGTGAGCCAACTATTTTAACAACAGGAACATTTTCTGTGAATGAACCTGCAACACCATTTATTGCACTAAGTTCTCCAACACCAAAAGTTGTAACTATAGCTGCCATTCCATTAATTCTTCCATATCCATCAGCGGCATAGGCAGCATTTAATTCATTGCAGTTTCCTATCCACTCTACATCTTTAGAGTCCTCAATTAAATCTAAAAATCCTAAATTATAATCACCAGGAACGCCAAAAATATCTTTTACTCCTAGTTCACTTAATCTTTTTATTAAATAATTTCCTATTTGTATTTTCATTTTAATCACTCCTCATTTGTATGTACAAACAAATTATAAAATAGTATAGTTAAATTTTCAAGGAAGTGTCGCTCTTTAGTATCTTGTCCTAATTATCAATTTTCTATTCTTTTTTATAAAACTCTAGTTATTTTGAAATATTTTTATATTATTTATTTTTCATAGCAATAAAAAAAGACTACTAAAATAGTATTTTTTATAAATTTTCTTTTTTATCTTCAAAAAAAGAATCTAACCATATTTATTGCCATAATTAAAGCTACTAAATCTGCTAAAAGAGCTGTCCATAATGTATGCCTTATTTTTTTAATTCCTACTGCACCAAAATAAATAGTTATTGTATAAAAAATCGTCTCTGTTGTTCCCATAAGCACTGATGCTATAAGTCCAGTTGTACTATCTGGCCCCACTGTATTTAAGATATCTGTGAAAACTCCCAAAGCTCCACTACCTGAAAGTGGCTTAATTAAAACAAGTGGTACTAACTCTCCTGGAAGTCCTATAGTACCAACTACTGGTGCTAATAAATTATTTATAAAACCTAAAACATTTGAATCTCTAAGTATTCTAACTGCCACAAGCATAGCTAAAAGTGCTGGAAAAATTCTCATACAAACTGACAATCCTTCTTTTGCCCCCTCTAAAAACCATTCATAAACCTTTCTTCCCTTGAACATACCATAAATAACTATAATAACTAAAATGATTGGTATCAAACTATTTGTTATATAACTCATAAAATCTCTCCTAAAAATACCTTTGTAGTAATTTACATATTGTTATTCCTGCCACCGCTGCCACCGCTGTTGATATTATTGCTGGTAAAATTATTGCTGCTGGACTTTGTGATCCTGCTGCTGCTCTAATTGCAATTACTGTTGATGGAATAAATTGAATACAGGCAGCATTCATAACTAAAAATAAAGCCATATCATTGGATGCTCGTCCCTTTTTATCATTTATTTTATCCAGTTCTTCCATTGCCTTTAATCCAAAAGGGGTAGCTGCATTAGCTAAACCAAACATATTTGCAGTTAAATTCATCACTATTGCTCCAAGTGCTTTATCACTTTTTCCAGCCTCTTTAAAAAGTTTTTTAAGAACTGGTCGTAAAAGTCTTGCTAATTTCTCTGTAAGTCCACTTTTTTCAGCTATTTTCATTACTCCACACCAAAAGCACATCATTCCAACTAAAGAAATAATGAATTTAGTTGTACTTTCTGCTGAAGCTAAAATACCTGTAGAAATAGTAGGACCCTGTCCAGTAAATAGCCCTACTAAAACTCCTATTACTATAATTCCAAACCATATGTAATTAATCATTACCCTTCTCCTTAACATGTTTTTCTTTTTGTATAATATATGCCTTGCACTTAGTAATTAGTAGTGATAACATAAAATTAAAGCTGTTATTAAAAGGAGAAGATACTATGGACGAAAAAAAATTAAAATTAGCTCAAGCCGATATAGATGAGGCAATTAGAACTATTGAAGATTTAGAAAGTAGCATAGATAGCGAAGATCTATCAAATGAACTACTTAAAGAAAAATTTGTATCTTTAACTGAAAAAGTAAAAGAATTAGAATCAGTGTTAAAAGAAGAAGGTATTCTTTAGTAAATAAAGAATTGTAAAAAAAGAGATTACATCAAATTTTGTTTTGATGTAATCTCTTTTTTAATTATTCTTCTTTTTAACGATATACCATATTAATAAAACTGCTACAACAGTTAATGTTACTCTATTCATAAGAAATAGTGACTCCGTAAATCTATTTCTACTAGTAGAATTTATAAATAAATTAAAAGGATAGGTGTAGGTTCCTAGTCCTACAAACTCTTGAAAAAGTCCTATAACAAATACAATAGCACTTGCCATTATATTCTTTGTTATCTTTAATAAAAATAAAAGAATTGCTGTTAAAAATAATGTATTCGGTATAGTTCTTAAAAATAACATAAAAGCATTCCTAGGCATTTCCATAAATATGCTTCCTTGATCTATATTATAATAAAGAAAAAAAGTAAGGATTAATATTACCGCTACTACTAATAAAATATAATCTAAAATTCTTTTAAGAAGTATTTTATTATACTTTTTCTTATTGTACACTAAAATAACATCATTTAAATTTGATATACAATCCACATGAAATAAATATAATCCTATAAGAGAAAATACTATTGGAAATAAAATATCAGTATATTCATAAACTGTTTTAAGTGAAGGTCTTGAAAAAAAGTTGATAGCTATAAAAACTACAATAGCAATTAAAAATATTAATATATTTCTTTTCCCTAAAATTTTAAAATTCAAATTATTATCAATATAATTTTTCATTTTAATACCCATTTATACAACATATATAGGCATCTTCTAAGGATATATTAGTTGAATTACCCTCTTTTTCTTTATCTAAATATTTCACTATATATTTACTACCCTCTATCTTAAAATCAAGTATATTAAAAGTTTTTTTCATTTCCTCATATTCACTTCTAGTAACTTCTTTAAAAAATATTTTTTTGCTATATCTCTCTATTAAATTTTGTGCCTCACCATTATAAAGTATTTCACCATTATTTATAATAATAAGGTTATTTGAACAAAATTCTATGTCTTCAACTATGTGAGTAGATATTAAAACTATTCTCTCTTCACTTATGGTAGATAATAAATTTCTAAATAGTATTCTTTGTTCTGGATCAAGTCCTACAGTTGGTTCATCTATTATTATAAATTTAGGATTTCCTACTAAAGCCTGTGCAATTCCTAATCTTCTTAAAACACCACCAGAATAGGTTTTGATTTTTTTATCTACAAAGTCCTTTAAATCAACCATTTCAATAATTTCTTCAATATGTTTTCTTTTATCTAACTCTAAACCTCTTACATCATAAATAAAATTTAAAAATTCCCTACCTGTTACTCTAGTATAGGTTTCAAATTTCTGTGGAAGATATCCAATATATTTCCTCATAGTTTCTGTATCAGAATAGGATATATCATTAAAATGTATTTCATCTTTATTAGTATTTGTTATTGTAGCTAAAATTTTCATAAGAGTTGTTTTTCCAGCTCCATTAGGTCCTAAAAGAGCAACTATTCCATCATTAATAGATAAATTTATATTTTTTAAAGTTTTCCCTTTATTGTTATAAGAAAAATCTAAATTTTTTATAGTTAATAAATTCACTAAAATTCCCCCTCTATTTATTGTCTATGAAATAATAATTCCGTCTAAAATTTTAATAATTTCAGTTGCTCCATAATTTATTGGTGCAAATATAATTCTTTTTTTATTCTTTATTTCTTCTTTTTCACTTTCAGATAAATTTAAATCAATTATACTTTTTTCTAAACTTTCAAAGGAATATTTTAATTCACTTTCAGATTCTAATGGATATGTTACTTCATAGCCTTCTATATCAACAGTTTTAGAAAATCCAGACATTAAAAATATATCTTTACTTTTTCCCTTTAAGGAATTTTCTTCTACCACTAAATTACTTTTAATATCTACTTTAGAATCTAATTTTATATCAAAATTCATAGGTAGCTCTTGATTAGTTGATGGATACCAAATTAAAGATTCTGTAGGTAAAAAAACTTTGTCTCCATTTGCAATTACATATTGATTTCCTATAGCATCTATGTGATTAACTCTTCCCTTATAATTAATTTGCAAATCAATTTTACTATCTTTTTCTAAAGCCTTATTTAGAGCAATGTTAATTTTATTACCTTCATGGGTAAAATTTAAATTCTCTCCCTCTAAATTAATACTATCTATCTTAAAAACATTATCTAATAATAAAGAAATTTTATTTACTTTATTTTCACTATTATTTTTTATTTTAATTATTGCTTCATTTTTTAAGTTATAGGCAAAATCTAAATTCATTTTATATTCTTCTATTATGAAATCCTCTTCTATTTCCTTATCATAGGAAAAAATTTCATTTTGATTCATAAAAGTAAATGAATTATATAAAACTCCAAAAGAAATTACCACTAAAGCTACCAATGATAAAATTGAAGCTTTTATCACTTTTAAATATTTAGACTTCCTATAAAATTTAATTGCTATTATAAGTAATATAATAACTACAATAGCTACTACAATGAGTTTGTCCAAAATAAATCTAATATCATGGTTAAATCCAAAAAAATTACTATATCTTGAATAATCAAAATCCTCGTGAACATTAAATATATTACCAATAACCATCTTAAACTTAGTATTAAAAGAAATATCCATAGCTGAAGATGTAATAAAAATAGTAATAGCTGAAATAAAAAGTCTTATAATATTATTTTTAAATAAAAAACATATTATAATAGTCATAATGTTAGTACAAACTATACATAGAAAAAAAGTAAAAACAAATTCAAAAAGTCCATTGGTTACATAAGAAATAGGTAACCCCCTATGAGTTGCTAAATAAGTTATAAAATAAGATAAAGGAACTAAGCATAGGCAAAGCCCTAATTTTATTCCAGCTATTAAAGCTGCTAAAAAATAATTAAAGGGATTTCTTATTAAATAATCTATACTTTCATTTTGAAACTTTAACCCAAATATTATTGAAGCACTACAGGTTACTACCGATGTAAGGAGTGCAAATTCCTGTGATTTCACATAATTTATAAATCCTAAATCAAAGTTTAAAACATAAGATGAATATGTAAGAGTTAAGAAATATATACTTAATATAATTCCTAATATTAAAAACCAACTTCTTACAAATATTTTAAATAAAAAATTTGATACTTTAAAAAATTTCATTATTTCCTCCTATAAACAAAGAAAGTACCAAAAAAGGTACTTTCTTATTAATATTTAATGAGCTATCATAGCGTATCCGCCACCATTACCAGCTTCATATCTTAAATAATGTCTCATTCCCTTAGTTTTTACTAATCCTGACTGTGCTGATGGAGTATTTACATCTATACTTGTTACAGTTCTATCATACCCCCACTCAATATTCTCTCTCATAGTTATATATAATCTTTTCCCTTGAGTATTACCATTCATAGAAATTCTATGATTCGCATTCTCTAAATCAACAAAACATTGATTCTCTTTTGAACCACTAGAAAAATATGCCGTAGCACTTTGTGTTCTTTCAGACGCAAAAACAGTAATTGTTGGTAAAATAGCTATGCCACACATAGCTACTATTATTTTTTTAACATTTATTTTCTTCACAATTTATTTCCCCTTTCCCTTCTTTTCAACCCAATTTTACCATATTATGTATTATTTTCAATATATATGTATTAGATTTAACTTTTTTCATATTTTTTTAATATTTCAAAAAAATAGCACAATAAAAATTCTACCTAAAAAATTAAGTAGAATTTTCATTAATTAATTATTTTCTATAAGTTTCATTTCTTCTCTTTTTAAAACTTTCATTTCTTTAGTTATAAATACTCCTGTAATTAAGGCTGATAGAAAATCTGAAGTTGGTCCTGCAAGCCAAACCCCCATTAATCCAAAATATCTTGGAAGTATTATTAAAAGCGGTATTAAAAGTATTACTTGTCTAAGTAAACTTAAAAACATTGATACTTTAGCTTTTCCAACTGCTTGAAAGTAATTAGTACTTATAGCTTGGAATCCTATTATAGGTAACATAGCTAGGAATATTCTTATTCCTTGAACTCCTATAGAAACCATCTCTGGATCATTATTAAACATTTTTATAGCAACCTCAGGAAATGCCTGTATTAAAATTGAACCTACTGACACAATTACAGTAGCTGCAACAATGGCATAAACTAAAGTTTGCTTAACTCTCTTAAATTTTTTAGCACCATAGTTATATCCTATTATAGGTTGTGCACCCTGATTTAATCCAAAAGTAGGCATTAAGAACATCATTGAAATTGATGATATAATTGCCATTGCTCCTGCCGCTAAATCTCCACCATGGGCTATAAGTGCTCTATTTGATACTATCTGAACTAAACTTGCTGCTATTTGCATAGCACAAGGAGCCATTCCTATAGCAAATATACCAAGAACTAAAGTTTTCTCTAACTTTAAATTTTCTTTTTTTATTTTTAAATTGGATTTTCCCTTTGTAAAATAATAAACTATTAAACAAGCTGAAACTGCCTGTGATAATATAGTTGCAAAAGCAGCTCCTTTAATCCCCCAACCAAAAACAAAGATAAATATAGGATCTAAAATTATATTTAATCCACAACCTACAAGCATTGTAGTCATTGCCATTTTAGGACTTCCATCTGATCTTATACTATGGTTTAATGCAAATCCAACTAAATTAAAAACAGTTCCTAATAATATTATTTTTATAAAATCATTAGCATAACCTAAAACATTATCACTTGCCCCAAATAAAAGTAATATATTTTTAGAAAATAATAAACCTAAAGTCATTACTATTACGCTTATTATTAAAGCTAATGTTAAAGCATTCCCTAAAAACTTCTCTGCTAACTTTCTTTTTCCTTGTCCTAATTTAATAGAAATAGATGCCGCTGTACCTATTCCTATAAGCATTCCAAGACCTAGTAAAATAAATGTTATAGGCATTGTTAATCCTACTCCACTCATAGCTAAAGAACCCACATCAGGTATTCTTCCTATAAACATCCTATCAATAACAGTGTATAAAGAATTAACCATCATAGCTATTATTGCTGGTATTGAATACTTCATAAGTAGCTTAATTATGGAACTTTCACCTAGCTCCTTTTGTTTATCCATTAAAATTCCCCCTTATTCAATTTTATCTTATAGCTTCTAAACAACAATTCTTAGATTTTTATTCTATATATTATAATCCTATTTTATCCATTTTACAATTGTTGGATTTTCCTTACTACAATATTTATACTATCAAAAAATTATTACTTAAAAATGAACTACTATTGAACAATCTCTTTTATAAAAATTTATAAAAAAAAGAGAGAACTATCTCCCTTTAAAAATCATAATTTTTTTCAAATATTATTCCAGATAAATTTAAAATAAATATTATAGTAAATAATATTAAAATAGCTCCATTAATTATAGGTACTGCATAAAATTTAAAAAACAAAAAATTTATAAATAAATTTAATATTACCAAAAAAAGCATTCCTATTGAAAAAAAATTTTTCTTTTTTTTCTCCTTGATTTCGTGACCTGACTTTAAAAACACCTTATTACTTATTAAAGATAAAATTATATGGATTCCATAAGTAAATATAATTGCTACTACTACTAAAAATAAAATTTGCATTTTTCCTTTTATAAAACTATCTATAACCATAATTGAACCAATCCAACTTAAAAGAAAAACTATCAATAATAAACTACATTGTCTAATTTGTTTTTTATTACTTTTGATGTATTTAACATAATTAATATTTTTAAAATCTCTGTGATTAATTAATAAATGAGATAAAATAAAAATTCCTAAAGTTATTATAGAAAGAACTAAAATTCCAATAATTAAATTTACTATGAAAGATATATACAATAAACTTTCCCCAAAGGTAAAGACCTTAGCATAGGCTAAAGCAATAAAGGCTTCTGTAATTAAAGTACCCACCAAAATAGGAACTAAAAAAAATATAATCCAAATATTAAATAATCTAGTAAAGTTATTTTTTATAAAATTTAAACCCTCTTTTAACTTCATTGAAAAACTCCCTTCTTTTAGATAGCCCTCTAAAATATATATGGGCTTTACTTTAATAAAATACATCTAAAAAAAGAAGATTCACTGTAAAAAAGTTTAAAAAAATAAAGAAGCATCAAATTTCAAATTGATACTTCCTTATTTAAAAATTAAGCTACTGGTTTTTTTTGCTGAACAGTAGGTAAGTTATAGAAAAATACCACTGATGAAACAATTGATATTGTAGCAAATATTCCTGAAATTAAAAATGTTCCTCCAAAGAAAATTGGATTAGTTGTTTTTCCAACTGTTGTTGTTAATAAAGAAATAATTATTGTTGTTGGTAATGCTACTAAAAAATTTAATATTGTATTTTTTAAAATAACATCAACTACATTTTTTGAAACCATAACAAAACTTGCTTTTGTACTAGCAAACATATCTAATCCTGATAAAACAGCAAATTGTATATTGATAACTAAAAATGAACTAATAAAGATTCCTAAGAACCCACCACCTACTAAATTAATAAGAACTGTTTGTATTAAAAAAGCTCCTATTGGTAATAATGGTCTTTTTATCGCTTTTAAAAAGGCTCTATTCCAGTTTAAATCTTCCCCTTGAGACTTTCCTGATATCAGTAAAGTAATAGCTGACATTAACATTGCATTGAAAAATACAGCAATTAAACTTCCTATGATATTAAAAAATCCTGTAACATATAATAAAGCTATTGGTAAATTCATTAAAATACCTAGTATAACTATATCTTTAACATTTGATTTGAAAAGTTTAAATACAGTAACTAAGTGTTCTTTTAAAGACATTTTTCCTTCAAAGCATCTATTCATTAAACTAGCAGTATTGTTTTTACTCACTATGATTCCCCCTTAGTCTTTTGTTATTTATATAATAACAAAAATAAATCATAAATCGAACTTACTTTACAATTATTATCATTTTTTTTGCTTTTTATTAATAATTGATTTAATATTTCTTTGGTAAATTATAAACTATAAACAAAAAAAGAACCTCATTAAAACATTTAATGAAGTTCTTTATCTGATTCTTAACAGCTTTCTCTCTCTATTAGAGTATAAGGTAATTCAAAATATCCCTTTTCAAGCTCTTGATTGTTTAATAATTTTATAAGCATTCTCATTGCTACTGATCCCATATCATACATTGGTTGACCAATTGTTGTGATTCTTGGGTAGAAGTTCTTTGATAAATCTATATTGTTAAATCCTATAACTGAAACATCTTTAGGAATATCTAATCCGCTTTCTCTTAAAGCATTTATTGCTCCCATTGCTATTTCATCAGATGCACAAACTACAGCATCAACTTTTTCTCCTCTTGCAATGATTTCTTTTACTCCTTCATAACCGCTCTTTGGTTTTAAGTTATTGAAGTAACATAAACTTTCTTTATACTCAAGTCCATTTTCTTTTAATGCTTTTTCATAACCTTCGCATCTCATACCCCAAGCATTCTTTTCACCTTTTTCAATTCCTATAAATGCTATATTTTTTCTACCTTTATCTATAAGATATTTTGTAGCATCAAAACTAGCTTGAACGTTATCTATAGTTACACTTGGAAGTGCTCCTTCTTTATCGCTAGTTTCAACAAGAATTGTTTTTATATCTAACTCGTTTATTAAATTAAGAGTATCTTCTTCTAATGATGAACTCATATAAATTACACCATCAACCATTTTTTCTTTAAGAACTCTTAAATATTCTTTTTCTTTTTCTAAGTCAAAGTCTGAATTACAAAGCATTACATTATACTTGTATATGTTTGCAACATCTTCAGCCCCTCTAACTATTTCAGGATATAATTGACTTGATATATCAGGAACAACTACACCTATAGTTCTAGTTCTTTGAGTTTTTAAACTTCTTGCTACTATATTTGGTCTGTATCCTAATTTATCTATCGCTTCTAATACCTTTTTTTTAGTTTCTTCATTTACAACATCTATGTCGTTAAGTACTCTTGATACAGTTGCAATTGAAACTCCAGCTTCTTTTGCAACGTCTTTAATTGAAGTCGCCATACCTTTACCATCTCCTACAATCTTTTTATTTTATTGATAAATTCACATATCTCCGAAAATCAAAATAATATAACAAATTTACCTGTAGATAAGTTTCGTTTAAAATTTTTAAATCTAAAACTTTTAATTTTTATAACAATCATAATCTATATTTTGCTTAATCAAAAAGTGTCTACAAAGATTACTATCTCCATTAATTGTAATAAACACAACACTTTACCTTATCTGTCTTAAGTTAATTATATGAAATTAACTTAACTTTTTCAATAAGTTTTCAGTGTTCTAACTGTTTTTATCTCAATAAAATAATTTTATTGACCTTTTTTTCTAGTTTAGACAATAAAATTAATAAATTATATGAAAAAATTATCAATACTTACCTGTTGTTAATATGATATCATATTTTAAGTAGCTTTATTTATTATTAAACATAATAAATAAATAAATTTTTTTAGCTAAAAGTTGAAAACTTTGCTAAATTTTTTTATATAGAAAAGAGGGAATCAATTGAAAAATCTAGAATTACAAGAAGTTTATGACCTTATTAAATCAAAAGAAGATTTATTTATATTAGATGTTAGAACTAAAGAAGAATATAATGATGGACACATAAAAGGAGCTTATTCTTTACCCCTAGGAAAACTTGCCTTAAGTGATGATGAAATAATGGATTATGAAGATAATCCAGTGTTAGTTTATTGTGAAAAAGGTTTTAGAAGCGTACAAGCCTCTGAAATATTAGAAAATAACGGTTTTTCTAACCTTTATCACCTTGATGGAGGATATTCAAAGTTTAAAAACTACCCTAGTTCTCAAACTTTAATAGAAAAATAATTTATTACTTAAAAAAAACTACATGAACTGGTCATGTAGTTTTTAATATTTTTTATATACCACAATGTAATATTGATAAATTATTTTCCAGAGAATGATTAATAAATTCAATAAAACCTTCAACTGCATTAATTATAGCTTCTTTAGATATTTCTATAGTATTTTTTTCAACATACAATGAATTAGGAGCATATTTAAATAGCTGTAAAAAGTTAAAAAATATTTCCCTAAGTAATATGATATTATTGAATCTTCTATCGTATATGTCTTAATAGATTTTAAATCGTTATTATAAAAATCAAAAATTATTTGAGAAAGATTAGTTGAATCCTTAGGTATAGCTAAAAAATCATGTTTAGGCATTTTCTCACTGCTCCTTTAATTTAAAATTCATATACTGCCTCTAATAATTGATAATAATTATAATTTTCTATATTGTGATTATTAATTACTGCACTATTATCCTCTTCATCTATTAACATAAATAAATTTGTTTCTTTATTAAAATAAACAGTTAGGTCTGGATAGAACTCTTCATAATTTTTACTGGCAAATCCATAATATATGTTGTCAGTAGCTCTTTTAAAGTTAGATATTCGTAAATCATATTTTTCATTATCAATTTCTAAATCTCCTTCAATATACTTTACAAATCCTTTAATATCCCATTGAAATTTCCCCAATTCTTCTTTTCCATTAATTTTTACATTAACATCATCTGACAAAACTTTATTTTCGCTAAATTTTTCTATTCTCATTGAATCATTATTACTAAAAACAAAATCTTTTTCTCTATTTAAAAGAAATTTGCTAATTAAAATAAAGCTACTACTTATTAAGAAAAAAATAGTTATAATTAATATTATTTTTAAATACCCTTTTTTATAAAAGCTCATTTTATCCCCTCAATTCAATTTTATTTACCTCTTATAAATTATTATAGTTGATAAAATGTATATTAAAGGTTTAAAATATATTTTTTAATATTTATTTAAATTACTAGAAACTTATTACTGATAAAAAACATAAAAAAAGTGCCGAATAAATCGACACTTTTTATTTTTTATTTATTATCTTTTTTCAACATTCATTTGAAGTTTTTCACCATTAATTGTTACTTCATTCATTGAAGCAGCATCTTTGTAGTTAACTTCTTCTGTTAATGTTTCTTTCTTTATTGTATCTTCGAATTTCTTGATTACAGCTTCAAGCATTT
This sequence comes from Sarcina sp., assembly GCA_051656625.1. Lineage (GTDB taxonomy): Bacteria > Bacillota > Clostridia > Clostridiales > Clostridiaceae > Sarcina. The sequence continues at coordinate 7,041 of JBOGCG010000081.1, read as the reverse complement.
CGTTTCCTGATACATAAAGGTTTATTTTATCAGCAACTTCAAATCCACTTTCTTTTCTTGCATTTTGGATTTTAGAAATCATTTCTCTGATATATCCTTCTTCTTTTAATTCTTCAGTTATTGCTTCATCTAAAACAACACCTATTGAACCTTCTCCAGCGAAAGCAAAACCTTCTAATCCTTGCATTGTTACTAAGATACTATCTAAATTTAACTCTATTTCAGTACCGTTAACGTCGATTACTTCAACTTCTCCAGAACTTATTTTTTGAGCTAATTCCATTTGGTTTCTAGCAGCAATTTCTTTTCTAATTCCAGGTATTAACTTACCGTAAGCTTTACCTAAAACAGGAAGATTTGGTTTGATTTCAAAGTTAACATATTTTGATACATCTGCACCAAACTCAACTTCTTTAACATTTAATTCATCTCTTATTATTGCACCGTAGTACTCTGGAAGTGATGATATTGAAATTGATAATTTTGAAAGTGGCTGTCTATTCTTGATATTAGCTGCATTTCTTGCACTTCTACCAAGTTTAACTATTTTATAAGCTAAATCCATTTCTTCTTCAAGAGCTGGGTTTATAGCACTTTCTTCAACTGTTGGCCATTTACATAAGTGGATACTTTCTTCAGCATCTTTATTTAATGAAACAACTAAGTTTTGGTATATTTCTTCTGTGATAAATGGTACAAATGGAGCTGCAACCTTTGATAAAGTTACTAATACTTTATGAAGAGTTACATAAGCACCGATTTTATCATCAGTTAATTCTTCTGACCAGTATCTTGATCTATTTCTTCTTACATACCAGTTTGATAACTCATCTGTAAAATCTTCTATCATAAGAGCTGCTCTTGTTATATCATAGCTTTCTAATGAACCATCTACATCTTTAATTAATGTATTTAATTTTGAAAGCATCCATTTATCCATAACATTTTCTGATACGAAATCTTTATAATCATATGGATTAAAGTTATCTATATCAGCATATAAAACGTAGAATGAATAAACATTCCATAAAGTTCCTAGGAACTTTCTTTGTGCTTCTGCAACATCATCAACTGAGAATCTAGTTGGAAGCCATGGTGCACTTGCAGTATAGAAATGCCATCTTGTAGCATCTGCTCCTACTGAATTTAATACATCAAATGGATCTACTACATTTCCTTTTGATTTTGACATCTTTAAGCCTTTTTTATCAAGAACGTGACCTAAAACTATACAGTTTTCAAATGGATTTCTATCAAATATAGCAGTTGAAATTGCTAATAATGTATAGAACCATCCTCTTGTTTGGTCAACAGCTTCTGATATAAATTGTGCTGGGAAGTTTTCATCAAATAATTCTTTATTTTCAAATGGGTAGTGAAGTTGTGCAAATGGCATTGATCCTGAATCGAACCAACAGTCAATAACTTCTTTAACTCTTGTCATTTCTTTACCACATTTTTCACATTTCACATGAACATTATCTATATATGGTTTGTGTAGTTCTATATCATCTGGAACATTAATACCTTTTGTTTTTAATTCTTCGATGCTTCCTATAAGTTCTCTGTGCCCACATTCACATTCCCATATTGGAAGTGGTGTTCCCCAGTATCTGTCTCTTGATATTCCCCAGTCAATAACATTTTCTAAGAACTTACCAAATCTACCTGTTCTTATATTGTCTGGTAACCAGTTTATTTTATTATTATTTTCTAAAAGATTATCTCTTAAAGTACTCATTGCAACAAACCAGCTTGCTCTTGGATAGTAAAGAAGTGGTGTGTCACATCTCCAACAATGTGGGTATGAGTGCATGTGCTTCTCAGCTTTTAATAAAAGTCCTCTTTCATTTAAGTAATCAACTATTTGTTGGTCACATTTCTTAACAAGTTTTCCAGCCCAAGGTGTAACTTCTTCAGTGAATTTACCTTCTGTATCAACTAAGTTGATGAAAGCTAAACCATTTTTCTTTCCGATTAAGTTATCATCTTCACCATAAGCAGGTGCTATATGAACTATACCAGTACCATCTGATAAAGTTACATAATCTCCATGAACAACTTCAAAAGCTTTTCCTTCAGTTGGAGTGTAGAATGGAAGTAATTGCTCATACTTAGTACCAAGTAATTCTGAACCATTAAATTCTCTAACTATTTCTACTTCTTCACCTAAAACTTTTCCTACTAAATCTTTAGCTAAGATTAAAGTTTCATCTCCTACTTTAACTTCAACATAAGTGTAAGCTTTGTTTATACATAAAGCTACGTTTGAAGGTAATGTCCAAGGAGTTGTTGTCCAAGCTAAGATATATTTATTTTCTTCACCTTGAACTTTGAATTTAGCTATTGCAGTTAAATCCTTAACATCTTTATATCCCTGTGAAACTTCATGTGATGAAAGAGCTGTTCCACATCTAGGACAGTAAGGCATTACTTTATGACCTTTGTATAGTAAATCCTTATCCCACATTTGTTTTAAAGCCCACCATACTGATTCGATATATGAATTATGGTAAGTTACATATGGATCTTCCATATCAACCCAATAACCGATTTGCTCAGTCATTTTTTCCCACATGCTTACGTATGTAAATACGCTCTCTTTACATTCTTGAACGAATTTTTCTACACCATATTCTTCTATTTGTTCTTTTCCTGATATTCCAAGTTTCTTTTCTATTTCAAGCTCAACTGGTAACCCGTGAGTATCCCAACCTGCTTTTCTTATAACTTGGTACCCCTTCATAACTTTATATCTTGGGATAATATCTTTCATAACTCTTGTTAATATATGACCAACGTGAGGTTTTCCATTTGCAGTTGGAGGACCATCATAGAAAGTGAAATACTCACCATCTTTATTTAGATCAAAGTTTTTTCTTATAACATTTCTGCTATTCCAAAGATTAGCAACTTCTTTTTCCATACCAACGAATCCGTTAGCAAGTTCAACTTTTTTATACATTACTTATTTCTCCTTTCATTGTGAAAATTAATATTTGCATGAAATTATAAACTAATATAATCTCTATTTTGCCTAATAATAATTTTAAAAATAAAAAAAACTCCATCCCAAAAGGACGAAGTTGAATTCGCTATACCACCTAAGGTTTAAAAACTTAATAATAATTAATATAAGTTTTAACTTTCAAGTACATACATACTCTATCCTTTAACGCAGGCTAACGTGTTAGCTTAATCAGAAAAAATTTCTTTTCTGCCTCCCAACTCATAGGTGATTTTCTTTAAAATTCTTTATAGCTTCACAGCAACCAGCTACTCTCTGAAAAAGATTATTTTAAATACTTTTCCTAATCTCAGTCTTTTAATACTTAATTAAAATTTCATAGTTGTAATACTATTTTATACTATGATTTTTGTTTAATCAATATAGAACATTAATTTATTTTAAAAAATAAAAAACTATTTTTAATTTTTCTAAGCCTTTTCTATAAAAGGTTAATCAATAATTAATATTTTTTAACATTCTGTATTAAGAAATATTTTTTAAATTTTAATGTTGACTTTTTCTATCTGTTATCTTATAATTAACTCATAACAAATTAATTCCATTTCCCTTTATTAAATACATGGTTTTCGTAATATTAAAATGAATTTTGTAGAAACTATCCATAAACAAATTCAAGTTCATTTTAGAAAGGAAAGCTAGTATGGAAAGTAACAACAATCTAAATCAAGAAGTACTTGATAAAATCACTAAGGTTTGCTTATGTAAAGCAATCTCAAGGAAGAAAATCAAAGATGCCATTTCAGAAGGTTCAGACACCTATGAAAAGGTTCAAAAATGTACTGGGGCTGGAACAGGAAGCTGTAAAGGCACTAGATGTAAACATAAAATCGAAGAGCTTATTGAAAAAGCTCAAAATTAAGTGTTTATAATTATAAAATGAAAATTAATCTTAATTTACATTTTGTATCTCCCTATTAAAAATCTAAACATAGAAAAAGAAAGGTGCCCTCACCTTTCTTTTTTTATATTTAAAATAATGAAAAACATAAAATTTAAATAAGCACTATTAGGTATTCATCCTAATAGTGCTTGTTTAAATTTAATATATTTTCAAAATCTATATTTATTTCTGCCTTGATATTTTCTTTATTACCCCCATTGGGAATATAGCTAATGCTATAATATTCATAAGTCCATCTATTCCAGCTGTACTCACATTATAAACCACTGAGTAAAGCCATACATTCATTCCTGATGGTGCATATTGTCCAAAGAAAACTGCCCCTGAAACAGTATGTGATAAAAGATTTAGTACTACTGCTAATATTGCACCTAAAATCATTTTATATTTTTTATCTGTTCCAAAAATACAAGTTAATCCAAATGGCATAGTTGATAAACTATAATCTAATAAAAATTGTACTGGATTTATTACAAAAGGATCATTTATAAGCTCTAAGGCTCCAAATATAAGTCCTGCTGTAAGTCCTTCTTCCTTCCCAAACATAACTGAAAGAAGCATTATTGGTAAGAATGAAAATAGGTTAATAGTTCCCCCCTGTGGCAATCTAAAAACTACTATTAAGTGTAATACAAATGCAATTGCTACAGTTATTCCTATTCTTGAAATTGATTTTGTTGTAAATTTGTGCTTTCTAATTATTAGCACATACCAGACTAAAATCAAAAGACAAATAGCCCCTAATACATAAGTCATCATAAAAAAATTCCTCTTTTCTTTAAAAACTTTCCCCATTTCCTTTTAGAAAGTATTTTATTTTGATATAACTCTATAAGAATCAGTCTATGAATGCCCTGATTATCTAAATAAAAAAAACTGTACTCTAAAAATAGAATACAGCTAGTAAACTTAGTTATAGTGCTTTCCTACGCTGGTATTACCCAGATCAGGTTTGAGGGTTAATAGAAAATTCTATCTCTCAGTCTAAAATAGACACCCCTAGCCATAATTCTCATGGATTATTATACACCCAAATTTAAAATATTTCTACATATTTATACATATTTTTTTCAAATTTCAAAATCAAATAGTTCATCAGTTTCTTTCCAAACAAGACAATGCTTAGGATATCCGTAAGTAGTTAAAGGTCCAACTATATAAAGTTTTTTTAAATCAGTTGTATTATTTTTAATTAATTTAAAACCTTTTAAAAGATATTTTATTCTTTCATCATAAATATTTTTTAATCCCTTAGGAGATTTTCCCCAACCTAAAACTATATAATCATCTTCTATCATAGCTTGAAAAATAACTTCATCATTTTTAATTAAAGAATGATTTAAATAAAATCCATTGTTTCCAACTAAAAATTTCTCTCCCTCAAGGCTTAAAACATTACTTAGAGTATATGCATCAAATTCTTTTATAGGAAATAAAAAAACAATATCAATAAATCCAACATCTTTAAAAGATTCTTCTAAATTTTTTTTAACGTATTTTATTATTCTGATAGTCATGGGATTCTCACCATTATCTTCAGATAGCTTTGGTGCTCTAGTTATTACTAAAACTCTTTTAGTTCCATTATTTTTAATAGGTAAAGTCAACTTAAATAATCGTTGATTTTCTAAATCTTCTATTCTATCTATATCATTTATATTTATAAACTTAGGATATTTTATTTTTTGCATAAATTTCCCTCTTCTTGACATTTTATTTTTACTAAAATACATATTTAAAATAATCTCAATGTATTCTACTTTTTTAATATTTTATATGAATCCAAGTTTATAATAGTTCCTTAATTAAATAAAAACCCATTAATAAAACTTAATTGTTCTTAAAATAATTTACTACTAAAATTTTTATCCACAATTTTTTTCTAATTCTGTGAATAATAATATTAAAACAATGCAAACTATGTTTGTAAAAACATAAAAAAACTTTTATTTGGAGGATTTATGAAAAGAAAATCTTTTACAACAACAATTGATGAAACTTTACAAGAAAATTTTAAATCATCATGTCACTTAAATTCTCATAAAATGAATGATGTTTTAGAAGCATTTATGAAAAGTTATATAAATGACGAGTTCACAATAAAAAATGAAGTGACTTTAATAAAAAAATAAAAGCATTCTCCCCACCAAAAATGAAGAATGCTTTTAAATATAAATTACTTCCTTAAAAGAAATATTATATTAACTGAAAGTATAACATTCTTTAAGGTTGTCCTACAAGGAGGATTTTAAATTGAATAACTTAATTATTGAAAACTTTAATGGACATCCCTTACATACTATCATTTGGAATGGTAGACCTTGCTGGATTGCAAGTGAAATTGGACAAATACTAAATTATAGTAATATCAGCAAAATAATTTCTAATTGTATAGAAAGTGAAGGTTTTGAAAATACTATAGAATATGAAATTTTACGAAAAGAAAATCTTAAAGATTTTATGATTACTTTAAAAGAATCTTCAAATATTTTTATGAATACTAAAGTTAGAAATTTAGCTATTTTATATGAAGAAGGTTTATATGGTTTTTTACAATATAGTAGAAGTAATATTGCTCTTTTATTTAAAAAATGGTTAAGAAGAAATCTCTTACCTGAACTTAGAGCAACTGTTTATTCACAAAAATTTGAGAATGCCAATATGGTATCCACAAATTTAACTTTACTTAATAAAACTAATGAAGTTAAAAGTAATATAGAAAAATTAAATTTAGTTTATGAACATGTTTTTCTTTTAAATAAAATTTTAGAAGAAAGTAGTTTTTCAGCTGAAGAAAAATTGTCTATCCTTCTAAAACTTTATGCTTCCTTAGGAATAGATTTATAATCTTGGAACTTTGAGACTTCCTATTTGTTAGTCTCAAAGCTTTTGTGACTTCCTATTCGTTAGTCTCAAAGTTTTTGTGACTTCTTATTTGTTAGTCTCAAAGTTTTTGTGACTTCCTATTCGTTAGTCTCAAAGTTTTTGTGACTTCTTATTTGTTAGTCTCAAAGTTTTTGTGACTTCCTATTCGTTAGTCTCAAAGCTTTTGTGACTTCCTATTTGTTAGCCTCAAAACTTTTGTGACTTCTTATTCGTTAGTCTCAAA
>JBOGCG010000080.1:0-2592 GCA_051656625.1 Sarcina sp. | reverse complement strand
TAGAGCAGATGCTCTTATTACTAAATTGAGATAAAATTTCATAAATAGAGGAGTTCAAATATAGAATTGAATTTATTGTATTGATTTAAAAATATGATATAATAAAAGTAAGGAAAAGGTTGGAGATGGAATTTATCTCTAATCATTAATTAAGCAATTTGTGTTGAGAATTAGAGCTGGCGGGCTTTAATTCTCTTTGTCTTTATGTTGTCTTTTTTCAATTTTAAAAGATATATATTTAAATATTTTAAAATCTATTTTATCAGGTCGAACAACTAAAATAGTTATTACATAAGCAATAAATATAAAAGCTGCTATTCCAAGTGTTGTCCACATATTCAAGATCACCTCGGTTCAGAGATAGTTATTAAATCCCAACTCCAACCATATTAAAACCGAGGATATACACAAATACTATTATCCTTACAAATTCATAGTATATCAAAATAATAATATCCTGTCTAACTAAAGTATATCTTTAATAAGGTCTATAGAGATTTCTCCTGTTAAACCATTAGCGTAAATTTTAGATATTAAAGAGTTAATGAGTAATTTTTTTTCATTAAATGAAAAAAAGTCAATAAAACTTTTTTTCTCGGATAAAATTAAATTTAAATTTTCATAATTTTTATTTATAGAATTGTCAGTGGTGAAAAGTAAATTTTCTTTAATAGAATGTAATTTTTTATTTTCTTCTTTTAAAGATTTTATTTTATGGAAAAGTAAAATTGATATTTCTTCATCAGTGGTTAAAGAGATGTTATTTATTAAGTTCTCAATCATCTCATTGTTAGAAGTTATAGATTTTTCTACAGTAATAATTTTATTTTCTAATTCAGATAGAGCAAGTTTATTTCTATAATTTTTTAGTTTATTTATCAATAAATTTTTATCAAAAGAAATTTCTTTTAGTTTATTTAATAGCATTTCATCAAGAGCAATACCATTTACATTTTTATTAATACATTTACTTTTAGAGTTATTTTTTTCAGTGCATACATAATAAAATCTTCTTTCAGTAGTTCCAATAATTTTTTGTCCATAGGCAACTTTCATAGGGCTTTTACATATTTCGCAATAAAGTATTCCTGTTAATAAAGCTAGGTTACTAGAACCTCTAGCAGGAACTTTTTTTGAGTTTGTTTTTAATAATTTTTGAACCTTTATCCAATTTTTTGAATCTATAATTCCTTTATGTTCTGAAACTGTATAAATCCAATCAGTAATAGGGTGCTTTTTCCCTTCTTTACCCTTATTTCGTCTATAAACTAAAATACCATGCAAACCATCTGGGATACCAAAACAATTAATACCTTCCTGTTTAAAAAAATTAATTGTTTCAGTAGTAGCTTTTACATAGCAAGGATTTTTTAAAACTGTGCTTAAAGTAGCTTTAGCCCAATTTTTATTTCTTTTGGTTTTAATATTATTATTAATCATATACTTTTCAAGTTTATTAAGGCTTTGAAGCTCTAAATATTTATGAAAAATTAGCTTAACTAATTCAATTTCATTATCTTTAGGAATTAAAATAGAGTAACTTTTTTCTTTTCCTGTTGGATCAATAAAACTCTTTCTAGTATTAACAAATCCAGTAGGTGGCTCACCACCTAACCAGTAGCCATTTTCAGCTAGATAGTACATATTGTCAGTAACTCTTTGAGATATAGTTTCTCTTTCAAGTTGACTAAAAACACTACAAATATACATCATAGCCTTACCCATTGCAGAACTAGTATCAAATTGTTCTACCACAGAAATGAAAGAGATATTCTTTTTTTCAAGAGCTGATATAAGAGAACTAAAATCAGATACATTTCTACTGATACGATCTAATTTATAGCAGATTATGCAGTCTAAAGTACCATTACTACAATCACTGATTAATTGCTTGAATGCAGGTCTATCAGTATTCTTACCAGAAAAACCATCATCTTTATAAACTTTGAATGACTCAATACCCATATTAGCTAAGTAATTTTGGCATAGTTTTATTTGGTTATGGATAGAGTCTCCTTTTTCAGTTGCTTTAGATTTTCTTACATAGATAGCAGCAGTTTTCAAGAAAACACCTCCTATAAATTTTTCTCTAAAATTTTTATAAGCTGATTAATATCAGTTTTATTTGTTGGAAGTGTTGGTTTTATAATATTAAAAATAGCAAGAGTTAGGATTTTATTTGTATTAGGATTATTAAATGATGGAACAGCATCAGCAAAATGTAATTTAATCCTGTTAGGTTCATTAGCCATGTTATAACTCCAATAAAATTGTTTCTTTTTAATTTTATTAGAGTTAGCAGATAATCATTACTTTATTTAAAGATTACTTAAGATGAAATAACAATAGGATTAATTCCACAAGTTTTAGCAAATTGTTTTTGTTTTAGAATCTAATCATAAAGGTTAAAATCTATTGTGAAGCTGAATTTTCTTCTATCTCAATTTGGTCAGTAGAGCAGATGCTCTTATTACTAAATTGAGATAAAATTTCATAAATAGAGGAGTTCAAATATAGAATTGAATTTATTGTATTGATTTAAAAATATGATATAATAAAAGTAAGGAAAAGGTTGGAGATGGAATTTATCTC
>JBOGCG010000079.1:0-4627 GCA_051656625.1 Sarcina sp. | reverse complement strand
GAAAGATTTGACAATTATTTAAGCTGATATATAATGAAGATAGAACAGAATATGCTAGGGGTGCCAAGAAATTGGCTGAGAGATTTTAATATCAACCCTTAAACCTGATCTGGATAATGCCAGCGGAGGAAAGCGAGATTAAAATAATTATTTTTAATTAAGATGAAATTTGTGGTTTTAATAAACCCTAAAATTTTCTTTAGCTTTAAAGGCATTAAGAAAATTTTAGGGTTTTTACTTTTATATAATTTTAGAAAATATTAATAAGAAAAGTAGCAAGTGAAATATTTTGCTTATGAAGGTGGTAAGAAAATGAAAAATTATAAGATTCCAACATTAACAATAGCTGGTTCAGATTCTTCAGGGGGAGCTGGTATTCAAGCAGATTTAAAGACATTTAGTGCGATTGGAACCTATGGAATGTCTGTAATAACAGCAATTACAGCACAAAATACTTTAGGAGTAATAGAGGTTGAGGATTTATCTAAAAATATAATAGAAAAGCAAATAGAAGCTATTTTTTCAGATATAAGACCGAAGGCTTTAAAAATTGGAATGGTCTCTAATGAAGAAATTATTAAAGCTATAGCAAAATCATTAAAAAGTTTTAGTGCAGAAAATATAGTACTAGATCCAGTGATGATATCTAAAAGTGGATATTCACTTTTAAAAAGAGAGGCTAAAGAAGCTTTAATAAGTGAGCTTATACCAATGGCTACAATAGTTACTCCAAATATTCCTGAGGCTGAAGAAATAGTTAATATGAAAATAGAGAATGTTGATGATATGAAAGTGGCAGCAGATAAAATAAAGAAGCTTGGACCTAAATATGTATTAATGAAAGGTGGTCATTTAAAGGGAGAGGCTATAGATTTATTAGTGGGTGAAAATTTCTGTGAAGTTTATAAATCAGAAAGAATTAATAGAAAGAATACACATGGGACAGGCTGTACTTTATCTTCAGCAATTACAGCTTATTTAGCCTTAGGAAATGATATGAAAGATTCAGTGAAATTAGCTAAAGAATATATTACAGAAGCAATAAGATATAGTTTTGATATAGGTCATGGAATAGGGCCAGTTCATCATTTTTATAAATTTGAAAGAGAATAGGGGGAATTTAAATGTTTAATTTAATAAATAAGGTAAAAGAAACAAATCCATTAGTGTTACATTATACAAATGAGGTAACTATAAATGATTGTGCCAATATGACTTTAGCGATAGGGGCAAGTCCTCTTATGAGCTATTCTATGGAAGAAATAGATGAAATAATAAAAATAGCTTCAGCGGTAGTAATTAATATAGGGACAATGAATTCAGATAGATTAGAATTATTTGTAGAGGCAGCTAAAACAGCTAACAAATATGGGAAACCAGTTATTTTAGATCCAGTGGGAGTTTTTGCTACTAAAGTTAGAGCTAACTTTGTAAAAAGATTACTAAATGAAGCAAAATTCACTGTAATTAAAGGAAATATTGCAGAAATAAAATATATAGCTGGATTAAAGGCAGATGGACAAGGTGTAGATTCTAATGATGATGGAGTAGATTTAAAAGAGCAATTAAAAGAAATAGCTAAAAATTTAAATAGCACTATTGTTGCTACAGGAAAATATGATTTTATAAGTGATGGAGAAGAAGTTATAGTAGTAGAAAATGGAACTATTAAATTAAAGTCGGTTACAGGAACAGGTTGTATGACAGCTAGTCTTATAGGAGCTTATTTAGCTGTTTCAGAAAAAAGCTTGGAAGCTGCAGCAATGGGAGCTTTAACTATGTCTTTAGCTGGGGAGTTGGCAGATAAGGATAATCCTTTAGTTGGAACATTTAAAGTGAATTTATTTAATGAAGTTTATGATTTAAATGAAGAAAAAATAAGAAGTTTAGGGAGAATAAATTAATGAATTTTACAGATTATTTATTTGAGGGTAGTTATGATATTTGGAAGCAATATTTAGAGCATCCATTTATAAAGGAATTAGGAGAGGGAACATTAGATAAAGACAAGTTTAAAGAGTATTTAATTGAGGATTATCTTTATTTAAAAGAGTATACAAAGGTCTTTGCTATAGGATTAACTAAAGTTAAAACTATGAGGGAGATTAAATTTTTCTATAATACTATAAAAGGAATTTTAGAGGATGAAAATGCTGTGCATATAGAATATTTAAAAGAGATGGGTATTGATTTGGAGAGTCTTGAGGAAAGAAAATGTTCTTTAGAAAATTTTAATTATACAAGCTATATGTTAAAAGTTGCTTTAGAGGGAGATATAAAAGCTATTTCAGCAGTAATTATGCCTTGTACCTGGAGTTATTATTTTATAGGAAGTTATTTAAAAGAAACTTATGGAGAGTACATTGAAGATAATTTTTATAAAGGTTGGATAGAAGCCTATAGTTCAGAGGAATATAAGGAAATTGTAGAGTTATGGATGGATTATATAAATAAAATAACTTTAGGTTTAAAGGAAGAGGAAAAGAAAGAATTAATTTATATATTTAAAAAAGCAAGTATTCATGAGTTGGCTTTTTGGGACATGGCTTATAAAGAAGATAAAGTAGTTATTTTCAATTAAAGGAGAGAATTATGAAGGATATAGGATTATACTTAGTTACTGATTCAGATATTTTAAAAGATAGAGATTTTTATGAAGCTGTAGAAGAAGCTTTAAAAGCTGGAGTAAAAGTTATTCAATTAAGAGAAAAAAATTTAGAAGGTAGATTATTTTTAGAAAAAGCTATGAACCTTAGAGTATTAACTAGAAAATATAATACTAAATTAATTATAAATGATAGAGTAGATATTGCAATTCTTTGTGATGCTGATGGAGTTCATGTTGGACAAAATGATATAGCTGTTGAAAAAGTAAGAAAGCTTATAGGTTCAGATAAGATAATAGGACTTTCAGTGGCTAATTTAGAGGAAGCAAAAGTTGCAAAAGAGAGTTCTGTAGATTATTTAGGGGTGGGGGCTATATTTAATACAAGTACTAAGTTAGATGCAAGAGCAGTTTCAAATGAGCAGTTAAGAGAAATTAAAGCTATAACTAGCTTACCTATAGTTGCTATTGGTGGATTAACCCTTGAAAATATAAGTGAAATAGAATATTGTGATGGCTATGCAGTAATTTCAGATATTTTAGCTAAAAAAGATATAACTGAGCACTGTGAAAAATTTATTTTGAAAATTAAAGATATTAGAGATAGTAGTAAAGAAGAAACTAAAATTTCAGATTTTTGTTAATCTAAAGTTAATAGAAATAAAAAGAATCATTGGATCAAAGACTTAAATTGTCTATAATCCAATGATTTTTTTTAATTAATAACTATTTTTTCTTCAAGCTTAAACACTTTCCAACATATTAAAGATACAATCCAAACTAGAATGAAAATTCCAACAAGGATAAATCCCATTTTACTGAAGTCAAGATTTTGTAGCCAATTCCAGAAAGGACTATTCCAATTTCTTTCCATAGCTAAAACTTGTCCAACTTCTATAAGACCAATACCACCTGCAGCGATTATAGACAGGGAAGTAATAGTTATATTATAGTAAATTTTCTTTACTGGAGAAGTAAGGACCCATTGATAAGCAGTAGACATAAAGAACCCATCTAAAGTATCCATAAGACACATACCAGCAGTGAAAAGAATAGGGAAAGCAATTACTGCTGTCCAAGGAATTCCTTGAGCAGTTGCAGTGGCAGATGTAGCTAAAACTGCAATTTGTGTTGCTGTATCAAATCCAAGACCAAATAGGAAACCTATAATATAAATATGCCAGTTTTTATTGGCAATATTAAGAATATGATTTATTGTACGGTTTACAATATTAGTATCTGGTCTTTCAAGACTTTCTTCAACATATGTACCATTTTTCATTGCTTTAAAAGTTTTTAACATATCTCTTAAGATTATAAAGTTTGCAATAGCAAGAAGTATAAGGAATACTGCTGAAATTACAGTACCTATAACCCCACCAATTGCTTGGAATTGAGGGATAGCCTTTCTTGCCCAGTCAACTGCAAAGATTGTTGCAACTCCCATAAGCATAACTACTGTTGAGTGACCTAATGAAAAGAAAAATCCGGCTCCTCTAGTTTTTCCACCTCTTTGGACAAGTTTTCTAGTCATATTATCAATACAAGCTATATGATCACAGTCAAAAGCATGTGCAAGACCAAAAGTTAAAGAAATTGTTCCCATTCCTAAAAGAGTAGGAAACTTAAAAACTCCAGTTGCAAGGAAAATACCACCGCAGGCAAACATGAATACTATAAATACTCCATATTTTAAGGCATCAACCTTCCAACTTAAACTACTATTACGCATAAAATAATAACTCCTTTGATATCTTTTACCAAGATTTAAATTTAATAAATATATATTTTTTAACTATAGCTATTTTATATTAATTGAAATTTGTTATTAACTGATATTACTTTTGCAAAAGAAAAATCTTTTTCAATTAACTCGCAGGTCTATTCTAGCATAGAAAACAGCTAGATATCAACGTTAAAAAAAGATGATAATTTATGCAATAGATTACTTCGATAATTAAAAAATAACTAGGTTAAAAGATATATTCAATAAATTCATTAATGTTATTATTTTTTTAATTA
>JBOGCG010000078.1:0-5396 GCA_051656625.1 Sarcina sp. | reverse complement strand
AATAAGAAGACTAGATGAAGCGGGAGAAATTGTTTTAGCAAGAGGTGGCGAAGATGCAATCATCCTATAATGTTATAAAAAGTGATTATTTGTATTCAGGAGAACAGGTAAAGGTAAATACAAACTATGAAGTTAAAACCGAACAGTTTTTTAGTTCAGAGAATGAACAGGGTGAAAATTTAAATGAAGGTTTTAAAAATATAAGTGAAAGACTTCTAAAACATGCTAAAGATGAAAAAGAAAAGATAATAAGAGAGGCTTATGAAAAGGCAGTAACTATAGAAAAGGAAACCTATGAGAGAGCCTATGAGCAAGGAATGAATAATGGCTATGAAGATGGTTACAAGGAAGCCTATGATAAAAATATAGAGAAAGCACTTAATGAAGCTAATGAGATAAAAACAGAGGCTATAAAAATATTACATAATGCCAAAAGAGATTATGAAATTTATTTAGATAAGAGAAAAGATGAGATTTTAGATTTATCTTATTCTATAGCTAAAAAAATTTTAGAGGATGAATTTACAAAGGATTATGGGTTGAATTTTTTTGTGGAAAAAGTACTAAAGGAATCAAGGGATAATAAAAGTTTTATTATTAGGGTAAATAATTTTCATAAAAATTCCTTAGAAGAAAAATTAGAAGCTTGGAAAATGGAACTTTCAGTAAGAGCTGAAATTTTTATATTAGAAGATAATTTTTTAGAAGAAGGAAATGCTGTAATAGAATTAGAAACAGGAAAAATTGAAGTTGGTATAGAGAAAGCTTTAGAAAGTATAAGAAAAGAAATTTTTTAGAGTTAGAGGTATTTTATGATAGATATTGACTTTGAGTTACTTAAAAAAAAGATTACAAATATTTCTCCAGTCTATTTAGAAGGTAGAGTAAAAAAGGTTATAGGACTAACTATTGAAGTAGAAGGTATTAAAGCAGCCGTAGGAGAACTTTGCATAATTTATAATCATAAGAATGAGGAGATAAAATGTGAAGTTGTAGGATTTAAAGAAAAAGAAGTGTTATTAATGCCACTAGGGGAACTTACAGGAATAGCTCCAGGCTGTAGAGTTGTTCCTCAAGGAAAACCTTTAAGTGTTAGATGTAGCGATGAACTTTTAGGGAAAATTTTAGATGGAATTGGAGAGCCTTTTAATGGAGAGAGAATAAGTTCTGGTGAACTTTATAGTTTGGATAATAGTCCACCAGATCCTATGACAAGAAGAAGAATAAAAGATATTTTACCAACAGGAATTAGAGCAATTGATGGTTTTTTAACCTGTGGAGATGGACAAAGAATAGGTATATTTGCAGGAAGTGGTGTTGGGAAAAGTACAACCCTTGGTATGATTGCAAGAGAAGCAGAGGCTGATGTTAACGTAATTTCACTTATTGGGGAAAGGGGAAGAGAGGTTTTAGATTTTATAGAAAAGGATTTAGGTCCAGAGGGAATGAAGAAATCAGTGGTTGTTTGTGCAACCTCAGATAAACCAGCTTTAGTAAGACTGAAAGGTGCATTAACAGCTACAGCCATTGCAGAGTATTTTAGAGATAAAGGTAAAAAGGTTATTCTTATGATGGACTCTGTAACTAGGGTAGCTATGGCTCAGAGAGAAGTTGGTTTAGCTATAGGGGAACCACCAGCGACTAAAGGATATACTCCTTCAGTTTTTGCTATACTTCCAAGACTTATGGAAAGAGCAGGAACTTCAGATAAGGGTTCAATAACTGGTTTTTATACAGTACTTGTTGATGGGGATGATTTTAATGAACCTATTGCAGATACTGTAAGGGGAATTTTAGATGGACATATTGTTTTATCTAGATCACTTGCTCATAAGAATCATTATCCAGCTATAGATATTTTAAATTCAGTGTCTAGACTTATGCCAACCATTGCAGATAAGAAACATATAGAGGTGGCATCTAATTGTAGGAATATGTTAGCTGTTTATAAAGAGTCAGAGGATTTAATAAATATAGGAGCTTACGTTAGAGGTCAGAATAGAAATTTAGATTTAGCAGTAGAACTTCAAGAAAGTATAAATAATTTTTTAAAGCAAAGTATTGATGAAAGTACTGACTTTAATGATTCAATTGAAAATTTAAAGGGGATTATAAGGGGATAGTAGTTTATGGAGAATGGGTTTGATTTTAAGCTACAGAAAATATTAGATATTAGAATAGAAAAGGAAGAAGAAAAAGCTAGAATTTTTAAAAAAGCACAATCAGAGAAGATAGAGATTGAAGATAAGCTTAAAGAATTAGAAGAAAGTTATATGAAATATAGTTTAGTTACTAATAAAGAAACTGTAGCTTATCAAAAAATAAAAAGAATTTACGTTCAAAATGTCTCTAAAGCAATAGAAACTACTAAAAAGGAACTTGTTGAAAAAGAGAAGGAAGTTGTTTTTAAAAGGGAAGAGGCAAAGAAATCACAGATAGAAAGAAAAACAGTTGAGAAGCTAAAAGAAAAAGAACTTGAGGCATTTAAACAGGAACAGAATAGAATTGAGAAACTTTTTAATGATGAGATGGCATTATATGGACATATGAGAAAGCTTGAAAGGGGGTGAGTTTAGATGAAGATAGATATGATAAATATAGTTGATAATACTTTAAATAAAAAAGAAATTAAACCAAAGGAAAGCAAAAAGAATTTCAATGAATTTCTAGAGAAAAATATAGATGGAAATTATAAAAGGGAAAATTCTGAGATTAAAATTAAAGATAACAATAAAATAGATAAAGAAAAATCAACTAAAAAAGAAACAAAAATAGAAGATTCAAAAGATAATTTTAATGGTGAAGATAATGAAGTGGTTTTAAAAGAAGAAGAGATAATAGTAGATGAAAAAACAGCAATAGCTATTTTATTATCAGAAATTATATCATTGAAGGAAAAAATTGAACCAGTAAAAATTAATTTAGAAAACCAGATAAATGAAGAGTTATCTATAGAAAATAATTTTGATTTTATAGAAGATGAAGTTGAAAGTTTAATAAAGCAATTAGATTTATCGGAAGAAAATATAATAGTTCAATTAGAGACTAAGGATAATGAAATTAATTTAAATGATAAAGAAGCATTCAGTGGAATTAAAGAAAATTTCATAGGGAATAAAGAAGCAGTGGCTATTAAAGAAATAACTTCTAAAGACTTAGAGAAAATTAAAGAATTTATAACTACTATAGAGGGTAAAATTTCAAAAGAAGAAATAAATGAAAAATTTCCGAAGATAATTGAAGATATTAAAGATTTAATTGTAAAAGTAGAAGAAAAATTACCTCTTTTAAAGTCATTAAAAGATGACGATTTTAAAGAAAATTCTTTTGAAAAGGAAAATTTAAACTTTGAAGAAGTAGAAGTTAAAAGGGAGCAAACAGATAAAAGCTTTACTGGAAATGAATTTTCAAAGGATAAAAGTAGCTCAAATCAATCGGAAAAAGAAAATGCTTTTTTAAGTAAACTTATTGGAACTGAAGAGGATAGCAGTAAAAATATTTTTATAACTAATAAATTTCAACCTATTGAGTTTAATAAAGTAGAAAATTTAGGAGAAACAATAGAAGTAAAAACCTTCTCAACTGATGTAGTGAAGAATGTAAAATTAATGATTAATAATTCTATAAAAGAATTAGTGGTAAAGGTTAATCCAGGAAATTTAGGTGAAGTAACTATAAAGCTTTCTATGATAGGAAATGAAATGAAGGCAAATTTATCAACAAATTCAAAGGAACTTTATAATTACATAAATATTAATGAAATAAAGAATCACCTAGTTAGTGAAAATATAAAAATATCCGAGGTTGATATTTCTCTTTACCAAGAGGATACTACATTTTTTAATGAAGAAAAATTTAATGAAAATAAAGAAAGCTACAAAAATTCAAACTATAAAAATCAGTACAGAGATTTAGAAGAAGAGGAAAACTTTGAAGCTAAAGAATTAAGTGCTTTAGATATTATTATTTAAGGAGAGATTTTATGGAAATTAGATTAGCTGGAACTAGTGGAAATAGAGCTACAGATAGAGGAACACCAATAATGAAACCTGGGGAAGATATGGATAAGCAGGCATTTCTGAAAATTTTATCAGCCCAGCTTAGAAATCAAGACCCTTTAGCAGGTGATCAGGATTCAACTCAATATGTTGCTCAGATGGCTCAATTTGCAAGTATGGAACAAATGCAAAATTTAAATAAAACAATGACTGATTATGCTAATCAATCTTTAGTTGGGAAAGGTGTTTCAGTGAATGTTTTAGATGGTGAAGGAAATCCATATACGGGGATAGTAAAGGCGGTTAATAATAATGGAACAACTACTACTATTTCAATGGAGGTAAATGAAGGTGGTAAAAATGTTTATAAAGAATTTGATATCCAATCTATTACGACTGTTTTAGGAGTACCAGATTATTCACTTCCAGCAATTAACAATGTAAATGGAAGTATGTCCTTTTTATTAGCATCTTCTTTTATTGGTAAAGATGTAGAACTATCTGAAAAAGATAGTAGTGACAATAATTACAAAGGAACAGTAACTAGTGCTTTTAAAGAAGATGGATTAATAAAGGTTAAAGTTAAGTTAACTGATAGTGATGAGGAAATATCTGTTACTATAGATAAAATCTTGAAAGTAGGAGATATTGCTAAAAAAGATGAAGCAGAGGATGAAGATAAGAGTAATGACAGTTTAGATTAGAAAGGTTGAATATGAATTATAAAATTATAAATGGTCGACCTTATTATTTAGGCTTAGAAAATCCTTTGCAAAATAGTAACAAGAGAGAAAATATCAAAAAAAATAATGATTTTAAAACTTTATTAAATGAACAGTTAAGGGAGAAGAAACAGTATTCTTTTAAATTTTCTAATCATGCTAAGGAAAGAATAGAATTTTTAAATTTAAATGATAATGATTATAGAAAAATTGAAAATGGAATAAAAAAAGCAAGAGAAAAAGCTTCAAAAAATACAGTTATTTTTTATAGAGAAATGGCTTTTTTAGTAAGTGTAGAAAACAATACCGTGATAACAGTAGTTGAAAAAGAAAGAGCTAAAGATAATATTTTTACAAACATAGATAGTGTTGTAATGGTAGAATGATTGGCTGGACCAAGGATGGAGGCCAAGGTTATACAGATTGATTGATGTGTAACAAACTTTAAGCAGGGAAGTAATAGGGTTAAAATTGGAGGGTATTTATATATGTTAAGATCGATGTATTCAGGAATTTCGGGAATGAAAACTAATCAGGTAAAGTTAGATGTTATAGGAAATAACATTTCAAATTTAGGAACTACAGGGTTTAAGGCATCAACTGTTAAGTTTCAAGATATGTTATCACAAAGTATTGGAGATGCAACATCACCAACAATGAACCAAGGGGGAGTAAA
>JBOGCG010000077.1:0-6356 GCA_051656625.1 Sarcina sp. | reverse complement strand
GGGGAAAATAAAATGAAATATAGTTTAATTGAAGTTTGTAATAGATATAATGAGGGTGAAGGATTAGAATTTTTATTTTTTTGGGGTCATCAAAAAAATAAGAAAGGAACTATTTCTAAATCTTGTTTTAGTCAATGGTATAGTTGTAGTTTTGAAATAGAGAATATTCAATATCATTCAGCAGAACAATATATGATGGCAGAGAAGGCTAGAGTTTTTAATGATGAAGAAGTTTTAGAAGAAATTTTAAAAGCTAAAGAGCAGAAAGAAATTAAAGAGTTAGGTCGAAAAGTTAAGAACTTTAATTTAGAGCTTTGGGATAAGTTTAAGTATAATATTGTTTTGCAAGGGAATTTAGCTAAGTTTAGTCAAAATGAGGGCTTTAAGGAGTTTTTATTAAGTAGTGAAAATAAAATAATAGTAGAAGCAAGTCCCTATGATAAAGTTTGGGGCGTTGGACTTGTAGCTGATGATGAAAAAATTAATAATCCCAATAACTGGCAAGGTGAAAATCTTTTAGGTTTTGCTTTAATGGAAGTGAGAGATTTAATTAGATAAAAGAAATTAATTTTGACAATTGATAAGATAAATGATATTTTCAACTTTGGATATAAGATATACAAAGGAGGAAATTAATTTGCTTACTATTGATAATTTTGTTTTTGATACATTGAAAAGATTAGAGGAAATAAATATAGGAAATTGTTTAGATATAAGATCCTATAAAAAGAATAGAAAAGTAGTAATAGAAAAATTAGAGAATGGATTTAATCTTTATGAAGATGGATTTTATAAGGAAGAGTTTTTAGAGTTAACTAAGGAAGAACTGAAAAAAATATTAAAATCTATAGAGAAAAAAGAGTTTCCAAGAAGTAATAAATTAAGGTTTTATGTTCTAGAATCAAGAGAAAGTAGTGTTTGTAGAGCGAACTATAGAGAGGAAATAGAAATTGAAGAGGAAGAAAAAATAGCAGTTTCTGTTGAAACACCCTATGATGAATTTGCTTTAGTAAAAAAAGTGATTGAGGATTGGAATGGTGAAATAGAAACTATAGAGTATATAGATATCATAAGAATAAGAGTGAATATGTTAGAGGAAGATTTTGAAAATTTAAGAGAAATCTTTAAAGATAAATTAGAGATAAAAATATTCAAGTTTTAATAATTTTCTGAATATATAAAAAAAATCATAAACAGGGAGTATATTTTTATATATTATTACTATTTTGATAATAATAATAAATTTTTTATACTCTCTTTTTATTATTTTACTAATTAATAATTTTTGCAAAGATAAATTCAATATTGTAGCATATAAATATAAAAGATTTTGTGAAAACGTTGTCTAAAGAAATAAAGGTTTTCATAAAGAAAAGTTGAATTTAAAAAATATGTTTTACTAAAATAATTAAAACTAAATATTTCAGAGAAGAATAAGTTTTTTATTTGAAATTTAGTTTGAATTTATTATTTAATCTATTAAGTAATAGTAGATGAAGTTTTGTAATAATATAAAAAGTTACTATAAATATAATAATAAAAATTGATAAGATAGAAATTAAATAATAAGAAGGTGTTTTTAATGAAAAAATATGTTGTAGGTATAGATCTTGGTGGTACTAAAATAAGTACTGCTTTAGCAAATCTTGATGGGAAAGTTCAAAGTTTATTCGTAGTTCCAACAGAGGCTGAACTAGGAGAAAAAGTAGTTATAGATAATATTGTTAAATCAATAGAAAAAGTTATAGTAGAGGGTAAATCTACTTTAGATGAAATAGCTTGTATTGGTATAGGTTCACCAGGTGTTCTTGATTTAGATGAAGGATCAATAATAGCTAGTCCCAACCTACCTTTTGCTAATTTTAAAATAATTAAAGAATTAAAAAAATCATTTGATGTTGATTTTTATTTAGATAATGATGCAAATGTTGCTACAATAGGGGAATATGTCCTTGGAGCAGGAAAAGGAAAAGAAAACATGGTCTATGTAACTGTTAGTACTGGTGTTGGCGGTGGAGCTATCATCAATGGTGAGTTATATAGAGGTGCTACTGCAAATGCTTTAGAAGTTGGACATATGACACTAGATCCTAATGGACCAATTTGTGGTTGTGGTAACTTTGGATGTTTAGAAGCTTTATCATCAGGTACAGCAATAGCTAAAAGAGCTAGACAAGCTGTTGAAAGTAAGATAGAAACTTCTTTAAGAAAATATGATAAAATAACTTCTTATGAAGTTTTCGTTGAAGCTAAAAATGGAGATTCTTTAGCTAATGAAATAATAGATTCAGCTTTAAATTATCTTGGAATTGGGATAGCTAATATTATAACAATGCTTGATCCATCAATGGTAATTATCGGTGGAGGAGTTTCTAATGCTGGTAATGAGATCTTTGAAAAGGTTAGAGATGTTGTTAAGAGAAGAAACTTTAAAGTTATGAGCGATAACTGTGAAATAGTTCATGCGAAACTTGGAACAGATGCTGGAGTACTTGGAGCAGTTTCACTTGCACTTTTAGAATATAGAAAAGATAATAAGATAATTAAATAAATTCTAAAAAGTCATTAGAATAGTTAGTAATAATTATTCTAATGACTTTTTTATTTTGTGGAAAAATAAAGTAAATAATGATAAAATTTACCTTATAGGGGTTGGTTTTATGAGGAATATAAATATTATTTTTTGTACTTTATATTTTATTTTAGGGGTATTAAATATTTCTAGTTTTATATCTATAAAAGAAAGTGTTACTTTTGGTATAGCAGTTGGAACTTTATTTTTATGTTTAGCTACTTTAGTGGAAGAAAAATTAGTTCGAAAAATATTTTATCTTATATCAATTGGCTTTATGGTTGTTTTTCCAATGGTTATAGAAGCATTTCCAAGTCTTGAAATAAACAAATATATAGATAGCAATTCATGGATAATACTCTCTTCTGGAATTATACTTTTATCAAATTATTTAAATAAAGAAAAAATAAAAAAGAGAGAATTAAGAAGTAGAAATGCAGAAAAAGTAAAAAGAAAAGATGAAATTGAAATGCTGAAAAGTGCTATAACAGTACTACAATCTCAAATTAACGATATGGATAAAAAGAATTAAGAAGAAAGATATTATCAAGTTAAAGATAATATCTTTTTTTATTGTAAATAAAAATAATTTAAATTGAATAGAATGAATTTTTATATCTATGAAAAATTAACTAATTAGTGAACAGATTTCAAACAAATATAAAGCAGAATTAAAACAGTATCATCAGATAACATTATATTAAACTTATATAAGTTACTAAAGAAGAAATTGAAAAAGAGATAAGATGAGTAAATATTTTAGATTTAGAGGAGATTTATTTAGTTATTTAGTATAAATTATAATTCTGAGCAATCAGGAACTATAATAATGGTAGTGGATTAATAGCGAATGAAATTGAAAGAGATTATAGTATTTTATTTAGTAACATAACTGTAACTAATGGGTATTTAAATGATGAAAATCCTTTCTTAGAAAGTAATGGATATTCTATTGCAGAAGATTATGATAATATTTATAGTTATTGTCCAAGAAGAATGGCTAAGGAAATGAACAAATTAGGTTATTCTGGAATTGTGGATTTATATATTGGAGCTTCTCATTTTTATTGTAAAAATGGACAGGCAAATCAACTTATAACAAATTATAAAGATATGACTTTAGACTCAGATAAGGGAATAAATTCAACTTTTAAATCTTGGCTATCAAGTTATTGTAAAAATTTAAAAGAAAATAATGTTAATGAAATTGTTATTTCAGTATCACTTGAAAATTTACAAATGCCAGAATCATGGAAACAAAGGTTATTTAATGGAATTGCTGGACAAACTGGTTGGCAACCACCTACTTGTTTTTATTCATTAACAAATGAAGATGTTAGAGCCTATATTGAAAAAATTTCTACAGAATGTTTAAATATAGTAGATGAGCAAGGGTTGAATAAGATATTTCAATTTGGTGAGCCTTGGTGGTGGGCACAGGCATTTGCTCCAGGAAATGTATCAGCAGTAAATACAGCACAACCATTAGCAATTTATGATCAGTCAACCCAAAACAAATTTAAAATAGATAATGGTTTTGATATGCCAATTTATGAAACTTCAACTTTTAAAATGAATAATGAAAGTAATATAGTTGCTAGTTGGTTAAATTTACAGTTACAGGATTATAGTAATTTTATGAAAGATATAGCATTAAAAAATGGAGCTGAATTTGCAGTTTTATATTATCCACCAAGTACACTTTCTGATACTGTTCCAGAGTTTGTAAAAAAAGTAAATACACCTTTTAATGCATGGAATGATAATCAACTGAATTATTTACAATTAGAAGATTATGGTTGGGTTACAGGGGAGAATCCACAACATCAAGAGGTATATACCTTTGGGCAAGATGTTTTAGGTTATTCAACTAACAGACAACAATATTTTGCAGGATTTGTAGATGATCCTAGTAAAGCTGATGTAGAGTGGTCATTAATATGGGAAGCAGCTAAAGAAGCTAAAGAAAAGGGGTTTGCAAACGTTTTTATATGGTCAGGGACACAGGTAAGATAGGGAAATGTTGCTGAAACAAATCCTAATAATTGTGGAGAAAATCATAGTGGGAAAAACAATCCAAATATTAAAGTTACATTAGCAAATATTCTAAATTTTGTTTTTTTTGGAGCAGATTCAGAAATAACTGCATATAATTTAGCGCATAACGAAGAATTAGATGAAAAAATTAAATCATTGACAGTCACTCCGATTTTTGAAGCAGGACCATTTACAGTTACATTGGAATGTCAAGTTGAAAATGATGAAAAATTACCAAAAGGGAATGAGTTACAATTTATTGATGGAAATTTATCAGGAATTATTTTAAATAATGAGATAAATATACCTAATAATGTTTTTGCTCAAAAATTTGGAAAAGATTTTATTCAAAAATTAAATTTTGAATATGGAAAGCCAGGAAACGGAACTTATTTAGATTTACAAACTATAGCAACTCTTTGGAGTGATGGTAATAAAGTTAATGATTGTGATGCAGCTTTAGATTTCGAGTTTACTTGGCTTGAACAAAATGGTGAAAAAGTACCAGTAATAAGTGTGACAGCTGAATTACAGAGAATTATAGAGGAGTCTAAGTATTCAACAAAATATATTAATGCTTTATTAAAAATAGAAATTGATTTAAGTAAATTAAACATAGACCCAGCTAGTTATTTATTTACTCATAATATTAGTCAATATTTATTAAATATTAATCAAAATATTAATTATGAATTAACACATGCTAATTTAGGAGAAATTAATGAAACATATAATCCACAAAGAATATATGAAGTGATAAAAACCTTGTGTTATACATTTTTAAAAATATGTTCAACACAAATTCTTCTAGAAATGAAAAATATTAAACATGAAGATGTTTTAAATGCAATAGAAACTATAAGTGAAAAATTTAATGAAAGAGTTAATATTCAAATGATAGCTAAAAGTTTAATTTTAATTGGTTTTGGGGGAGGAACATACAAGATAATGAATTTACTTATAGCAGCAGCTGCAATTGGAGCGATATAGACTTTTTAGAAAGTATCAAAAAATATTTTTTAGAAATTCAAGTTAATTGAATAAATTAAAAATAAGTTGTAGATATATTAAGATTCTACAACTTATTTTTGTTGGAAAATTTATTAAAAGAAATTAAGATTTTTATATTATGAAGTTATTTGCTTTTTTCTGGAATGAATTTAATGAAATAATTATATTGTAAATTTAAAGTAAAAATTAGTGTGAAAAATAATATGTAAAAAATGATAGTAATTCCTGAAAAAAAGCCAATGAATAATAAAATTAATAGGTAAATAAGTATTGGAATATGCAAAATAGCTCTTTTTTTTACTGAAAGATTACAAAAAAGACAAATAAACTTAGCTATAATATTTATAAAAATAAAAATTAGTAATGGAATATTCCAAAGCATACCTATGGGCATTGTAGGAAGAAAAAATCCAGAGATAATTATAAGAAAAGTAATAATATTAATAGTAAAGCTTAAGAAATATTCAATTAATGCCAATAGTATTTAGAAAAAAATAGAAAAATAATAAAATATTATATTAATAGGATATAATTTATTTATAAAAAATAATTTTAAAAATATCTTAGAACTTTATCTAAAATAAGTTAAGTTAGAGTTTTTTGTTCAAACAAAGGAGAAGTTAAAATGTTAAATGAAAAATCAAAAGAACAATTAAGAAAAGCAGGATGGTATGAAGGCAGAAAAATAAATATAGATCATATAGTGGAATGTTGTGAAGCTGGAGGCTATGTAGTT
>JBOGCG010000076.1:0-5549 GCA_051656625.1 Sarcina sp. | reverse complement strand
GGTCAAGCAAAAGGGATTTCACAAATGGCAGGTAATGATCCTGAAACAGGGAAACCTTTTCCAGTAATGATGAGTGTAAACGTTAATGGAATGCCTTATAACTATAATATTCTTGGTAAGACTGTTAACGTTATTAGCTATGGAAAAATGATGGAATATCATTTAACTTCAAATGAAGTGATGGGAAATGACTTTGGACCTACTACAGTAGGTGGAGAAACTTCAGCTAAGATAGAATACGATGGTATGGTAGGTTATATAAGTAATGAAAACCTTAGCAATGCACCAACAAATCAACAATAAATTTAAAAATATTAATATTTAATTATATAGCCAATACTTATTTTAAAAGTATAAGTATTGGCATTTTTTTTATTTAATTAATTCTTTCAATGCTTCCTTCTAAAATTTTTGCTGTATTTGAAACTAGATATTGAGGATTGTCCACCATTCCTTCATCAATCCAATTTATTAATAATGAGGAAAAACTTAAAGCATAAAATTTTATAATAAAAGTCTTTTTATCAATAGATAATTTTTCATAGTGGGATTCTCTTTCTATTATTTTTTCAATTGAGTTTTTTAAAATATCATTTAGAAATTTCTCAAGGTATTCTCTATTTGAAAAACTAATGGTAGAGGAACTGATTTTTTTATTAGAGTGGAAATAGTTGAATAATTCTAATAAATCATCCTCCCAGTATTTAAACTCCATATGGTCAGCTAACCTATTTTTTATTTCTGTTTGATAACAGTATTCTAAAAGATCATAGATATCTTTAAAATACCTATAGAAAGTTCTTCGACTAAGCCCTGTGGCTTCAGATAATTCTTTAATGGTTATTTTATTGATAGATTTTTTTTCTAGTAGAGATTTTAAAGCATTTATATATAGAGTTTTTGTCATTTTTGTTATTGCTTCACTTTGCATAAAAACACCACCTTAGAGATAAACTTCACAAATTTTAAAATTTGTGTCATGTTGTCACAAAACCATAGGATTGGTTATTTAAATCATATAATTCTAGGATTATAATGTCAATAAAGAAAGAAGTTAATCAATGATTTTACAGCTATTTTATGCAATTAAAGTTCATAAATAATCAAAGGCTTTATTGTAGAAAATACTAAGTAAGATTTAATTGATTTTAGAAAATTTTATTGCCATAACTTATATCTAGGAGAAAGAAGGTTAATTAATATGGGTAATTATAGAAGAAATAACACAAATGTTCCTGAAAATATAAAAGAAAGAAAAGCTTATTTAGTTGGTGGAGGAATTGGTTCTTTATCTGCGGCTTTTTATTTAATGAAAGATGGACACATGCCCGCAGAAAATATTAATATACTAGAAAAAACATCTATAGATGGTGGTTCTTTAGATGGTGCAGGAAATGCTGAAGAGGGTTATGTTTGTCGTGGTGGAAGAGAGATGGAGGAATTCTATGAATGTACTTGGGATCTTTTTTCTAACATTCCAGCTTTAGAAAAAGAGGGCTATTCAGTTTTAGATGAGTTTAAAGAATTAAATGATAGTGATCCTAATAGTTCAAACTGTAGATTAATTCATAATTGTGGTGAAAAAATTCCTCTAGATAATGTGGGATTAAGTAAAGAACATGTAAAAGAAATAATAAAACTTTTCTTAGCAACAGAAAAGGATTTAAGAAATGTAACAATTGAACAATTTTTTGATAAATCATTTTTTGAAACAAAATTCTGGTTCCTATGGTGTTCAATGTTTGCTTTTGAACCTTGGCATAGTGTAGTGGAAATGAGAAGATATATGAATAGATTTATCCATGCATTACCAGGCTTTGCAGATATGAGTTGTTTAGTATTCCCTAAATATAATCAATATGAAACTTTTGTCTTACCTCTTACAAACTACCTAAAAGACAAAGGTGTAAACTTTATTTATAATGCTGAGGTTTATGATTTAGATATGGATATTACTGAAAAAGAAAAGATTGTAAAATCCATAAAATTAAAATTAAATGGTAAAGAGGATAAAATTGCAGTAAAAGCTACAGATGTAGTAATGATAACTAATGGTTCAATGACTGAGTGTTCAGCTAATGGAACAAATAAAACAGTACCAGAATTAAGAAGAGACTTAGGTTCTGTATGGACTCTTTGGAAAAACATAGCTAAAAAAGACAAGAGCTTTGGAAATCCAGATGTATTCTGTGGAGATGTTGATAAATCTAAGTGGGAATCCTTTACTATAACCTGTAAAGATTCTAAATTAGTTGATAAAATTAAGGAACTTTCAGGAAGAGACCCTCATTCAGGAAAAACTGTAACTGGTGGAGTTATAACTATGACAGATTCTAATTGGCTTTTAAGTGTTACCTGTAATAGACAACCACACTTTAGAAGTCAACCAAAGGATGTAATAGTTCTATGGGCTTATGGTTTATATCTTGATAGAGAAGGAAACTACATTAAGAAAAATATGCAAGACTGTACAGGAGAAGAGTTATTAAAAGAACTTTTATATCATTTAGGTCTTGAAAAAGATATTGATGAAATATTAAAAACTGATAAAGTAATACCAGTTATGATGCCTTATATCACTTCACAATTTATGCCAAGAGTATTAGGGGATCGTCCAAAGGTAGTACCAGAGGGTTCAAAAAATCTAGCTTTCTTAGGACAATTTGCTGAAGTTCCAGATGATGTAGTATTTACAGTGGAATATTCTATTCGTTCAGCTATGATGGCAACTTATACACTTTTAGGAGTTAATAAAGTTCCACCAGAAATGCATCCTTCACAATATGATGTTCGTGCTTTATCAGCAGCAATGAAAACTTTAAATTGTGGTAGAGAGTTACCTGGAGAATTTATAATTAAAAAGGTTCTTAAGGATACTGCCTTAGAAGGATTATTATAAAATAAAAAAATTCAAAAATATATAAAAAAAAAATTAAATTAAATTTAAAATAGAATCTACAAAGTGGATATTAAAAAGTCTACAATGTAGATTCTTTTTTTTTGTTTAAAAGTTTAATATCAAACTTTTAAGGAGTCAAATGTAAATTATATGGATGTATAAATAAATAAATTTAATTAAATAATATTTTTTTAAAAATATTCAATAAAAGGATTAAATTTACAAATAATATTCTTTTTATTTAAAAGTTTTTAAATTTAATATGTTAAATTAACATTTGGATTTTAAAGATTTTAGGGGGAAAAACAATTGGATTTTAAGAATTTTATTTTGAAAAACAAAAAAATGGTTATTGGGGGATTAGTAGCTACAGGATTAGGAACTTTCATAGGGGTAACAGGAAGGATAACAGAGGCGGATTATAATTTATCTGTTAAAAGAAATGAAGAGCTTAAAGGAAATATTAGTAGTATTGATGAAAATTATAAGGGTAAAAATGAAGAACTAGAAAAGTTATTAAAGGAAAAAAATTTTTTACTAGAAGAGAATAATAGAATTGAAGAAGAAAAAAGAATAGCTGCGGAAGAAATAGCAAGAGTAGAAAAAGAAGAAGCAGAAAAATTAGCTATTGAAGAGGCAGAAAAAGCTGAAAAAGAAGAAGCAGAAAAATTAGCAAAGGCAGAGGCAGAGAAAAAAGCAGAAGAAAAAGCAACTGAAGAAAGTAATAAAGGAAATAATAATTCCGGAACTTCAGTAGGTAATAATTCAGGAAATTCTAGTGGAAGTAATACTTCAAATAAAAAGCCTACAACAACAAAACCAAATAATTCAGGAAGTTCAAGCTCTAATGCAGAAGAACCAAAAGCTGAAATGGTTTGGAAAACAAAATCAGGAAAGAAGTACCATAGCAAAAATAACTGTGGAAATACTGATTCAGCAAAAGCTACAAAAATTACAATAAAAAGTGCAAAATCGGCAGGATTAACAGCTTGTTCAAAGTGTTATTAATTGGGGGATACTATGAAAAAAATTAATTTAAATTTAAATAAAGGGAATAGTTTAATAAGCATAATAAAAAAGATTGTGATAAATAGTTTAATAATCTTTTTCTTATTTCTAGGAACAGGAATGTTCTTTTTAGAAATAGGAAATTCTGAATTAAGTAATTCTAACTCGAAATTAATTAAAGAAATAGAGATTCAAGAAAATGAAGTAAATGGTAAAAGAACAAAAATCTCTGAAATTACTGATGAAATAACTAAAGTAACAGAAGAAATAAATACTTTGAAAGAAAAAATTAAATAATATAAAAACTGTGCTAAATATAAGTATGTAATTTTTTATATATTTTAAATTAAGTGCAGTTTTTTTTATAAAAAAATCTTTAATAAATGCAACAATAATAATTGTTAATTTGTATTAATAGTGAAGGAGGGGAAAAATGGTATTTGTAAATGGAATTTTAAAGTCAATTGATGAAATTGTTAATTTTTATGGAGATAATATTTATAGATTAGCCTTTTCTAGAACCAAAAGTTTAACTGATGGAGAAGATATAGTTCAAGAGGTTTTTTTAAAGCTTATGGATAGTGATAGAAATTTTTGCAGTGAAGAACATTTGAAAGCTTGGCTTTTAAGAGTAACTATAAATAAAAGTAAAAATCTTTTAAATACTGCTTGGTTTAGGAAAACTACGACCTTAGATGATAATTTAGTTTTTCTAATTGAAGAAAAAAGTGAAGTTTATAAATATGTTTTAGAACTTCCAAGTAAGTATAGAGTGGTGATACATCTTTTTTATTATGAGGATTTAAAAACAGAGGAGATAGCTGAAATTTTAGATATAAAGCAGGGTACTGTAAGATCCCAACTTACAAGAGCTAGAGAACTTTTAAGAGAAAAATTAAAGGGGGTTGAAATAGATGTTTTCTAATAAATATAAAAAAGATAATGAAATAGTAAAGTTAGATGAGAAATTTAAAAAAAATTTAGTTGAGAAAATAGAAAGGGAGGAGAAGAAAGTGAAAAGAAATAGTTTTAAAATAGCATCAATAGTAGCTACAGTAACTGTTTTATTAGGTGGGTATTTTCTTATAAATACTGGAATTTTAGATAGGGAAAAAAATATTGCAGTAAATGATAATGTAGACAATATGGAAGATAAGAATAAAGGTCAATCTCAAGGAACTTCTATGATAAGTTTTTTAAATTATAAAGGTAATATTTATAGAAAGGTGCAAAATGTTGTAGATGAAAAACAGCTTGCTGAGATGAAAGGGGAAAAATTAGGGGTAACAGTTACTGGGTTTAATGAGGAATTTGCTAGTGAGATAGCAGGAAAAGAAATTTATAAAGTGAAAGGTTATGAGGAAAAATATTTTTTAATGACCACTAATATTAACTATGAAAATAAAATAGATATAGAGTTTTATCAATGCTATGATGATAATGAAATTTTAAAGGGTGAGGATATTTTAAAAATATTAAAATTAGAAGGAAATATAAAAAAAGCTAATAGTTATGAAAGTTCAGGAATATTAAAAACTGAAAATGTTAAAAGTGAAATAGAAAAATTAATAAAAGAACTTAAGTTATCGGAGAATATCTTAGAGAACAAAAAGGAAATGAAAGAATTTGAAAAAATAAAAGG
>JBOGCG010000075.1:0-8502 GCA_051656625.1 Sarcina sp. | reverse complement strand
AATTTAAATTTAACAGAGGGAGAAAAGGTGACTTTTGATTTTAATGATGAGTATTACATTAAATATGAAGTTTCAAAGGGAGCATAGTTATGATAAATACAAAAATAAATGTTAAAGAAAAGGCTTTAAATATTGATTTAAAAAAGGTAGCTTTAATAGCACTTACTTTAATATTATCTATGTTTTTAATAGTTCCTTTAGGATATCTATGTATCCAAGCTTTTATGGATAGTAAGGGGAATTTTATTGGACTAAGTAATTTTTATGAATACTTAAATTCACCAGCTCTTATGAAATCATTAGGGAATACAATTTTTGTTTCCCTAACCTCTACGGTAATAGCTACAGTATTAGCTATGTTTTATGCCTATGGGCTTAGAAGAGCTAATGTACCTTTAAGGTGGTTATTTAGAGCTATAGCAATGCTTCCACTTTTTGCACCAACTATGATGCATGGGATAGGACTAGTTTATTTATTTGGAAATAAAGGTGTTGTAACAACTGCTTTAGGAATAGACATTGGCTTATATGGAGCGGTGGGAATAATCTTAGCTCAAGTAATTTATATTTTCCCACAGATATTTCTAATATTAGATTTAGCTTTAAGTTCTACAGATTATAGATTGTATGAAGCTAGTAAAACTTTAGGAATAAGTAAGGTAAGAGAATTTTTTAATATAACAATTCCAAGTATTAAATATGCTTTAATTAGTGCTTTCTTTGTAGCTTTTACTCTTTGTTTTACTGATTTTGGAGCACCTAAGGTTGTAGGTGGAAGTTTTAATGTCTTAGCAATAGATGTTTATAAACAAATTATAGGACAACAAAACATGCCAATGGGAGCAACTGTAGGAATAATGCTTTTAATTCCAGCAGTGATATCTTTCATAGTTACTCAAAGAGTTCAAAAGAAGCAAAATTCATATATAAATGCTAAGTCTTTACCTTATGTGGTAAAGAAAAATAAAAAGAGAGATCTAATATTAACTTCCTCAATAGTGGTTATAGCTTTAGGAATTTTAGCTGTTATGTCAGCGGTTGTAATTGCTTCCTTAGTTAAGCTTTGGCCTTATGATTTGAAATTAACATTAAGTCATTACTCTATGAAGAATAGTTTAGATGGACTTAAACCATTTTTTAACTCTATAGTTATATCCCTTTTAACAGCGGTAATTGGAACAGTTTTTGTATTCCTTTGTGCCTATGTAACAGAAAATATAAAGGGAGCTAAATTTTTAAAAGGGTTTTCACACTTTTTAAGTATACTTCCTATGGCCTTACCTGGATTAGTTTTAGGAATATCCTATGTATTATTCTTTAATACACCAGAGTTCAACATGGGGAACAAACTATATATTTTAAATTATTTCAATATACTTTATGGAACCATATTCCTAATGGTATTTTGTAATGTAGTACATTTTTATTCAGTTACATTTATTACAGCTACAACAGCTATAAAGAAAATAGATAAAGAACTTAATATGGTAGCAGATTCACTAGGAGTAAAGGGCTTTAATGCTATAAAGAACATAACTTTACCACTTTGCTTACCAGCGGTTTTAGAGAATTTTATGTATTTCTTTGTAAACTCAATGGTTACAGTATCAGCTTTAATATTCTTATATACAGCTAATCTAAAAGTTGCTGCTATATCTATAGTTCAATTAGATGATAAAGGTAACATAGCTGAAGCTGCGGCTCTTGCTGTAATGATTGTATTAACTAATATAGTGGTAAAGTTAGTTTATGAAGTTGTTAAGAAAAAATATTTAAAAGAATTTTAAATTAAAAAAGAAAATAAAAACTTTAAAAATAAATTTTTGGATAAGAAAAGGAAGGATTTGATTTTATGATAAAGGCAGTTATTTTTGATTGGGCAGGTACAACTATGGATTATGGATGTTTTTCACCTGTAGGAGCATTCATTGATGCTTTTGAAAAGAAAGAAATTAAACTTACAATAGATGAAGCTAGAGAGCCTATGGGAAAATTAAAAATAGATCATACAAGAGCTATTTTAGAAATGCCAAGAGTAAAAGCAGAATTTAATAGAATTTATGGAAGAGAAGCTAATGAAAATGATGTTAATGAACTATATAAAGGCTTTGAAGATGTATTATTTGCTACATTAAAAGATTACGTTGAACTTAAGCCTAATGTTTTAGAAGTTGTAACAGAACTTAAAAACAGAGGGATTAGAGTTGGTACCACAACTGGTTACACTAAAGGGATGATGGATGTGATTTTACCAGTAGCTAAAGAGAAGGGTTATGACCCAGAATTCACTATTGCTTCAGATGAAGTTGAAAAGGGTAGACCTTATTCTTACATGATGGATGCCAATGCGAAAGTTTTTGGAATTGAAGATATGTCTAACATAATAAAAGTTGGAGATACAGTGGTTGATATGGAAGAGGGAAAAAATGCTGGTGCTTATGCAGTAGGTGTTATTCTTGGAAGTTCAGAACTTGGCTTAACTGAAGAGGAAGTAATAAATATGGATAAAGAAGAATTAACAGTAAAAATGGCTGAAGTAAAAGAAAAATTATTAAATGCAGGTGCAGACTACGTTATTGATGATATTAGTGGATTAATAGAAGTTATAGAAAAAATAAATTCAAATAAATAAGAAGATTTTAGGGGGATTAACTATGATAAATTTAGTGCCAGATAACGATTATATTTTATTAACACCAGGTCCATTATCAACAAGTAAGAGAGTAAGAGCAGCGTTACTTAAAGACTGGTGTACTTGGGATAATGAATACAATACAATGGTTCAAGAAATTAGAAGTAATTTAGTGAATTTAGCTAGTGCTCTAGAAGAAAATTATACTTCAGTATTAATGCAAGGTAGTGGTAGTTTTTCTGTAGAATCTGTTATAGGAACTTCAATGGGAGAAAATGATAAACTTTTAGTTTTAGTAAATGGTGCTTACGGTAAAAGAATAAAGGAAATAGCAGATGTATTAAAATTAAGTAATAAAGCATTATTCTTTAAAGAGGGAGAAAGAGTAAGTGCAGAGCTTTTAGAGGAAGAGCTGAAAAATGATAAAGATATAACTCATGTAGCTATTGTTCATTGTGAAACAACAACAGGAATATTAAATCCAATTGAAGAATTAAGTAGGGTAGTTAAGGCACATAATAAAACATTAATTATAGATGCTATGAGTTCCTTCGGTGGAATTAAAATAAATGTTGAGGAATTAGGAATAGATTATTTAATTTCTTCAGCTAATAAATGTATTCAAGGTGTTCCAGGCTTTGGATTTGTTATTGCAAAAAAAGAGAAATTAGAGAAAACTAAAGGGCAAGCTAAGTCATTAGGATTAGATCTTTATTCACAGTGGGAAACTATGGAGAAAGATAATGGTAAGTGGAGATTTACTTCACCAACTCATACTGTCCATGCTTTTTATGAAGCAATGAAGGAGTTAGATGAAGAGGGTGGAGTTGAAGCTAGATATAATAGATATAATACTATGCAAAAAACTTTAGTAGCAGGAATGAGAGAAATGGGCTTTAACCCTTATGTTAAAGAAGAATTCCATTCACCTATAATTACAACTTTCTGTTATCCAGAAAATTTAGATTTTGAATTTAAAGAATTTTATAGTTTCTTAAAAGTTAAAGGCTTTGTTATTTATCCAGGAAAATTATCTGATGCAGATACTTTTAGAATTGGAAATATTGGAGATATAGTTGTAAGTGATATAGAGAGATTACTTTTAGCTATTAATGATTATTTGATTTTAAGAAGAAATAACTAAAAATTATCTATGAGAATAAAGACTAAATTTTCTATTCATAGAAAATTTAGCCTTTATAATTTATAATTTCTAATATTTTTATAAGTTCTTCCAAATTTTTTTCTCCACATTTTTTGACTACTAGAGCATTCCAATCATTTAAAATACTTTTTAATAATGGAATGAATTTTTTACCATCTTCAGTTAAAAAAATATTGAAGTTACGTTTATCTTTTTCATTTCTAACTCTTTTTATAAAATTTTTTTTTTCAAGAGTTTGAGCAACTCTACTAGCTGCAGCTTTATCAATAGATAAATTTTTAATAATTTTATCTTGTAAAATACCATCCTCATTTATTAATTCTTTAAAATAATTAAATTCAGAGATAGTTAAGTTTATATTTTTAAATCTTTCATTGAGATAAATATAATATTTTTTTCTAAAGAGAGATAAATTTTTAATTAATTTGAGATTTGTATCAGTAGTCAAAATTAAAGGCCTCCTTATTATAGGAATAAAATTAGATAGCTTTTTTATAAGTTATATTTGTATATAAAGATATAATTATAGCTATTATTGAAATTATTGCTGCTGAGAAAAAACTACCAACAGTTGGATTTAAATGTAGTATATTTGAAATTCCTTGAAGCACTATTGGAGAAATGAATTCACCAAGATATACGCAGACAGTTACTATTATAATAGCAAAAGCTGTATGACTTTTATGTACTACATTTGAAGCAAAAGATACTCCATAGGGAATTATACCACCAAATGCAAATCCAGTAAATAATGTTCCTAAGATTGTAATTAAAAGATTCTCACTTAGTCCAAGTAGTGTAAAACCTATAGTTAGAGAAATAAATAAGATGATTGAATAATGCTTTCCTAATTTTTTCATTATTTTTGCAAAGAATATTGAGGAAATTAATGAAGCAAAAGTAGATAGAGAAACTAAATTAGCAGCTAAAGTATCACTACCAAAGTTTTTAGATTTTACTAAAAATGCCATATTAGTAGGTAATGCATAAAATGCTATTAGTCCTAAAGCTACAATTACTGCATATTTAAAAACAGATTTATTTAATTTTACTTCAGATTTAATATGTTCAATTGCCTTTATTTCGGAATCTTCTATTTTATTACAGTTATCATTTGGTAAAAATAATATTACAATAATTAAAACAATAATTGCAAAAATATAGATTAAAAATGAAAATCTCCAATTGATAGAAGATAAAGTTCCAACTAAAAGAGTAGCGATTATTGCACCTATGTTACTACCAGCAGTTGAATAGCCCATAAATTTATCTCTTTCAATACCTTCAAAAAAGTCTCCAATTAATACTAAAGACATAGGTGCTGTAATTCCTAGACCAAGTCCTAAAATAAGTCTAGTAAAAAGTAATAGATAAATATTATTAGTTATAGATGAGGATAAACCACCAATAGAAAAGAAGATTAATCCAATAATAATTAAATTTTTCTTTGATATTATTTTTACAGCTTTATTGTTTAAAAGACTTATAGGAATACAAACAAGTGCTGGTAAAGTAATTATTAATTTTATTAAAAGTGGTGAAGCAGTAAAAAAATATTTTTGTATTGCTGTTAATGATGGCGCCATTGCTGCTGTTGCTGTTAAAGTTATAAAACCTAGAGCCAATATAGCCATTTTTCCTGAGTTTTTCATAAAAACACCTCCTATTAAATTAGTTGACTTATCAACTAATTTAATGTTATCACAAATTAGTTGACTTATCAACTAATTTTAAATTTGAAATTATAAGGGCCAATATTTAAATTTTATTAAATATAAGTTTATAAGGAGTTCTTTATTTTGTAAGATAATTAACTTAATGAAATAAATTTAAGTTAGGCTGGGGGATTTGCTATGTTATTAGAAGAGATATTTGTACAATCTGAAAACATTGAAGAGCTTAAATCTATAATAAAGAACTCCATTGGAAAAGATGACAAGATACTAACTTTAATTAGTGGGGATTGCGGTAAAGATTTTAAGGGGCTTTTAGATGAACTAGGAGTAAAAAATAATGCCATATATACTAGAGTGGGAGAAGTAGTTAAGGAAAAGAGATTTGAAAAAGAATTAATGGAAGATGAGGAGATAAGTCATGTTGCAATAATTGATAATGAAAAACTTGATTATTTTCCTTTAATGAAAATGGCAAAAAGTTTTAATAAAATATTGATAAATGTGGAATAAAAATAAGGAGTCATGGTGAATTATAAAAATAATTTACTATGGCTTTTTTAATATTTTTACTTTAATAAAAATTACTTTTAAAAATAACAATATGAACAAAGTTTTAAAAATATGTTGACAGTTTGTTTAATTATATAGTAGAATGTGCTTAATTGAATAATATTTTTAATTTTACTTGAGTCGTTTTAAGTAAAAATCTTTTATCAAGAACGGTGGAGGGACTGGCCCTGTGAAACCTGGCAACAACCGATTTATATAGTCGGAGCTGTGCTAAATCCTGCAAGAATATAATTCTTGAGAGATGAGAGATATAGTAGCAATTTATGAAGTTTAATTTTGAACGCCAAAATTCAGAATTTGTAGACTATTTCTTGTCTTGAAAAAGGGAAGAGATAGTCTTTTTTTATTGTTTAAAATCAATTAGGATTATTAGTACAGGCTATATAGGGAGGAAAACAAAAGAGGAGGAAAATGAATTGAAAAAAGGAACAAAAAAACTTACTATGTTTGGATTTTTATTTTTAACAGGTTCAGTACTTGTTGAGATATATGAATATCCAACTTTCGCAACAAGTGGATTCAGTGCAGTATTTTTCTTACTTGTTGGTGGATTTTTCTGGTTCTTACCAGTAGTTTTAGCAGCAGCTGAAATGGCAACTGTTGATGGTTTTGAAGATGGAGGAGTTTTCACTTGGACAGGGAAAACTTTAGGAGAGAGATGGGGCTTTGCTCATATTTTCTTTCAATTTATGGTATTTACTATAGGTGCAATTACAATGATTTATTTTATTATAGGTGCAGTTTCTTATGTAACTGGATGGACTGCTTTAAACTCAGATCCTTTAATTAAGTTCTTAGCAGTTATTGCAATCTTTTGGGCTATCACAGCTGTTCAATTATCAGGTGTTAAAAATACAGCAAGAATAGCTAAAATAGGATTTATAGGTGGAGTATTAATTCCAGGGGCTATATTACTTATTTTATCAGCTATATACATATTCAAAGGAAATCCTATTGATGTAGTTATTAGTACAAAAACATTTTTACCTGACTTTAGTAAAGCAAGTACTTTAGTTGTTTTAGTATCATTTATGCTATCTTATATGGGTGTTGAAGTTTCAGCTACTCATGTTAAGGATATGAAAAATCCTAAAAGAGATTATCCTATAGCAGTTATTATACTTTTAGTATTAGCTATTATTTTAAATACAGTGGGAGCCTTATCTGTGGCAGCAGTGGTTCCACAATCACAATTAAGCCTTAACGAAGGTGTATTCCAAACATTCTCTTATCTATTTGCATACATTGGACATTATAGTTGGGCTGTGGATATAATAGCAATTCTTTTAGCTATTGGCTCAGTTGCTGAGGTGAGTTCTTGGATTATAGGACCTTCAAGAGGATTATCAACAGCAGGAGATGCTGGAATAATACCAAAGAGTATAGCAAAAAGAAATAGCCATGATGTTGCTCCTAAAATTTTAATAATTCAAGGTGTAATAGTAACTATTTGGGCAGCGGTATTAACTTTTGGTGGAGGAAGTTCAAATACTTCATTCTTTATGGCAATGACTTTAACAGTTATAGTTTATTTAGCAGCATATTTCCTATTCTTCCTAGCTTACATAAAGTTAGTATTGAAGCATAGTGATATGAAAAGAAGTTATGAAATTCCTGGTGGAAAAGTAGTGAAATTAATTTTTGCAGTTGTTGGATTAATTACAACAGTAATAGCTTTTGTTATTTCATTCTTGCCACCAGCAGGTCTTCCAAGTAAAAGCATAGAAAGTTATACAATACTTTTAGTGGTTTGTTTTGTAGTTATAATGATTATTCCGTTTGTAATTTATGCTTGTAGAGGAAAGTGGAATAAAGAAAAAAATTTAGAAAATGAGAAAATAGAAAATTCTACAGTTGATGTTATATAAAGAGAAATCCTAGGAAAAATTTTTCCTAGGATTTCTTTTTACTTAATTTCATTTGTGATATGAAAATTGAAATATCTTTATAAAAAAATAGTTAGAACTTTTAAATTTAATAGGATTTTGCTGTGGAAAAAAGACAATTATATTTCTGTGGATAAGTATTTTAATTTCAAGTTGTGGATAACTTTTAGAATTTAAAGAAGTGGATAATTTTTAATTTTTTTAACTGTGAATTATTTATTGAAAAAATCTTTGTGAATAGTTTTATTTAGTTTTTGATTTTCTGTTGAAAATTTTTTATGGTTAGTTTTTTTAGAATTGAATTTTACTTAAGGATAGAAATGCAACATTACTATTATAGGGAATGTTTTAGGGGTTGTCAAAGAGATTAGGGGAAAAATTTTAATATGAATAAAGAAAAAGAGAGCTATAATTTTATAACTCTCTTGAAAATTCTTTTTTAATCTAGAATACTTCCAAAGCCTTCCCCTAAAACTTCATTTGCTGTACTAACAGTTATGAAAGCTTGAGGATCATTAGCTTCTATAAATTTTTTCAATGTGATAAATTGTCTTCTATCTAAAATAGATAAAA
>JBOGCG010000074.1:0-5907 GCA_051656625.1 Sarcina sp. | reverse complement strand
GCCGCCAGCGTTCATCCTGAGCCAGGATCAAACTCTCAAATAAAAGTTTAATCTCAAGCTTTCGCTTTTATTAAATACATAAAAGAAATTGCTGGTTTATAATAAATTCATCTGTTTAATTTTCAAATATCAATTTTTTACTTCATCGCTCTCAAGCGACTTTTTTATCTTATCATTTCTGATATTCTTTGTCAACATATTTTTAAAAACTTTTTTGAAGTTATTTTAAAACTTGTTGCTGACAACGTAATATATAATCTCATATTTATTATTCCTCTTCATAATAAAAATATACTAAAATTTAAACAAAAAAGCTTTTTTATTAAAAATTTCTCTCTTTTTCTTTATTTTTCTTCTTTTGATACACTTGGATAAGTATATTTACAAATTTCTAACCATAGCTATTTATTGAACCAAAATAATCCATTTATATTAAGAATATCAATAATATCTAAAAAAAAATTGTAGAATGTTTTAAATTATTAAAACATTTCTACAAAATTTTTCAAAGCTTTTAACTTGTTTTTTCTTCTTTATCAATAAAGTTTTTAAATGAATTTTTTATCCCATCTAAAAAACTATATTTTTTATCTTTCTCACTTTGTATTTCATTAGATAATAAAATTATTGGTTCTATCAAATTTAAAGTATCTTCATAGCCCTTACTTATTCTTTTTTTTATACTTTTATTATTAAAGTCTAACAATCCATTCATTATTCCTTGATTACTTTCTAAAGGCTTTAATTCAATAATATTAGTATTAGGGTAATTTTCTCTATTTATTGAATCCTCTTTTGAGAGATATGATATTATAATCAAATCACACCCAGCTCCATAGACTGGTTGTATTGGTGTATTATCTACCATACCACCATCTAAATATTTTTTCCCATCTATTTCTTCTGCTTCATAGACACTAGGAATTGCAGAAGTAGCTAATATTATTTTTCTTATATCCTCTTCTTTATAATCATTATATTTAAAATACTTTGCTTTAAGTTCTTCTACTTCTGTACAAGTAGCATAACATTCTATTTTACTGTTAATTATTTTATTAATATCTAAATGTTTATCTATTACATCTAATAGACCATCTCTAGATACATTTCCATCTTCTAAACTTCTAGGCATATATTTTTTTATAAAAGATAATTTTTTTGCTCCTAAAGATATTTTTATTCCTTTTTTAAATAAATCAAAATTATCTGTTGGCAGTACTTTTTCCATAGAAAGATCATACCAGATTTTTTCTGCTTTATCTAAATCATCTTGCATAAATAATATTGCATTTAGTGCTCCTATTGATGTTCCTGAAATTACATTTATATGTTTATCTATATTTAACTTTTTAAGTGCTTTAAATACACCTATTTGATAGGCCCCAAGTGCTCCCCCACCTGATAACACTAATCCTATTTTCATAAATCTAAACCCCTAATATAATTAATTATATCTTCTTATTTATTTTATTCATTATTATCAATGCTGTGTCTTCTATTGCTCTTTGTGTTACATCTATTGTAATACATCCTAATTTTTTAATTATTCTGTCAGCATAATCAAGTTCTTCTAAAATTCTTTCA
This sequence comes from Sarcina sp., assembly GCA_051656625.1. Classification (GTDB taxonomy): domain Bacteria; phylum Bacillota; class Clostridia; order Clostridiales; family Clostridiaceae; genus Sarcina. The sequence continues at coordinate 4,323 of JBOGCG010000074.1, read as the reverse complement.
TCTGAAGCATACTTTATATCTGATGTTAACCTATGAAATTTATCTAACCTTCTTTTTCTTATTTCAATTAGCTGTAGTGGATCTATTATTAATCCAAATATCTTCTTTTTATCTATAGAATATAATTCTTCTGGTACTCCTACCTCCGGCATCAAAGGTATATTTATAGCCTTAACTCCCTTATTAGCTAAATACATACACAAAGGAGTTTTTGAAGTTCTTGATAATCCTATTAATACTACATCTGCATTTTTTAAACCTCTATAATCTTTACTATCATCATATTGCATAGCAAATTCCATAGCTTCTATTCTTGAATAATAAACTTCATCCGTTTCCCACATAGCCCCTGGATTATAATTAGGATATTCTTTTAATATACTAGAAGCAACATTTATAATAGGTCCTAAAACATTTATTATATTTATATTGTTAGCTATACATCTTTGTGTCAAATATTCTCTTAAATTAACTGTTATTATAGTAGAAACTATCATTGTATTTTCTTCTTCTATAAGTTTTTCAACTAATTCTTCCACATCTTCTAAAGTTTTTATATATGGTATTCTCTCAACTTTAACCTTTTCTGAAGAAAACTGACTTGCAGCTGCTTTAGCAACTTGCTGTGCTGTTTCTCCTATAGAATCTGATACTGCGTAAATAGTCAACATAATAAACCCTTCTTTACTTTTAACTTTATTTTTTCTATTTATAAACTCTCTTATACCTTATTTTTTCGCTACAATTAATAAATGCTCTGTAGCATCTCTAAACTCTTTCATTTCACATTTTTCTACAGCAACCTTAAGTAAATTAAGATAAACTTCTCTTTCATTTATATAATGACTTGTAATCTTTTCCATCATTCCACTTAAAAAGCTTTCAGCTCCTGCATAACTTAAAATTTCTAAATCACTATCAATGACTTCTTCAATAGCTTCTTCTGAAGTAGTACAATAAATATCAGTAAATGAATTTTTTGAGTCATAGGAACTACAAAAAAAATAATTATAAATATTATCTAAATCAGTAAATTCTTTATAAAAATCAGATACTCCAACTTTTAAAATTCCTAATGTATTTATATAACTAATTATTATTACTCCATTAGGTTTTAAAATCCTTTTACATTCCTTCAAAAGATTTATTCTTTCTTTCTTCTCCTGAATATGATACATAGGTCCTAATAATAATATTCCATCATATTGGTTTTCTAATTCAAAATTTAGATGTCTAGCATCTCCACATATATAGTTTTTAGCTTTAAAGCCACTACTCTCAATATTATTTTTAGCTAATGTTATAGAATTAGCTGATATATCCATCATTGTTACATCATAATTTTTTTTTAAAAGTTCTAGTGAATATCTTCCTGGTCCTGAACCAATATCAAATATAGTACCTTCTTTAGGAAAATATTTTTTTATCATATATAAAGTGCTGAAAAATTCTATTCTATTATAAGGATCATCTAAACGATTTAATTCATTTATACAATTTTCATCATAAAACTTCTTAACATTTTCACTCACAGTACCACTCCTTTTCCTAAAAATACTATATTTTTATTATTCTGTCAAACCACTTAAAAACTTATTTACAAATTTAATATATTTATTATTTAATAGATTCATTTTTATATGGTAAAATTTACTTAATAAAAGATTTAGGAGGATTTAATGAATAAACAAAAGCTACTTACAATATCAATATTACCTGGAATGTGGTTAATCTATATTTTATTTGAATTATTTTCTGGAAATTTAAATGAGACAAGTACTCTAGTTTTTAATATAATTCTATTACCTTTCTTAGCTTTAATAGGAATATTATTTTCCAAAATAAGCGAGAAACATAAAAATGGATTTAATTCTAAACAATTAATTAAATTTTCTATTATATTAATAGCTATTGATCAAATAACAAAAATTATAATAAAGTTTTTTTTCTTTGAAGAAAAATTTTATATAATTCCTAAAACATTAAGTTTTAATCCAATAATAAATACAACTGGCTCTTGGTTAAATGTAAGATTTAACACTAACATTAGTTTTTCAATGCTAATATTAGTAAATTTTATAGCTCTTATATTTTTTATAGAAATCTATAGATATATTAAAAATAAAAACATAAAAGACTTTTGGACAGATTCCTGTTTTATTTTTATATTTGCTGGCTCTTTTTGTTCATTAGTAGATAAATTATTTTATGGGGGAAGTTTAGATTTTATAGGTGTAGGTTCTTTATTCATTGCTGATTATAAAGATATTTTTATAAATCTTGCTATTTTCTTCTTTTTATTAGCTTGCTATAAAAATGGTTTTTTTGCTGAAGATAATAACAGCACTTTAAAAGATGACTTAAAAGAATTAAAGAAATTTTTCAAATTTCTAAAAGAAGATTTTAAATTAATAAAAAGAAAAAAATAAACCTAGACAAAAGTCTAGGTTTTATTTTTAATATGATTGGAAAGCTTGACTTGGCTCTTGTTGTAATTGAGCTAAAGCAGTATTACCAGCTTTTTCTTGAGCTGTTAATGCAGTCCCTGGTGGTAAAATAATTTTTGCCCCATTTGCTTGATTTAATGGTTGATCTATTTGTTGCTGTAAAGTACTTTCTGCAGGTTTTGCAGGTTCTTTCTTAGCTTGCTTATCTGTATTTTTAGCATCATCCTCTTTTTTACTATCCATTATTTGAGGATTATTTTTATTATTAGCTTCAAATTGACCATTATTTAATAAATTCCAATCATTCTCACAAATATTGATATTATTAAATGACTTCATCCATGCTGGAGAATAAGTTAAAGCATTTTGTGAAACAGGTATTACATTAAATTGATTAGCTAAATCTAATTGTACTTTTGGTCCTGCTACAAATTCCATAAATAATTGATCAGCATTTAAATTTTTTGATCCGTTAACAATAGCAGCACCTTCAATAGTTAATGGTGAACCTGTTGTTGGATTTATTATAGTTAAATTATGACCTTGAGCATTTATATTTTGAACTTCATTCATAGGTGCAAATGATATTGATCTTTCCTTATTATTAATTAAGTTATCAAGATACATAGCCGGATTAGTAGCTACAACTGGATCATTAGCATTTAATTGACTTTCAAAAGTTTGGCCATCTATTATATTATTATTTGCAGCGTGAGCAGAATCCATAGATGCCATTATGCTTGGTAAGAAATCTTTATATTCTGAATTTAATATTACTTTTCCTTTATAATTTTCATTAGCTAAATCAGCCCAATTTTGAGGTGCATCTTTAGGATTAGTATATAAAGAATTATAGAACATAACTATAGGTTCTATACTTGTTCCATACCAATATCCATTTTTACCTTTATATAAATCACTTATATCACTATCAAAATTAAAGTTAGATTTTTCTAATAATCCAGCTGAAGCCATACTATCAAGTTCAGCAGATGTTCCACCATAAACAAAATCTACCTTTCCTTTATTTTGTTCTACAGCTTGTTGTAAGTTATCTACAACTTGATAATTTACAGTTATACCAGTTTGAGTTTTAAAACTATTAGCAATATATTGCATTTCTGCATTACTAACAGTTGTATAAACAGTAATCTCTTTTGGTAAGACTGCAGCTTTCAATGATTCGTTTCTGCTTGTAGTGAACCAAGCTACACCAGTACTAATAACTAATATAGCTATAAAAAGAGCTATTAATTTTTTCACTTGTTCCGTCCTCCACCTTTTTATTTTAATTTATTCCATGGTTAATATTTATCCTAAATAAAATTATTTAAAGAATTTAAAACTTGGGCAATTTTTATTTATCATTTTAATTGTCATCAATTTGTTTTCCTATACTAGTTTATCAGATTTCAACAACAAGAAAAAGGACATATAAATTACATTTTTCACTTTTTTATCCTCATTTTTTACTATAAGAAAAAAACCATATAAATTAATATTTATATGGTTTCTATATTTAATGCTAAGCAAGTTTTCTTGAATAAAAAACCTCTCTAATTTAGAGAGGTTTGGTGGCTCACCGGGGAATCGAACCCCGGACACCATGATTAAAAGTCATGTGCTCTACCGACTGAGCTAGTGAACCATATGACCTGGCAACAATCTACTCTCCCACCGACTCGCGTCTGCAGTACCATCGACCTCTTTAGGCTTAACCGTCGTGTTCGGAATGGAAACGGGTGTTACCCTAAAGAGCATAATTACCAGATTGTAGAGAAATTGTTTCTCTGAAAATTATATATATTAGTTGGAACTATAATTTTAGATCAAGCCCTCGACCTATTAGTATCGGTCAGCTGAACATGTTACCATG
>JBOGCG010000073.1:0-3757 GCA_051656625.1 Sarcina sp. | reverse complement strand
AGGGGTAGCTCCGTTTTTTTCGAAATTTTGCATCAAACTTGCTCTAAAGCCAGTAAAATCAAAGGTCCAAGAGCTATTGCCCTTGAACCTTATTTTCCAATTGCCGTAATCCATCATCTGTTGATATATTAACTTCTTCAAATATATATTTACCTAAAAAGTTAACATGTTGAGTTCCAAGTGGACTAACCTTTTTAAATTCATCTATATTAAACCAAGGCTCATCCTTTGTTTCTTTATAAACCTTCTCAAGATATCTAGAATTCCAAATAATTAAAGAGCTTAATAAGATATTTAAGCAACTTACCTTTTCTAATTGTCTCTCCAGTGTAGTTTCATTTAACCTACCATGTTTACCAAAGAAAATTAATCGTGCGACTGAATTAATAGATTCGCCTTTATTGAGCATTTTCTGAACTTCTTTTCGTATTTCTTCATCGGTACAATACTCTATTATATATTTTGTTTTTAATATCCTCCCAATCTCTTTCAAACCTTTGGCAACGCCATTGTCTCGATTATATGAATTAATTTTTTGTAATATTAAAGACGCTTTAACTTTCCCGCAACGGATAGATTCTACAAGTCTCATAACTTCATAATAATTTTCTATTATTATTTTTTCATTTATTTTCTTGAATTTTATATCGTCTACTTCAATATTTTCAAAAGCATATAATTGTTGCCTATCTAAATTTTTTATTCTAGGCTTAAAGTTAAAACCTAACAGATGTGTTAAAGCAAACATTTGCTCAGTATACCCTGCTGTATCAGTAGAATGGTCGTTTATATCAAGGTTAGTTTCATGATAGAGCAATCCATCTAAGACATGATTACTATCTCTACCTTCAAGCATTTGCACATAATATGGTGTATATTGGTCACTGACATGTCTATATATCCCCCCACCTCTATTCCCATAGTGAGAATTATAATCAGCATATATTGTTTTAGAACTTATAGGTACTCTCATTCCATCAGAAGATGAATTTTGACCATCTCCCCAATTACGTACTATTTCAAGAGAATGATGATAATTTACTAAGGTTTTTTGGGCTCTTATAATGTTATCATAATTTAAATAAGCTTCGCTTGTCCTTCTTAAACTTGATTCTTCAATGGAACTTGATATAGACATCTTTGAAAATCCAAGGTTATGTCCATCAGCAAGCAATGCTGCTACTAGACTCTTTTGCTTTTCAGATGTAATTTGATAGAGCCCTTTAAAATCTTCTAAAAATCCTGTCCATATATTAACCTCGTATAAAATATCTGGTACAGTGATTTTAGGAAAATAACTATATATTTTATCACTAAAATTGCTTTTTTCATCGGGCTCTATATCCCTATTAAACTCAATTTTAGTAGGAATTTTAATAAAGGTTTTAAGTGTTTCAATGAAATCTAATATTTCTTGAGAGTTTGAGCTTTCTAATGGTTCGATAAGATAGTGGTCGAAGCTGTTATACTTCTTACTTTCCCTAACAAATAAATCACCTGACCTTATAGAGTCTCTTATTGTGTAAACTAAAGCAATGTCAATTATTTTTTTACTATACTCATACTTTTTAATGCTTCGTTGCCATTTTAAATCAAAGAATGAAATATCAATATTGAACTTCTTTTTATTTCTCTGGGTTTTAAAATCTTTAATGAAATTTATTAGATTAGGTTTAGTGTTACTATCAAAATCAATAGTATCTATTAGTTCATTTATATAATCTAGGCTTTTATGTGATTTTACTAGAAAATCAATTTCATCTAAGTTATTTTCTTCAAGGTCAATCTCTACTTTTAACTTAGATATTGAATGTTGATATTCCTTAAAATCGCTAAAGTTATCAATTTCAAGAATATTTTTAATAATTAGCTTTAGCTTTTCAGAGTTTTCTTTGTATTTAATTTGCGTTTTATAAGTATATTCTTGTGCTTTCCTTTTATTTCGCTTTAACATATCATGGACATGAGTTGAAGTCACCTCTATTGCCATATCTATAAATTCTTTTCTCTTAAAATATAGAAACATAGCTAGATAACTGTATTTCTTATGAGTATCCTTAAAACGTTCTATTCTAAATCTATCAGAGCGTTGAAGTTGTATATTAAAATATCTAACTTTATCTTCAGATAAAAAACTCAAGTCAACCATATCACCGTATTGATTTATTTCTTTAATTAGCTTTAATAATTCCTTTACTCCATTTGAACTATTATTAACCGATGTATTTTTTATTCTAGAAAACGTTGAAATACCACTTTCCTCAATATTAAATAACTTATCAAGGCTATTCTTATTAGGTATTTGAGAATACACTTCAGTATATATAACATCTTCTGCCTTTATAATTGCTTTAGAAATAACTTCTTCAATAGTTGAAAGTTTAGGCATAATTATTTTATTAGATTTTAGTTTTTCAATAAATTTTTTAACCATAATAAAGGTGTCACCAGTAGATAAAGCACAATTATATGCAAAAATTTCTATATTGGAATTTATTTCGAGCCTACTATAATTCAAACTTTTACTTATATCTTGAAAATGTCTTGATTTAGTAGCTTTTATATCCCAATACCTACTTAAATTTTTAGGGTTATAATTCAACTGCTCAGCCACATAGTTTATAATTTTATTTGGTATTAGCTCATGTGAATTTAAAATTGAAACCCCTCTATTTTTTAGAAATAGTAATTGCAATGCATAACCTAAAGAAATATAAGGTTTATGAGAGTGACCTACTTTCTTTATAATATCTACCTCATAAGGTTTTAAAGAAAAATCATTTATAATATTTTCTTCAGAAAAAAATGAATTCATTATCTTTCTTTTTTCTTTGTTTGATAATATTGAATATCTATATGTTGTCATATTCTTTTATCCAACCTTTTTACATAATTATAATAAGATTGTTTACTTATCTGAAGTTCCTTTTGAATTTCGCTGGCTTTCATTTCTCTTTTCAAGAATTTTTCATAATACTCCTCAAATAAATTAATTGACACCTTTGAAGCTCTTCCAAATTTTTTTCCATCTAAAATAGCTTTCTTTCTACCTTCAGAAGTCCTACTAATTATTTTTTTTCGTTCCTGCTCCGCCACTTCTAACACTACATCCAAAAGAGCATTTGCCATTATTTCTAAAAATCCATCGTTCTCTTTGATTTTATCAATAATAAATTCTTTTAAGTACGGCATATCTAAGCAGATTAATTCAATATTCTCTTTAATGAAAAATAGTATTAGCTCTTTTGTTTCTTTGCGATTCCTTCCTAGTCTATCAATTTCCTTTATGACTAATTTATCACCTGACTTAATTATAGATAAAAGTTCATTTAATCCATCTCTATGTAATGTTTTACCACTATATTTATCAAAAAATATAAATCTTTCATTAACTCCATAACTAATTAATGCGTCAATTTGTCTTTGAAAATTTTGATGTTTGGTACTAACTCTGCAATATCCATATATCATAGTCATCCCCCTTCCCATAACAAATATTTTATTATGAGTAAAGCTATTGGTAAACATTTATTTAAATAAAGTTTACTATAGTCTACAAAATATAATTGTAGGAGTTTTTAGACTATAAATAATATAGTTTTCTGACGGTCAATAATCTTATAAGTTATTTGACTCATATTTAACCTACATAGTTAATAGTTAAATTATGGTATAATAAACTTATAAATTAGCTGATAAATTTGAATTTAGCGATTAGAGTATTTTAATTGAACAACTAATATTAGTTAAAAGATAA
>JBOGCG010000072.1:0-1827 GCA_051656625.1 Sarcina sp. | reverse complement strand
ATGGAAACTTTAAAGCAAGTTGGAGTAGAGAAAGTCAAAGTACTGAAATTGCACTAAATGGTACTGCTGGAATATCAAGTATCGTTAGTATATCTCCCAATTGGCAAATAAGTGCTAATAGTACACCATTTTTAAATATCTCTAACAATAATTTGCCATTAACTTTAAATATTTATGGTCTTAATTTAAAAACCGATATAAATATTGGAGATAGTTTGGAAAAAAGTATTGTTTCAAAATTAAGAACTGCTACAAAGGAACTTGATAATAAAATTCAAGCCTTTGACTTAAGATCTCTTGTTGAAAAATATTGGTTAGAATTTAAAGAACCTATTTTAGTTAATCCTGAATATAAACTTTGGCTAACAGTAAATCCACAATCAGCAAGATATTCTAACTTAGTTACTACTGATAATAATTTAGGAATTAAAGTTGGTAGTGATGTTAATCTTCATCTATATTTTGGAGAGAAACCTGCTGCTTTAAATCTTACAACTCTTCCTAATATGAATTATGGATTTGTAAACGATTCATTTAATATTATATTACCTGTTTCAGCATCATATAAAAGCTTAAATGAAGTTATAAATACAAATTTAACTAATAAAGATATTCAATTGACATCAGGTATATCTTCAAATATAAAAAATATAAATATATCTTCAGAAAGCTCAACTTTGTATGCTACATCTGACTTTAATCTATCTATCTTTGGTTTTTTACATCCAAGTGGAACTGTAAAGGCTAGTGTAAAACCTAATTTTAATAATGAAACTGGAACTTTAAGTGGTGACGATTTTGATTATACATTAGAAACTGATAGCATTATACTAAAAATAGGAAATTATTTCTTTAAAAATAAAATAATAAATTTAATTAAAAATAATTATCTATCTTTTAATCCAGCAAATGAAATGAAATTAGCTCAAAATTACTTACAAACAAAAGTTGAAAATATTGAACTAGAAAAAAATATCAATTTAAAATCTACTATAAACACTTTTAAAATCGTAGGTCTTAATATAAATAATGATTCTATTTCAGCTATTTTCAATACTAGTGGTAAAGCAACTATTGAAATATCTGAATAATTTTATACTTATTATAAAAATAGAGGAGAATATCTCCTCTATTTTTGTGTTAATATTCTTATTACCTCTTTTGATATTTCTTTAGTATTTATATCTGATTCAACTTTATCTTTTTTTATCAAATTTATAAACTCTTCTAATTCATAAATCATACTATTTTCTTCTTGAGGAACGCTAATATTTTCAATCTCACCATTTCTATAACAAATTTTTACCTCTTTTATATTAGAAATACTATCTATTATAATCGAACCTTTTTCTCCTTGAATTTCACTTCCTATATAACTGTTTGTTATTTTTGAATAAACTATTACTCCTGTCATATTTTTATACTCTAAAAGTGCACTTCCAATCCCAGGAACTCCACTTTCTAAAGTATAATTTATTATTTTACTATTTAATGGAATTTCAAAAAGTCTCAATATAAAATACAATGGATAAACACCAATATCTAAATGCGCTCCCCCTCCATATTTGGGATCAAAAATATTTGTTAATTCTCCATCTTTTAAATTATCATACCTCGATGAATATTGACAAAAATTTCCTATAAAACCTCTTACATCACCTATTTTATAGATATTTTTTTCTATTGATTTAAAATTAGGTAAGAATGTATTTTTCATAGCTTCCATTAAACTCACTTTATTTTCATAAGCTACTCTATACATCTCTTCAATTTCTTTTTCATTAATTCCCATAGGTTTTTCACACAATACATGTTTTTTACTTTTTA
>JBOGCG010000071.1:0-41863 GCA_051656625.1 Sarcina sp. | reverse complement strand
GTGAGAAGAATTTATTTTCTTTAATTTTTATACTATCCAATGATTTATTATCAAATTTTTTAATATTCATATTATTGAAAACCTCCTAAGTAAATTACAATTAATTATACATAATTTTCTACTTAAAAGTAAATACTATCGAAATTTCTTAATAAATTCAACTTCAAACTTTTTATGACTTACTGACTTAAATTTATTCTTTATTTCAAAAGTATTTTTATAAACTGCTAAGTATATAGTAAAAAAAGGCTATCGCTAGCTAAAATTCAATTAGCTAATGCGACAGCCCTAATAATTAGTTCATACCTAAATGTTGCTTTATTAAATAATGCTCTTTTTTCAATCTAGCTGTTGTTTCCTCTAATGTTAAAAGTATTAATTTTAAACTTTCTTCCATTATGATATCACCTCTCTTAATAGGATGTCTATATTATATAGGTCAAATACATTTTTGTCATTAAAAAGATCGGCTAAATTTTAGCCGATCTTAAATATATTTAATTCTTTAAAAAATTCAAATCCTAAAGATTTATATAACCTCAAAGCAATTTCATTTTTCTTTTCTACTTTAATATAAATATCTTCAATACCATTTTTTTTAGCATTAATTAATATATATTCAAGTAATTTTTTGCCGTATCCATTACTTCTATAAGTAGATTTTATTCCAAAATTAGCAACATAATATTTATCTTCAATTAATAGGATTTGTCCATATCCTATATAATCATCATCTTTTTTTATAAAAAAAGCTAAATTTTCGATAAAATTATCTTTTTCGCATTCGTATATTATATCTTTATTTTGAAGAGGTACTCTATTTTTATCAAAAAAGATGTCATTTTGAAGTAAACACCTTATATCTAAATGTTTATTAATTGAGAATTCTTCAAAGTTATCATTAACAAAATCATTTTCTACAATTTTAAAAGAATTTAATTTAAGAATTAAATTAGAACTTTTAGAATTTTTAATAATACTAGATAAAGATAAATCATCTATAATTAAATATTTTAAATATCTATTTTTACTTTCTAAAAGTAATTCTTTAGTATTATTAATAAAATTTGTATCTTTCCATATAATTTTATTTAATTGAATTGTTTCAAAATCAACTCTATTAGTATTACATAGTAATAATGCTTTCTGTTGATTTGAAAATTTTTTCAAATTAAATAAATTCACTAATCTTTTATTTCTTTTAAAAAACAATTTTATTTCTTTTCTAAATTCAATAAAATCTAAAATAGATAACCTTTCAATAATCATAAGCTCCTCTTCTTTACAACAAATTTATATTATTATCTTATTTACTTTCTAGAATAGATATTACTTCTTTTATTATATAATCAGGAGTAGATGCACCTGCTGTTATTCCTATAGTTTCACAATCAAAATTTATCATTTCTTCTGTTAATTCATCTTTATTTTCTATATGATAAACATTATTACATTTTTCTTTACAGATTTCATATAGCTTAGTAGTATTAGAACTACTTTTCCCACCTATAACTAAAACCATATCAGATTTTTCAGCAATTTCCTTTGCACTTTTTTGACGAGTATCCGTTGCTAAACAAATAGTGTTAAAGGCTACAAATTCTTTACATTCATCTGAAATTTTTGCTAGAATCTTATTCCAAGTTGATTTTTTTTCAGTAGTTTGAGAAACTACACATACTTTTTTAGGAAGTTCTACTTTATTTAAATTATCTAAATTTAAAATCATAGCTTCATCATTGCACCAACCATTAATGCCAACTACCTCTGGATGTTCACTATTTCCTATAATTATAATTTTATAACCTAAATTATAATATTTTTTAACCTTTTCATGGATATTAGAAACATATGGACATGTATTATCTTTAATAACAAATCCCTTTTCATTTAAATAATCAATAATACTTTCTTTAACACCATGAGATCTAACAACTACAATATCTCCTGATTTTAAATCATTTATATTATCATTATTTATAGCAATAACTCCTTGACTTTTTAAATCATTTACTACATTATTGTTATGTATTAAAGGTCCTAATGTATATATATTTTTTTCATGTTCTGATTTAATTTTTATTGTTTCATCTACTGCTCGTTTAACACCAAAACAATATCCTGAATTTTCAGCAAGTATTATTTTTCTATTCATAAATCCTCCTAATTATTTTCAATATAATTTGAAATAACTTTTACAACATCATCTATATTAAGTCCTGTTGTATCTATTTCAATGGCATCATCTGCTTTTTTCAATGGATCAACTTCTCTAGTTGAATCTAAATGATCTCTTTTTATTATTTCTTCTAAAATATTATCATAATCAACTTCAATATCTTTTTCCATTAACTCTTTATATCTTCTTTCAGCTCTTTCCTTTGCACTAGCTGTTAAAAAGAATTTATAATTAGCATCCTTTAAAACAACTGTTCCAATATCTCTGCCATCCATTATTACATTAAATTTTTCAGACATTCTTCTCATTATTTCAACTAACTTAACACGAACCTCTTTTATTGAAGCATATCTTGAAACAGTGTTACTAATTTCAGGTGTAGTTAATAATTTATTTATATTAATTGAATTTAAAATTAATTCATCATTTACAAAAGTAATATCCATAGAATCAATTAAATCATTTAACTTTTCAATTTCTGTCGGCTCAATTGAATTTTCTAAAGCTTTTAAAGTAACTGCTCTATACATAGCCCCCGTATTTATATAGATTAAATTAAGTTTTTCTCCAAGTATTTTAGCTATTGTACTTTTTCCGGCTCCAGCTGGTCCATCTATAGCTATTGTTATTTTCTTACTCATAATAATTTCCACCCTTTTTAATTTATTTCTCGCCCTGCTAAATACCCTGTTGAAAGAGCAATTTGCATATTATATCCACCTGTAAAAGCATCAACATCCATTAATTCACCTGCAAAGGATAAGTTCTCAATAATTCTTGATTTCATTGTTGATGGATCTATCTCTTTTACAGAAACTCCACCCGCTGTAACTATAGCCTCAGCTATTGGTCTTAATCCTTTTACTGAAAGATTGAAAGCCTTTAATAGATTTACTAATTTTTTTCTTTCTTCTTTTGTTATAGAATTAACTTTCTTATCTTTTATTATATCAGAATATTCTATAATAATAGGAATTAATTTTTGTGGTAATAAATCATTTAAAGAATCTTCAAAATTCTTATTTATATATTTTTGAAAGTCTTTTTGAATTCTTAAATCTAATTCTTTTTCTGTTAATGCTGGTTTTAAATCTATCTCAATTTTGTATTCTTTATCTTCTTTTATAAATCTACTTGCTTTTAATGTTAAAGGACCTGAAATTCCATAATTCATAAAAGTAATTTCACCAAACTCTTTATAAATTGGTTTTTTCTTTCCTTCTTCTTTTACCATTAACTCAATATTTCTTAAATTTAATCCTGCTATGGATTTTATAAAATCATTTTTAATTTCTATTGGTGCTAATGAAGGCTTTAACTTTGTAACTTGATGTCCTAATTTTTTAGATAATTTATGACCTATCCCTTCTGAACCTGTTAACGGATAAGAGACACCACCGGTACAAAAAATAAAATAATCTCCCATAATCTTCTTTCCGTTTTCAAGAATTAAATATTCGATTTTATTATTAGAATATTTTACATCTAATACTTTGCTTTCTAATAGTACATTAACTTTAGCACTATTTAATGCTCTTTTCATTCCTGAAATTATATCAGATGATTTATCAGATTTAGGGAACATTCTTCCACCACGCTCTGATTTTAATTCTACTCCATTTTCTTCAAAGAATTCTATAACATTTAAATTTGTATATTGATAAAGTGCACTATATAAAAATTCTGCATTTCCATATATATAATCAAAAAATTCACTTATATCTTTTGAATTGGTTATATTACATCTACCTTTTCCTGTAATAAACATTTTCTTTCCCAATCTATTATTACCATCTAATAATGTAACTTGATTTTTCTTTGAGGCTTCTATTGCAGCCATCATTCCTGCTGGTCCTGCACCAACAACGATTACTTTTGCCAAATTTTCTCAGCTCCTTAAAGTTAATTAAAACAATTTTTATAATACATCTTTTTTCTTATCTCTGTCAATCTATGTACCTTTTATTATATCCCTTAATAACATAAAAATAAGCACCGGTTGGTGCTTATTATTCTATATTATTTTTATTTTTTGAATAAACATTGTAATCTTTCCATATACCTTCAAGATTTTCAAATGTTTGAGTAATTTTTTCTTTTTCCATCATGCCTACAGAAATTATAAGAGCATTTATAATACTAAGTGGTGCAACTAATGAATCAACAAAAGAAGCCATATTACTTTGAGCTATTAAAGTACAATCAGCATTAGTTGCAAGTGGAGAAATTAAGCTATCTGTAATAGCTATCACTCTTGCATCTCTGCTTTTAGCAAACTCTAAAGCATCTATAGTTTTTAATGCATATCTTGGAAAACCTATTCCAATGATAACATCTCCTTCTCCTATATTAATCATTTGTTCAAAAATATCACTTATTCCACTTGAAACTACTTTAACATTTTCAAGTATTAAATTTAAATAAAATCCTAAAAATTCTGCTAAAACAGTAGAACTTCTAAGTCCTATTATATAAATTCTTTTAGCATTAAAAAGATCTGACACTACCTGTTCAAAATCTTCATTATTTATTTTTTCAAGAGTGGATCTTATATTTTCTATATCTGCTTTTAATACACCCTTTAATGGATTTTCTTCTTTTATAAAATCACTTGATAATTCTAATCTTTGAACCGTTGTTAATTTATTTTTTATAAGTTCTTGTAAAGATTTTTGTAGTTTTGGATACCCAGAAAAACCAAGTTCTATTGCAAATCTAACCACTGTAGATTCACTTACCCCTACATTTATACCTAATTTTGCAGCTGTCATAAAAGCAGCTTTATCATAATTATTTAATATATACTCAGCTATTAATTTTTGACCCTTACTAAGTCTTGAAAATTTACTTTGTATTAACTTCATTAAATCTTGATTATTTTCCATATATATTTTCCTTTCTCATATGAAAATGAAATAAATATACTTTAATTCTATCATTTTGTTTTTTTTTATTCAAGTTATATTTTTTCTATAATTAGTAATGACGGTGGATTATTAGGTCTATTTATAAAATCAGTATATAAAACCCCAAAGTTTTTAGTTGATAACTGTTTTGCAAGTTTTAAAACTTCTTCTTTCTCTAACTTTCCTTCTTCATGACCAGAATAAATAGCTATAAACATAATACCATTTTTCTCTAATAAGTTTAAACCTATTTTAATACTCTTTAAAGTACTTTCTACCTTAGTAGTAATATGCTTATCAGCTCCTGGCAAATAACCTAAATTATAAATAATACAATCTACTTTCTCATTTATGTATTTTTCAAAATTTTCATGGCTATCTTTAATTGCTTCTACATTTTTTATATTTTTACTATTATAATTTTCAACAGCTATGTCCTGAATATCAAAAGCATATACCTTCATAAATAAGTCTTTCAAAAAATCAGTATCGTGTCCATTGCCTAAGGTAGCATCAATAGCTATTTTTTTATTATCTATTTTTGTTTCTATAATATGGTGTATTAAATTATTAACGTTATTAACATAATTAAACATTTTCCTACTCCTAATTTAAGCTATTTAAATAAGAAATCTCTTTTTCATCAAGATATCTCCACTGTCCACTTTGTAAGTCATTTAAATATATTTTTCCTATAGCTACTCTCTTTAGATCAATTACTTCATGATTAAATGCAGAACACATTTTTCTTATTTGTCTATTTTTCCCTTCGTGTATAATTATTTCAACTTTAGAATTTGAAGTTGAAGTGTTTAAAACTCTTATTTTAGATTTAGCAGTAATATAACCACCTATATCAACTCCTGTTTTAAACTTTTCTAATTCCTCCTCTGTAAAAGTTCCTTTTACTGTAGCTATATATTTTTTTTCAATTTCTTTTTTAGGATGAATAACCTTATTATATATTTCTCCATCATTTGTTAATATAAGAAGTCCTGAACTATCATAATCTAATCTACCAATAGGATAAATTCTTTCATTTACATTAATTAAATCTAAAATTGTTTTTCTATCTTTCTCGTCACTATTACTAGTTATATACCCAGTTGGTTTATTAAGCATTATATAAACTTTATTTTCTTCTGGTTTTATAACTTTTCCGTAGACTTTAACAATATCTTCTTCAGAAACTTTAGTTCCTAACTCAGAAATATTTATATCATTAACTGTAACATTTCCACTTAAAATTATTTCTTCACATTTTCTTCTTGATGCAACTCCACAGTGAGCCATATATTTTTGTAATCTTTCCTCCATTTTAATACCTCCTAGTATTTATAGACTATTTTATTGTAAATAATAATACTAATATAAGCAACAATAAAAAATGGATTGTATTTATACAATCCATTTTTTAAATTTATTATTTAATTTTATATTAATAAATTTTTAGAATAGGAATCTATTTCCACCGAAGCAATTTCCACCTCTACCCATTCCACCTAAAAGTAATATCCATAAAAGATAGTTTGAACCAAATCCGCAACCGCCACCAAAAGAATTCATTCCAAAAGAATTACATCCTGAATTACAACATGAATTACATCCTACTGAGCAACAATTGTTACAACTATTACAATTATTACAACAACAATCATTACAACAACATCTTCTTTTTGACATAATTTATCACTCCTTTACTATAAGATATTCTTATTTTTTAAATATGTTACTTAAATTTTTCTTGTTTCTAATTATTTTTAAAATTATAATAGAATTAGAAAAAATAAGATTGGAGGGATAATTATGCCATCTAGAAACAGAATGGTTGCTCCTAGAAATACGGTAAATACTAAGCAATTATATACATTTTATATATTAAAGGAATTATCAAAAAATGAAGAGATATTTGGAAATAAAGTTTTAGAAACTTTTAAAAATACTTTTTCTAATTCTCCACTTCATTTTCCTGTCTCTTCTAGTACTATCTATGATACACTTTACTCAATGGAGGAAAATGGTCTAGTTGTTAGTAGGTGGATAGGTGATGAGTTTATAAACAAAAGAAGTAAAAAAATCTATAAAATTACTGATGAAGGTGTAAGATTTTATAAAACACATGTAGCTGACTATATTGATGCTTTACATAAGAATAAAGCAACTTTAGATATATTAATAAAAATGTTAAGTTAAAATAGGATGATGAATTCATCCTATTTTATATTTTGTTTTTTACATAATTATAAATATCCTCTGTTACCTGCCATCTATCATTACAATTTAGAACAACTATTATAATATTTTTATCATTTTTTCTAATAGAGGAAACTAGACATTTCCCCGCTTGCCCTGTATAACCTGTTTTTACTCCGTTTGCCTCATCAATTTTCCATAATATTTTATTTATATTATTATAATCTCTTGAAAAATTATAAGTTTCTTTTTTTAAAGTCTTTGTCGAAACGATTTCTTTAAATTCTTTATTTTCCATAGCTACAGATGCTACTATAGCTAAATCATAAGCTGTAGAAAAATGCTTAGAACTATCTAAACCATGGGGAGATTGAAAATTAGAGTCTATAAGACCTATTGATTTACTAAAATTATTCATCATTACTGAAAATCCATCTATACTTCCACCTAAATGCTCTGCAATTGCTATGGCAGCATCATTACCTGATTTATGCATAAGACCCCATAATAATTCCTTTAATTTAATTTCTTCATTAGCCCTATAACCTACCTTCGATCCCCTTATAGAAGCAGCATTTTTTGATATTACAACTTTATCTTCTAAATTTCCATAATTAATAGCTACTAATGCAGTTATTATTTTAGTTGTACTTGCCATAGCTACATTGTCAAATGCTTTTTTCTCAAATAAAATTTCTTTTGTAGTTCCATCAATAGCTACTGCATACCTAGCAGTATTAGCTATAGTTTTTGAGATAGCTGTAAAAGATGTTGAACATAATAGCAATAAACTTAATAATAGTGTATAAATTTTTTTCATAAAGTTCCTCCTAAGCCAACTTAAACTATCAAAAATAATTTGTAGTAAAAAATATAATTTTTGCTAATACTTATTATAGATATTTAAGGAGGCTTTTTATGTTTGTTATTTTTATAGTTTTAATTGTTATTTTTATATTATTATTTCCTATAAAAATTAAATTAACTATTTTTTTTGATGGGAAAAATTTCAATATTAAAATTTTTAAGTTTAATATTTTAAATTTAAATATTTCAACTACTTTAGAGAAATTTTTAAATAAAGAAAACACTGTGGAAGAAAAAAATATTTCTGAAAAAATAGAGAATGTCACTAAAGAGAAGAGGACAAAAGAAAAGAAAAAGAAAGAAAAAAAGAAATCTTTTTTTAAAAAATTTTCCCTTAATATTAGTTCTTTAATTTCAAATTTAATAAACAATAAATTTAAAATGAAAATTATTTTACAAAATCATTTTGAATATTCTACTGAAGATGCTGCATTAACTGCATTTTTCTATGGAATTCTTAATTGTTTATTTTATGGTTTATATAATTTAATAGATTTATTTTTTTTCTTAGAAATAAAAGAAAATACTATTGAACCTAATTTTAATAATCAGTATAAAATTAACTTTTCGAATAAAAGTATAATTAAAACCAATCTTGTGCAAATTATTATTATCCTAGCAATTATATTAAAAAATTTAAAATTTAAAGGAGGTATCCCAAAAGGGAATAATTATGGAAAATAAACACCCAATAGAAAATTTAATGAAAAGTACACTAGAAAATTTAAGAAATATGATAGATGTCAATACAATTATTGGTGATACTATAGAAACCCGTGATGGAACTTATATAATTCCAATTTCTAAAGTATCCTTTGGTTTTGCTTCTGGAGGTTCTGAATTCCCTAAAACAAAAGAAAGTCTTACTCCAGAGGGGCGTTTTCCCTTTGGTGGGGGATCTGGTTCAGGTGTATCTGTTAAACCAGTAGCATTCTTAATTTTAAAAGATACCAATGTAAGATTATTACCCGTAGATCAAACTAACCCTTGTGATAGATTAGTTGACAGTCTTCCTCAAATAATGGATACTCTAAAAGAATTTGTAGAAAAAACTTGCAAAAAGAAAAAAGAAAAAAAAGAAGAAGCTTGTTGTGATTCTACTAAAAATGATTTAGAAGAACATTAAAAAAGAAACTAACTATGAATTATTTTTCATAGTTAGTTTCTTCCTCTTCATTGAATAAATCTATAGATGGTAATTCCCCAAGTTCTCCTAAGGCAAAATGTCTTAAAAATTCATCTGTAGTTCCATAAAGGATAGGTCTTCCTGGTGCATCAGCTCGTCCAGTTTCTTCTATTAAACTTTTTTCAACTAACTTTTGTATTGCACTTTCACTTTTAACGCCTCTAATTTCATCTATCTCAATTTTAGTTATAGGTTGTTTATATGCAATAATTGCTAAACTTTCTAAAGATGCTTGTGATAAAGATTGACGAGTATTTTTCTTCAATAATTTTTGAATGTAATTACTATTTGCATTTTTGGTTGCTAATTGGAAATTTCCATTTATAGTAATAAGTTTTATTCCTCTATCATCTCTCTCATAACTTATTGCTAATTCTTTTATTAATGTTAAAGTTTTATCTAAATCTAAATCTATTGTTTTAGCTATCTCAAAAGGACTTAAAGGTTCTCCACTTACAAATAAAAGAGATTCTATTATAGAAAAAAACCTTTTTTTATGTGATATTTCATTAAATTCTAATTGATTTATGTTATCCAATTTCATTATTCCTTTCAATTATAATTTCTTCAAAATTAGTATTTTGAACTACTTTTATTTCGTTATTTTTAATCATTTCTAATAATGCTAAGAAAGTAACAACTAATTCTAATTTACATTGGCAATTGATTATAATATCTGTAAAGTTCAAAATAGATTTAA
The DNA here is from genome assembly GCA_051656625.1 of Sarcina sp. Taxonomy (GTDB): domain Bacteria; phylum Bacillota; class Clostridia; order Clostridiales; family Clostridiaceae; genus Sarcina. Next base: position 31,832 of record JBOGCG010000071.1, on the reverse strand, counting down.
ATCTAATACTTTCTCTAATAACATTAATTTTATCGTCAATTTTATATTGATCTGCTTTAATTTTCTTTTCTATAACATTATTATCATTTTGTTTTTCATTATATAATCTCATCAATTTATTATATAAATTATATAAATCAAGCATAGTTGTATTTTTTAAATAATTGTAATTTTCAGGGGTTTCTATTTCTTCTATTATTTCTGGTTTTTTTGTATATGATACTCCTAAATCTAAATCTTTATTTTTAAAATATTCTGTAATTAATTTAAATTTTTTATATTCATTTAATTTATTTAAAAGTTCTTTAGCTAAATCTTCACTATCTTCCTCTTCTTGCTTTTCTTTTGGCAATAATGTTTTCGATTTTATTTCAATCAAAGTAGCTGCTATAACTATAAATTCTGAAGTTATTTCTAAATCTAATTCTTTCATTAAATTTATGTAATTTAAATATTGCTTTATTATCTCTTCTATTTTAATCTCATTTATATTCATTTCATTTTTCTTTATTAAATGTAATAATAAATTAAAAGGTCCATCAAAATTAGATATTTTTATTATTGGCATGCTCATAGGCAACTCTCCTAACTTTATAGCTTTAATTATAATATAATAACAAAATATCTAAGTAAAAGAAAGTTATTTATCTTTCTTTTACTTAGATTATATTAGTTATTCATCATATTAGTTATTTTTATTTTTATTTTTTCTAATAAACTATTTAAATTTAAATCTCTATCTGAATACAATTCAACTTCACCAATTAATTGGTCATTTAAGTAAAATTTACATTTTCCAGCTTTTTGATTTTCTTTAAACTCTTTAATATCATCTAATTCAACTACTTTTTTAATATTTTCTTTTTCACCTTTTAAGTATGTTATATTTAAATCCTTTGAAGATTTAAGTATTATGCATTTATTACCTTTTTTATCAAAATCATATTTTTGAACTTCAGTATCTTTTTCTAAAATTTTACTGGTTTCAAATTTTGAAAATCCATAATTCATTAGCATACTTGCATCTCTATTTCTAACCTTATATGTAGGCGCTCCCATTATAACTGCTAAAACTCTAGTTCCATCTTTTTTAGCTGTTGCTGATATACAATATTTAGCTTCATTTGTAAAGCCAGTTTTTAATCCATCACAGCCTTTAAAAAACCTTACTAATTTATTATGATTTACAAGTTCTATAGGAGATTTTCTCCCCTCTGAAATTGTTTCCATATATGTACCGGAATATTTAAATATTCCTTCATGTTTTAATAACTCTCTTGACATTATAGATATATCAAAAGCAGTTGATAAATGTCCATTTATAGGTAATCCAGTGCAGTTTTTAAAAGTTGAATTTTTCATACCTATTTCTTGAGCTCTTTTATTCATAAGTTCTACAAAAGCATCTTCACTACCTGCTAAATACTCACCAAGAGCTACAGCTGCATCATTTCCTGAAGCAATAGCTACACCCTTTAAAAGTTCTTCTACAGTTCTTATTTCCCCTGTATCTAAAAGCATTGTACTACCACCCATTTTTTTTGCATTCTCAGATATGGTTACTTTATCACTTAAATTTATTTTTCCTGAATCTATAGCCTCCATTGTTAAAAGCATAGTCATTATTTTTGTAACTGAAGCTGGTGCAAATTTTTCATTAGAATTTTTCTCAAATATTATTTTTCCGCTTTGCACCTCCATTAATAAAGCAGACTTTGCATCTACGTCTAATGCACTATTTGTTTTAGGATTTTCTTTTTCATCTGCTAAAACAGATATTGGAGTAATTGCAACAAATAAAGTCATTATCATTGAAAGTATTATAGCAGAAATTTTATTAATTTTATTGGTCATATAAAAAACCTCCTTTCTAAATTATCTTTTCCAAAATAAAAAAAAATATGAAAGAATAGGAGGTTTTAAATTAAAAAAGTTAGAAAGCAAAAAACTTCCTAACTTTTTATTATAATAAATTTTCTATATTTCTAAATTTATCATATCTTTGATTTTTTAAATCAATTAGTTCTAAATTTAATAATTGGTCAATAGCAGATAAAATTGTCTTTTTTATCATAATAGCTGCACGAGGTGGATTTTTATGAGCACCACCCCAAGGTTCTTTTATTATTCCATCAATAATATTAAAACTTTTTAAATCTTGAGCTGTTATTTTCATTACCTCAGCAGCCTCTTTAGCTCTACTACTATCTTTCCAAAGTATAGTTGCAAAGCCTTCTGGTGATAAAATAGAATATATTGAATGTTCTAACATATAAATTTTATCAGCAACTGCTAATGCTAATGCACCTCCACTACCGCCTTCACCTATAATGATTGAAATAATAGGAACGTTAAGTCCCATCATTTCAACTAAATTTTGAGCAATAGCTTGCCCTTGCCCTCTTTCTTCTGCACCTAAGCCACAAAAGGCACCAGGTGTATCTATAAAGCATATAATAGGTCTTTTAAACTTTTCGGCTTGTTTCATTAATCTTAAAGCTTTTCTATATCCTTCAGGATGAGGCATTCCAAAATTTCTCTCGATATTTTCTTTTGTACTCTCACCCTTACAAATACCAATTACAGTATAACTTTTATTATTTAAAGTTGCTATACCGCCAATTATTGCTTTATCATCACTATAAGTTCTATCACCATGAAGTTCTATGAAGTTATCAAAAATTGACTCTATATAAAATTTTGCAGTTGGTCTTTCTAGCTTTCTTGCTGTTTCAACCTTTTCCCAACAATTCATTCTTTTTATTAATTCTCTACTCATTTTCCACCTCATGAATAATTAATATTTTATCTAATAGAGATTTCAAATCTTTTCTTGAAACTATCTTATCTATAAAACCTTTTTCTAATAAAAATTCTGATTGTTGGAAATTTCCTGGTAATTTTTCATTTATAGTTTTCTCAATAACTCTTCTTCCAGCAAATCCTATAAGACAATTAGGTTCACTTAATATTATATCTCCATCCATAGCAAAACTTGCTGTTACTCCACCAGTAGTTGGATCTGTTAAAACTGTTACATATAAAAGTCCTGCTTCGGAATGCCTATATAAAGCACCACTAATTTTAGCCATTTGCATTAGAGAAAATATTCCTTCTTGCATTCTAGCTCCACCTGATGCAGTAAATATTAAAACAGGTAATTTACTCTTAGTAGCATACTCTATTACTCTTGTTATTTTTTCTCCTACAGCAGTTCCCATACTTCCCATCATAAAAGCAGGATCCATAACAGCTATAGCTGTTTTTTTACCATTTATATTTCCAACACCTGTTAGAACAGCTTCATTTAATCCACTACTTTTTTTAGCTTTTTTTAATTTTTCACTATATCCTTCAAATTTCAAAAGATTATTTCCGATTAAATCCTTATCCATCTCAATAAAAGTATTTGGATCTATTATATTAGCTATTCTTTCTTTTGCGCTAATTCTTAAGTGATAGTTACAATTAGGACATACATATAAATTACTTTTTAAATCTTCAGTATATAAAATAGTTCCACATTGATTACATTTACTCCACATACCTGTTGGTATATTAGGTTTTTCTTTTTTTTCGATCTCAGTTTTTAACTCTACTTTACTTACTGTTATTAATTTTCTTCTATTTAATAAATCTGTTAACATTATTTATTCACCAACTTATTTGATAAAAATGCTGTATCATAAGAACCATCAATAAAATCATCATGGTTTAATATATCAAAATGATAATCAATATTGGTAACAACACCTTCTATTGCAAATTCATCTAATGCCCTTTTCATTTTTATAATAGCTTCATTTCTACTTTTATCATGAACTATTAATTTACCTATCATAGAATCATAGCAATGTGGAATTTTATACCCATCATAAATAGCTGTATCCATTCTTACTCCAAATCCACCAGGAATATTTACGCTGTTAATAGTTCCAGGACATGGCATGAAGTTTTTATAAGGGTCTTCTGCATTTATTCTACATTCTATAGCATGCCCATTAATTTTCAAATCTTCTTGTTTTATTGTTAATGGCATCCCTGATGCTATTTTTAATTGTTCTTTTACAAGGTCTATCCCGCTAATCATTTCTGTAATAGGATGTTCAACTTGAATTCTTGTATTCATCTCCATAAAATAGAAATTATTATTTTTATCTAAAAGAAATTCTATTGTTCCAGCATTCTCGTATTTTACTGCTTTTGCTGCATTTATAGCCGCTTGCCCCATTCTTTTTCTTAAATTTTCATCTAATCTACTAGATGGTGCTTCTTCTATAACTTTTTGATTTTTACGTTGTACTGAACAATCTCTTTCAAACAAATGTATAATATTCCCAAAACTATCAGCTAATATTTGAAATTCGATATGTTTGGGATTTTCTATAAATTTTTCTATATACATAGTATCATCATTAAAATTAGCTTTAGCTTCAGCTTTAGCATTATTATAATTAGATTTAAATTCATTAGCTTCTCTAACTATTCGAATACCTTTTCCACCACCACCTGAAGCGGCTTTTATCATTACAGGAAAACCTATTTCTTTAGCTATTTCTAAACCCTGTATAGCAGATTCAATAGTTCCCTCAAATCCTGGAACTATTGGTATTTCTGCTTTTTTCATAATCTCTCTAGCTCTAGCTTTATTCCCCATCAAATCTATAGCTTTCCAAGATGGACCTATAAATTTAATATTGCATTCCTCACAAATTTTAGCAAATTTAGGATTTTCAGATAAAAAACCAAATCCAGGATGTATAGCTTCTGCACCTGTTAATATACAAGCGCTTAAAATATTTGTTATATTTAAATAGCTTTCTCTTGAACTATAAGGTCCAATACAAATCGCTTCATCAGCAAGTTTAACATGTAATGCATCTTTATCTATATCTGAATAAACAGCAACCGTTAAGATACCAAGCTCTCTACAAGCTCTGATTATTCTTACCGCTATTTCTCCTCTATTTGCAATTAATACTTTTTTAAACATAAAAATCACCTAACCTATTGTATTGCGAATAAAATCTCACCACTGCAAGCAATTTTTCCATCTACAGTTGCAGTTCCTTTTCCTATTCCTACAGGCCCTTTTATTTTTATAATTTCAACTTCAAGCTTTAATACATCACCTGGCACAACTTGTTTTTTAAATCTAGCTTTATTTATTCCAGCAAATAAAGGTGTTTTCCCTTTAAATTCTTCTTTTGTTAATAAAGCAATTGCTCCAGTTTGTGCTAAAGCTTCAACTATTAAAACTCCTGGCATTACTGGATATTCTGGATAATGCCCTTGAAAAAATGGTTCATTAACTGTAACATTTTTATAAGCTACAACTTTAACCCCTTCTTCTAAAGTCTCTACTTTATCTACTAATAAAAAAGGATATCTATGTGGGATTATTTCTTTTATCTCTTTTATTCCTAACATTATTATTTCCTCCTAACCTTAAATAATGGTTTTCCGTATTCAACCATTTCTCCATTTTGTATTAATATTTCTACAATTTCACCATTAACTTCTGATTCAATTTCATTCATTAACTTCATAGCTTCTATTATACAAAGTGTATCTCCAACTTTTATGCTATCGCCTACTTCTACGAAAGAACTTATATCAGCTCCAGCAGCTTCATAAAAAGTCCCAACCATTGGTGATTCAACCACATATAAATCTTCAGAAATTTCTGTTGTTGCTTCCTCTTTAGCAGTTTCAGAAACTTTCGTTTCTGAAACTGGATTTATTATATTTATTTCTTCTTTGATTATTTCTTTATTTTCTTTTATTGGTTCAGTTCTATTAATAGTTCTAGTTTCTGATTTATCCATTTTTAAATAATTATCATCTAATTTTAATTCGAATAAACTTATATCAGAATTGTTTATTTTGTCAATTAATTCTTTAATTTCTGCTATGTTCATTTAAAACACCTCTAATTAAATTTTTTAAATAATAATGATACATTATGACCACCAAATCCAAGTGAGTTGCTTAATGCATAGTTTACTTCTTTTTCAACACCTTTGTTTGGAGTATAATTTAAATCACACTCTTCATCTTTTACTTTATATCCTATTGTTGGTGGTATAAAACTATCATTCATAGCTTTTACGCAAATAACAGCTTCTATTGCACCAGCAGCACCTAATAGATGTCCAGTCATAGATTTAGTTGATGAAATATTTATTTCATATGCTCTATCACCAAAACAGTTTTTTATAGCTTTAGTTTCAACTCTATCATTAGCTGCTGTACTAGTTCCATGAGCATTTATATAATCTACTTCAGTTTTTTCAATATTACCTTCGATTAATGCGTTTTTCATTGCATTTCCAGCGCCTTCCCCATCTGGTGATGGTGCTGTTATATGATAGGCATCACTAGTTGATCCATATCCAACTATTTCACCATATATTTTAGCCCCTCTTTTTTGAGCACTTTCTAAGCTTTCTAATATTAATATTCCAGCTCCTTCACCCATTACAAATCCATTTCTTTCTTTGTCAAATGGTATTGATGCTCTATTTACATCAGTTGAAGTACTTAAAGCTTTTAAATTTGAAAATCCAGCCATACCTGATTTAGTAATTGCAGCTTCAGATCCACCACTTATTACTATATCCATATATCCATGTTTTATTTGTCTAAAAGCATCTCCTATAGAACTTGTTCCTGATGCGCAGGCTGTAACTACTGAAGAGGAAATTCCTTTAGCTCCATATCTCATAGATAAAGTTCCAGCTACCATATTTATTATTGAACTTGGAATATAAAAAGGTGAAACTCTTTTAGGTCCTTTTTGAACTAATTTTTCAATTTGTTCTTCTATAGTATTATATCCACCAATTCCTGATCCTACAATTACACCAACTCTTGTTGGATCAACTTCTTCCATATTTATTTTAGCATCTTCCATTGCTTCATCAGCTGCTTTTATTGCTAAATGAACAAATCTATCATTTCTTCTCACTTCTTTTTTACCGATGTAAGTTTCTGCATCAAAGTTTTTTACTGTTCCTGCTATATGAACATCATAATCTGTTGAATCAAAATATTGATCTTTATCAAATACCTCTATACCACAAACTCCATTTTTTATATTATTCCAAAATTCTTTAACGTCATTTCCCACTGGAGTTATTGCTCCAAGTCCTGTTATAACTACTCTATGTTCCATTTTTAATACACTCCTTACATTACCATGCCGCCGTCAATATTTATAACTTGGCCTGTTATATAGTTTGAATCTTCTGAAGCTAGGAAAGCTACCATTTTTGCAATATCTTCTGGCTTACCTAATTTTTTTAAAGCTATATTTTCTTTTACTTTAGTTTTTACTGCTTCAGGTAAGCTTTCTGTCATATCTGTTTCTATAAAACCTGGTGCAACAGCATTAACTGTTATTCCTCTTGTTCCAAGTTCTTTAGCCAGTGATTTAGTTAAAGCAATTACACCAGCCTTAGAGGCTGCATAATTTGCTTGACCTGCATTCCCGATTAATCCTATAACAGAAGCCATGTTTATTATTTTACCATATCTTTGTCTCAACATTATTGCAGAAACTTCTTTTGAACAATTAAATGTTCCTTTTAAATTTACATTTATTACATCATCAAATTCTTCTTCTTTCATTCTAAGAATTAAAGTATCTTTAGTTATTCCTGCATTATTAACTAATATATCTATTTTACCAAAGTTTTCTTTACAAGCATTTACTAGTTCTTTAGCATATTCAGGATTAGAAACATCACCTTTAACTAAAATTATCTTTCTACCTAGATTTTCTAGTTGTTCTTTTAAAATTTCTGCTTCCTTATCTGCACTTCTATACCCGATTACTAAATCAGCTCCTAAGCTAGCTAATTCTATAGCTATTGCTTTACCTATTCCTCTTGTACCACCAGTTATTATCGCAGATTTATTTTGTAACATTATTTTATTACCTCCAATTCTTTTAGTTTTTCTATGGTTTTATTAAATGAATCTATATCTTCTACGTTTAATATAGTTGCTTCTTTGAAAATTTTCTTTACGAAACCTCCCAGAACTTTTCCAGGACCTATTTCCACAAATATATCTACACCTAAATCTTTTATAAACTCTATATTTTTCATGAATAATACAGAACTCTCAACTTGAGTTTCTAATAGTTTTCTAACGTCATCATCTTTTTGATAATTAGATCCTTTTACATTTGATAAAACTATTCCTTCAATTGAGTTAATATTTATAGAATTTAATTCAACTGCTAATTTTTTAGCCGCTGGATTAAGCATAGAACAATGAAAAGGTGCTGAAACTGGTAGTTTAACAGCTCTACCACCTTTTTCTTTCACAAGTTCCATCGCCTTATCTAAAGCTTTTAATTCACCTGATAAAACAATTTGACTTGGTGAATTATAATTAGCACATTCTATAATTCCATATACTTTACATTCATTTATAATTTCATTTATAATATCTTCTGATAATCTTAAAACAGCAATCATTCCGCCAACGCCTTCTTTTACGGCTTCTTGCATAAATACTCCTCTTTTTTCTACTAAAGCTACAGTATCTTTAAAATCTATAACTTTATTATTTAAAAGAGCGGAATATTCACCTAAACTTAAACCGCAAGAAATATCTGAATGTACACCTACTGAATTTAATGCTTTAAGTATAGCCATATTAGTAGTAACAATACAAGGTTGCGTATTTTCAGTTTTATTTAGTAGATCCACAGGACCATTAAAACAAATATCTGCTATATTTCTATTTAAAACTTCATTAGCTATATCAAAAACAGATTTACTTTCTTCAAAATTTTCATAAAATTCTTTTCCCATTCCTACGTATTGAGATCCTTGACCTGCAAATAAAAAAGCAATTTTCTTCATAAAGCCCTCCTACTAAACTCTAAATTTTTAGAGGCTATATAAATATAGCCTCTATTATTTTTTTAAATATATTAAGCTATTGATTTTTCAACATAATCAACTGCATCTTTTACAGTTTTTATTTCACTTGCTTCTTCTAATTTAATATCAAATTCTTCTTCGATGTCCATTATAACTTCGAATAAATCTAATGAATCAGCTCCTAAATCTTCAAAAGTTGTGTCTAAAGTTACTTTACTTTCCTCGATTTCTAATTTGTCGCATATTATTGCTTTTATTTTTTCAAATACCATTTTTTATTCCTCCTAAAATTTAAAACTTATTATAATATCTATATAAAATTTTTATTATAATCACCATTGTAATAAGGATCCACCCCAGGTTAATCCTCCGCCAAATCCTATTAATAAGACTTTATCGCCTTTTTTTATTTTTTTATATTTTACAGCTTCACTTAAAGCTATTGGAATACTAGCTGCAGAAGTATTACCAAATCCTTTTAAATTCATATAGAATTTATCCATAGGAATTTTCAATCGTTTGCTAATAGTTTCTATAATTCTATAATTAGCTTGATGAGGTATTATACAATCTATATCACTTATGGTTAATGAAGTTTTTTCTAATATAGTATTAACTATATCTTCAAAAGCTTTTACAGCAAATTTGAAAATTTCTCCACCATTCATTTGAATATAACTATCTCCTCTTTGAGAATCACTAAATGGATTTCTTACATTTAATCCATCTACTACAAGTGCTTCCCATTTATCGCCTTCAGAATTAACTTTTGAATATAATATTCCTTTTTCTTCACTTTTAGTTAATATAGCAGCGCCAGCTCCATCACCGAATAAAACACAGGTTGATCTATCTTCCCAATTTACAATCTTAGATAAAACTTCAGCACCTATTACTAAAACATTTTTTGCGGCTTCACTTTTAATCAATGAATCACCTAATTGAAGTGCATAAATAAATCCAGTACAGGCAGCACTTACATCAAAGGCTGCTGCATTTTTTGCACCTATATTTTTTTGAACAATACAAGCTGTTGATGGAATAAATTTATCAGGACTACAGGTAGCTACTATTATGTAGTCTAACTCTTCAGCCTTTAGTGAACTTTCTTTTAAAGCACTTAATGCTGCCTTTGTTGATAAATCAGAGGTATCTTCATTTATAGATATATGTCTACTCTTTATTCCTGTTCTTGTTGTTATCCATTCATCAGTAGTTTCTACTAATTTCTCTAAATCAAAATTTGTTACCACATTGCTAGGAGCATAAGAGCCTACCCCTATTATTTTGGAGTTACTCATAATTTCTCTCCTTTAATCCCATACTTATATATTTTTCTTTAAAAAATATTGTCATTTTTTCAAGAGCTTCTACTAATACTCTTTCTTCTTCACTATTAAGGGAGCTTAGGGTGTTATTTATCATTTCTCTGTGAAATCTCTCATGAATTCTATAAGCCATTTTCCCTTTTCTTGTAAGCTGAACTAAAACAACTCTTCTGTCAGTTTCTATTCTTTTTCTTTCAACATATTCTTTTTTTATTAATTTATTTATAGCTGTAGTCAGAGTTCCAACAGTTATATTTAAATTATTAGCTATTTCTGACATTGTTTTAGATTCTTTATAGCCTATTGCTTCAATAGTGTGTATTTCTGTTACTGATAAATCTGACAATATTCCATTTTTTAAACTTTGTTGTTCAATTACTAATATATCATTAAAAACTTCTACAAAAAGCTTATTTAGTATATCTTTACTCTTCCCCATTAGATACCAGCTCCTTAATTAATTCTTCATCACAAAATCTTTCAAAAACAAAATATTTTGACATTCAAAGCAATTATTTTGATAATCAAAATATACTACAATTAAACAATACTGTCAATAAATTTTTGAAAATTTTATGAATCCCTTTAGGAAGTATATCCAATATAATAATAAATTATCCTAAATTAAATAATTTAGGATAATTTATTAAATGAAAGAATTAAAGAATCTTTAGTTGTTTTTAATTCTTTGTATTCTATTTTAGCTTTACTAAACATTATCTTAGAAGCTTTTACACTTTCTGTAGTACTATATTTATCTGATAAATATATAACTTCTTTTATACCTGATTGAATTATAGCTTTAGCACATTCATTACAAGGGAAAAGAGTTGAATAAATTTTACACCCTTCTAATTCTTTACCAATACTATTTAAAATAGCGTTTAATTCTGCATGACAAGTATAGGGATATTTTGTATTTAAAAATTCACCTTCATTTCCCCAAGAAAAATCATCATCAGAACATCCAATAGGAAAACCATTATAACCAATTCCTATTATTTTTTTATTTTTATCTACAATACAAGCTCCTACTTGAGTATTAGGATCTTTACTTCTAAATGCACTTATAAGAGCTACACCCATAAAATATTCATCCCATGATATATAATCACTTCTTTTTCCTTCCATTTTCTCTCCTCCTAAAATAAATCTTTAATTTAATTTTAAAGTAAATTGAATAATTTGAAAACAGAAATTTTATTTTTAGTTTTTAAAATAAAAAAAACTTAATGACCCTAATCAATAAAGATTAAAGTCATTAAGCTTCTATTTTATATTAATTGCCAAGAAGAATCACTACCTGGAATACTATTAGTCCACCATAATGCTTTATAACTTTTTCCGTTATATTTAACTACAGCTCCTCCATTATAAGCTTTACCAGCTGAATAATCTACTGTTCCATCTTCATTTGGTTTAACTACCTCTTCCCATGCAGAATTTTTATCAGGAGTAGCTCCACCTTGAGTCCACCATAATGCTTTATAAGTTTTACCTTGATATACAACTGTATCACCAGATAAGTAAACTTTATTTGCATCATAGGTATCTCCATCTATATTTTTAGCTGTAACTGTAATTTTTCTTGTTTTTGTTGTTTCTAATCCACCACTATCTTTTACTGAATAAGTTAAAGTATAAACTCCAGCTTTATTTGTATCAATATCACCAGTTACAGTTATCTTGTTTGTTAAATCTCCATCTTCTTTATCAGTCGCTGTAACTCCAGCTAATTTATCGAATTTATCTCCTTCAGTTATAACTTTATCTATAATACCATTTAATACTGGAGCTGTATTTTGCTCTGGCTCTACTTCATCCACTACTGTTATAACTCTTTGTGCTATAGCAGTTTTATTTCCACTATCTACTACGCTGTAAATAAGAGTATAAGTTCCAGCTTTATTTACATCAACATCACCAGTTACAGTTATTTTGTTTGTTAAATCTCCATCTTCTTTATCAGTTGCTGTAACTCCAGCTAATTTATCGAATTTATCACCTTTATTTATAGTCTTATTAACAACTCCATTAAGAACAGGTGCTTGATTTATTTCTGGACCTGTACCTGGATCTCCATAAATTGATTGTCTTGCTATCTCTGTACCAGCTTCATTCATACGTTGAACTAATTCTATGCTTTTAATTGCAGAAGTATCAGTTGGTGCTTCTGGTGCTGTAAGTGTAAATTTATAACTTTGTCCTGGTTCAATAGTTTTTCCTTCCCATACACCTTTTAAATCTATAGCAGTATATCCATTTTCAGTAGTTACTACACCAGCCATATGATCTCCAGCCTTTAAAGCAACATCACTTTTAACGTATAATTTAGGTGTTTTTATTGTTTCAGCTCCTCTTTCAACTTCCTTTAAAACAGCATCACTTTCACCTAATTTTTCTTTATTAGTAATTGTAATTTCATATCCTCCACCTGTTCCCCATGCTTCTTTTACAGGCTTTATAGTACAATCAACATCTAAATCAGAATATACTATATCATTTACTGGTAATGCTCCAGTTCCAAATAATCCTTCTTTTGAAGTTTTAGTTAATTCATCTCTTTTTCCAGTACTAGAAATAGCATCCTGTGAAGCCATCCATGCTATCATACCACCTAAGTTCTTATCATTTACATATTTTGTTTTCTCATTAACTGATTTTATATTATCATAAGTGAAGAATGCTCCAGAATTTTCATCATATAAATAAGGAGCCTTTACTGTATCATCCCAATATTCTTTTAATCCAGGATAAGCAGCCTTTAATTTACTTAAACTTCCATAAGACCAAACTCCTCCACGTCTTCCACCTTCTCCATCTTTAAGAGGAGCTTCATTTGCTGCACCTCTTGATGGAGTTCTATCTGCATCTTGAGATACAGTTTCTGCATCACCGAATAAACCTGGAAGATTACTATCTGGTCCTTTAGAAACTTTTTCCCATCCTCTAGTATAATAAGCTGCTCCTACAACTATTTTCTCAGCTTTAGCACCTTGACTAATTAGATAATTTACACTTTGATCTACTGATAATCCTTGTTCAAAGTTTGGATCTAAATTATTTGAATAAAGCCCAGTCTGATGTCCACTTGTTTCATCCCAAGCACCTCTCATATCATAAGTCATAATGTTTGCAAAATCTACAACATTAAATAAAGAATTTATATCAATTCCTAAGTCTAGTTTTGATTTTGGTGCTGGTAATGCTACTGATAATTCATAAGTTTTATCAATATCCTTTCCTTTATTATCTAAAGCAACTCTAAAATCTTGCAATAATTTAATATAATTTTCTTTATCTTCAGGTCTCGCTTTTGTTGTTCCTTCGTCCTGTATATTATCAACCTTGTCTGGTTGTCTTACTTCACCTGGATATTCCCAATCTAAATCAACAAAGTCCATATTAGTATATTCTACGAATTTTACAACATTATCTACAAATTTTTTCCTTACAGTTGGATTAGCAGCAACTTCTGAAAAATCTCCTGATTTAGACCAACCACCAATTGAAATACCAATTTTTAAGTTTGGATTTTTAGCCTTTAATTCTTGAAATGCTGATAAAATCCCAGCATTAGCTCCACCCCATTGAACTCCTGTTTCTCCAACTGGAGCACCAACTGCAGCATCTTTATCTGTAAATATTAAATTTCCATTACTGTCAAAATCTAAAAATGCAAAATTCAAATGAGTTAATTGTTCTGCTGGAATATCTTTTGGATAAAAATTACCTTGACCTCCCCAGATAGACCAATCTCCATAATACATAACATTTCGCTTTGATGAAGTTGCTTTTTCAGCAGCTTGCACCGTAGTCATCGGAAATACAGAAATAGTTGTACCAAGTAATATAGAACTTAAAGTAACACATACCACTAAATTTTTTGCCCTTTTATTAAATGCTCTTTTTGCCATTAAAATCTCCCCCTATTCACTTGAAAATATTTACATTAATTACATTTTAACATTTCTATTTTTTAAGTTAAATATTTAATATTTTTTTATTAATAATGTTTTTTTTTTGTTTTTATTTTTTTATTATCATTTACGAGTATTTTATTTAAAGAGTAATCTAAATAAAAATCTATAAAAAAAAGAATCTACAATATAGATTCTTTTTTTAGTAGCTTTCTTAATTTAATAATTTCTTCATCTTTTTCCTGTAATAACTTTTTGTAATAATTGTCATTATTAAACTCATCATTTAATTTGTTTATCAGTGAAGCCATCTCATCTGCACTTCCAATTATTCTATTAAATAATAATAAATTAGATTTTAAAACTTCTGGTATTTCATTATGTCTATATCTCAATCTATGATCTATCTCACCATAACCCTCTTCAAATATAGTCCTAACTTGTATTTCTGCAATAACCTTCTGATTAGTTGGAAAAAATTCAACTAAATAGTGCACTGAACGATATCCTGATTGTCTAGATCTCACTTCAATATTTAACTCCTGAAATACTTCTGTATTATCACCATCTCTTACATTTGCAGTTATTTCTACGACTTTCCAAGTATTTATTATAAAATCATGAATTTCTTTCCACTGTTCTTTTAAAATATGAATTACTCTTATTCCAATTAAATCGTTTATTTCATCTTTATAATTTAATTTTGAAAACTCAAAGTCTTTTCCATACTTTTCTTTTCTATCTAAAGTCTTTCTAATTATTTTTTCAATTAATCTATAAGGTTCCTTCACTCTCGACTTCACTGTATGCACTGATTCTTTTGAACGAAATATATTAGCAATAAAATTCGCTTGATTTTCATAAGAAACTTCGTAAGCTACATAATCATCATATACTTCCTTTAAATTTTCAATTTTTATATTATTTTTATTTATAATTTTTTCTATATCTGGATATATTCTTTTTAATTCATCATATGAAAACTGTCTATTCATAAATTCTCCTTTTTTCTTAAGCTTTTTAATTGATATTATGCTTAAATTAATTAAATGAAAAAGGCCAAATTTGTTTTTTAAGTATTATAACTTATTATTCAGGCTATTTAATAATCTAAAGCTGCTAAATATCCAGTTGAAAATGCTATTTGCAAATTGTATCCCCCTGTTTCAGCATCAACATCTATAGTTTCACCAGCAAAAAATAAATCTTTTATTATTTTAGATTCCATACTAGAAGCATTTATTTCTTTTACTTTGACTCCACCCGATGTAACTTGAGCTGCTTTTATAGTTAATGTCTCTCTAACTGTTAATGTCATATTTTTTATTAATTCTATAAGTTTATTTTCATCTTCTTTTTTTAATTCGCTAACTTTTACATCTTGTAAATTCAATAAATTTAAAATTTCTTTTAAAAAATTTTGTGGTAAAGTTCCTTTTAAATTATTTAATATACTTTTATTACTATTACTTCTTATTAACTTTGAAATTTCTTCTTTTGAAAATTCATTTAAAAAATCAATATTTATCTGAATCTCTCCCTTAATAAGTTCCTTATTTAAGTAAGATGATATTTTTAAAATAGCAGGACCTGATACTCCAAAATGAGTAAATATCATATCCCCTGTTTTCTCTATTTTCTTTTTTCCTATCTTAACCTTTACTAAAACTTCTTTCATTGCAACCCCTTGAAGATTTTTAATAAAATCTTCTTTTATTACTAAAGGAATTAATGCTGCTTTAGGCTGAATGATACTATGTCCATACTTTTCTAATATAGAATACATATTCCCATCTGAACCTGTGTTAGGAAAGCTTTTCCCTCCTGTTGCTAATATTACTTTATCCCCTTTTATTTCAGTACCATCTGATAGAATAACAGCTTCTATTTTATTTTCTTTTATAATAAAATCCAAAACTGATTTATTAAATATTAATTTAACATTATTTGCTCTTAAATCTCTATAAAATAAATCTATTACTTCATCAGCTTTATCACTTTTAGTAAAAACTTTTTGATCATATTCTACTTTATAATCTAATTGATGATTTTTAAAATATTCTAATAAATTTAAATTAGAAAAACTATAAAAAGCACTATATAAAAACTTATTATTAGTAACAACTTTATCAAAAAATTCTTCAATATCTCTATTATTTGTTATATTACATCTTCCGCCCCCAGTTAATCGAAGTTTTTTTCCTATTTCATTATTTTTTTCTATTAAAATCACTTCATTATTTTTTGAAGCAGTTAATGCTGCCATTATCCCTGCTGGCCCTGCTCCTATAACTATAACTTTCTTCATTTCTTCGTTCTCCTTATATATATAATAATCAAATTAAATAATTCAAAATAAGTCTTATTTTATCATAATATAGAACTAAAATGAACTTTTCTTCATTTTGAAATAAAAAAAAGTCTCTTATATAAAGCGACTTTTCGAAATTTTCATTTTATTTCAGTTAATTTATAACCAAATATTAGTTCATCCTGTTTTAATTCTTCATCATTAGAAAAAATTCTATTAGAAAAACTAATTAACCCTTTTTCTTTTTCATAAATTCTTTCTTCTTTATAAGTATTTTCATAAAACCCTTCTATATTATTTATAACTGTTTCTAATTTATATTTACTTTCTGAAATTATAGTCATTGTAGTTTTAGCAGTATATTCTTTTTCTTTAAATTGAATTTTTTGCTCCCAACTTTTTCCTTCTTCTAATTCTCCCATCATTACTATATAATTTTCTATTAAAGAATATAAAGTATTTTTATTCTTTAATAAATAATCTTCATTTTTTATAGTTTCATAAACTATAGGAGTTTTCCCTTCATCCAATTTAAAATTATAACTCATACTAACATTCCTTGGACCTCTTTCATCCTCTCCATAACCATCTGTCATTTCACCATCATAAATTATTTTACAATTCTCATCATCCATTATTTTCTTACTTAATGTATATCCTGATTCACAATAGCCATTATAAATTATTTTTTCACTATTATTAATAAAAAAATCCTTTTTTCCATTAAAATATTTATTTAAAACTTTTTTATCTTCATTTGCAACTTTAATATTATCCATATTTTCGCTTTTTTCATTAATGTTACAACTTCCTAAAATAGTACTAATAAAAAAAAATATTATAAAACTACTAAACACTTTCTTAATCATAATTCTCCTTAGTCCATAAATTCAATATATTTATATATATAATTTATATCCTAAAAAGATATTTTTATTCTCAATTCACTTTTATTTTATTATGTACTTATTTAATTTATTTTCTGCTAAATTTACTATCTCACTATGCAAATTATTAATTTGATTTAATTCTCCAGTTTTTAATATTATTAATTCTTTAGCCATTTCATCACAAATCTCAAAAAAATTTATTCTTTCAATTTCTTCTAATAAGTCTATTTTTACCATAATTGGTTTTGGAAGATAAAATTCTTCTTCACCTAAACCTAAATATTCATTTTCTATTTCTTTTATATTTTCTTTTATTATTGTTATTATTTCTTCTTTATTAAAATTTATATTTTCCATATTTAATCCTCTTAAAAAATTTATTTAGTTTTCTACATTATAAGAAAAAAAAGCTTTTAAATCAATAATTCACCTATTATTTAAAAGCTTTTTCCCTTTATTTATTTTCTTCTAATACCTTTGTTAATCTTTCATAAGTATAATCTATTATTTCAGCACAACTAACTTTATTTTTCTTTAATTCTTTACAAATCGTTGTGTTATACTCTTCATTTATATTATTCATTAATTCTCTATTAACTTTTCTTGCATCATTATTTTCTTCATTAGAATTTCTACCTTTTTCAATCCCTATTATAGCACCAGCTCCACCTATTGCTCCACACATTGACCCAACTGTAAAACCAGTTCCCATTGCACTTCCTAAAGAAACTGGAATATGAGTTCCATGTTCTTCATTGTATGATTTAATTATTGCCTCTGCACAAGTATAACCTTGTTTATGATATTCTGATGGTTTTGTCATTTTAATCTCTCCTCATTAGTTTTATTTTTATTGTTCCTAATCCTTAAATATTTATTATCAAAATCGTTATATTCAAATATTACGATATATTTTAAAATATGTCAATAATTTAAATTTATTTTCCATTTAGAATAAATATAAAATTTCTTGACTTTAAGGAAACAATATCGTATTATTTGAATATAGTGATAAAGAGGTGATAAGATGGTTGAGAATGAAACATTTTTAACAAATCCTAAATTATTTGAGGAAAAAGCAGAGCTTTTAAAAGCATTATCTCACCCTGTTAGATTATGTATAATAAAAGGACTTTTAGAAGTAGGCAGTAGTAATGTTACTAATATGTATTCTTGCTTAAATATGCCGCAGTCTACCATTTCTCAACATTTAGCTAAGTTAAAAAGTTCAGGGATAATAGTTGGTGAAAGAAACGGACTTGAAATAACTTATAAAATTGCTAATAATGATATAAAAAAATTAATAGAAATTTTATTTTCGTGAAAGACTAAATAAGAAGTTTAAATTTATTTAAACTTCTTATTATTAAAAAATATATATCTTTAAATCGTAATATATGAATATTAAAATAGAGGTGAATATAATGGAAAAAATTATTATAATCGGCGGTGTTGCTGGTGGTGCTTCTGCAGCTGCTAGACTTAGAAGATTAAATGAAAATTTAGAAATAATTCTTTTTGAAAAAGGTGAATATATATCATTCGCTAATTGCGGACTTCCTTATTATATAGGTGAAGAAATAAAAGATAGAGATAAACTTCTTATACAAACAGTTGATGGCATGAGTGAAAGATTTAATATGGATATTAGAAACTTTAATGAAGTTATATCCATAGATTCAACAAATAAAAAAGTTAAAGTTAAAAATTTAAAAACAAATGAATTATACGAAGAAAGTTTTGATAAATTAATTTTATCTCCTGGTGCAGCTCCTATAAATCCTTCAATTCCAGGAAAAGATTCTGCAAATAATGTTTTTACTTTAAGAAATTTACATGATACTGACAAGATTAAAGAATTTGTAGATAAAAAGGCTCCTAAAAATGCAGTTATTATTGGTGGCGGTTTTATAGGTATTGAAATGGCTGAAAATTTAGCTAACAGAAATATAAATGTTACTTTAGTTGATAAAAGTAATCAAGTTATGGCTCCTGTAGATTTTGAAATGGCTAATATAATACATGAGCATTTAATAGATAACGCTATTAATCTTGTTTTAAATAATGGAATTTCTTCAATTGAAAATAAGGGTAATTTTGTTTTACTAGAAGACGGTAAAAAAATAAATACTGATTTAATTATTCTAGCAATTGGTGTAAAACCTGAAAGTAAAATTGCTAAAGAAGCTGGACTAAAAATAAATGAAAGAGGTGCTATAGTAGTTAATGAATATCTAGAAACTTCTGCAAAAGATATATTTGCTATCGGTGATGCTATAGAAGTTTCTGACTTTATAAATGGTTTTAAAACTCAAATCCCTCTTGCATGGCCTGCAAATAGGCAAGGAAGAATTTTAGCTGATAATATAGCAGGTAAAAAAACAGCCTATAAAGGAACTTTGGGTAGTTCTGTTGCTAAAGTATTTAACTTAACAGTAGCTAGTACAGGAAATAGCGAAAAAACTTTAAAAAGATTTAATCTAGACTATAAAGTTTTACACATCCACCCTAATTCTCATGCTGGATATTATCCTGGTGCATTTCCTATTCACCTAAAATTATTATTTAATAATGAAGGGAAAATTTTAGGTGCACAGGCTATAGGTTATGAAGGTGTAGAAAAAAGAATAGATGTCATCGCAACAGCTATCAAGGGAGAATTAACTGTATTTGATTTACCTGATTTAGAACTTTGTTATGCTCCTCCTTATTCTTCTGCAAAAGATCCAGTTAATATGGCTGGATATGTTGCATCTAATATGTTAGAAGATAATATTGAAACAGTTCAATGGCATGAAATTGATAACTTAATCAAAGAAAATGCTTATATTTTAGATGTAAGAAATCCTATAGAACTTCAATCTGGAAAAATTAAATCTGCTATTAATATTCCTTTAGATACTTTAAGAGAAAACCTTGATAAATTACCTAAAGATAAAAAAATTTTTGTTTATTGTAAAGTTGGATTACGTGGATATCTTGCTTGTAGAATATTAAATCAAAATGGTTTTAAATCAGTAAATATAGATGGAGGATTTACAACTTATTCTTTTGGTACTAAAGATATAAAATCCTCTACAGAACTTGAAGAATTACAAGAAGTTGCTACTTCTGAGTTAGAAAAAAAGGAATGTGCTACTATGAATAAAAAAATCACTTTATCAATTGATGCTTGCGGTCTTCAATGTCCTGGTCCTATAAGAAGAGTTTTTGAAGAAATGGATAAATTAAATAATGGAGATATTTTAGAAGTAAAAGCTACTGACCCAGGATTTAAAAAAGATATTACCTCTTGGTGTAAAACAACTAAAAATGAATTAATTTCCTCAGAATTTTCAAAAACAGAAAAAGCTTTTATAGTTCAAATAAGAAAAGGACTTTCTACTGAACTAATTATTAATAATGTTGTTGGAAATAGTAAAGATGATGCCACTTTAGTAGTATTTAGTGGAGATTTAGATAAAGCTATTGCATCATTCATTATTGCTACTGGTGCTGCTTCTATGGGTAAGAAAGTAACTATGTTCTTTACTTTTTGGGGCTTAAATATTTTAAAGAAAGAAGATAAACCTTCAGTAAAAAAAGATACTATGGAAAAAATGTTCGATATGATGCTCCCAAACAATTCAAGTAAATTACCATTGTCAAAAATGAATATGGCTGGTATGGGTCCAAAAATGATTAAAAAAATAATGGAAAAAAATAATGTAGATAGTTTAGAAACTTTAATGGAAAATGCACTAAAAATGGGAGTTAATATTCTTGCCTGCTCAATGTCAATGGATTTAATGGGTATAAAAAGAGAAGAACTTATTGATGGTATCGAAGTTGGTGGCGTCGCAACTTATTTAACTGCCACTGATGATGCTGGTTTAAATTTATTTATTTAGAAACTAAAAATATAATTAAATAATTTCTAAATTTAAATACCCTATAGAACCATTGATTTCTATAGGGTATTTTTCAATATAAATTTCAAAAAACTATTTTTATAGTATATTCTTTACTTTTACTGGCTCTTTAATTTCCTCTATAGGAAAATATACTACCTAAAAAAACAGTTAAACAAATTACACTAGTAATTGAAATTATTATAGCTATAAATTTTGCTCCTATAGTTAAAGGAATAATATCTCCAAATCCAATAGTAGTGAAAGTAATTATTGTATAATAAAATAAATCAAAATATCCTGGATTATTAGAAAACCCTCCCTGCCCTATAATATGAACAATACAAACAGCTAAATAAAGATTTATTATTATCATAAAAGATATAGTAATTGCAGCAAAAAATATCCTTGAAAAGCTACTTGAATCATAAATAGATAGTTTTATACTTTTAGGATTTTTCATAACATTCAAAAGAATTTTCATATTTAAAAAATAACAAATACCTACACCTATTATTCCTGCTATAGTTTGACTATAAAAACTTTTAGGAAAGAGAATTAATATAATTAGATAGGCTGTTGTCAAAAAATAACTAAGTAAAAAATCAAATTTTAAACTCTCCTCTTCACTTCTATATAAAAAACTATACATTTTAGAAGATATAAGCATTAAATATCCCATAGAATAATGTATTATTAAAAATATAGTTGTAATAATCAAAATTTTTATAAAATAATTTAAATTAAAACCTACATAATTATTTGAATATTTCATTATTAAATTATAAATTATTATAAAGGAAAAAATTTCTGAAAAAATAATCATAAAACATTGTAATATTTTTTTATAATTATTTTCTCCAACAAATAATTCCTTAAAATTTTTATTTATTACTTTTATTGCATTTATATAAGCTTTTTTATGAATATTAAATTTAAATAATATTCTAACAAACAAAATTCCAATAATAAAACAAGTAATCATAACAACCATAAAATACACCTCTATAATTATTATGTAATGATAATTTCATAAATTCTTGTTTTTAAAAAATAAGATACTAAAAAAAGTTTTATTCTTTTCAAAATAAAACTTTTTGAGTATCTTATCAATATGTTTAACATCCATTTATTAAACTAAAAAATTCATTAATTATTTTTTTTGCTGTTGATGGTAGTTTATCCATTGCTTTTTGCCTCTTTTTATCATCCTCAATTTGAGATATACGCATAACCTCTTGTTCAAGCCCTGGAATTTTGTTTAATTTAGCTCCTATCTCTGCAAATTTAGAAGCAAAATTAGGATCTTCCTGTAGTCTTTGTTGAATTTTCATCATTAGCTCATATCCATCCATAATATGAGACCTCCTAATTAATTCATCATATTATATATTATTATAGAATTATTGAAATGTTCTTAAAAATAATTATTTATTATTATATCCTTTGAATTTGTATTTTCTCCATAACCTAATTTTTTCATTTTCTTTTTATTAGAACTAAATTCTTCAATATCAATATAAAAGTCATTTAAATCATTTCCAGCAAAAGATAATCCTGTTTCTAATTCTATAATTCCTAAATTATCTATTTCTTCATATCGTTCAAATTCCTCTATAACAATTTTACTTTTTCCTATTTCCTCATTAAAAGTTTCTTTTTTCACATTTATTAAATTTATTTTACTTTCCTCAGCCTTTATAGAAAGTATATTAAGTTTTAAATCTGATATTTCTAAATCAACTTTTCCAAGGTATAAATTCAAATTCATTTTACATTCTTTTGGAATTTTAAGTTCAATTTCAGAGGGCATTGTTTTTAAAAATTTAGGTTTAAATATCCTTGGTTTTATTTCAACAAATGCTATTGAATCCTTTGAATATGTTTTTATATTCTTTGTCCAGAAACCTAATTTCCCATTTATATCTAAAATATCCCCATTATATCTTGAGATTTTTAATTGCCCTTCAGTTACATTCATATTTATTGTATGAATATCTTTAACTGTAACTTCTCTTTTTACCAGTCTCATCTAACCCCTCCTTTTGGGTTGATAAAAATCACCCTACTTAAATTTTAGAATAAAAGTATTTTATTGTCAATAAATGAATATATTAGCACTTACAATTTTGTTATATAGCTATAATATATAAAAAAATAAAGCTATATTAAAAATTTTAAACACTATTTTCTATTTTTAATACTGAATCTAGTGCAAAATATTTAATATAACTTATATTAAAATAAATTTTCTAAAAAACTATTCTCTTTATAATCATAATTAATACCATTTATAGTTATAGTACTAGAATTTTTATTTTTAACTTTCCAATAAATAATTCCATCTATATTTAAATAATCTTTTTCTTGATTTAATTTATTACCTGATAAAAAATAATATTTTTCATTATTTACTTCTATGAATTTATTTCCGTTATTTGAATTAGTATATTCAGAATCATCTATATAAACCTTAGCATCTCCATCTTTAAAACTTATTTTATTTTCTTTTAAATTTTTAATAGTATCTTTTTTAGTTCCATAGATTTCTCCATAAAAATAAATTTTATTATTATCTAAACCTTTATAATATGTTATTCCATTTATAGTGACAGAATTATTTCCACTAGCAAAACCATTAAAATCATTATTTCCATAATTATTAACTAACTTATAATTATATCCATCTATATTAGGTGTATATATATTATAATTATTACTATAATCATTTCTTTCACAAAAAAATCCATTTATATAAACATATTTATTTCCTTTATTAAAGGATTGCTCATAATAATAACTTGAATTTTTATATTCTGTTAAAGATAAATTATTTTTACTATTATAATTTCCACCCCCTAAAAAAGCACCTTTTAAGCCTAATTCATTATTTAAAAAATCATTTAAAGAATTTGATACATTATTATGAAATTCTCCTTCTAAAAAATTTATTCCCTCACTAAATTCATTTCCTACGAAATTTTTCAATTCAGAAACACCACTGCTATTAGCTACTGATTGAAATCCACTATGTATAGTATTTAAAACTCCTGTTCCATTAATAGAACTTGAAAAAGATGCCATAGTTAAAAATAAAATTATTATTAATCCTACAAAAAACAATATTTTAAATACTTTTCTAAAAATAAATAATAATAAAATTACTATTATCCCTATTATTATCAAACTCATTACTTTTTCCTTTCTTTGATTAATTAAAAAGTAAAGAGTTAATTTTTTATAATTTATTTTCCACTTAATTTATTCCAAATTTCCTCTTTTGCTTTTTTTAAATTAATTATTTTAAAGCTATTAGAATCTACAAAAGTTTGTAAAGTTTCCCCTTTTGCTAATACTTTATTGTCTTCTTTTCTTTTTACTATATATCCTATTCTAACTTTAATAGCTGATAATTCTATTATACTAGTTTCTATTAATAGTTCATCATCATACTTCGCAGCATCCATATATTTACATGACGTTTCAACTAAAGGCATCATTATCCCCTTAGCCTCCATCTCTTTATAGCTTATTCCCATTTCTCTTATTAAATCTTCTCTTGCTACTTCGAAGTATAAATAATAATTTGCATGATGTACTATAGCCATAGCATCAGTTTCTGCATATCTTACTCTTATATTAGTAATACTCATCTATAAATCATCTCCATATTTAATATTATTATTCTATTTTTTACTAAAGAAGGGCTGGACTCAAAATTTTGAGTCAGCCCTTTAGCTTCTATTATTTATTATAAGAGAATTTTCCCTTTTCGTCTATTTGGAAAAAGTCTCCATAACTTATATCGAAAATATTTTTATTTATTTTTGAAATATCTATTTTATTTTTTATAAGTTGAGTCCAAACTCCACAATAATCTATATCACCTTGGAATAATATTCCTTTTACTGTCCCGTTTTTAATTACCACTTTTTTATAAATTTCTCCATTCTCATAAATATCAACATCACAATCCTCAGTATTATTTATATCTCCAATAGATACTGTCTTAATTCCAAAGAAATTTAAAGTATTTTTAAATTGGAAATAATCATCAAAAACTTTTTCTTCTTTTCCAACCATATTATAAGCAGCATATCTTGCTTGTTTTGCTGCTATTGGCCATATTCCAGTCCCACAAACATCTCCTGCTGCATAAATATCTTTTTTAGATGTTCTTAATTTTTCATCTATAACTATAGCTCTTTCAACTTCTATCCCACTATTTTCTAAGAATTCTACATTAGCCCTAACCCCTGCTGCCACAATTACAAAATCACAAGGTATTTTTCTGCCATCTTCTAAATTAACTGAAACCACATTATTTTTATCGTCTAAAGAAGTTGAAACAACTTTTACATTAGTAAGAATATTTACTGATTTTTCTCTTAAAACTTTCTCGTAACTTTCTGCTGCTTTTTTATCAAGCTGAAGTGGTAAAATTCTATCAGACATTTCCATTACTGATACATTAATCTTTCTTTCAACTAAAGCTGTAACAGCATCAAGTCCTACAAGTCCAGCTCCAATTACTACTGCATTTTTATATTTCGCACAAAGGTTATCTAATGCTAAAATGTCATTTAAATCTCTTAATGTATGAACATTTTTTCCTTCTCTTAAATTTTCTATTGGTGGAATAGTAGCTCTTGCACCTGTTGCTATTAATAATTTGTCAAAAGTAATAATTTTTTTATCATCTAAAAGAATTTCTTTTTTATCGCTATTAATAGCCACTACCTTTTTACCTTTTAACCAAAGTATATTATTTTTTTCAAAAAAATCTTTTTCTATAAAAGATATTTCTTCTAAAGTTCTATGATGACTTATATAATGATGTAACATACATCTTGAATAAACCTCTTTATCCTCTGAAATTAAAATTATTTCACATTTGTCATCTAATCTTCTTAATGTTTCAGCTGCACTAATTCCAGCTGCACTAGCTCCTATAATAACATATTTCATAACTATTTTACCTCCTCTAGATAAATAGCTCCAACTGGACAACTTTCAACACATCTTGGAACTTCTCTACCACCACAAAAATCACATTTCACTATTTTATCACCAGTTTTACTATCTGGTTTTAAAACTCCAAAAGGACAAGACATAACGCACATATAACAAGATGCACATTTTTTTTCATCATAATTTACATGGCCTGTTTCATAATCTTTTTTCATAGCACCACTCATACAAGTATTAGCACATTCTGCTTCATCACAGTGTCTACAAATTATAGGAATTGCCTTATTCTCTTTACCTATAACAATTTGATTTCTACTTTCATTTTCATCATTTATCATATCTAATAAATAAACTGATTTCCCTTTATCATTATGTTCTGCCATACATCCCACTACACAATTCATACAAGCTGTACATAATTCTTTTTTTATCATTATACGCTTCATTACTTAACGCCCTCCCTATTTGTTATATAATTAACAATTTATTTTAAAAAAAATCTAAACCATTTCATTCTTTTAATATAAAGAGGCACTTTATTTAGTGCCTCTTTTATATTAAAACTTAAAATTATTATTTAAGCCCCAATCCTTCTCTTCTTTCAACAATAATAGATTCTAAAGTATTTGCTGTTCTTTCTACATCATCATCTATTATTAATTGTCCACCTGTTATTTCTTTTAAGCCTTCTCCAAATAAGTCTAAAGCTAACTTACTTCCACCTACAAATGGAGGTAAAGCTAAATGAAGTGGTAATCCTAATGTTAATCCAAATACACCATCTGCTAACGCTTGCTCTTCAAGCCATTGTGGTGCTGATAATATTAATGGAAGTTTTGGAATATCTATATTTAAATATTCAGCAAGTTCTGTTGCAACCATCTCTAATCTTCCAATTGCAAGACATGGTCCAAAATTTAATACTGGAGGTATTCCAAGTGATTTACAAACTGCTTTTAAGTTTTCTCCAGCAAGATCTGCTGCCTTTGGAGACATTAATCCTACATTTTCAAGTCCACCTGATGAACAACCTGCTGAAAGTACTAATATATCTTTCTTTATTAAAGCTTCTGCAAGTTCTACTGTAAATACATCATGTCCCTTAGCAGTTAAGTTAGAACATCCCACAACTGCTGCAATTCCCTTAATTTTCCCTTCTGCTATTAAATCAATTAAAGCTTTCCAGCTTCCACCTAAAAATTCTTTTAATGAACTTTCACTTAAACCAGTTAAAACATCATCATGTCCATGATCTTTTGGTATATTGATTTCTACAGTTTTTCTTCTATCTTTATAGCTTTCTAAAGCAGATTTAATTACATAGTCAGTGATTTTTTCTCTTTCATCATAAGAATATCTTACAAATTCTGCATTAGCTTTTTTAGCAACATCATCTAAGCAAATCATTTTTATATTAAATTTCTCTGCAACTGGTTCTATTCCTGGTAAAGTACAGTTGAATTCAGATACTACTAAATCAATACCACCAGTAGCCATTACAGCTTCACTTGTAAAGTTATTTCCAGCATGACCTGAGAATACTTCATCATAATGTTCTCCTCTTACTTGAAGATCTTGCCCTACACAAGTACATCCAACTAATCTGAAACCTTTAGCTCCTACTGTTTTTGCAAGTTCAGTTACTTCTTTAGTTATTAAAGTATCTTGAAGATGTGCAATAGCTGAGTGTTGATGTCCAGTTATCATTATATTAATATAATCTTCATCAATTACTTTAAGTCCTACTGCTGCCTGTCTAATTACAGGGTCTCCAAGCATTATATCATTTAATAAGTTAACTAAAGTTAATCCATATAATCCTGTTGAAATTCCAAGTTTTAAACAACTCATATACATATCTACTGGATCACTACTTAAGTTTGTTGAACTTTTTACTACACCATCAAAAACTTCTGATTTTGCGCCTCCAGGTAAAATATTAAGCTCTGACCATTTTTTGAATCTTGGCTCATAAGCTAATTTCTCTACAAGTTCCATCTTTTCATATTTTGGCTTGTAAATATCTTTTAAAACTGCTTCTGCTATTTTTATAGCCTTTTCATGTTCAGTACCCTCTGTGATACCAAATATATCGGCTACTCTTGCTAAAGCTTTTTTACCTTTTAATTCCTCTTTATTTTCTCCCATTGCTTTTAAGTTAGTTGCTGTTGTTTCAATAACATGTATATAACAACCTGATCCTGCTGCAACTGCTCTTAAAAAGTTTCTAGCAACTATCGTATCTGCATCTGCTCCACAAATTCCTCTTGGTGCTTTTGGTGTTATTCTACAAGGTCCATTAGAACATAATCTACAACATACTCCTTGTAATCCAAATCCACATTTTATACTTTGAGAATGAACTCTATGGTGAGATGTTTCAACATCTAATCCTTTTATAAATCCTTCTAATTTACAGTCTGCTGATTTACATGTTTGGCAGCTAGTTATGCTACAATTTTTTGACATTTTTATCAACCTTTCTTTTTTTAAAATTCTTTTAGATTCTTAAAGTTAGATTCAAAGTTACTATTTACAATAATTTGGCTATTATTGATGATTCTACCTTTAAAGAGAAATCAATTTATTTCAATAAAAAGTATACTATTTTAGTGTACTTTTGAAAAGTATACCATTATAGTGTAGTTTTAAATAAAAAATTATTCTAAACTTAAAATTAAAATCCAATATTTTTTGGATTTTAATTTTAAATTTTATTTTTAAGTAAAATTTCTTCTAAAGACTTTTTCTCTAATATAGAATGAATTTCCTTTTCTATAGATATCATTTCATGATAAAGTTCACAACCTTTACTACAAAGTTCACAGGAACCACTATCCTTTGTGCATCTATTAATATGAATTGGACCTTCAATTATTTCAATCAATTCTTTTAAAGTAATATCATTTAGTGATCTATTAAGTTGATAACCACCATTAACTCCTCTATAGGAGATTATAACTTCGAAAGAACATAGCTTTCTAAGAATTTTAAATAAAAATCTTATAGGAATTCTTTCTCTTTCTGCTATAACTTTAGCTTCAATTCTTTCATCACTGCCATTTTTATACATAGCCCTTAATGATCTTAAAGCATAATCTGTTTCCTGAGAAATATTCATCACTACACTCCTTAATTTAAAATATTCTATTTATAAAATAAAGATTTCAATAACTCAAATAAAACTGTACTTGTTTTATCCACTTTAAAAATACACCATTTTTTTCTTATTGTAAATAGATTTTATTGATTTTTTATGATTAATTATCAATTTTTTAACAATTATTTTTGTTAATTTTTTCATTTTAAAGTGAATTATTTAAATAACTTTTTATTTTTTATTGTTATTTCTTTAAATCTATAAAATTTAAAAAGCCTACAAAAAAATTGTAGGCTTTTATTATTATAATACTCTTCTTATTTGTCCTATTTTACTCCATGGAATTTCAGTAATCCTTACAGGACTTCCTGTTCTTGGAGCTTCTATCCATTGGTCATTTCCAACATACATTCCAACATGATTTAAATCAGAATAAAATACTAAATCTCCTGGTTTTATATTACTTTTACTTACTCCAACTCCAGCTTTTACTTGATCATAGGTAGTTCTACCTAATGTTATACCTGCTTTTTTAAATCCCCATTGCATAAGCCCTGAACAATCGAAAGCTCTATAATTACCGTTTTTATATTGTGCAGAAACACTATATTGTTGACCTGGGAATTTTTTCTGTAAACTTGCAATTAAACTATCAGATATTATTTCACCAGCTCCTCCATATACATATGGTGTTCCTAAATGATTTTTCATTTCATTTAATACAGTGTCATATTTGCTTTTATTAGTTTCGCTTCCGCTATTGTTTTCGTTGCTTCCACCATTATTATTTCCTGTTGAACTATCTGCTTTAACTATATAATCACCATGGACATAACCAAATTTTCCACTAAATTTTATTTTATACCATCCATTTTTTTGTCCATATACTTCTACTATATTACCTCCATATAAATTACCTAAAACAGAGGCTGAAGTACTCGCATCACTTCTTACTCTTAATGATGTACTTACATTTACTACTTTACCATCCCAAAGTTTTTTATCACTCTCTTCTGGCTTTATGCTTTCATTCCCAGTATTACTATCCGCTTTTGCCACATAATCTCCGTGAACATAGCCAAATTTATCATTAAACTTTATTTTATACCATCCATTTTTTTGTCCATATACTTCTACCTTATTTCCAGCATATAAATTACCTAAAATTGATGCTGATGTACTTGCATCACTTCTTACTCTTAGAGAAGTACTAACATTTATTACTTTTCCGTCCCAAAGCTTTTGCTCTGTTTCTGGTTTTACAGCTTCATTTCCATCATTCCCTGTATTGCCACCTGTATTATTACCTAATTCTCTTACATAATCACCATGGATGTATCCTATTTGATTATCTCTATTAATTTTATACCAACCATTAGATTTCTCTAATATTTTAAATCTTTCACCATTTCTTAATGTTCCTATAATCTCTGCCGATATACTAGGTGATTTTCTAAGTCTTAGTGAAGTTGATACATTAATAACTTCTCCATCTTTACCTTCTACAACAGTTTCATTTCCTATTATTGATATATAATCTGAACTTACAAATCCTTTTCCACCATTAATTTGTACTTCATACCAATTTCCAGATTTACCTGTTATATTAACTACATCTCCGCCATATAAATGGCCTACTATAGCCCCACTAGTACTAGCAGTTTGTCTAACCCTTAAATTTGAAGTGACATTTATTACTTTACCTTTTTGTATTGCTTTATCTTTATTTGCCTCAATTTCAACTACTGTTTTATTTTTTGCATCTATATTATCAAGCTCTTTACTTTGAGCTACTGAGCCAATTCCTGTTATTAGTCCTACTGTAATTATAGCTGTTAATATTTTCTTCTTCATGAAATTCCCCCTAAATATTACAAATTGATTACATAACCTATACTAAAGCATTTCTATACAAAATACTATTGAATTTTTATTAAAATTTTATAAATTTCGACATTTTTCATTTAAAATGAAAAAAGAGTTGTATTAAATTATTGATTAATTTAATACAACTCTTTTTTTAAATCTATTTATCTATTTATTAAAGTTTTTATTGTTTCTAAACTAGTATTAACTTTAAAAATAATATCTTTATCTATTCTAATTTTACATTCTTTAAGATTAGTTTTTACTTGATTAATACTAATGCTATTTGAAGATAATTCTATATATTTTCCTGAATCTATGTCTACATCAAATTTTTTATCTTTTGCTCCTGTTATTTTAACAACAAAATTTTCTTCTCCATTTTTTATTCTTACATCTATTATGTTATTACTTTTTGAATGGCAGCCTATAACATTATCTACAGGTATTCTTTCTATAACCGCTTCACCATTAGCCGTAAACCAACCTCCACTTAAATTCATTTTTATTAAAACTTCTAAATTATATTCTTCACCTATTTTTTTTAATAGTTTTCCTAGCTCATTTATAGTTAATTGTAAATCCATCTTTAATCTCATCCTTTCAAACCTTACTATTCTGATAAGATAGATTATATAATATTTTCATCTTATTTC
>JBOGCG010000070.1:0-9719 GCA_051656625.1 Sarcina sp. | reverse complement strand
GATAAAACAATGCTTGTACAATGCGCTTTATTTATAGCAGCAATAGCAACACTTATGCAATTATATCCTATTAGAAAAACTGGATCAGGATTACCTGTTATTATGGGAGTAAGCTTTGCTTATGTACCGACTCTTATAGCTATTGGTGAATCCTATGGAATTAAAGCAATTTTTGGAGCTCAATTAATAGGTGGAATAGTGGCAGTTCTTGTAGGTATTTTTATAAAGCAATTAAGAAAGATATTTACACCAATAGTAACTGGAACTGTTGTATTTACAATTGGATTATCTTTATATCCTACAGCTATAAAATATATGGCTGGTGGAGCTGGAAGTGCAGATTTTGGTTCACCTAAGAACTGGATGGTTGCTTTCATTACTTTAGCAGTAGTTTTATATTGTAATCAATTTGCAAAAGGATATTTTAAATTAGCATCTATACTAGTTGGTATAGTTGTTGGATATATAGTTTCTCTTTGTTTGGGAATGGTTAATTTCGCAGCAGTTGGAGAAGCCGCTTGGGTTCAAGTGCCTAAACCTTTTTATTTTGGAATGGAATTTGTTCCAGCAGCAATTATTTCTATGGTTATTATATATATCGTTAATGCAGTTCAAGCAGTTGGAGATTTTACAGCTACAACTGAAGGTGGAATGGGCAGAGAAGTTACTGATGAGGAATTATCAGGAGGTATTGTAGGAAATGGAATAGCTAGTATAATAGCTTCTATTATAGGGGGATTACCTACAGCTACTTATAGCCAAAATGTTGGAATTGTAGCTATGACAAAGGTTATTAGTAAATTTGTGCTTATGATAGCAGCAATGTTTATGTTAGTTGCAGGATTTATACCTAAATTTGGTGCAATAATAACAACAATTCCTCAAAGTGTTTTAGGGGGAGCTACTATAATAGTATTTGCTATGATAACTATGACAGGAATTAAAGTGTTAATTAAAGAAGAGCTTTCCGGAAGAAATGTAACTATTATAGGTCTTGCTGTAGCACTTGGAGTTGGAATAACTCAAGTAAATGGAGCTTTATCAGCTTTCCCAAGTTGGGTAAATATGATTTTTGGTAGTTCACCAGTGGTTATTACAACTATAGTTGTGGTAGCACTTAATATAATATTACCTAAAAAATCTTTAGCTGAAGAAGAAGAAGAAAGAAAATCTTTAGAATAATAAGTACTATATAAGGGCTTAAAAGGAGTTTATTTAAGGTAAATTCTTTTTAAGCTTTTTTCTATAATAAAAGTAGTATAATTATGTTAATAAAATAACAAAGATAGATTTAGTAAAAAAATTTACTACAGTGATAAAAAAAATTTATAATTATGAAAAATAATTAGTGATAATTGATAAATTTAGTATTTTTATTAATTAGACAAAAGATGGAAAAAAGATTATACTTTAAAGGTTAAAATATATTTTAAAAGGTGGTTTTAAAATGAAATGTAATGAAGACCTAATAATCTTTAGAGGTGGCGGAGATATAGCCACAGGAAGTATTCAAAAAGTAAAAAGGGCTGGATTTAATGTTTTAGTGCTAGAGGTTGAAAAGCCATCGAGTATAAGAAGATATGTATCTTTAAGTGAAGCTATATATGATGGTAGAACTATTGTTGAAGATATAGAAGCTGTTAAGGCTAATAATTTAGATGAAGTAAAAGAAATAATTAAAAATAATAAAATTGCTATAATGGTTGACCCAAAGGGAGAATCTATTAAGGAATTAAAACCATTAGCTGTAATAGATGCTATTTTAGCTAAAAGGAATCTTGGAACTGATAAAACCATGGCTCCTATAACAATAGGATTAGGTCCTGGCTTTGAGGCAGGAGTTAATGTGGATATAGTAATTGAAACAATGAGAGGACATAATTTAGGTAGATTATTGTTTGAAGGTAAACCTTTAGATAATACAGGAGTACCCGGTGAAATAGCTGGTGTTTCAGGGGATAGAGTTATTTATAGTGAGGCTGATGGTGTTATAAAAAATATAGCTAAAATAAGTGACTATGTGGAAAAGGGACAAGTTATTGCAGTGGTAGGAGATACAGAAATAAAATCTAAAATATCAGGGATTTTAAGAGGAATTATAAAAGATGGATATGAAGTGAAAAAAGGATTGAAAATTGCTGATGTAGATCCAAGAGAAAATCAAAAGAAAAATTGTTTTACAATATCAGATAAAGCAAGAAATGTTGGTGGAGCAACTTTAGAGGCTCTTTTAATAATGATAAATAAAAAAAAGTATAGTGAGGTTTAAGAGTGGAAAATATAAATGAATTTTCATTTTTAAAAAAAATACAAAATTACGTAATAAAATATGCTAATGTTATAGCTGAGATATTAAACGTAGATATAGAAATAGTTGATGATAATCTAACAAGAATTGCAGGGACAGGAAGTTATAGTAAACTTATCGACAGACAATGTGAAGGGATGTCCTATAAATCAGTTATTAATACAGGAAAACATAGAATAATTTTAGAACCTTCAAAGGATTATCTATGTGAGTTTTGTGAACTAAAGGAAAATTGTGAGGAAAAGCTAGAGATAGCTACTCCTATTTTTTATAATGATAAAATAATTGGGGTTATAGGAATAGTTTGTTTTACTATAGAAAAAAGAGAGGCTATATTAAAAAATGTAGAGGAAAACTTAAGATTTTTAAATAATATTGCAGAATTAATTAGTTCAAAAATCTATGAAGAATATGGGGTACAAAGTGAAAAGAATTTATTTGTAACCTTAGATAAATTAATAAAAAATGTAAGTAATCCTATAGTAATCATTGATGAAGAAAATAAAATAAGCAATTTAAATGAAGCAGCACTTAAGAAATTAAGTTTAGAGGATACCAATATTAGTTTAGTTAATAACGAAATGGTAAATGGCTTTAATAGTAATGTTTTTTTTGATAGAGAAAAATATGAAAATCAAATAACTGAAATAGCCCTAGGGTTAGGTCAATATAAAAGTATATTTATTTTTAATGAAAAAAAACAAGTGATTATTACAGAGGATAATTCTAAATCTAATCTTAAAGGTGTTGAAAGAATAGTTGGGAATTCACCTGTAATTAAAGAAATGAAAAAGAATATTGAGAAAATAGCCCTATCAACATCTACAGTTTTAATTACTGGAGAAAGTGGAACTGGGAAGGAACTTGTAGCAAGAGCTATACATGAAGAGGGAAATAGACAGGATAAACCATTTATAGCAATAAACTGTGCTGCAATTCCAGAAACATTACTTGAAAGTGAACTTTTTGGTTATGCAAAAGGTGCTTTTAGTGGAGCAAGTAGTCAGGGGAAAATGGGGAAATTTGAACTTGCAAATAATGGAATAATATTCTTGGATGAAATAGGAGATATGCCTTTATATCTACAGGCAAAAATTTTAAGAGTTCTTCAGGATAGACAGTGTGTTAGAATTGGTTCTAACAAACTAATAGATTTAGATATAAGAATTTTAGCTGCTACCAATAAAAATTTAAAAAAACTTGTAGAGGAAAATAAGTTTAGAGAAGATTTATATTATAGATTAAATGTTATTCCTATTGAAATTCCAGCTTTAAGAGAAAGAGCTGGAGATATTGAGATAATAATGAATAATTTAATAAAAAAATATGAGAGAAAATTAGGAAAGAAAGTTTTAAGTATAGATGAAAGGGCTGAAAATAAAATTTTAAAATATCAATGGCCTGGAAATGTTAGAGAACTAGAAAACTGTATTGAATATATGATAAACCTAGCAGAGGAAGATGGAATACTTAAGGAATCTTTATTACCTAACATAGTAAAAAATAATAATATGAGTAAGTTTAATGATTTATTTGAAGATGAAATATCATTAAAGGAAATAGAATATAGTTATATAAAAATATTACTTAACAAATATGGTTCAGATTTAAAAGGGAAAAAAATGGTGGCTAATAAATTAGGAATAGGAATAGCAACATTGTATAGAAAAATAGAAAAGTTAAATATTAATTTAGAATAATTTAAGTTTATAGTTAGAGAAAGCTCTATGAAAAAATATGGTGATTTTTTCAATAGAGCTTTTTTATTATTTGATATTTTATAATACTAAATCTATAAATTTAAAATTATTTACATCGAAAATTCCTTTATCAGTTATTTTTATATCAGGAATTACAGGTAGAGCTAAGAAAGATAAAGTTAAAAATGGATTAAATGTAATATTTGGTGCAATTTTATTTATAGATTCATGAAGGTTATTTAAGTCATTTAGAACTTCTTCACTAGGTCTTTCTGTCATTAAACCAGCAATTTCTAAAGATAATGAAGCTAAAACTTTATTATTTTCAGTTATGACAATTCCACCTTTTATAGATTTTAATTCTTTTAAAGCTAATAACATATCTTCATCGTTGGTTCCACAAACTATGATATTGTGAGAATCATGGGCAATAGTTGTTGCTAAAGCACCAGACTGTAATTTCAATCCTTTTAAAACAGCTAAACCAATATTACCTGTACCTTGATGTCTTTCAACAATAGCAACTTTTAATAAATCTTTTTCTATATTTGATGAAAAACTTTCAGGATTTCCTAAATCTTTTAAATTAATTTTTAAATGTTTAGTTTCTAGTTTATTTGGTATTATTTCTACTACATTTAAAATAGATTTATTTAAAGTATTGATTTTTAAATCAGATTTTTTTAATGATTTAAAGTTAACTGTATTAGGAAATTCTCCTATTGGAGAATTTATATTAAATTCCTCTACTAAATTTCCTTCAGAAACTATTAAATCACCATTTTTATAAACAGAATTGATTTTAAATTCATTTAAATCATCCAAAATTAAGAAGTCAGCTTTGTATCCTGGAGCTATAGCACCATTAAATTTTAGGTTGTAGCATTCTGCTGGATTTAAAGTAGCCATTTGAATTGCTGTAATAGGATTAATACCATTTTCTATGGAAAGTTTTATACAATTATCAATACTTCCTTCTTTGATGAATTCGTCTACATGCTTATCATCAGTACAAAGACAAATACGACGACTATTGAAATTAGTTACAGCAGAACTTAATTCTTTTAAATTTTTTGCAGCTGTTCCTTGGCGCATGAATACATAGATACCTCGTCTTAATTTTTCTAGCATTTCTTCTGTAGTGCTAGATTCATGGTCAGTAGTTATTCTAGCAGTAGCGTAGACATCTAGTAATTTATTATTGAAACCAGCACAATGTCCATCTATTTTTTTATTTTCTTTTAAGGCTTCAAAAAGTTTATCTATCATGTTTTTTTCAGCATTAAAAACAGCAGGATAATTCATTACTTCTGCTAGGCCTAAAACTCTTTTCTCTTTATAAAATTCTTTTAAATCTTTATTTTCTAATTGAGCTCCAGAGGTTTCCCAATCAGTGGCTGGAACGCAGGAGGGTAGCATAAAATAAAAATCAAAAGGTAAATTTACTGTATCATTAAGCATTAATCTTATTCCTTCTACTCCCATAACATTTGCAATTTCATGTGGGTCAGCTATTATAGAAGTTATTCCGTGAGTTAATGCAATTTTGTAATATTCTTTAGGGGATAATAAAGATGATTCAATATGTGTATGTGCATCTATAAGGCTAGGACAAATATATTTTCCAGAACAATCAATTTCATTTATTCCATGAAAATCACCAAAGCCAACAATATAACCATTTTTAATTGCTACATTAGTAAGAAAGGTAGTGGATTGGAATAAATCTACTACATTAATGTTTTTTAAAACTAAATCACTTTTATTTTTTTTTGATGAGGCTTTAATATTTTCTATAAAAATTTTTTTTGAATACATAGCTATTCCTCTTTTCTTTTATAAGTAGTAAAATATTTATTGGTTCTAATTTTATATTAATAGATTATATTATTCAAAAAAGAAAAAAAATAACAATAGAAATTTAAATTTAACTTCAGTGATGATTTAGTGAATTTAAAGAGAAAAAGTAATCGAACCATTCATTTTACTTTTAAAAAATAAAAAAAATTAATTTAATTTCTTTTATTTTTATGAAAAGAAGAAGGATTTGAAAAAATATAATAGTAAATTTAAAAATATTTTTCTAAAAAAAAATTTAATATTTTGATAAGTAATATTTTGAATTTAGATAAATAAAGCAATTGATAACCATTATCAAAATGATAAAATAAAAACAAAATGATAAAATTCAAAAATATATTTTTTGTTAAAAATCTATTGATAGCTCTTGAAAACCTTTACTTAGATATTAAAGCTATTTTTTTTTGGCTTAATATTTGCTATTAATAATATTAACTAAGGAATGTGAGGAGGAGATGTTTTGTTTACAATAAGAGAATATGTTAAGCCTAACTCTTTAGAGGAAGCTTACGAAGTATTGACTAAAAATAAAACCAATACAATACTTGGCGGAACTTTATGGCTTAAAATGGGACATAAAAATATAGGAACAGCTATAGATTTATCTAATTTAAAATTAAATGAGATAAAGGAAACTGAAAAGGAATTTGAAATTGGAGCAATGGTTACTTTAAGAGATTTAGAGGTTAATGAAAGCTTAAATAAAGAATTTCAAAATTTATTTAAAAAATCAGTGGAACATATAGTTGGAGTTCAATTTAGAAATTTAGCAACAGTGGGTGGAAGCATCTATTCAAGATTTGGATTTTCTGATATATTAACTGCCTTTTTAGCTTTAGATAGCTATGTTGTTTTATATAAAAAAGGAGTGGTTTCTTTAAAGGAGTTCGCTAAAGCACCTTATGAAAAGGATATAATAGAAAAAATAATTGTAAAGAAAGATCTTTCTAAAAGTGCATACTTTACACAAAGACTTTCAGAAACAGATTTACCTATTTTAGCAATGGCTTTAAACAAATCAGAAGGAAAATGGAAAATTGTTGTTGGGGGAAGACCTAATAGAGCAGAAATAGCAGAAAAAGCATCAGAAATTTTATCTGATAATCCAACAGCTATTGAAATAGAAAAAGCTGGAGATACAATCATTGATGAACTGATTTTTGGTTCTAACATGAGAGGCAGTAAAGATTATAGAGAAGTACTGACTAAAGTATTTTTAAAAAGAGCAATAAATGAAATCCAAGGAGGTAATTATGAAGATTAAGATTTGGATTAACTCAAGATTATTTAATGAAGAAATTGCTGCTGACACTTTGTTAATCGATTACGTAAGAGAAAAAGGTTATTTAAGTGTAAAAAGAGGATGCAATACTTCTAATTGTGGACTTTGTACTGTATGGGCAGATGAAAAGCCTATATTATCCTGTTCTACTTTAGTTGGACAAGTTGATGGAAAACATATTGTTACTCTAGAGGGAATGGAAAAAGAAGCTAAGGAATTTGGAAAGTTCATGGCAGTAGAAGGTGCAGAACAATGTGGATTCTGTAGTCCAGGATTTATAATGAATGTTTTAGCAATGAAAAAAGAATTAGTAAATCCTACAGAAGAAGAAATTAAAAAATATTTAGCTGGAAACCTATGCCGTTGTACTGGATACATGGGTCAATTAAGAGCTATTAAAAAATTTATAGGAATAAAGGAGGAAGTTTAAGATGGAAATAGTTAATAAAAGTTATGCTAAAGTAGATTCTATGGCTTTATTAACAGGAAAGCCTGTTTATACAGAAGATATTATGCCAAGCAACGCTTTAGTAGTTAAAGTCTTAAGAAGTCCTCATGCTCATGCTGAAATACTTGAAATAAATAAGAGTATAGCTTTAAAAGTGCCAGGAATTGAATGTGTTTTAACTTATGAAGATGTACCAAATAAAAGATTCCAAGTAGCAGGGCAATCTTATCCTGAGCCAACTCCTTATGATAGATTAATTTTAGAAAATAAGGTAAGACATGTTGGTGATCCTGTTGCTATCATAGCAGGGGTTGATGAGAAAACTGTTGATAAAGCTATGAGAATGATAAAGGTTAAATATAAAAAGTTACCAGCAATTTTAGATTTAAGAGAAGCTATTGATAATAAAACTATAATTCATGATGAGGAAGATTATTCATATAATTTTGACTTAGGAGTTGAAGAAAAAAGAAATATTTGTGCTTCTGGAGATATAAAAAAAGGTAATGTAGAGGAAGTTTTAAAAAGTTGTGATATTGTTTTAGAGGAAACTTATACAACAAAGGCTAATGCACAGGCAATGATGGAAACTATGAGAACTTTTACTCATTTTGATTGCTATGGAAGATTAGTAATAGTTAGTGCAACTCAAATACCTTTCCATGTAAGAAGAATATTAGCTAGAGCTTTAGATATACCTAAATCACAAATTAGAGTTATTAAACCGCGTATTGGTGGTGGTTTTGGAGCTAAACAAACAGTTGCTTGTGAGTTATATCCAGCTATAGTAACTTTAAAAACTGGAAAACCAGCTAGAATAATTTACGATAGAACTGAAACTTTTATAGCTACTTCAAGTAGACATGAAATGGAGATAAAAGTTAAACTTGGGGCAAGTAATGATGGAATAATAAGAGCTTTAGATATATCAACTTTATCTAATACAGGGGCTTATGGTGAGCATGGATCTACTGTTATTGGTTTAGTAGGAGCAAAAACATTAACTGTTTATAACAGAGTTGAAGCTTATAACTTTGATTATAAAGTAGTTTATACAAATACTATGGCAGCTGGAGCTTTTAGAGGTTATGGAGCAACTCAAGGATTCTTCGCAGTTGAATCTATAATAAATCAGTTAGCAGCAAAGATAAATATGGACCCAACTATTATAAGAGAAAAAAATATGGTTAAAGTAGGAGAATACTTACCTGCTTATCATGGTGAAACTTTAAGAAGTTGTGCTTTAGATAGATGTTTAAAAAGAGCTAAAGAAATATTTAATTGGGATGAAAAATATCCTAGAAAAGAGATTGGTAATAATAAAGTCCGTTCTGTTGGAATGTCGATTACAATGCAAGGGTCTGGTATAGAACATATAGATAAGGCTTCCGTTGAGTTAAAACTTGGTGATGGTGGTTTCTATCAATTAATGTTAGGTTCTTCAGATATGGGAACTGGTTCTGATACAATCTTTGCACAAATGGTTGCAGAATGTATGGGATGTTCGATGGAAGATGTAACAGTAAGTGGAGTAGATACTGATATGTCACCTTATGATACAGGTTCTTATGCATCTAGTACTACTTATGTTACTGGTATGGCAGTTATAAAAACCTGCGAAGAAATGAAGAAAAGATTATGTATTGAGGGTGCTAAAGAACTTAAACTTAATTCTGATGAAGTTGAATTTGATGGTGGATATGTAAAAGCTTTAGAGGGTGATGCAAAAATATCATTAGTAGAGTTATCAGAAAAACTATTAATAGGAGATACTCAAAACATAGTGGTTTCAATTTCTCATTCAAGCCCAGTTTCTCCTCCACCATTTATGGTAGGACTAGTGGAAATAGAGCTTGATAAGGAAACAGGAAAGCTAGATGTTATTGATTATGTTTCAGTGGTTGACTGTGGAACTGTTATAAATCCAGCTTTAGCTAGAATACAA
The DNA here is from genome assembly GCA_051656625.1 of Sarcina sp. Lineage (GTDB taxonomy): Bacteria > Bacillota > Clostridia > Clostridiales > Clostridiaceae > Sarcina. The sequence goes on along the minus strand of JBOGCG010000070.1, from coordinate 176 downwards.
GCAGAGGGTGGAATTGTTCAAGGTATTGGAATGGCGTTATATGAAGATATACAATATGATGCTAATGGTAGAATGATTAATGATAGTTTTATGCAATATAAATTACCAACAAGACTTGATATAGGTAATGTAAGAGTAGAATTTGAAAGCAGTTATGAACCAACAGGACCATTTGG
>JBOGCG010000069.1:0-13435 GCA_051656625.1 Sarcina sp. | reverse complement strand
AAATATTAAAAGGGGGAGATTATGGGGAATAAAGAAGTGGAAACTAAGAGTATAGGATATAGGGAGCTATTTAAAGAGTTGCAGTATATGAAAAGTCTTACTGCAAGTCTTATAACGAGGTTTGGGGACTCAATAGATTCAGTAGCCTATGCATGGTTAGTTTATGAGATTACAGGGTCAGCTGCAACAATTGCATTAATATATGCAATGAGCAGTTTACCATCGCTTTTATTTGGACTTGTATCTGGTGCAATAGTATCATATTTTCCTAAGAAAGTAGTGATATTTATTTCTGATATAGGTAGAGGATTTTTTGTTTTAATAACAGCAATTTTGTACTTAAGTGGAAATCTTCAAACTTGGCATTTATTTTTATTTGCATTTTTAAATTCTACCTTTGAAGCTTTTAGGGGACCAGCTTCAAGTGCACAGATGGTTACATTACTACCTAGAGAAAAAATTCCTTTTGCTATGGGACTTAGTACCTCAGCAGCTAGAGTAGCAGAACTTGGGGGACTTGGTATAGTTGGCTTTTTAATAGCTACTATTGGTATAGCTGGAGTAATAATAATTGATGCAGTTACATTTTTTATATGTGGAGTTATTATTTTAACTGTAAAAAATAAGGCAGATATTATAAAAAAAGAAACTATAACTGTAAGAGGAGTTATAGTAGATTTTAAAGAAGGATTTTCTTATTTTAAAAGTCATAAAATTCTTTTATATATCACAATTATGAGTTCACTTATAATGCTTTGTGCAATTCCTATAAATTCAATGATGGCACCTTATGTTAGTGAAGTTTTAAAAAGTGGACCAGAGATGATGTCACTTATCTCTATTACATTTGCAGTATCAATGCTTATAGCTGGAATTGGTATTCCAAAAATAATGACTAAAGTTAAAAGAATTAACATTTTATCAAGTGGAGGAATTATTATAGGAATAGGTTATTGTGGACTTAGTTTTTTAGGTGGAGCTCCAAAAGCTTTAGTACCAATTATGATAATAATTTTAACTGGTAGTACAGGGGCTGGGGTTGTGGCACTTAATATGATTACAGGAACTGTGTTTCATCAAAAAACAGATAGAGAATATATGGCAAGAGTAGCATCATTATTTAATAGCTTTGCATTATGTACAACCCCAATTGGTTCAGTTATTGTATCAGGACTTTGTTTGTTTTTAAATATAGAGCAGTTATTTATGGTATTTAGTATAAGTTTAACATTAATATTTATAGCAGTAAGGTTTAATAAGGTTTTTAAAGAAGATCTTGAGTAGATTTCTATAAAAATTAAGGTGAATATATTTGGAGGAGGAGATATGAAAATTAGAGGGATAAAATTTATGAAGAATAAAAGTTATCTGAAAAAACAAGGAGAAATTCTCATTATTCTTTTGATAGTTTCCATACCTTTATTACATGAATTTGGACATTTTCTAGGATATAGCATAAGCGGAGTATCTGCTACAATTAAATATGGTCTTACAGTATCGGAAAAAAGTACTTTTTTAGGTGTATTTGGAGGACCTTTATTTAATATTTTATTAAGTTTAATTTCCATAGTATTAGTTTATTTAGATAGAAAATATAGAAATGTTTGGGCAACTATAGGACTTGCATCATCTATAAGTAGACTACTAAATTGTAGTATTATTTTTTTTATAGGAGTATTTTTAAATCCTATTATATTAGAAAATAATGATGAAGGACAGTTAGCACTTTTAATGAATAATTCTATTTATATTGAATATATAGTATTTCTAGTTATTTATTTTTTTCTAACTTTGGCAATTGTAAAATTAATTAATAATAATAGTTTATGCAAACAACTAATTTATAGAATTATAGGGTATAACATAATTATAACGGTATGGCTAATGCATATTTAAAGAAAAATTAGTAATCACTTTAATTTAATGCTATGGTCAATAATAATATTGAAAATAAGGCATTAAAAAAGGGCATATGAAAATGTGTCCTTTTAATTCGGCATTATATAAGTATGTTATTGCTTAATAAGTCTATTATGAAAAAATTTGTTTTAACAGTTTTTTCTTATAATTTTTAATCTTTGAAATATGAGAAATTAAAAGAGAGATAGAAGTTTATAGGATAATATATATATTTAGGGAGTGATAAATTAATGGGTGAATTGAAATACAGTTATCTTAATGAGAAATTTGCAAAGGATTTATTAAATATATGGTCTGATGAAGATGTTATTAAATATACAAATATCAAAAAGCCTTGTACATTAGTAGAAATAAAAAATAGGATTAATGCTTTGAAAGACTTTGATGATATCTTTATGGTCAGTAATAAAGATGGTGTAATTGGAATTATTGGATGTCCTTGTATTGATAAAGAGAAATTACATTTTGGACTATTTTATCAGTTTTGTAAATCAAGTTGGGGTAAAGGGTATGGAACAGAATCTATAAAATGGCTATTAGAATTTATGAGAGAAAAGTATGATAAAATCACTATAGTTGCTGATGTAGTACAGAATAATGTTGCAAGTGAAAAAATTCTTAGATATTTTGGATTTAAGTTTATTTCAGAAAAGGATTGCTTTGAGAGTGATGGAGTAAAGGTGAAAATTCGCAATTATAGATTATAATATTCATTTTGAAAAAGTAACTTCTGTTTTCTTATTAATACTTTTGAGTAAATTTTTATAAAAGTTAATATGAATATGATAATAACTTATATTAAATTTGTATCTATTTTAAATTATAAACATTTAGGTTATAATAAAAATATAATACAAAAGAAGGTGGTTTATGTGACTTTAGCTCAAAAGTTATTACAAGTTATTGAGGATATATCAGATGAAAAATTATATGAGATTATTGATTTTGCTGAATATTTAAAAGCAAAAGAGTTAAAAGAAAATAAATCCTTAATTGATTCATTAGTAGATGAATATGATGAAGCATTAAAAGAGCTTGCTAAATAACGAATAATTTAACTTTAGAAGATATTATATATATAAACAAAAACATGGTGGAGCAGTTGGAATTGGTGTTACAAGTGGTAAGTTAAGAAAAAATGAAATAAAATCATTTATATTAGAACATAAAAGGTAGTAGAACATAAATTGTTTACTACCTTTTTGAAAATTTTTTTAGAGAATACAATTTAAAAAAGTAATTATGATAAATATATTGGATTTTAAATTTTTAAAAACAGAAAGTTATCAATCTTCATTTCATCTTTGGGAAGATATAGAAAAGGATTATATGCTAATAGATGTTGTAGAGATTCATTTTTTAGAATTACCTAAATTTAGAAAAAAGAAAGAAAAAGATTATATAGAGAACGCTATAGAAAGATGGCTGATGTTTTTAGAAAAAGATATATCTGAAACTACATTAAAGGAGTTGATGAGTTTGGATACAGCAATAGAAAAAGCTAAGCAAAAAATCGAATACTTAAGTAGTGATGAAAACTCAATGAGAATTTACTATGAGAGAGAAAGATCACTTCATGAAAGAGCAAATATGATTAATAGTGCAGAAGCAAGAGGTAGAGAAGAAGGTAGAGAAAAGGGGATTTAAATAGAGCTAAAGTTGCAATAAAAAATATGATATTAAAGGGAATGAATAAAGAATTAATTTCAGAAATACTTGAAGTAGATATAAATTTAGTAGAAGAGGTTTATAAGGAAAATATTTAATTAAAGAAATAGATAATGGTATTTACAATGGATTTTCCTTTAATATCAATATTTTATAAAAATCTAATGGAATAAAATCACTCCATTAGATTTTTTGTTATATGAGAATATTTATATTGTTTTATAGGGTTACCTAGTTCAAATATTTTTCTTTACTAATTTTTTAGGATATAAACTTACTATTACTGTTAGAATTAGTAAAGAAGAAATCAAAATAGGCATAGCCATATTTCCTGGAATAAATAATGATGCTATAGTAAATATAAATCCAAAAATAACAAAGGCTTTACCACCAAATCTATGAGTCTTAAACCAGATATTATCATTTGATAGTGTTAATGATGTCCTTATTCCTAAAAGATCATTTCTTTTACATTTTGGAAGATAATTCCCTAGTATTATAAAGCCTATTCCAAAAGATATATATATTAATTTACTGGATAATGAATTATTTATATTAGTTATTTCATTAAAGCTTGATATTAAAAAACTTAGAGTTAAAGCATTAAAAGTAAATACTAGCACTATGTTGCAAGCATTTAAACTTTTAATATTATTTTTGTTTTCAGGGTTTTTTGAAATAGATTTGGTACATATAAAACTTATAGTACAAATTATAGCTCCTAGTATTGGTATTATTAAGGATTCATATTTAGAACCCCATCTAGTTACTTCTCCATTAAATCCATAATGTGCTGGTATTAAATCAGGTAAATAATTTAAAGATATAAGGGTTATTATTAATGGTAAAAACATAAAAAATAATAAAAGTGATTTTTTTAAATTGGTCTTCATTTTAATCTCCCCCATTTGTGTTAAACTGAGATAACCATAGCATTATTTCTTCAAAGACAGATATATTTAACTCATAATAAATATACTTCCATTGTTTATCTTCTAGTATCAAGTCAGCTTTTTTTAAAACTGAAAGATGATGTGAAATAGTTGCTTGTGTCATATTGAATTTACCTGCAATTTCACCAGCTGACATCTTTTTATCTCGAAGTAAATCTAATATTTCACGTCTTGTAGAATCTGATAAGGCTTTAAAGGTCTTTTGAAGCGGCATGCTGTTACCTCCAATTTTTATTTAGATAATCATCTATATGATAAATATACATTAGGTTACAAATAATGTAAATGTGATTTGGAAAAATATCTAAATTATATGGAATATTAATATATTGATATAGAAATATTAAAGATTTGTTTATTAAATTATTTTCCTATTTTAAATTTTGAAAACATGAATGTGATTATATTTAAAAATAGAAAAGAATCAGAAGAATATTTAGCTAAAGTAAATTTACAGAATAAAAATTTGAAAATTATTAATATATATAAATAAATAGAGAAGTTTTTATAATAAAAAGAAGCAACTAATTCAAGTATCTTAAAAATAATGTAACACTTATGAATATTCATAGGTGTTTTTTTTGTTTACAATAAATGTTAATTTGTAACATTGGCGTAACAGTAAAGTTTTAAATTAAATATAGGGGTGATTAAAATGAAAAAGAAAAATAAAGTATTTGCAACAGTTTTAACTATTGTTATGGCAACTGGACTTATTTCAGGTTGTAGTGGAGGAAACATTGAAAATAATGAGATTTTAAATGTAAAAAATTTGGAGTTTGAATTTGATGTGGACCCAGAAACCTTTGAAATTAAGGTTAAATCAAATGGTAAAGAAGAAACTTTATCAGAACCTTTAGAAAAGAGAAAGATAGAGAATTTAACAGAATCAAAAGATAAAATATCTTGGACATATCCAGAGGAAAAAATTGAAGTAATTATAAAAAAAGAAAATGATTATTTAGATGTGGATATAAAAAGTAATAAAGAAGAGGAATCAAATTTTACATGGCCAAGGGTAAAAGGAGAAAATTATATTTTACCTCTTCATGAAGGAAAGTTTATTCCAAGTGAAGATCAATATTGGAAAGAATTTTTAGATGAACAAAGTTATAATCTGATGGAAAGTTTTTCAATGCAATTTTTTGCTGTTGAAAAAGAAAATTATGCCTTGACTTATATTATAAAAAATAAATTTAATAATGAAATAAAATTTGATGGTAAAGAAAAAATAAGTTTCGAATTTAATCATGAATATCCTAGTATTAATAAAAATAAAGAGTATGGCTTTAGGATATATTTAAATGACAAAGATGTAGTAGAAATAGCAAAAACATATAAAAACTATATTGTAGAAAATGGTGAATTTAAAACTTTAAAAGAAAAAGCAAAAGAAAATAAAGACATAGAAAAATTATATGGAGCTTCTCATATATATTTTTGGGATATGTCTATTATAGCTGAAAGTGATATAAAATGGGGAGTTTTAAAGAATTATATAGAAGCAGATTTTCAAGAGTGGATAGAGGAATTATTAAAAATTAAAGTTGAGGATGGAGAAGAATTAGCAAAGGTATTTAATGATATAAAAAATCAAGATTATATTGATAAATATCAAAAAAGTCAAATAGTAAATGCTTTTAATACTTTAATGAAATTAAAAGAATTTTATAATTCTAGTATATTTAAAGAATTTAATGATGAAATTAAAGAATTAATTGAAAAAGGAACAGAAAATTTAAATAAAATTGAATTAGTAAAACTTAATAAATTATTATTAAAGTCTAAATTAAAGGATGGAACAATAGATTCAAAGGAATGGGGAAAAGCTAATACAATAGAAGTTTTAGAAGAGATGAAAAAGTCAGGAATAGATAATGCTTGGATAGGTTTTGATGATATAGAAGCAGGACATGTATCACCAGAGTTTGTAGAAACAGCAAAAGATTATGGCTATTTAATAGCACCTTATGATTCTTATCATTCTATACACAAACCAGGAGAAGAACAATGGAGTACAGCTACATTTAAAGACAAAACATTATATGAAAATGCAACTATAGAAAATAAAAAGGGTGAAAAGTTAACAGGTTTTAATAAGGTAGGTAGAAAATTAAATCCAACACTATCACTTGAAAGTGTAAAGGATAGAGTAGGAAGTATAATAGATACTGGATATGGTTTTAATTCATGGTTTATTGATTGTGATGGAACTGGAGAAGTATATGATGATTATTCAAAGGAGCATATTACAACTCAAGAAGAGGATTTAAAGGCAAGAATTGAGAGAATGGAATATATAAAAAATAAAGAAAATATGATAATAGGTTCAGAGGGAGGCAATGACTTTGTAAGTAAAACAATAGCCTTTGCTCATGGCTTAGAAACTCCTGCTTTTTCTTGGGTTGATCCAGATATGAATAGTAATAAAGATAGTGAGTATTATGTAGGTAGATATTATTCAGCAACAGGGGGAGTACCAGAGGTCTTTTCAAAACAAGTACCAGTTAAAGAATTATATAAAAAGGTGTTTTTAGATCAGAAATATTCATTACCGCTATTTAGATTAGTTTATAATGATTCAGTGATAACATCTTATCAATGGTTGTGGGGAACCTTTAAAGTAAAGGATGAAGTTGAAAATAGAATGATGCAGGAAGTGTTATATAATACAGCACCTATGTATCATATAGATAAGACTGAATGGAATAAATATAAAGATGATATAGGAAAACATAATAAAGTGTGGAGTGAATTTAATAAAAAAGCTATAAAGGAAGAAATGACAGGTTTTAAAGTATTATCAGAGGATAGATTGGTGCAAATGAGTAAATATGGAGATGATTTAGCTGTTATAGCCAATTTTTCTAATAATGATTTTAGTTATGAAGGAGAAGTTATAGAGAAAAATTCACTTGTAATATATGACAAAAATGAAAAACAAGTATATAGACCTTAATATATTTTTATTTATAGTAAAATATTATGTGGAGTGAAATAACCAATTTTAAATAAAAAATAAATATATTAAATTATAAAAGTTTTTTATTAAGTGTTGGACTTTTTCTCTTAATTTTTTTATGTAATTTTATATTTAAAGGATATTAATAACTTAGATGATTCCTATTGGAATGAATTTGATAAAATAACAGAAGGGGAAAAAGGGATAATAGAAAATTATAGACCTATATATAGAGAAGAAATTATTAGAGGGGCAATTGATAATAATCGAATGATGCTATTTACAATGATGTTTATGGGAATATTATTTGTTATTACCAATGCTATAATATAATATAATATAATATTATATTATAAAGTGTTTTTTGATATAAAAAATGAAGAGGAAAGAATTTTAGCTTTAAATAGAATTGGAATTTTAGAAAAAGAAATTAAAATAATTATTAGTAAAGAATTAGCAATAATATTTTTTGTTCCAATAATTATTGGTGGAGCCTTAGGAATGTATTTTTTATATGTTATGGTCTCTAACTCTGGAATGGAGAATTTATTGATGAATAAAGCTTTAATAATATTTATAGTAGCTATTGTTATTCAGGTAATATTATACTTAATTAGTTTAAGAAAATATTTTAAGGAAGTTATAAGAAATTTAGTAAATTTATAGATTGAGCTTTAATAAAATCAAAATAAAAAATGTAAAAGGTAATAGGAAGGAGAGAGAATGGAGATTAGAAAAATAAAATTAGAAGATGCAGATAGTTATTTAGAGATGCTTTTAAATTTAGATAATGAAACTAAATTTATGATGTTTGAGCCAGGGGAGCGTTCTACTGATATTAATATAGCAAAAAAAATAATTAAAAAAAGTATTGATGGGGAAAATTTAATTTTAGTAGCTACAGATCAAGGTAAAATAATAGGATTTCTTTTAGGAGAAAGAGGAATGGCTAAAAGAATTAAACATAGTATTTATGTTGTTATAGGAATAAATGAAAAATATAGAGGCAAAGGAACTGGAAAGAAATTATTTTCTGAATTAGATAAATGGGTTTTAGAAAATAAAATTACAAGGCTTGAGCTTACAGTAATTTGTTCTAATATTATTGCAAAAAATCTTTATGAAAAAAATGGTTTTGTAGTAGAGGGAATAAAGAAAAACTCTATGATTATAGATGGAAAATATGTAGATGAGTATTTCATGGCTAAAATATTGTCCCATTAATTTAAAATAAACAATTGAACTATATGTAAAAAAACGGTAAAATTATAGGATATATAATTTAAGGAGGAAGATAATTTATGACTACACCTGCTAATAATGCATAGCAAATGGCTATTGCATTTTAAATAATAAGAAATAGCCTTTGCTTAACCTAAATAGAAGTATTAAAATTTAGGGGGAAGCATGATGTGCTATAAAGCGGCAAAAGAAGTATTACCTAATGAGATAATAGAATTAATTCAAAAATATGTACAGGGCGAGTATATTTATATTCCTAAAAAAGAAAATAATAGACAAGGTTGGGGGACAAGTAATAATACTCGGAAGGAAATAAATAAGAGAGATTATAATATTTATAATGAATATGCAAATGGTGCAACTAGGATGGAGCTTGCAGAGAAGTATTTTCTATCAAAGAAAAGTATAGATAGAATTATTTTAAAGGTAAAATCTAAAGAAAATTTAAGGGCTAAGACTTAATTAAAGTCTTGGCTCATTTTTATTTAGGAAAAATAAATTAGCTTTATTATTGATATTGTAATTTTTATAATAGAAAGTATAGATAGAAATTGAGTTAAGGAGAAAAGAATGATTATTAGAGAATATAAAAATTCAGATTCTGAAGAAGTAAGAGAATTATTTTATAATACTGTACAGGCTATTAATAAAAAAGATTATAATGAAGAACAATTAAAGGTATGGGCCACAAAAAAGGTAGATTTGGATAAATGGAATAAATCTTTATTGTTAAATTTTGCTATTGTTGCTATTGAGGATAATATTATAGTTGGTTTTGGAGATATAAATAAAACAGGATATTTAGATAGATTATATGTCCATAAAAATTATCAAAGTAAAGGAATTGCTACTGAGATTTGCAATAAACTAGAAGCTGCTTTTAAGATAAATGAAATAATTGTAGAAGCATCAATTACAGCAAAGACTTTTTTTGAGAAGCGTGGATATAGAGTTATTAAAAAACAAACAGTAGAAAGAAAAGGAGTTTTTTTAGAAAATTATCTTATGAAGATGGATAACAGTAAAAGTTTGAATGGAGAACTATAAAAAGAAAAAATTAAAAACAATGATACTAATTGATAGTAATATATTTGTAACTAGTATTCTTCTATTTAAAGGTAAAATTTACTTATTACCTGAAAGGAGACAACTAATGAAAAAAATATTTATAGCACTATTGATAATAGTAATTGCCATTATTGCTGGAATTTTATCTTATAAAGTTACAGTGAAAAAAGATAGTTCAAATATTTTATCAAATTCTAACAATACTAGCAGTAGTACTAGCGGTGAAAATACTACTAATAATAGTCCCACAGTAAATCAAAGTAATTCATTACAGACTATAGCTGTAGTTTCAAATGAAACTTCAACTTCTAATTCAGAAAGTAGTACAATACATAATCAAAGTTCAACAAATACCAATAGTAGTAATTCGAAGAATGGATTATTTGGATACAATTTTGGCTTTAATGTACTTTATAATCAAAATATAAATCCATCCTACGATCAGTATAAGTCAGTTTTAAATAGCAAATTCCAAGAACTTTTTGGAAATGATAAAGATGTTATTATAAGAGTACCTTATATATTTACAACTGTTAGAGATGGACAAGTTGATGCTGTGGCTGAATATAAGGTTAATATGACTAAGGAAAGTAATGGAACACCATATTATTATACTTCTCCAACAGAAATTATTTGGGTTCCTGTAGAGGGAAATTCAGCTTTGAAAGATACAGCAATATTCCCACAACAGAGTAAAACATTAGCTTCTAATATGGGGGAAATAAATCCAATGAATGCTTTTGAGTATTTAAATCAATATGTATATTTAAATCCAGAGCAGGAAGTTTATAATTTATATAGTGAGAATAGTGAGAATTCACAAATAGTTGGTACTGTAAATTCTAATCAGACAGTTTTACAAATAACTAATATTGGTGAATATAATCTAATATATGCAAATGGAGTTCTTGGTTGGATAAAAGCAACTGCTATTAATGATAATAAAATGGCAACAGGTGAGGCTATTAGCTATCCAACTATTGTTAAACTTTCAGAACCAGTAGATTATAATTTAACTCTTAAAGGTGCTGATCAAGAGGGTTCTAATATGTCTCTTTTAAAATCAGCAATGAATTATGAGTTTAATGGAACAGGGGATACAGTTGTGGCAACAAACCTTCAAGGTTATGAAGGAATGATGCATGAGGGATGTTATTATAATATAACTTATAAAACTCCTGAAGGGAAAACAGTGACTCTTAAGAATCAATCAATAAATGGGTTAACTAATCCTGATAATGAAGCTTTTGCATTTTGGTTTAATAATTTATCTGGTTCGCCTTTTCAATTTTAATAAAAGCACTATATGGAAATTTTAGGAAAATTACATATAGTGCTTTTTATATTTTTAAAGAGGTTTCTTCTTTAAAAATAGCCACCATTGACTATTAAAATCTTCAAAGAATATTTCTTCAACAGAATCATTAAATTTTAACCAATTTCTAACAATAGGTATTAAATCTTCAAAAATTTCTTTAGGATACCCTAGGTCAAGATCTAATTGAAACATATAATGATTTATAGCTATAATTCCATTCTCTTTTAAGGTATAGGAAAGTTCATTTATAAAGTTAATAAAAGGTTCTTTTAGATTTTTTTCAAAACTATTATTAGCAACTTCTTTTTGAACTAGTTCAATCATTTTAGGTAGACAATCCATCCATTCAACGTTTACTGTATCAATATTTTCTTTAGAACAAAGCATAGCCTGTAGAACATCATTAACACCATGTTGAAAAGCTATTATATCGATGGAGTTATCCTCTAAATAAAATCTTATTTTAGAAGCATCATCATCAATAAGTTTTAAATTTATATTTAGACCTTTAGTTTTTTCTAAAAGACTATTATTTAAGGACTTGTTCATATTTGCTGTTATATAATAGGAATCAGAATTTGTAACTGATAGTGTTTGAGGAATTATATCAGCATCTCCAGAAGCAATTTCTAAAAGGTTAATTTTTTTATTAGCATATAATTTATTGAATAAGGTTGACCATTTCCAACGAAAGTAAGTTTCTGTGATTAAAGTCCAATCAGTTATTGGGTTTTCTAAAATTAATGATAAGTGATTTTCTCTTGAAATATCATCCATTTCACTAAAAACTTTATAATCATTTGAATTTAAAAAATTTTTAGCAGTTGATAAAGAGCAAATATTTTTATTGAAAGAATCTAAAGCTAACATAAAAAAGCCTCCTAAAATTTTAGTAATTAAAGTTATTTTACTACATTTTAAGAGGTTATTTTTAAGTTTTTAAAAGTAAATATAAAATTTACAGTGTTTCTGAAATTAGTTCTGTTAATTTATAAATAATTCAGAAGAAGAGATATTTTTATTTTTATACCTATTCTTCTTTTTAGTTTTAGTTCCAATATTAATTGCTTTTTTAGGACAAAGATTAATGCAACCCATGCAATCAACACAGTGGTTGTTCCAAGTTGGTTTATTATCCTTTAGAATAATATTTTGAACAGGACAAACTTTTTCACAGATTTTACAGCCAATACAATCTTCATTAACATTAAAATTACTTTTCCCTATAAAGAATTTTTTCCAAGCTCTATTAGTTAAAGCTCCCTTACTTTTTTTAATATTTTCTTCAATTGAAAGATTAGTAGTTATTTCTTTAATTATTTTATCTATTAAAGGCTCATTAATTGAATCACTTTTTTCAATTCTTTCAATGGTAGCATTTCTTCCTTCTTTAATATAATTAGAAACATATTTTAGGGTAGTATAATTATTTATAGAAAGAGAAGGTAATAAATATTTTAATTGTTTAAAGGTATTATCTCCTTTACCACCACCACTTACAGCTATTCCGTAACTATAAGTGCAATTTTCAATTTTTAAGTTTTCTAAAAAATTAAAAGCTATAACTGGTAATCCAAAACAGTGAACTGGATATATAAAAATAGCCTTAGTACAATGATAATTAAAGTTTTTTTCTTTAAGAGCAGTTGCCATAGAAATAATTTCAGAATCTTCAATTTCAGAAGCAATTCTTTTAGCTACATAAAGAGAATTTCCAGTGGAACTATAATAAAAAATATTTGTTTTCATCACGAAGTACCTTTCAAAAATTATTTTTCTTATTAAATTATAAGAAAGCAATTTGTTTTTTTCAAGGTTAGTGAAAAAAGCAGTTGTGGAATTAGTATTAAAATGTTATTCTTCTTAAGGAAAATTAATGTGATGAATAGGAGATTGAGATAGTGAAGGATTGGACTGAAGGGGCAAAAAATAAAAAATTTATAGCATCATTTAGTGGAGGAAAAGATAGTACTTTAGCTTTATATAAAGCAATGAAGGTAGGAACTCCTATAGGAATAATTGTGATGATGGAAGAGGAAGGACAGCGTTCTAGGGCCCATAGTTTATTTTTAGATGTACTTAAAGCTCAAAGTAGGGCTATGAATATTCCTATTTTTATGGGTAACTAAACTGTTATAACAAATTTAAACAAAACTATACAAATATGTATAGAAGTATAGATTTTAAAACAGAAAGCCCTCTGTATCTAGTGATAGGTGCAGACTGGGAGTTAATTGCTTTTAATCCCTAAAGCCTTACGACCAAAGCAAAGCTAGAAATGGCAAGTGTAACGGTGCGAAAGCA
>JBOGCG010000068.1:0-11079 GCA_051656625.1 Sarcina sp. | reverse complement strand
TTTATAGGAAAAGCTACAAAGGAACCAGAAGTTAAAGGTTTTGTGTGAGTAGAAAATTTATTTACAATCCAATTTTTATTTTCTTCTGCAAAGGATTGATTTTCCCATACTGACTGAAGTCCCATAATAGCATCAGCATCTCTATAATAAAAGGAAGCTGTGGAAGCTTTAGTATTTTTTATATTGCCACCCATTCCATAAAGAGATAATGCTGTGTAAATAGAACCTTTAGCTTTATTTTCTAAAATAGATAGAAGACTAAAAATTTCTTCTTTACTGTAATCTCTAGTTACAAAACGACCAGTAGATTTATAGCTTTCAAAATCAGGATGAGCATCTTGAATAGCTCTATTAATTTCTAAAATAGATATGTAAGAAAGTTCTTCTTTAAGATTATGTTTTAGGGTTAAAAAGCTTTTTAAACTTTCACTAGCTTCTTTAATAGTTCCGTAGAAAATTCCTGTGATTTTTACTCCAAGACCTTTTTCTTCAGAATTAAAAAAAGCAGTTTTACAATTTAATCTGCAATCAGAATTCTTAAAGTTTTTTTGCCAAGTTAAAAATAATTCTGTCATATCAGAGATAGTTAAATTATTAAATTCTAAATTAACTAAGGTACCCATCTCTATTTTATGATTTAATTTAAATTTCATAGAAACTACAACTCCAAAATTTCCAGCACCAGCTCCTTTTAATGCCCAGAATAAATCAGGATTTTCATTATTACTAGCTTTGATAAGTTTACCTTCATAGTTAACTAGAGTAGCTTCTAAAAGACTATCTGAGCCAAGACCTAAAAATCTTGCTGAATAGCCCCAGCCACCACCAAGGGTGAAGCCAACGGCACCAACTGTAGGACAACCTCCTCCGGGGAAGGCATAGCCATTAGAACAAGCTGCCTCATAAAGTTCTCTATTTCTAGTTCCAGCTTCTATTTTAACAATATCATTTTCTTTATCTAAAAAGATTTCATTGATTTCACTAACATCTATAACAATAAGATTATTTCCGGTAGAAAATCCCTCATAATGATGACAACCAGATCTTATTCTAAATTCTAAATTATTTTCAGAGACAAATTTAATAGATGATATTACATCTTCTATACTATTACAATAAATAATTGCTAAAGGAAACTTTTCAATAGCTCGATTCCAAGATAGAGTTGAATACTTATAATCTGAATGTTCCTTTGTTATAATTCTTCCTGATATTTTAGGAAAGTTTAAAGTTTCCAAATAATCACCGCCTTTAAATAGTATTATAATTTTAATTTTAAATGTAAATAAGAATATAATCTATATTTTTCTTAATTTATTAGCTCTTTTAGTGTCAAATTTCAATCTAAAGAATATATCTATAATAAGGTTTTAATTTGTGAAGGAGGGATATTTGATGATAAAAAAAATAAGTGGGGACGCAGGACATAACTGTTCTCCTGATTATGGAATGATAGGGTATAAGGTTGAAGATGTACTTACTAAAGAAGTTTGGACTTATATAAAAGAAGAATTTTCAAATTTAGATGTGGATGTTATAGATTGTACCCCTTATGACATGAAGTATAACCTTATTGCGGATTCTCTTAAATACAGAGTTGAAAGAGCAAATAAATTTGATTCGCAGTTACATTTATCTATACATTTTAATAGCGGTGAAAGTTCAGGGGTTGAATGTTGGATTGTAAAGGATGGCGGAGTTGAACAGGAGTATGGAGAAAAAATAACAGAAGAGCTTTCAAAAATAGGATTTAAAAATAGAGGAGTAAAAATAGGAAATATATTTATTATAAAAGAGACAAAGATGCCTGCAATTTTAATTCAATGTGGTTTTATTGATTCAGAGGAAGATATGAAGCTTTATAATGGAAAGAAAATTGCAAGGGCAATAGTTAAAGCTATTATTGGAAAGAATTCCGAAATAAAAAAAATAGAGAATGAAGCTAAATTAAAAGAAATTTTAGAAGAAAATATAAAAAAGCATTTAGAGAATAAGGAAAATATAAAAAATAAACAAGAGGGTTTTAATCTTAGTTATAATGGAGAAATAATAAACAGTGATTTAAATGTAGTTGATAAAAAAGGAAATTTATTAGAGGAAAAAATAAAAAAAGGAACAAAGGTAGAAATATTAAGAGTTATTTATGGATTACAGCTTATACTTTTAAAATATCAAGATAATGGAATGATAAAAACTGTTTATGTAAAAAATAATTCTAATGAAATAAATTATTTTTATAAAGATAAATGGGAAAATAAGAAAGGTAGGGAAATTATTTATGAGGACTCTTATTGTACAAAGGTCAGTGGTTATATTCTACAAAATGAAAAAGCTACTATTCTATCTTCTAAAAATGGAGCTTTAAATATAGTTTTTGATACTAAAAAAGGAACCTTAACTAAAAGTGCCTACGTAAAATATAATGGAGATTTTGAAAGTGTAAAATAGAAGTATAGAAGAGAGGAGAAATAGTGATAAAATGCTATTTTCTTCTTTCTTTTTTAATCTGTATTTTTAATATTTGCATAAAAGTATATAATAAAGAGGTAAATAATTAAAGAAATGAATTTGATAGGAGAAAAGAATAATGCTATTAAATGAAAAACAGAAAATAGTGGTAGAAACTTTAGATAGAAATATAATTTTAACTTCTTCAGCTGGTACTGGAAAAACTGCGGTATTAACTGAAAGAATTTATAATATTTTAAATAAAAAACTTGCGACGGAGGAAGAAATTCTCTCTATAACATTTACAAATAAAGCTGCAAAGGAAATGAAAAGCAGAATAGAAGAAAGACTTGGTGGTAGTACAAAATCAACTATAAAAACTTTTCATAGTTTTTGTCTTGAAATTATAAGAAGTAATGCTAAAGATAAAACTGATATTCCAACAGATTTTGTAGTCGTTGATGAAGAGGATGCAAGAGATGCAGTGAGAAAAATTTCTGCTATTCAAGCTCCAGGTTATGATAGAACCTTTATAGATATAGCTATGATTCATAAGTTTATTGATAAAATAAAGGAACATAGAATAAAAACTAATAATTTTACTGAGGATGAGGAAGTAGATTATAAAAACTCTATGAAAAACTTAGAGATAAATCATAGAGATGATTTTGATGATTGTTTTAAATCAGAGGGACATTTTAATAGAAGGCTCAAAGAATTTCTTTTGAACTTTGGAGCTAAATATGTTGTTTTTTATAATAAGCAACTTAGAAGTGATAAATCTTTAGATTTCAATGATTTAGTAAGTTATGCGAAGATTCTTTTTAATGAAGATGATGTAGTGAATTATTATAGGGCAAAATATAAATTTATAAATATAGATGAAGTTCAAGATACAAGTTTTAGTGATTATGAACTTATAGAAAAATTATTTAAAGATGACAAAGAAAAAAACATTTTACTTTGTGGAGATAGATTTCAAACTATTTATAAATGGCGTGGTTCAGAGCCTGATAAAATATTTGAATCCTTTAAAAAAAGCTGCAATCCTATTGAAATCGCCTTTGATAAAAATTATAGGTCAACAAAAATTTTAACAAGGGCAGCTAATGATTTTTTAAAGAATAGTTTTGGAGAGAAATTTTCAGCTATATACAAAGATGAAGTAACTTCCTGTAGTAAAGAGGATGGAGAAAAAATAAAAGTAATAGATTATGGCAGTACAGAGGCTGAGGCAATTGGAATATTAAATGAATTTAAACTTCTTGAAAAACAGGGAGAGGATTTAAGTAAGGTTGCTGTCTTAACAAGACTTAACAATTATAATAAGGAATTAAGTAAAACTTTAGCAAGGGTTAGTGAAAATGAAGATTTTCAATTTATATTAGTAGATGAATATAAATTTTTTAGAAGATCAGAAATAAAAGATATTACAGCTCTTTTTAAGGTTTTAGCCAATAGAGATGATGCTTTAAGTTTAGAAAGAATTTTAAAAAGACTTAATACGGGAATAGGAAAGGCTATTCTTGATAAAATGAAAACAAGAGAATTTAGACTTGCTAGAATTAAATTATCAGATTTTATAAGTGATTATACTGCTAGTGGAGAATTTTATAGTAATTTATTAAATGCCTATGATAAATCAGAGGATGGAAATATAGTGGTTTTTGATGTTGAAAGTACAGGAACAGATATAACTACTGATGAGATAATTCAAATAGCGGCAATTAAAATTGATTCAAAGGGAAATATACTTGATAGTTATGAAAGGTTTATAAAGCCAAATAAGTCTGTAGGGGCATCAGCTAAGGTACATGGATTTACTGATGAATTTTTACAGAAAAATGGACTTTCTAAAGAGGAAGTTTTAAAGGAATTTAGGGAGTATACTAAGGATAAAATAATAGTAGGTCATAATGTTCAATATGATATAAATATCTTTACTAGTGAACTTAGTAGAGCTAACATAGGTGCTCCATTATTTAAAGGTTTTTATGATACCTTAGATATATATAGAAGATTTTATCCTGCTTCAAAGGAATATGATATTAAGAATTATAAACTTGAACATTTAAGTGAAGTTTTTAAAACAAATCATAAACCAAGTCATAATGCTATGGATGATATAACTACAACAAAAGAACTTCTAGTTATGGCCATAGAAGATAAAATAAGAGCTTCTAGTTTTGAGAGAATTGCTCTTATAGGAGATTTATATAGAAGTTTTGAAGAGTTCAGAGTGAAGTTTAGAAGATTACTAGATAAATCCTATGAACTTCGTCCTTTTGAGCTTATAAATGAAATAGAAAAAGAATTTAATATTTTAAATAAATATCCTCAAGAGGAAAGAGAAGAGAGATATCAAAGAGTTATGAATTTTAAAAAAATATTATCAGTATTAGATGATAAGGAAAAATCTTCAAGAGATGCTTTAATAGGGATAACTGAAATAACAGCATTATCTGGTGGAGAAATTGAAGAAATAATATCTAGTACAGAGGAAAAACCTAGAATACCGATAATAACAGTTCATCAGGCAAAGGGTCTTGAATATGATACTGTTATAGTTTCAGGTCTTGTAGAGGGAAAGTTTCCTATATATAGAGGAGATTTTGATGAAGAGGGAAAACTTTTTTATGTTGCAATAACAAGAGCTAAAAAAAGACTTATTTTAACTTATCCAAGTAAAGGTATAAGTAAATATGGAAAAGAATATGACAATAATATAAGTCCATTTATTGAAACTATAGATAAAGAATTTTTTGAGTTTAAGAAATAAATTTAAAGGAAATTATTACTAGAAATAATTTCCTTTAATATAGTTGCAAATATATAAGAATATTTATATAATAAATATATAAATGATATTTATGTAATAAGCATAAAATTGGAGTATCCTTACCTTAGTAGGAGATTTAAAATTGGAGTATCCTTACCTTAGTAGGAGATTTAAAATTGGAGTATCCTTACCTTAGTAGGAGATTTAAAATTGTTTAATAAAAAGAGAGAGTTTTCTCTCTTTTTTTTTTAGGAGGATATGTGGAAAATAAAGATCATTTAGTTGAGTTTTATTATATTAAAAGAGAATATTTAGAGTATTTAAGAATTTTTGATAATAAAGTTTCTTTAAAAGACACTAGAAGTTTTGTTGGTGTTAGATTAAAAATAGAAAATAAATACTATTGTATACCATTAACATCTCAGGTGAATACTAGTGGTGGTAAAAAAAGAAATAGCAGAATTACAACTTTTATAAAAAATAAAAGAGATGAAAAAATTGCATGTTTATTACATAATAATATGATTCCTGTATATAACGATATTTTAACAAAAATTAATTTTGATGATAATGACAATAAAGATTATTTTGTAAGAGAATATATATTTATTAAAACTAATTTTGAAAATATTAAAAATAAAGCGGATAAAACATATGAAAAATATATACAGGGTGATGAATTCTTTTTAAAATTATGTTGTGATTTTAAATTATTAGAAGAAAAATCTTTAAAATATAAGATTAGCAAATAAAAGAGGTAGATTAACTGAGATGTAGTTAATCTATTTCTTTTTAAATTTACGGTTTTGGTTATCTATACTATAATTAGGATAGTAAAAGATAAACTAAGGAGAAAGATAAATAATGGAAATAATAAAAAGAGATTGGCTTTCAAATATAAAAGCAGATTTATTATCTAGCTTTGTTGTGGGTCTTTCTATGATACCAGAAACAGCTGGTTTTGCTATTATGGTTGGACTTAGCCCTATGGTGGCTTTCTATACAACCTTTTGTATGGCAATAGTTGTTTCTATTTTAGGTGGACGGAAAGCTATGATTTCTGCGGCGGCAGGTTCTGTTGCATTAATTTTAGTAATGTTAGCTAAAAGTTATGGCATAGAATATGTAACTTTAGCAACTATAGGAGCTGGACTTATTCAAATACTTTTTGGAATATTTAAAATAGGAAGGCTTTTAAAATACATACCAAAGGCTGTAATGTTTGGTTTTGTAAATGCTTTAGCAATATTGTTATTGAAGGAACAAGTACATTTTTTCTATAATCAAGGTTATATTATGTATTTATTAGTGGCTATAGGGCTTGTAATAATTTATACATTTCCCTTTATAACTAAAAAAATACCTTCACATTTAATTGCAATAATAGTAGTTACGGCAATTGTTATGATTTTAAAACTAAAAGTGGCGAGTTTAGGTTCTATAGGAAATATAAGCGTTACATTATCTCCTTTTGTAATGCCAAAAGTTCCAATTGACTTATCAAACATAATTAAAGTATTACCCTATTCAATTTCATTAGCCCTTGTTGGAACAATAGAAAGTTTATTAACTGCAAAGACTTTAGATGAAATAATAGGTGATAAAGAAAGTAATAAAAATAGAGAAACTGTAGCTCAAGGAATAGGAAATTTAGTTTCAGGATTTTTTAGTGGTATGACAGGTTGTGCTCTTGTTGGGCAATCTATAATAAATGCTAAATCGGGAGCAAGAACCAGATTATCTACAATTTTTGCTGGAGTAAGTTTAATGATTATGGTTTCTATATTTAGTACATATGTTTCAAAAATTCCAATAGCTGCATTGGTTGCAGTTATGATTATGATTTCTCTAACTACTTTTAACTTTGAATCAGTAGTTAAAATTAGAAAAATAAAAATTTTTGATACAATTTTAATGATTATTACAGTTGTAATAGTGCTTTTAACAGGAAATTTAGCTGTTGGAGTAATTGTAGGAACTTTAATAAACTTAGTAAAAAAGAAATTTGAAAAATAAAAAGAGTTATGAAAATATTTTTCTATATTTTCATAACTCTTTTTTATATATAAAATATTATTCCAAGTATTGCAGCGAAAATAATTACATATATAGGTTGAACCTTTTTATATAGTAATAAATAAGCAGAAACTAAAGTGATTACTATTTCTCTTATATGAAATACATCGCAACCAGATACTGATAAAAATGCACTGAAAATAAGTGCTATAATTGCAGGTTTCATTCCGGCTAAAGCATTGAACCAAGCCTTTGAATTTTGAAGTTTATTAAAAATAACAACAACTATAGAAACTAGAATAAAAGGAACTGTTGCCATTCCTAATACTGCAGCTAGTCCACCTAAAATACCAGCGATTTTAAAACCAACATAGGCTGATAAATTTGTGGTGAAGGGACCAGGTGATATCTGAACTAATCCTATATATGAATTAAATTTAGAAGCTGTAAGCCAATGATTATTAGTAACTAAAACTGTTCTTATATAGGGAAGCATAGCATATCCACCACCAAAGGCTAAAGCTCCAATTTTAAGAAAAGCTAAGTAAATTTTTATAAATATCATTATTTTATATCACCTCGTTTATCTTTTATTCCATATAAAATAAGTCCGTAAATAGCTGAAAAAATAATTATTAAAGCTGGATTAACTTTAAAATATTCTAATGCTATTAAAGCAATTATTGCAAAAATTATATTATGTATAGTTTTATTTAACCTTTTCCAAAATCTAAGAACGGCAATTAAAACTAAGACGGGAACTACAGCTTTAATACCATCAAGAGCATGGCTTACAATAGGTAATGATTCAAACTTTGTAAGAATTGTTGCAACTAAAAAAATAATAAAAAATGAAGGTAATAATGTACCTAAAAGAGAAACTATAGCTCCCCAAAATTTATTTGTTCTATAACCTATGAAAGCTGTTGAAGTTATAGCTAATGGACCAGGTAAACTTTGACATATAGTTATTATATCCATATAGCTTTCTAAATCTAAATATTGCTTTTTTTCCACAATTTCTTTTTCCATGATTGCAATCATGGCATAGCCTCCACCATAGGTAGTAGTACCAATTTTTAGAAATGTAAGAAAAATTTTAAAAAGTTCCATTGTTAAATCCTTCCTTCAAGTTAGTTATATTTTGTAAAATGGGTTGAGAAATAAATAATAATACATAAAAATGTATATGTCAATTTACCTATTAAATATAATAGATAAAAGGAATTTACTTATTGATAAATAAAAAAATAAAAAATTTTCATTTGTATAGTAAATAAATAAGAATTATAATTAAATAGTAATTATTAGTAGAAATGATGTGGAATTTATGATTATGAAAAAAATTAAATTTAAAGCTTTAGGAACTAATTGTTTTATAGGAATTGATTCAAAAAATAAAAAAAAAATTTTAAAAAAGGTTAAAAAATTAATAGATGATTTAGAGGAAAAACTTTCTGTTTTTAAAAAAGGTAGTGATATATATAAATTAAATGAAAATTCTGGAGAATTTATAAGGATATCAGAAGAAAGTTTTCAATTAATTTTAAAATCTATATATTATAGCAAAAAAACAAAAGGTTTTTTTGATATAACTATAAGACCTTTAGTAAAGATTTGGTCCATTGGTAAAAGGGATTTTAAAATTCCTAAAGAAGAGGAAATAAATAAAAATAAAGAACTGATAAATTATAAAAATATAAGTTTTATAAAAGAAAAATTAGAAGTAAGAATTGGAAAAAATCAAGAGATTGATTTAGGTGCAATAGCAAAGGGTTACATTGCTGATTTAGTAAAGGAATTCCTAATTGAAAATAATGTAAAAAAAGCTTTAATAAATTTAGGTGGAAATGTAGTTTTATTAGGTGAGAAAGAATTAGGAGTTAATTGGGCTGTAGGGGTTAGAAATCCTTTAAAAGGAAGGGAAGATTATCTGGCTATTTTAAAACTTAAAGATAAATCAATTGTAACTTCAGCAAGTTATGAGCGCTTTTCACAAAAGGATGGGAAAATTTATAGTCATATAATAAATCCTAAAACTGGACAACCTGTAGAAAGTGAACTTTTAGCAGTAACTATAGTTTCTGACAAATCAATAGATGGGGATGGATTAAGCACAGCTCTTTATATATTAGGAATTGAGGAGAGTTTAAAACTTTTAAATGAGTTAAATATAGATGGAATTTTAATTACTAAGGATAAAAATATCATAATAACAGAAGGATTAGTAGATAAATTTCAATTAATAGATAAAAAATTTAATTTATATAAATTTTAAACAAAAGAAGAGATGGGGAGAAAGTTATGAAAAAATCAAAAATAAGTTATCTAAGAATAATCTCACAGATATTTTTCTTTATTTTTTATCCAGGATTATTTGCACTTTCATTTTCTCAAATAGGAAATGTTGTTTCTATGATAGTAAATAAAAATTTCAGTGGTGAAATGTTTGTAGTAAATATTCTACTGTCAGTAATATTAATTGCACTAAGTATAGTGTTTGGAAGATTTTTCTGTGGTTGGATGTGCTCTTTTGGAGCGATGAATGATTTACTTTATTTTATTTCAAGAAAAATATTTAAAATAAATATTAAAGTAGATGAAAATGTAGATAAGGTACTAAAATTATTAAAGTATGTAGTTCTTTTATTTATAATAATAGTTTTTTGGATTTTAGGAATGAGTTTTTCTAAGGAAATGAATCCTTGGATAGTATTTTCAGATTTAGTTAAATGGCCAATTACTATTCCAGCTATATCTTTAGCATTAGCATTTTTTATAATGATAGTAATAGGATCATTTTTAATAGAAAGATTTTTTTGTAAATATCTATGTCCTTTAGGTGCTATATTTGCAATAACCTCTAAATTTAGATTTACTACTATTAATAAGGATAGAAATAATTGTGGAAAATGTACAGCTTGTACAGCTAAATGTTCTATGGGCTTATCTTTATATAAAGAGGATAAAGTTGGAGAGGGAGATTGTATAAGTTGTTATAAATGTGCAGAAGTTTGTCCTAAGAAAAATGTAGAGATTAAATTTTTAAGTTTTAAACTTAATCCAGTAATTCTAACAGCTATATTTTTAATTTTCTTTTTTATTTTGTATTTTATAAAATCAGCAATAACTAATAAAATATTAAAGAATTATAATGTTCCTTTAGTTGGAAATAAAAGTGAAGGTACAGATGCAACTACTAAAGTAGTAAAAGCTCCAACTAAAAATTTATATGAAAATGGAACATATACAGGAATAGGTACAGGTTATTCTTCTCAAGTAAAAGTGAAGGTAACTATTGAAGATAATAAAATTACCAATGTAAATGTATCGCAAATAGGGGATACACCAAGTTATTATAAGGTGGCTGTAAAAATATTAGAAAAAGAAATAGTACAGGCTCAATCAGCTAATGTAGATGTGGTAGCAGGAGCTAGTCAGTCTTCTCTTGGAATTATTCAAGGTGCAAAAAATGCATTAATTAAAGCTATTGGTGGAAAAGGAAATAGTGAAACCATAACTAGTGATAATAATATACAGGCAAATTATAGTAGTGCAAGCAATGGTTCAGAAAATGTTACAAGCTTTTTCCCAAGTAGTACAGCAACTGCCACAGTTGGAAATTCTACAGCTAAGGTTTCAGTAGAGTTAGATGGACAAATGATAGAGAATGTAAAAGTTCTTAGTTTATCTAGTCCAGAAAAAAATGCAAATGAGGCAAAAACTCAAATTCCAAATGAGATTGTAGATAGTCAATCAACAAATGTTAGTTTAGTACAGGGAGCGACAGATAGTTCAAAGGCAATAATAGATGGGGTAGAAAAAGCAATAAAAAA
>JBOGCG010000067.1:0-7408 GCA_051656625.1 Sarcina sp. | reverse complement strand
CCTTCAATAACATCCTGTTTATAAGGTACTTTTCTTTTTTACCCTCAATAAAAAATGTAGCTATTGCTCCAGTAAGCATTCCTATAAATCCAATTCCAACTAACATTAATATTACAGCAATTATCCTTCCCCCTTATTCCTTAATTTCATTTTAATTTTAATTTGAATAAAAAGTAACTAAATTAGTTCTATACTTAGCACTCTATTAACTGTTATTTAGAGTAATAACTCCTCCTACTTTAAATATAAATGAATCTAATAATACTACTGAAAATTCAGTACTAGAAAATGAAAAGGCTCCAGATTCCACTGAAGTTACAAAGCAAGAATCAGAAGAAAAAACTGAAAGTTCTAAACCTAAAGTAGAACAAACAATTGAAAATGAAAAACCAAAAACAGAAGAAAACCTTGAAAATACAGATAAAAAACCAAATCAAAATTCTGAGGAATATTACTATAATATAATTAAAAATGCTATGCAAAGACAAATTGATTATATTAATT
This sequence comes from Sarcina sp., assembly GCA_051656625.1. GTDB lineage: Bacteria > Bacillota > Clostridia > Clostridiales > Clostridiaceae > Sarcina. The sequence continues at coordinate 6,904 of JBOGCG010000067.1, read as the reverse complement.
CTATTGAAGATCCAGCAATAAAACAATCAGTACAGAGAGGAATTGCTTTTTATTTTTATTTACTTTTATTACTCTAAATCTTCACCATTAGTTTCTATAACTTTTTTATACCAATAGAAACTTTTCTTTTTATAGCGTTTCAATGTTCCATTACCAAAGTCATCTCTATCCACATAAATATATCCATAACGTTTAGACATTTCCCCTGTTGAGGCACTAACTAAATCTATGCAGCCCCAAGAAGTATAGCCCATAAGCTCTACACCATCAATTTCAACAGCATCCTTCATAGCCTTTATATGCTCTCTTAAATACTCAATTCTATAGTCATCATTAACAGTACCATCCACTAATTCATCTTTAGCCCCTAAGCCATTTTCAACAATAAACATCGGCTTTTGATATCTATCATATATATAATTTAAAGTTATTCTCAGTCCTAGTGGATCTATTTGCCAGCCCCATTCACTAGCCTTTAAATATGGATTTCTTAAAGTATCAAAGACATTACCATCAGTATATTTATTAATTTCTGGGTCTGCACTTGTAAGTCTTGATGAATAATAACTAAAAGATATAAAGTCTACAGTATTTTCTTTTAAAAGTTCTAAGTCTCCCTCTTCAATTGGAAGTACTACACCCTTTCTTTCCATTTCCTTTATTGCATAGTTTGGATAATATCCTCTTGATTGAACATCTATAAAGAAATAATTCTCTCTATCCTTATTTATTGATTTCCATATATCATTTGGATTTGGTGTATTAGGATAAGTATTACCTGCTGCAAGCATACATCCAACCTGAATTTCTGGATCTATTTCGTGGGCTATCTTTGTTGCTAAAGCACTAGCCACTAATTGATTATGTGCTGCTGTAAATAATACTTGGTCTCTATTTTCACCTTCCTCAATAACTACTCCAGCTCCCATAAATGGAAGATGTAATAAAATATTTATCTCATTGAAAGTAAGCCAGTATTTTACCAACCCTTTATATCTATTAAATAATACCTTTGCCAGTCTTTCATAGAAAGTAATCATTTCTCTATTTTTCCAAGCACCATACTCTGTTACAAGATGTATTGGACAATCAAAATGAGTTATAGTAACTAAAGGCTCTATATTATATTTCTTACATTCCTTAAATACATTTTCATAAAATGCTAAACCTGCTTCATTTGGCTCTAATTCATCACCCTTCGGGAAAATTCTTGTCCAACCAATAGACATTCTAAAAACTTTAAAGCCCATTTCAGCTAACATTTTAATATCTTCTTTATAATTATGATAAAAATCAATAGCTTCTAATCCTGGATAAAACTTATCCTCTTCAAGCTCCATTATTTTATGATTCCCTAAAGCTACCTTAAATCTATCCTTACCATGAGGGTGAATATCTACATTGGCTAACCCTCTTCCATCTACATTATAAGCTCCTTCACATTGGTTTGCAGCAGTAGCTCCACCCCATAAAAAATTCTCTGGAAATCCCATATCATAATCCCCCTTAATTATTTTTACTGCTATAATCTAGCAGTTCTCTTCTTTAACTAAAGTTTACTACAAAAAATAAAAAAAAGAGTAAAGTTCACATTTTGTGAACTAACTCCTAAAATCCATCAATTTACTTGCTATAACCTTAACCATAAATATAGTAAGCATATCATTTATAGCTGCCTCTTTAGATGGAATAACTATTATATTTTCAATGTCCTTCACTTCATCATTACAGGTAATCAGCCACTTCTTTTGCTTTAACTCATTAACTTTCCTTACAGTTCTCTTATTATAGTTAATCATATTTCCATTAGCACTTATTAAAATAATAATAGCACTATCCTCTATATCAATATCCCTTTTAAAATCTACATCTGCAATATATACAGGCTTTTTTATGTAATCAAAATAAAACTGTAAGCTTTCACAAACATTTTTAGAGGAACCATCACCAACGGCTATAACTGATGAACATTTTTTTATATCCTCTATAAAAACCTCTAACAATTTATAATCTATTTCATTTGCAGCATTTCTAAAGGCATTAGTTATACTATCCATCATTTCAACTACATTTTCTCTAAGATTATCACTTTTATAATTAAGATTAGGCATTTGTTCTATAGCTAAAGCATGTTCTTCACATTCATATTTAAAATCCTTAAAACTTTCAAAACCTAAATTCTTAGTGAATTTAGTAATCATAGACTTTGATACAAAACAACTTTTAGCAATTTCCTCTATAGACATATTAGGAATTTCATTAATATTATCCTTTATATATTTCCCTATTGATTGATATGTATCATTTGCATAGCTTGTATTTAATATTTCATTTATTTTATTGATAAGCATGTCCCCACCTCTAAAACTATTATATCATTAATAGCTGAAAAGCTTAATAATACTAATATTATCAATGACTATTTAAAATCTCTAACCCCTTAAAGAAAGATTATTATTTACCACAATAATAATAGACAAAGCAGAACAATAAATATTAGGAGAAAAAAACTTATAAAAAGTAAATTGGACCTTTCCCTTTCCATAGTATTTATATTATCCCCACCATAATTTATATTGTTACTATTCTTTATATAACTAATAATTTCTTCTCCCTCAATTTCAAAATCTATATTTTTTTTATTAGCATATTCCATCAAAAGTTTTTTAAATCTAAAACTTCCGCAATTAGTTAAAGTCACATATAAATTTTTACAATTTTTCATAACATATAGAATACGCTTATCATTAGCTTTAATTTTTTCTATATTTTCTAAAGATAAGTAATATACTATTTCCTTATCGTTATAAAAAATACTCTCATAATTTAATTTAATTGGTTTAAGAATTATAGCTGTTTTTGTTAAAAGATAGGCATAAAAAAAGTATCTTCTTCCGTAAACTGCTAAAGTTGTATCAACATAATTCCCATAAAAATCTATTGAATAACTACTAATTGATAATTCAGATGTTCCTGATGAAGCTCCACTTTTACCTATTTTATTCAGAAAAACTTCCTGCTCTACATCCTCATCTTCAAGATTATATTGAACTTTTATATCTTGATAAATCAATCTTTCAATCACTTTCTGATGAATATAAATATTATTTCTAAGTTCTATAACTTTAGGATCATTAGACTCTTTAAGAAAATATTTTTCAGAATTTTCATCATAATATTCCCTATAACTTTCAAATTTGAAGCTAATTTTATTTTCTAAATATTTTTCAATATAATAATCTATAGCTAAATGATCTTCCGATATTTTTAAATTACTCCAAAAATCAATAAGAAAATTAAAATAATCTTTATCTTCTGATAAATTTCTTTCATCAAGAAAAATTCTTATATTTTTACAATCACCTTTTAAAATTTTATAAAATTCATCGTAATTATTCTCTTTAGCAATCTTTTTATATTTTTTTAAATTTATATCTTTAGTTTTTTCTTTACTTACATTATCCATAATTTCACCCTTTACCCTATTAACATAGTTAAATATTAATAAACTACTTTTATCTCTAAAATTATTATATCATCCATAGTAAAAAAAGAAGTAATCACTCATTTGCAACTTTATATTGCTAATGTAGATTACTTCTTACAATTATAATAATTATCACTATTATTTATAAAGAATTAATGAAACAAATAAAAAATATAAAATTCACTTTAAATAGCTAGGTAAATAAAATCTATATTAAAGTTCCTTAATTATGCCCATGCTTCAAAAGAATCATTATACTTAGCATAATCTTCCATAGTGAAATCTTTTGGAAGATATGCAAGCTCTGGAGTTCCTCTTTCTATATAATACCTACTACTTCTAATCCAGGCTTCATACATTTCAGGATCATTGTCCTTTAATCCATCTACCCATTTTTGAGATTCTTCTCTAAAAAATTTTATACTTTCATCAAATGATAAATTTAAACGTTCAGATTCTTCTACTATATATTTAATATTTTCACTTCTTGCTTGTCCTGTTTCAAATCCAATAGTTGCTGATCTTGGTATAATAATTTTTATTTCTTCTGGTGGATTTAAATGACTACCTGTTAAAGCCTCTTCACTAAGTTCAAGTTTATCAGTTTCCAAAGCTTTACCTTTATCAAATTGTTTGCCATTAATTTTTTCAGAAAAATTACTTTCATTTGAAATTACTTTATAAACATTTGAAATATTATTTGATATAAGCATCCTTCTTAACCTCTTTTATTAATTTTAACAAAATTAATTTCTAATTTTCGTATTTATAATAAATTGATATAGAATTCTATCTCAATTTATTTTTTAGTATTCCGAACGGCTAAAATGATAAGCTGGTGTTACATATGAATTTACTCCTTCTCCTGAAACTTTTAAGTAACTTATATCATAATAATGTGTAATAGACATAGGACCTGGAATAAAATGTATTCTTCCACCTATAGCAGGAGGTAACTTAGGTGAACTTAAGCTTAAAATCACTTCACCTTTTTTGTCTGTTACACCTGACACAGTTCTCATTTTATTTCCACTTTGCTCACTCCATGATTCACTTTCCCAATATAATTCAAGTGGATATCCTGAAACTACATAACCACTTTCACTTGCAAGTTGTATTTTTGAATTCACCTCATTTTTATATCTAAGATATTTTCCTTCTGGATAAGGAATAAGATCATTTCCCATATCTCCATTCAATTCAATAGTCATTTTAGCCGGTGTTAATTTAGTAGGTATAATATTTAAAGAATATCTACTTGGAATAAAGTTTCCATCCTTCTCAAATACTCTAATATAATTTACACCTGGTTGTACTTTATAAATACCATTTGTATCAGGCTTAATTAATGCTAATTTATTTCCTATAGCATTATATACTTCAACCTCATAACCCGCTGTAGCATTTATATCTGCTTCTTTGAATTCTGATGTTGCTTTCCACATATACCAATCTTGATCATTTGATACATGAAGATTAGCTCCAGTAACTGTACCTTCTGTTACACTATAGGCATCATATGCACTGTCATTAGGTTCTGCTGCATCATAAGTTCCTGGAACATCTAAACTTACTGTTAATTCAAAAGAATCTATTGAACTTCCTCCTTCTGTTGCTGACACAATAATAGCGTAATCTCTAATTTGATTTGTTTTATTAATAAAAGCAGCTCCTTCATCTACAGTCTTTTTTGTACCATCTGGATATGAATTAAAATAAGTGCCTGTTGTCGAAGCAGCTACTAAATCACCTAAATATCCATTCTCATCAACTTCATGTACTAATAAATCATAATTTAAGTTTTCATTATTGGGACATTTTAATGATGCATTTAAAATTTGATTAGGTGCTAAACTTGCAATTATATAAGTAATATCTCCTTGATTTTGAAGTGTTCCTGTCCAAGATTGAGTAATTCCCCTACTCTCTATTTTAGTTTTATTATTTATTTCTCCAAGTTTATTATTTTCTGTAAGTTTTCCATGAAATCTAACATTAGAATTATTTTTCAAACTAAAGTCCTTACTTAAATCTGCTATATTCATTTGTGGAAATTCTTTGAATTCGATTTCCTCTACAATTTTTATAGTATTTGTTGTATTTGAAGTTATTGCAAATGTTGGTGTTATATTGCTCATACCCCCAACTATACTAGCAATAATTGTGAATAATAATATTTTTTTTTTCATAATTCTCTCTCCTTTATACCATTATTTTCATTTTAATTATCGATAATTTTTTATTTAACTTTACATATTTAACAATATTTAACTATATAAATAATAATAGCTCAGATAAATATCTAAAAATAAAAATAGAGCTATCCGTTAAATTGATGATTAATATGTAACATTTGCTTAAAGAAAAAACTCTATATAGAAATGTTTTTACACAAAATCTATATAGAGCCCTTATTTATTGTCTAAAGGCCTTACCTATAGACAATCTTTTTTCCATTTTATCACAAATAGCTTCTATAATCTTTAATTTATCTTTACCTTTTACATCTCCACAGCCTAACTTTATAGCCATATCCACCAATGTTTTTTTATCTAAAAACTTTATTTTATCTATATAATTTTCTCTTCCTAACTCTTCATAAAGTGTGTACTGATTATCTCTAGAATCTTTTTCCTTTCTTATAGTTATAGTATAGTTATAATCTAAATCTATGCTATTTAATAATTCTTTTAATTTTAAAACAATATTTTCATCCCTATTTTCCACTTCTTTTTGAGCAGCAACTTTTTTAGGCAACTGATTTTTAGCCTTTGTTATAGTGCCTTTATTATATCCTTTATCTAATATTTCCTTCTCTGATAACCCTTTATTCAATAATTCTTTTATCTCATCTAATTTACCCATTTTACACCTCATCAATAATTTCTTTCACCAAATTTTCTAAATCATTATATCCATTTTTATATTTTTCTTTTATAGTTGTTTTCCCCTGAACTTCCTCTGAAAGTCTACCTATTTTATCTAATGCTTTAATATGAGATTTGAAAATTTTAGGCAAATCCTTTCCTTCTCTTGCTTCTAATGACTCTTTTATATTTCTTTGAGCCTGTGTACCTGTATATCTATTTACAATTATTCCTATTGGTACACAATTATAATTACTCTTTGTTCTCTTAATTACCCTTACTTTATTCTCTATCTTTTTAATTAATTGATTTAATCCATAAACAGATAGAGGATCTGGTATAATAGGAATTATATATTTTTCACTACTATATAATCCTGTCATAGTGATAGAACTTAAATCAGGAGGACAATCTATAAGTATATAATCATAATCCTTCTTAACCTTTTCAAGTTCTTTATCTAATATTTCTATTTTTTTCTTTTCATTATCTATTTTTATTATATCTTCCATCATATCAATTAAATCAATACTTGATGGTAATAAATCTA
>JBOGCG010000066.1:0-12593 GCA_051656625.1 Sarcina sp. | reverse complement strand
GCCATCCTTACAATTTTTTCTGCTTTCGCACCGTTACACTTGCCATTTCTAGCTTTGCTTTGGTCGTAAGGCTTTAGGGGTTAAAAGCAATTAACTCCCAGTCTGCACCTATCACTAGATACAGAGGGCTTTCTGTTTTTAAATCTATACTTCTATACATATTTGTATAGTTTTGATTAAATTTGTTGTAACAGTTTAGTTACCCATAATAGTTGTTTTTCCAGGTAACTTTAAAGAGGGTATAAAGTCATTTTGATTAAATTTGGGATTCCTATAATGTGCCTGTTGTTGCTTTAAATCTAATCTTAAAACTTTCTTTGCCATAATTATTCTGCCTCTTCTTTATCTTCTTCAATTACATACCATCTATTATCCTCACCAACAACTAAGCTATCTGCTAATTTTTTAATAGCTTGAACCGGTGATTTCTTTACATCAATCTTCAAGGGATTCTTTACTTTATCATCCTCTGATTTTTTTTCCGCTATTTCCACCCTTTTATCTATAGCTACTATAGTTTCCTCTTCTAAGTTATAAGCTTCAATTGTTTCTTTAATATACTCTAATGTTATTTTCTTTGTATTTTTTTCATAGTCAATATCTTCACAGAAAAATGGTATTACTTTTTCATAGGCTCCCCCCACTACCAATAAAGGTTTTAAAAGTACAGTACTATGTTTAATTCTTCTTGTAAAAATGGTTAATACCTCTAAAATATCTTTAACTGCCTTTTCTCTTAGTTCTTTACTCATATATTCTCTTTGCTCTGGTGCTACTACCTTTCCATCTTTAATTTCTTTTACACCAATTCTATTAAGTTCTATAGTTACAGTATAAACATAATATCCTGCCACTATTTCTTCATAAACAAAGGCCTGACTAGTTGGGAATTTTTCATCTATCTCAATTTTTTCTCCCTCTGGAGTAAAATACTCTCTTCCATCATTTATATCTAACATTCCTCTATTAGTTATTATCTGTGTAGTTCCTGGAAAACTATCTAATCCTCTAAAGGGAATTATTCTTAAGGGTGATGTTTTAGATATAGTATCTTTCCCACTACTAGGAATAAAATAGCCCATCACTTCACTTTCTAATCCATTCTCCTCTAAGCTTTCTACATTAGAAAGTTTAGAATATATATTTTTTATTTTATCCCCACTTTTGTTTAATACAATGGAATCTAAAGTCCAATTACAATTTTCTCTTAAGCTTTTTCTCAGTTCATATGTAACAGTTCCTATACTTGTTACTGGAACCTCTTTTTCTTTAAAAGGTATTTTCTTTATAACTGTTATATTTCCTTCACTTTCATCATAGGATAGGGGTATTTGACTTGATACTAATATAGTAGCTGTTATTGCATTTACTAATCTTTTTTTCAATTTTATTTCCTCCTATTTTTTCTTATTATTTTCTTCATTTTTATTTTGTAATGTTTCAATAAGAAACAAAGTGATTTTCTTTGAATAATAATCATAATCTAAAGTATTTAGATCATTATCTATGGCCTCTGGGTTAAATTTTTCAATAAGCTTATATCTTTGTGCTCTCATTAATATTAAATGTCTTAATTCTGCTCTTTTCTCTAACTTTAAACAGTTCATAACCTTATAAAAAAATGCTCCTTTTTCTGCCTCTGGCATTTTTTTAGCTAGTTCCATACCAACTTCTCTAATTGAATTCAACTTTCCCATGTTCTATTCTCCCTTTCCCTTTATATTTAAAAACTCATAATATATGTTTAGATTAGTTAACTTATTAACAGTGGATTTTGAATCCTCATCTACAGTTCCTATTAAGTTACTAAGAAACCATCTATCTAAACCTACTAAATTTTTATTATTTAAAAAATATCTTCCTTTATTTCTCTTTCTTTCTGTTTCTCTATCAATTTTAAATCTATCTATTAAATCATTAATTTTTATTTCTTTCATTATCCAATTAGTGTCTATAGTTTTATTTAAAGTTAAAATAATCCCTTTATTTGTGTCTATAACTATTCTATAAAGCAAAAGATCTTTACTTTGGAATTTAGCTAAATATTTTATTAATTCCTTTTCTGTAAAATTTCTTTCAAAAAGTTTTAAATTATGGTTTAGATAATTCATTTCCTTTAGATTATTTACATAAATTAAATTGCTAGGCTTCTTTAAATTTATATAAAGTAAAGTAATCAAATTTAAAAATTCACATTCAAAACAAATTTTGCTACTATTACTTTTTCCATTATTTCTAAAACCACTTTCCTCTGCTCCTTTAAATAAAAAAATAAGTTTTGAATCAGTTCTTTCAGAGAAGTTCAAATCTAAATTAGTAGTTTTATTTATATTGCAAATATCACAGACACCCTCATTAACTTGGTAATTTTTAAAGTTTTCTTTTTTCACATTAATATTTCCCTGTTCTGTTAATTGGAATAATAATTGAAAGTTATTCTGTACCTTTTTAAATGAATTATCTTTACCATTTAATCCATATTTACTGCTATTTCTTAAGTAGGGAAATCTTATTCCTTCAAAGGATTTTAATACTTCTTTTAACTCTTTTTCCTTTAAACTTAGCTTTTTTGTAGCCTCTTCAACAAAATTCAAAAAATTTAAACTTTTATATTCTTCTTCTGTAAATATCTTTGGAACAAAATCTTTTCTCTTTTGATTTAAAAAAATATCAAATAATATTTTTTCTGTTATAAACTTAGTAAATTCTTCTGGATTTATAAAATCAAATTCTAAATAATTTTTTAGTAAATTTACTTCAATGTCTTTGTAGTTTTCATCAAATCCTTTAAATTGCTCAATAAAGATTTTCAATCCAATTATTCCTAAGTTTCTAACCATATCACCCGAACTATAAAGTCTTATTTTTTCTCCTATGTTAATCATTCCTTTCTATATATTAATTAATTTAAATCAGTTAGATTACTTCTATCATTCCAGCAGCCATTGATCTTCTATAGCCTAAACCAATTTTATATATAGCCCTTAAATCATCCCTATCACCTCTTAAAAGAAATTGTCCTTTATAAGCATTTATGTAAAAAAACTCTCTTGCTGTAAATTCCCTTAACTTTTCTTTTAAAACTATTTTTTTCATTTCCATAGGTACAAATTTTAATCTCTTTTTTAGTCCCGTTCCTCTTATATTTTCTAAGGATATATTAACTATATAATTTAATAATTCCTCATAATTTTCATCTTCTATATCTAAAAATTTGCCCTCTTTGTTTTTAATAATTAAAGGTGACATTGTTTTAAAAAGAGCATAATCCTCTTCTATTTTTTTTAATTCTATAAATTCCACTTTAACTACTTTAAATTTAAATTTTTTATAACTAAATTCTTTTAATTTTAACGCCCCAACAACTATTTCCTTAAAGAATTCCTCATTATAAACACTTATAAAAAAGTTAAATCTTTTGGCAAAGATATTTTCTCCTTCAATTCTATAATTCTCAACATAGATAGCAGAATTAATATCCTTTATTTTCTTATTAGTCTTATCTCCAAAAAAATATAACTCTTTATAAATATCTTCATTAGCATCTAACAGTATTTGCTTTTCTATACTCCCAGCCAATTCCATTTCTGACCTAGGCATGACCCCTGTTAGGTTTTCTATAATCAGTTTTACTCTACTCATAAATTCTCCTTTCCATTACTTTCTTTATTTTCTATTATTTCTATATAAGAAAGGTTTTATACATTAATAAAGCTATTCATGGTTAAATTTTAAGTAAAAAAATAAAGCCTACATAAATTTGTAGACTTTTCCTAATAGTTAATCATAATTTTTCTCTTTAAAATAAAGCTATTCAATTTATATTCCTTATAGTTAATTAACTAATTTATTTAAAGTCTTAACTAAATTCCCTTATGTTAAACCTAAATAAATAAAAAGTAGTAAACCGCTAAAAATTTTTAGTAACCAATTTAAAATATCAACTATAAGATAAAGTAAAAACATCTAAAATTTTAAAACAAATTACTTATAAAGGAGATAATTTATGGATATTATCAATCAATACCTATCGATGAAATTTTCTGAATTACCTAAAACTAATGAATTGTTAGTTTTAAAAAAAGACATTGAAAAAGAAATGGTTGAAAAATATGAAGCCTTATTAAAAGATGGGAAAGATGAAAGTGAAGCTTTATCTAGTGTACTTATAGAATATAACCATATTGATGAAAGACTTAAAAATTTCACAAGCAATCAAATTCATAATGACAAAGATGATTTACCAAATAAAAATGAAATAAGTAAAAATCAAATTGAAGCCTTTTTAAAATTTACTAATAAACGGGCCAGAGTAATTGCTTTAGGAGTATTCCTTTGCATTATAGCTGGCGCAACTTTAATCTTCACTGAATCTATAGCTGAATTTAAATTTCCTTATTTTAAAATAGAAATCTTAAGTTCATTATCTTTAATTCCAGTTTTAATACTGGTAGCTATTGCTGTTGCTTTCTTTGTTTCTATCAGTAGTGAGTTTAAAGATTATGATTATATTATGAAAAGTACAACTGCTCTTTCTCCTGATTCTGAAACTTTTCTAAGAAATCAATTTAATAATTTTAAGAAAAAAGCAAGAACTAATAATATTATTGGGATAATTTTATGTATATTGTCTCCTATTTCAATTTTTATTGGTGATACTCTTAATGAGTTTTCAGAAAATATTGGAGTTGTTATTTTACTTATTATAGTATCTATAGCTGTGTACATTTTTGTAAAAACAAACATATATAACAGTACATTAAAATTTTTACTTTCTCCTGAAAAAAGAGCTTTAAGTACAAACAGTACAGTTAATACAATTAAGTCCTCAATTGTAGCCATAGTTTGGTTAATTGCAGTTGCTCTTTATTTCTTTTTAGGATTTACTACCTTTAGATGGGACATTACTTGGTTAATATTTTTAATAGCTGCAGCTATCACTATAGCTATTGATAATTATATAGATTATAAGTTTAAAAACAAATAATTTAAATATAAAGTTTAAGAGAATAAACCATCACTAAATATACTTAGTAATGGTCTATTCTCTTAATTTATATAAATATTTAAGTGAAAATCAGTTCTCTAAAACTTAATAAATTTAAACTTTTGATCTATTCTATTATTCTTATTTCTAACCACAAGATTACTACTTTTATTTCCTTTAGCTTTTACAATTTGTAAGGCTTTAGTTGAATCACTGGCAGTTTTTATTATAAAGGAATCCTCTTCCGCTTCCTCTAATAACCATAATTGTTGCTTTGCTCCCTCTATATATTTACAGGCAACCACAGTTTCCCCCTCCAGATTGTCCCAAGTTAATGCCCTATTATCCTCTAAATTTCTAATTAAATATAGATTGGTTACCTCATTGTGTTCAATTGTCCAGTTTTGATTGTTATTGCCATTCCAAGGTTCTATAAAAATCTCTTCATTATTTTTATTTCCCTCTATAACTCTATTATTATCTATCTTAGCTAGTATTTTAAAGTATCCAGGAATCTTCTCAAAGGTACCTCTTCTCTCTCTTTTTAATTTATAGCTAATATCTATAGTTATCTTTGAACTTTTTGAAAATCTATCCCTAGCTCCCCTGCCCCTATTCCCCTTCTCTTCTCTATGTAAACTTTCTTCAAATCCCATTGCCCTTTGTAAATCATTAATAGCATTATCTATTTCTCTATAGTTTTCCCCTATTATTATTTCCTTGTAATTAATTATTCTTTCCACAAAAAACTCCCCCTAAAGTAATTTTATTTTAATCTACATAACTTATATATTCACTACTTTAGAAGTTTGCTTTTTTTTTTAAAATTTTTTTTATAAAATAAAATTATTAATTTATAGCATAATAAAATTAAAATAAAGATACTACTATTTCTTTTATATAATCACATGTTATTTATTTCCATTTAAATCAATTAGATTTTCCGTTGATATTTGAACTTCTTTATAATCAAAACCTACTCCATTTATTATAGGTTTTATAAAAGCTAAAAATAATAATCTTCCATGTGTTTCTAGAAAATCTTTATCTTTTTCACTATAGTTTTCTTTCATAAATTGTTGAAATTTTAATAAAATCTTCTTCATATCAAGACCATTATCATCAGTTAAAAATTTTTCTTTAAAATTATATTTAGACATTACTTTATTATCAACTTTTGCTATCATATAATTATAAATTATTTCTGTAAATATTTTATTAGATATACTTACAAATCCCTCTAATTCTTTAAAATAACCAAACATAAATCCCATATTACAAGCTAAGCTATAGGAATTATAATATTTTTTCACATCTAAAATCAACATATCATAAATATAATCATATAAATCTTTATTATTTTCTAAATTCTTAATCAAATCATCAAATAATGTATTTCTTTCTAAAAGCAATATTTTAGTAGCTTTTTGTACATCTTCTATAGTCCATGCTCTTTTAATTTTACCTATTATTTTTTCATCTATAAGTTGACATATTCTACTAACTAAAAATGGATAACCTGAAGTAAACTTATATATTTCTCTACTTAAACTTTCTATAATAAATTCTTCAGCCATCAATTCAAAATCTACTCTAACAATAACATATTTACTTTTAAGTCTTTTATATAATTCATTAAGGGTTGTAGTTTTACCATATTGCCTAGGTCTATTTATAACAAAATAGAACTCATCATTAATTAAACATTCTATTTCATCAAGTTTTCTAGATATATCTACCATGTAATGTTTTCTTTCAATGCAGACCCCTGTTGTATTAAATCGTTTCAAAATAATTCTTCCTTCCAATGATAATTTAAAATTATATTTTGTATTTATAATAAGGACTCATCAATAATACCTCCAAAATAAGTATATTGCTCGTCTATTTTTTAATTTTTTTCTAATTTCTCATTATTTCTAATATTTTTAATGTTATCCTTTTCTTAATTAATTATAACATCAAAAGCAAACCTTTTACCTTAAATAAATAAAGTCCACCTTAAAATTATAATTTAAGATGGACTTTATTTTATTCAAATATATCATTTAAATTTATTTTTAACTCTGGAAAAACAACTGATTTATATTCCTCATTATTTTTATATACATTAACTATTTGATATGCTCCATCAATTAATTGATGTTGTACAATAAATCCATTTTGCTCAACAAGGTTATATTCTAAAACTCCAAATTTTTCATAAGTATCATATTTTCTTTTTTCTCATAATTTTATTTTTTCTTTACATTAACTATATCACTTTTCGACAGATATTAATGATTGAACAATTCCTAGATATTAATCAAATACTTCTTTTATTAATATCTAGGAATTGTTCTAATTTATAGTATAATAAGAATAATAGACAATTAATATCTGCGTTAAATTGGGGGAATTTAAATGAATGGAAAAATAATATTAAATTTAGCAATAAGCTTAGATGGTTACATAGCTGACGAAGATGGTGGTTTTGAATGGATAGTTGGTGATGGAAATGATACTCTTGATACTGAGGAAAAATGGGATTATCCGGAGTTTTTAGAAACTATTGACGTTGTTGTAATGGGGAAAAATTGTTATGATCAAGAATTTCATAAGGATTTTAAAGATAAGCCAGTATATATAGCTACCTCTAAAGAACTAACTGATTATGAAAATTATCATTTTATTAATGGTGATATAGTTAATATAATAAATGATTTGAAAAAGCAAGGTAAGAATATATTCTTGTTTGGTGGTGGTTATTTAATTGACCCTTTCATAAAAGCTGAGGTTATAGATGAATATGTTATAGGAATTATTCCTGCAATTTTAGGTAAGGGAAGAAAGTTATTTTTAGATAATAACCCTAAAATAGATTTAGAGCTTAATTACTATTCTGTTGAAAATGGAATTGTGGTAATGAAGTATTCAAAAAGAGAATAGGTTAAATATTATAGAAAGAAGTACTAGCTTTTAAAGGCAGCACTTCTTTTTTGATTTAAAATTATTCAATAATATCTGAAAAAATTCTATTTAAATCTATTTCTAAATTTTCAAATACTATTGATTTATAAATGTCCTTAGAACTATATACATTGGCTACTCTATAGTAATCATTGTGTAGTATATATTGCTCTATTCTACCATCTTGATAAACTAAGCAATATTCCTTAATTCCATATGTAGAATATAGATTCATTTTTTCAATAGTATCTAATTTTGCATTTGATTCTGAAACAACTTCAAAAATTAATATCGGAACTGTAATATAAGATTGTCCAAGCTCTTCAAATTCTCCAGTTTCATTAGGACAAACCACAAAAATATCTGGCTTTACTTTAGAATCTTCCGATAGTATTACTTCTATTTGTTCACTAAAAACTTTGCAAGGCTTTCCGTAAAGAAAATCATCTAATTTAGCAAATAATCTTCCTGTAATAATATTATGATTTTTAGATGTAAATGAACTACAATAAATTTCATTATTTATCATTTCAACCTTATCATCAGTTGTTTTACATAATGTTTCATATATTTCTTTATTATCTCTTTTTATTAATGCCACTTTGAAATTCCTCCTATTTTATTTTTAATTATTTATTTGATTTTTTTTATTTTATCCCATCAAATTTTACAGTTTTATATTTTATAATTATATCATATATTTATAAGCTTAACCTACTTCAAAAGACTTAATCTCTTTGTTTATAACTTAATTTTTATTGTTATTTTTAATATTTTCACCTTTAAATTAATATATAATAAAATCATAGAAAATAAAAAATGTTATTTAGGAGGACTTATGCTTATTGATGAAAAAGAAATTATATTAAAAAGTGGGAAAAAAGTCTTAATTAAAAGTGCAACAAAAAAATATGCAGAATCTCTTTGTAATCACCGTTATGTTACAGCTTCTGAATCTTATTTTATGGCAGGGTATCCTGAAGAAATGAATCTTGATATAGATAAAATGAAAAATAATTTACTTACCCTTGAAAAAGATGAAAAAGATTTTTTAATAACTGCTTTTCTAGATGGAAAAATAATAGGAGATGCTGGAATAACTAAAATTAGAGATCAGATGAAGTATGGCCATAGAGCCTACTTTGGGATTTCTATTTTAAAAGAATTTTGCAATGAAGGTCTTGGAATGCATATGCTATCTATTGCATTAGAACAAGCTAAGAAAAATGGTTTCGAACAAGTAGAATTAGGAGTTTTTGAGGATAACCTACCTGCAATAGCTTTATATGAAAAATGTGGTTTCAAAAAATTTGGAGTTCAGCCAAGAGCTTTCAAACTAAAAGATGGTACTTATCGTGATGAAATTATAATGGTGCATTTTTTTAAATAATAATTTAATATATCTAATTAAAATCGGACAAACTTTAATTTTTAAAAAAAACTAAGATTATCAACTCTTCTTGCTATAATCTTAGTTTTATATTTTAATCTATATTTTTAATAAATTTTGCTGGAACTCCACCATAAACTACATTTTTAGGAACATCTTTAGTAACTACAGAACCGGCTGCAATAATTGAATTTTCTCCTATTGTTACCCCAGGACATATTGTTGCTCCTGCTCCAATCCATACATTCTTTTCAATAGTTACTTTCTTTAAAATTACTCCACGCCTTTTACTTATTTCTAAAGGATGATTCACTGATAGTATTTTTACATCTGGTGCAATAAGGACCTTATCCTTTATTTCTATTCCCCCTAAATCAACAAAGGTACATCCCTTATTAATAAATATTTCTTTTCCTAATTCTATATTAATTCCAAAGTCAGTGTTAAAAGGTAATAATATATCTACTGTAGGGTCAATATCTTTTTCTATTATTTTACCTAGATACTCTCTTATCTGAACTTTATTTTTATAACCAACATTTAACTCTGCTGATAACCTTGCGGTTTTTTCTAACACTTCATTAATCTCTGTGAAGATTTCCTCTTCATGAGAAATAAAATCTTTTTCTTTTAATTTTGCTACTAAATCTCTAACCATAATTATCTCCTTAAACCATATTCACTACTAATTTTAATTTTCTTTATTACTATCATACAACTTGGAGTTAACTTCAGGTCAATAGTTTTTATTTGTTTTATCATTTTCTATATCTTATAATACCTTTGATTAAACTAATCATTATCTCCCAATTTAATTAATAAAGTAACCCTAGCCCCAACATCCTTGTTTTCTATCTCTAAATATCCACCATGAAGTTCTGCTATAGAATTTACAATATATAGCCCTAATCCATAGTGTTTTCCTACTTTACGTTCTTTATTTTCCATGAAAAACTTATCTTTTCCCTTTGCTAATGCTTCTTTACTAAAGCCTTTTCCAAAGTCTTCAACTGTTATTGCTAAAAATTCCTTTTCTTTTGTAGGTTCTTCTTTAACTATTTTTTCATCATTCTCTTTTAGCTGTAACTGCTTATTTTGCCCTTTTTTCTTTTTCTCTACCTTTAATATAATTTCACTATTTTCTTCACTATAGCTAATAGCATTTCCTACTAGATTATTTATGGCCCTTTCTAATAACCCCTTATCCCCTATAAAATCAACTTTTTCATCCTCTATATCTATAGATAGGCTTATATTTTTCCCCTTTGTAGCTATTCTTAGATTTCCTTTTATAGCTTCTACAAATTCAAGGCTATTGAGTTTTTCTTTTTTAGCTACTAATTCTCCCTCTGACCTTGAACTTTCAATTAATAGCTCCATATACTCTTCAATTTTTTTAGTATTTTTTAATATGTAAAATATAAGTTCTTTGTCCTCTTCCTCTATTTCACATTCCTCTAAAAGTTCTGTATTCCCTTTTATTATAGTTAATGGAGTTTTTATATCATGGGCTAGGGCAGCTATTTGCTCCCTCCTATTTTCCTCTTCACGCCATTGATTCTCTAAGGAGGTTTTTAATGCAGTTTTCATATCATCTATTGATATCAATATTTCATTAAATTCTTTTATATTACTCCTTGAAACTTCAAAATCCAATTGTTCTGCCATTATTTTTTCTGTGGAATATTTAACAGGCTCTAATTCTCTTTTTAATTTTCTAGCAAAAAGTATTGATATAAGGAAAACTAAGGCTAAAAAACTAGCTATAAATAAAATAATAAATAGAATCTCTGGCTCTGGTAGAATTTCATTTAATTTTTTATTTTTGTAATGAGCTTTGATGTTATAACTTATTATATAAGTACCATCTTTACTATTTATTTTTTGAAAAAACTGGCTACTATTAATAGGTTTTCCATTTAAACAATCCTCAAAACTTTTTTCCTCTTTTTCATTTATGTTTCCTCTAATGTAGCTTCCTTCACTATTATAAAAAGCATAATTACAGAAATATGGAATCTTATCTGCTCCCTCTAGCCCCTCCTTAGCAAGTTCTGATTTTATTGAAGATACTGCGTTTTCTCCATAATTTGCAGGTAATAAAAATCCTGATTTTATTAAAAGAAGAATTATTAAAAATATTCCTATTCCAAGAAGTATAGTGGATGTGAAAATTACCACCAAGTAACTTGCAAAAATATTATATAAACTTCTTCCCTTGCTTTTATTTTTTCTCATTTTCACTAAGTTCTCCCTTTAAAATTCTTCCTGTAGCTTTATTATTTAGCTTTATTAACTCCATTTATAACCAACTCCCCAAACTGTTTCTATTGGATTTTCTATATACTGATTTAATTTAGCTCTTATATTTTTAATATGTTCTCTTATTGCACTATTATCACTTTCTTTGTCATAACCATAAACCTTTATAAAAATCTGTTCTAAAGAAAATACCTGACCTTTATTCTTAGCTAGATACTCACAGATTTTATATTCTCCCTTTGTTATATTAATCTTTTCATCTTCATAAAAAATTTCCATACTTTGCAGATTAAATTTAAGTCCTGAGATATTTAAATTATTAGTTTTTTCTCTATTTTCCCTTCTTAGATGTGCTTGGACCCTTGCCCTTAATTCCACTATACTGAAAGGTTTTTTAATATAGTCATCAGCACCTAAAGAAAATCCTTCCACAAGATCCTCCTCCATAGTTTTTGCAGTTATAAATATAATAGGTCCATCTACCTCATTCCTTATTTTTTTACATAAGCTAAAACCATCTATAATAGGCATCATCACATCTAATAATATTAAATCATAGCCCTTAAAGTCACTTACTTCCATCCCCTCTAAGCTATTTTTCACACTAATCTCATAGCCTTCTTTTCTTAAGGCTCTTTTTATTAATGTAGTAATTTCCTCTTCATCATCTATTACTAAAATCTTTTTATCATTCAAAATAATCCCTCTCTTTTCTTACCCTCTATTAATTTACTTCTATTTCAATTTTAATACTTTATCCCTTTGAAATTCTATAAATTTATATTAATATGACCTACTAAATTTTATATTATTATCAATTAATTTATATAAATATTATAAAAGATAATTGGTTAGCTATGTTATAATTATTTATAATTAAGTAGATAATTAAGAAACTTTAGTAAATCAAATAAGAGAATAGCCTACAATCAACAGATATATTTTGGAAGTAAATATATTTATTGATTGGCTATTCTCTTAATTTCTATATCTTAACTTGGAAAA
>JBOGCG010000065.1:0-1686 GCA_051656625.1 Sarcina sp. | reverse complement strand
TAAGGTTTTCATCATCTAATCGATTAACAAAGGTCTTATTAGAATATAAGATATTATCAATTAAATTAATTGTAATATCTTTAAAATAAATAAAATTTTCTAACCCATTTTTTTCAAAAATTAAATTACTAGTGTTATCATGTTCTGCAAAAAAAAACCTATTTAATTCCACAATATCCCCCTGAATGATTTTTTAGTAATTCTTTAAAATAAATATAAAAGTGTTCAACTAAAAAATTTTAATAGCTACTAAAAAGATCTAATAGCACTAAAGTATACCCTATTTAAATTAAAAATCAAGATTAACATGAAAATGATAAAATATGTTAAAATGTTTTTTGCTTGAACGATTTAATACAGTATGATACTATATCAAAGGTTTTAAATAAAAATATGGGGAGAGATGAATGAAAAAACTATTAGCTTTAGTATTTTTGGGATACATTTTTACTTTGAATGCCCAAGAAAATATAAAAAGTAGAAAAATTGAAACTAAATTTTCAGAGGGATGGGATACAACACCAGCTTTAGGAATTACCAAAGGTGAATATTATTCAGAAGAATTAAAGTTTGGTAGAGGAGAGCAACACTTAGGTATTCTTGAAGTTGTTATTAATTCAGGAAAAATAGTTATGGTTGAATTTAATGAAATAGGAAGATCAGACTATCATACTGTAGCTTATCAAAATCAATTAAAAAGAAATTCAGAATATAATTTTATGATGGGGGAAATAGGAGGTTCTACTTGGATTCAAGGCGTGCTTCTTGCTGAAAAACAGGTTCTTGAAAAACAAGACTTACTTACGAAGTTAGATTATGTAGCTGGTGCAACTGAAACTGTAGTTCAAGGATTTGAGCCATTAGCTAAAATAGTAAATGATAGGATAAAAAAGGGAACAAATCAAAAGTTTTATAGAATATCTGAAGATTTAGGTGGTGGAATGACTGGAGTATTAGATGTTGTTTTAGAAAATGGAAAAATTATAAATTGTATGTATGATGAAATTTTCGCTAACTCAAAAGATAAAATAGAAAATCCTAAATTAAAAAAATATTATAGAGTATCAAAATATGAAAGTATTTTATATAAGGAAGATTCTAAAGTAGGATTTAGATATCAAATGAATAAATTAAATGAAAGAGTTGTGGAAACACAAGATTTATTAAATATCAAAGGTCTTCCTGCAGCGGAAAGAACGAAGGATTATTTAAAAAATCCTTCTTATGATAATTATATAAAGTTAGCTAAGAAATTGTCTGAAGAATTAAAAAAAGATAATATCTTAAAAAACTAATGAATCGAAACCTGAGAAAAAATCTCAGGTTTTTTTATTGTAAATTTTTTTATTTTAAAATTAGGAAAGGATTTTGATTGTTGTAATTTACAAAAAGTCCGACGGTCGGACTTTTTTTATGGCGGAGATTGTAGTTGGAAGAAAGAGAAATTTATTTCCGCCTAAACTTTTAAAACTTATGATAGATGGTATGTCTTTCATAGTTACGAACTTATGTTGCTGTGGCCGTGGGCACGTGGTCCTAAGACCAATTAGAGACCCATCCCCCAAGAGGCGACTAAAATAAAACGGTACCTTAACTGGGGATGCCAGCGAAAGATGTTTTTTTGAAAAATTACCTGGGCCGGCCTGCACTAAAAAAACATCTGGAGCGACGCCGGCGGGGGATGGG
>JBOGCG010000064.1:0-25777 GCA_051656625.1 Sarcina sp. | reverse complement strand
TAGAGCAGATGTAATAATTAAAGAGATAGAAAGATACATTCCAGCACTTTATAGAAGTCTTATGAATATATACAGTAAAGTTGGAGAACCTGAAGAGGAAGAAATAATCAAGAAAGAATATGAACTTGTAGATGGCATTTCTATAGATTTTGGTGTAATGCAAAGAACAAGAAGAGCTTATACTATAAAATGTGATTTTGCATGGGATGATATTGGAAGTTTTACAGCTTTAAGTAGATTTTTAAATAAGGAAGATAGTAATAATAAATCTGAAAATGTTCACTTAGAAGAATGTGAAAATTGTTCAGTTTTTGGTAAGAAAAGTTTGATAATAGGATTTGGAGTAAAGGATTTAGTTATAGTTGATGCTGGAGATGTATTACTTATAATGGATAAAAATAGAGATCAAGAAATAAAGCATCTTCTAAATTCTATTAATGGAAATGATGAGTTTAAAGATTACTTGTGATTTTGAAAAGATATGTGATTTTTCGCATATCTTTTTTTATTTAGATTTATTTTTAAATTGTGGAAAAAAAATCATCAAATAGAGTATAATATAAATATAATTTCTCAAAAAAGTTAAAATTAGTAATATTTTTTTAGGGTTAAAAGTAAATAAAGAATATAATTTTGTTAACAATAATAAAATATAAGCAAATCTATGATAAAATTAAAATGTAGATTTCCTTATATAAATAGGAGGAGTTTTAGAATGGATGAAAGAATTGTAGATTTCAATGAATTAAAAAACAAGGCGAGAGATAAAGATATAGACAAGTTTGAGTCATATATGTATGACTTATATTTTAAAATGGCTCAAGGTAGCTTAAGTATGTTTGAGTTTAGTAAAATGATTCAAGAGTATATGGTAGAAAACAATATATCTCAAGAAAAGTTTTTCAACATACAAAAAGAAATGCTTGGAAGATATGGTGTTTCAACAGAAGACTTAGAAGGTCAACTTAGAAACATGGGTGTTGATCCAGCAGCTTTTGGTTCTATTCCAAAGGCAGATGACTATGAGAAAATGAGAAAAACATTAAGTTTTCAAGATAAATACAAAGCTAGAATTAAAGCAAAGACAGTAACAGTATATGAAATTAAAAACGAAACAAATAACATAGAAATATATTTAGATGCTGAAAATGTATTAATCAAAAGTGAGAAAGAAATAAATATTCAAGACAATGAATTAAATGAATTTTTATGTTCTTACAAGAAGACTTTAGAAGACAAGGTTTTAAATATAGAACTTTGTTCTAATATAAATAAATACAATTATTAAAGTAGATGAAGTTGTTAAAGTTCGACTTCACACTTAACTAAAGAGGTGTAATAGGATGTTAGTTAATACCCATATACTTTTAGCACAGCATATCTATGAAAACTTAGATTTACAAGAAAAAGAAATAATAAATTATAATAGTTTTATATATGGAAATATAAAACCAGACATGGTTTCTACTTATAAGCTAAAGAAACATTATATGGATGAATCTTTAGATATGATAATTAGAAAAATTATAAACTTAAGTTTATTGACGAAATCGGATATAGACAAGTGGATTTCAATCAGTAAATTTAGCCAAGAAATAGGAGTGATATGCCATTTTTTGTGTGATTTTTTCTGTGTTCCTCATAGTGAACGATGGGAATTTAAGCACAGTATGAATAGGCATATGAAATATGAAAGAGAATTAGCTACTGCAGCTAAGGATGTATTGTTACCTAAGAAAAGAACAAATATTTTTGGGAAATATGATGTGAAATATTTTATAATAAAAGCACATGAAATATACGTAAAAGAAAGTTCCTATGAGAATGATATAATTTTTGCTTCATACATGTGTAATAGCATAGTTGATTATATAATTAAATCAGTAGAATTTAATAGCACAGTTTCTCATAGTTTGATTAGCATTTAGAGAATTTCAATACGAAGGAGTTAAGGATGGAGAATAAAATTAGTTCAGAACCTGTCTATAAACAAATAGCATTAGATATTGCAAGCAGAATATATAATGAAGATTTTAAAGTTGGAGAAAAGATATCAGGAAGATCTACTTTAGCTAGTAATTATAATGTATCCCCTGAAACAGTAAGAAAATCCATAAAACTTTTAGAGGATATGGAAGTTGTTGTTTCAACAAGAGGTAGCGGAGTAAATATTACATCAAAAGAAAATGCTTATGAATTTATAAATAGGTTTCACTCTATAGAGAGTATAACCACTTTAAAACAGGACATAGATACTTTATTTAATCAGAAAAATGAAATAGAGAAAAATATCAATGACATGATTGGTAAAATTGTGGATTATTCTAATAGATTAAAATATACAAATCCATTAACTCCAATAGAAGTTGAAATACCTAATAGTTCAAAATTAATAGGTAAAAGTATTTCAGAAGTTAAGTTTTGGCAAAATACTGGAGCTACTATAGTAGGAATCAGAAGAAGTGGTGAATTGATAATTTCACCTGGACCTTATTTAACTTTTGAAGAAAATGATGTAATATTATCAGTTGGGAATGAAGGAATTTTAGATTCTATAAATAAATATATAGAACTTACAAAGGAATAAAGAAAAGCATTATATCTAAGGGGTATAATGCTTTTTTTTTATGAAAAATATTAAAAAAACCTTTGACAATTTTTAGGGCAAGAGCATATAATATAAATGAACATATGAATAAATGCTCATATGTTTGTGGGAGGGTATTTAGATGGAAGATAAAAAAATAATTGAAAATTGCAGTTCAACTGTTATTCATAAAGATATTATAGAAAAAGTGAAAGGCAATTTGCCTAAAGAAGAAACTTTATATGATTTAGCTGAAATTTTTAAAGTTTTTGGGGATAGTACAAGAATAAAAATTCTATGCTCACTATTTGAAAATGAAATGTGTGTCTGTGATATGGCTAGTTTACTAAATGTAAGTCAATCAGCAGTATCACATCAGTTAAGAGTTTTAAAACAAGCTAGACTTGTAAAATATAGACGTGAAGGTAAGGTTGTTTATTATTCTTTAGATGATGAGCATGTAAAAAACATTTTTAATGAAGGTTTAAATCATGTAATGGAATAATTGAAATTTTAGAATGGAGATGAAAGTAAAATGGGCGATGTAAAAAATAAGTTAAACCACAATCATGAAAATTGCAATTGCGGATCTAAGCACAGTGAAGTTCCTCATAAGGAAGTGAAAGAAATCAATAATGTTGACTCTTGTAATTGTGGACATAACCATGGAACAAATAGTGATTCAATAATTGAAGGAACTAATGAAAGCTCAGGAGAAAAGAAATCAGAGGAAAAAAGTTCTGATGATGGGGATTCTGACCCCGACAGTTGTAGCTGTGGACATGACCATAAAAAAGAGGATGACCATGAAGAAAAACATGAACATGAAAATTGCGGATGTGGTCATGACCATGAAGAAGAGCATAAACATGAAGACTGTGGATGTGGACATGATCATGGAGAGAAGCATGAACATGAAAGTTGTGATTGTGGTCATGACCATGCTACAAAAGAAAATAAAATTATTGAAAGTTCAGGAAAGAATCAATTTAAATTAAAATTAGAAGGTTTAGACTGTGCAGGTTGTGCAGCAAAAATAGAAGATAGAACAAATAATTTAGAAGAAATTAATGATGCAAATTTAAATTTTACTACAAAAACTTTAGTTGTTGATTTAAATGATAGTTCTAATAAAAATAAAGCTATGGATGATATAAAAGCAATAGTTAAAAAATTAGAACCAGATGTAGTAGTAAAGGAAATAAAAGCTTCAGCTAAAAAGAATTCTAATAAACTTAAATTAGCCCTAGAAGGATTAGACTGTGCAGGTTGTGCAGCAAAAATAGAAGATAGAGCTAATAATTTAGAGGATGTAAATGAAGCAGTTTTAAACTTTGCTTCTAAATATATTGTTTTAGAATTAAAAGATAAAAATGATATTGATAAAGTAGAAGTAGAAGTTAAAGCTATTATAAAAAAATTAGAACCTGATGTAGAAGTTCATAGAGTAAGTGATAAAAAAGAGTATAAAGAAATCAAGGATACTGATCAAAAGAAAAAAGTTAGATTTGATGAAGTACCAAGAAATAAAATGATTAAATTTATCATTGCAATAGTGATTTATGCTTTAGGACAATGGGGCGGATTTGCAGAAACAATTAGAATTGGATTATTTGTAGTTGCTTATTTACTTTTAGCTTATCCAGTATTAACAAAGGCAGTTAAAAACATTAGTAAGGGAGAAGTCTTTGATGAAAACTTCCTAATGTCTATAGCTACTATAGGAGCATTCTTAACAGGAGAGCACCCAGAAGCGGTTGCAGTAATGTTATTTTATGAAATAGGAGAAATGTTCCAAGGTTATGCCTTAAATAAATCTAGAAATTCAATAACAGCGTTAATGGATATTAAGCCAGACTATGCAAGAATAGAAGAAAATAATATAGAGAAAAAAGTTTCTCCAGAATCAGTGGAAATTGGAGATACTATCATTGTTAGAGCCGGTGAAAGAATTCCTTTAGATGGAGTTGTAATTTCAGGAGATGGTTCTGTAGATACTTCAGCTTTAACTGGTGAATCAATGCCAAGAGAAATTAAAGTTGGAGAGGAAGTTTTAGGTGGATGTATTAACTTATCAGGAGTTATTAAATTAAGAGTAACAACAGAGTTCTCAGAATCAACATTATCAAAAATATTAGAACTTGTTGAAAATGCAGGAACTAAAAAAGCAAAAACTGAGAAATTTATAACTAAGTTCTCAAAATACTATACTCCAGTAGTTGTATTTACAGCTATAGCTTTAGTTGTTATACCACCACTTGTAATACCAGGAGCTACTTTTACTGAATGGTTACAAAGAGCATTAATATTCTTAGTTGTATCTTGTCCATGTGCTTTAGTTGTATCTATCCCACTTGGATTCTTTGGAGGCATAGGACTTGCATCTAAAGAAGGTATCTTAGTTAAAGGTGGAAACTATTTAGAAGCATTAAATTCAGTAAAAACAGTTATCTTTGATAAAACAGGTACTTTAACTGAAGGGAAATTCAATATTTTAAAAATTGAAAGTGGAAATCTTGAAAAAGAAAAATTCTTAGAAATAGCTGCCTATAGTGAATATTACTCAAATCACCCAATAGCTGAATCAATTAAAAAAGCTTATAAAGGTGAAATAGATAAAACTACTATAGAGAACTATTCTGAAATTGCAGGAAAAGGAATAACTCTTACTTTAAGAGGACAAAATGTTTTAGCAGGAAATGCTAAAATGATGAGAGAAAATAATATAGAATTTAAAGAAGTTAATGAAATAGGTACAGCAATTCATATTGCAGTAAATGAAAATTATTTAGGATATGTTTTAATTGGAGATAAAATAAAAGAAACTTCAAAAGAAACTATAGCAGAGCTTAAGAAAAATGGAATAAAGACAATAATGTTAACAGGGGATAATAAAGTTGTCGCAGAGGCCATAGGAAAAGAATTAGGGATAGATAAAGTTTGTAGTGAATTATTACCACAAAATAAAGTAGAAGAACTTGAAAAAGCAATGAAAGGTCTTAATGAGAAAGATCATACTGTCTTTGTTGGAGATGGTATAAATGATGCCCCAGTTTTAGCAAGAGCTGATATAGGGATTGCTATGGGTGGTGTTGGTTCAGATGCGGCTATAGAAGCAGCAGATGTTGTTATAATGAATGATGAACCAGAGAGAATAATAAAGGCTATTTCAATTGCTAAAAAGACTAGAACTATTGTATGGCAAAATATAATTTTTGCTTTAGCTGTAAAAGCAGTTATATTAGTTTTAGGAGCTTTAGGTTATGCTACAATGTGGGAAGCTGTATTTGGAGATGTAGGAGTTGCTATAATAGCTATAATAAATTCAATGAGAATATTAATCAATAGTAATAAAAATACAAAATAACATTTTAATTGAATATATAGGAATTTATTAGCAAAAATCAAGCCAAATAGGATAAAAAATTAAAAAAAACCAAAAAAAAATAATTGACAGTGAATATTTTATTAAATATAATAAATAAGTAAGAATACGTTCAGGCAATACAGGGTAAAAGGTAGTAACCTTTATCTTTAGATAAGGCTTATGTGTAGTTTAGCTATGCATAAGCCTTTTTCTATAAGTACTGATAATTTTTAATTAATTAAGAAAAATTTAAAAGCTATATACATAATAATTAAATATGTTAATATATAAGGAGTATGTTATATATTTAACAAAATAGAACCGGCAGGAAGAGGTGTTAAAGAAATGGAAAGAAGAAAAAACATATCTATGGCTGTAATAAAAAGACTTCCTAAATATCATAGATATCTAAATGAAATCATGAAAAATGATATTGATAGAATATCATCAAAGGAATTAAGTGAAAAAATAGGATTTACAGCTTCTCAAATTCGTCAAGATTTGAATTGTTTTGGTGATTTTGGTCAACAGGGTTATGGATATAACGTTAAGGCTTTATATAATGAAATAAGTAATATTTTAGGTCTTAATAAAAGTTATAGAACTGTAATTGTTGGAGCAGGAAATATAGGTCAAGCAATAGCTAACTATACTCAATTTTCAAGACTGGGGATTACAATTGAAGGGATATTTGATGCTAATCCAAAGCTTTTAGGTATAAAAATTAGAGATGTGGAAATTAAGGATATTGATGAGTTAAGTGGATTTTTAGCAGATAATTATATTGATATTGGTATTATTTGTGTACCGAGAATAAATGCTCAAAAGGTTTGTAATAGAATAGTTGAAAGTGGAGTAAAAGCTATTTGGAACTTTGCACCACTTGATTTAAATGTTCCAGAGGATGTTACAGTTGAAAATGTTCATTTAAGTGAGAGTATATTAACTTTAATATATCTATTAAATGAAAAAAATGAAGAAGAATAGAGAATTTAAAGAAAAAATAATTTTCCTAGCAATAATTGTATAATTTTTCTATATTAACCAAAAATATATTGCAAATGAAATAAATAACATTTATAATTTAATTGAAGTTTGAAAAAAACTTCAATTATTTTTTTGCATTTTGTTAAGTTTATAACAAAATAGACGTAATCTAGAGGGTATTGGGAGGAAGGAAATGGAATTAAAAAACATATTAGTTGAGAAAAATGGTCATATTGCTATAGTAACATTAAATAGACCAAAGGCTTTAAATGCCTTAAATTCAGAGACCTTACAAGACTTAGACAAAGTTGTAGATTACTTAAAAGAAGAAGATGATATTTTTGCAGTTATTTTAACAGGGGCTGGTGGAAAATCCTTTGTTGCTGGAGCAGATATATCAGAAATGAAAGATTTAAATGAAGAACAAGGAAGAGAATTTGGTATTTTAGGAAATAATGTATTTAGAAAATTAGAAAATTTAAGCAAACCAGTAATTGCAGCTATTCCAGGATTTGCTCTTGGTGGTGGTTGTGAACTTGCTATGGCTTGTGATATAAGAATAGCTAGTGAAAAAGCTAAATTTGCTCAACCAGAAGTAGGTCTTGGAATAACACCGGGATTTGGTGGTACTCAAAGATTACCAAGATTAGTTGGAGAAGGTAGAGCTAAAGAACTTATTTATACTGGAGCAATAATTAAAGCAGATGAAGCTTTAAGAATAGGACTAGTAAATAAAGTTGTAGAGCATGATTCTTTAATGGAAGAAACAATGAAAATGGCTAACTTAATATCAGGAAATGCACCTATAGCTATAAGCCTTTGTAAAGATGCTATCAATAGAGGAATGCAAGTTGATATAGATAAAGCAGTAGAAATAGAAGCAGAAGATTTCGGAAAATGCTTTTTAACAGAAGATCAAAAAGAAGGTATGAGTGCTTTTGTTGAAAGAAGAGAAAAGAATTTTAAGAATAAATAATTCTAAATTAATTTAAAAAAAGTGGGGGATTTTAAATGAATTTTCAATTAACTAGAGAACAAGAACTAGTAAAACAAATGGTTAGAGAGTTTGCTATTAATGAAGTTAAGCCAATAGCAGCTGAAATTGATGAAACTGAAAGATTTCCAATGGAAAATGTTAAGAAAATGGCTGAGCTTGGTATGATGGGGATTCCTTTTTCTTCTGAGTTTGGTGGTGCTAATGGAGATACTTTATCTTATATATTAGCTGTTGAAGAGTTATCAAAGGTTTGTGGAACAACTGGAGTTATATTATCAGCTCATACTTCATTATGTGCTTCTTTAATAGATCAATTTGGAACTTCAGCACAAAAGGCTAAGTACTTAACTCCACTTGCAACTGGGGAAAGAGTTGGTGCTTTTGGATTAACTGAACCTGGAGCAGGAACAGATGCAGCAGGACAACAAACTACTGCTAGATTAGATGGAGATAATTACATCTTAAATGGTAGTAAAATATTTATTACAAATGGTGGAGTAGCAGAAACTTTCATTATATTTGCTATGACAGATAAAAGCCAAGGAACTAGAGGTATTTCAGCATTTATAGTTGAAAAAGATTTTGAAGGTTTCTCAATTGGTAAGCTTGAAGATAAACTAGGAATTAGAGCATCTTCAACTACAGAACTTATTATGGAAAATTGTATTGTTCCAAAGGAAAATTTAATTGGTAGAGAAGGAAAAGGCTTTGGTATAGCAATGAAAACTCTTGATGGAGGAAGAATTGGTATAGCAGCTCAAGCTTTAGGTATTGCAGAAGGTGCTTTAGAAGAAGCAGTAGCATATATGAAAGAAAGAAAACAATTTGGTAGACCATTATCAGCATTCCAAGGATTACAATGGATGATTGCTGACATGGATACAAAAGTAGAAGCAGCTAGATTTTTAGTTTATAAAGCAGCTTGTTTAAAAGATGCAGGAATGCCTTATTCAGTAGAGGCGGCAAGAGCTAAATTATATGCAGCAGAGGTTGCTATGGAAGTAACAACTAAAGCAGTTCAAATCTTTGGTGGATATGGTTACACTAAAGAATATCCAGTAGAAAGAATGATGAGAGATGCTAAGATAACTGAAATCTATGAAGGAACTTCAGAGGTTCAAAAAATGGTTATCGCAGGCAGCGTTTTAAGATAATTTAGGAGGGCATTGAGATATGAAAATAGTAGTTTGTTTAAAACAAGTACCAGATACAGCAGCTGTTAAAATAGATCCAAAAACAGGAACTTTAATAAGAGATGGTGTTCCATCAATAATAAATCCAGAAGATAAACATGCTTTAGAAGAAGCTTTAAAATTAAAAGATAGAAATGGTGCAGAGGTAACAATAGTAAGTATGGGACCTCCACAGGCTAAAAATGCTTTAAGAGAAGCTTTATGTATGGGAGCTGATAAAGCAATATTAATTACAGATAGAGCATTTGCAGGAGCTGATACTTTAGCTACATCAAAAGCACTTGCAGGAGCTATTAAAAAATTAGATTATGATGTTATTTTTGCAGGAAGACAAGCTATAGATGGAGATACTGCTCAAGTAGGTCCAGAAATAGCAGAGCATTTAGATATACCACAGGTAACTTATGTTCAAGGTGTAGATGAGTTAGAAGGTGGAAAATTACTTATAAATAGAGCTTTAGAAGATGGTTTTGAAAAGATAGAAGTTAAAGCACCAGTGCTTTTAACAGCTATAAAAGAATTAAATCAACCAAGATATATGAATGCAAGAGATATATTTGCTACAAAAAATGCTGAAATAATCACTTGGTCAGCTGATGACATAGATGTAGATAAAGCAGAGCTTGGATTAAAAGGTTCTCCAACTAAGGTTAAGAAGTCAATGACAAAAGAAACTAAAGGTGCTGGAGAAGTAGTAAATAAAAGTGCTGATGAAGCAGTATCATATGTACTTTCAAAATTAAAAGAAAAACACTACATCTAGAGTAAATAGGGGGTATTAAGTAATGAATTTAGCAGATTTCAGTGGAGTATGGGTTTTTGCAGAACAAAGAGAAGGAGTTTTGCAAAAAGTTTCATTAGAGATATTAGGTGAAGGTAGAAAAATTGCAGATAAATTAGGAGTTAAGCTTACAGCTTTGTTACTTGGTAATAATATAGCTGGATTAGCTAATGAGCTTGGAGTTCATGGAGCTGATGAAGTTTTAGTTATAGATAATCCATTATTAGAAAACTATACAACAGATGGATATACAAAAGCTATCTGTGAAGTAGCTAAGGTTAGAAAACCAGGAATTTTATTTATAGGAGCTACTTTTATAGGTAGAGATTTAGGTCCTAGAGTAGCAGCTAGATTAAGTACAGGTTTAACAGCAGATTGTACTAGTTTAGATGTAGAAGTAACTAATGGGGACTTATTAGCAACAAGACCTGCTTTTGGTGGAAACTTAATGGCAACAATAGCATGTCCTGATCACAGACCACAAATGGCAACAATAAGACCAGGAGTTTTCTCAAAACTTCCAGTAGCAGAAAGAGATTTTACTGTTGAAGAGGTTAACGTTAGTTTAGAAGAAAGTGATATAAGAACTAAAATAGTTGAAATAGTTAAAACTAATAAAGATATCGTTGATATATCAGAAGCACAAATATTAGTTTCAGGTGGTAGAGGTGTTGGTTCAGAAGAAAACTTCAAGTTATTAGAAGAACTTGCAGAA
Source organism: Sarcina sp. (assembly GCA_051656625.1). Lineage (GTDB taxonomy): Bacteria > Bacillota > Clostridia > Clostridiales > Clostridiaceae > Sarcina. The sequence continues at coordinate 15,150 of JBOGCG010000064.1, read as the reverse complement.
GTTTTAGGTGGAACTGTAGCAGCATCAAGAGCAGCAGTTGAAAAAGGTTGGGTAGACAAAGATTATCAAGTTGGACAAACTGGTAAAACAGTAAGACCAACAATTTATGTAGCTTGTGGTATTTCAGGAGCAATACAACATGTAGCTGGTATGCAAGAATCAGATATGATTATAGCAATAAATAAAGATGCTACAGCACCAATAATGAAAATAGCTGATTACGCTATAGTTGGAGAAATTGGTAAAGTTGTACCTGAATTTATAAATCAAGTAAAGAGAATGAGAGAAGAGTAAAGCGAAGCTTTGCTTCTAATTGGGAATTAGAAATGGGCTTCGCAATTAAACTAGAAAACTTTGTTTTCTTAATTAATTGAAAAAGCTATGCTTTTTAATTAGTTAGCAAGAGCTTTTTGCCTTGCAATTATAATTGAGATTTTAAATTAAAAAGAAGAGAGGTTTATGGTTATGGAAAAGATTTTTGTTTTAGGTGCTGGAACTATGGGAGCTGGGATTGTTCAAGCTTTCGCAGCTAAAGGTTATGAAGTTATTGTTAGAGATATAAAGCAAGAGTTTGTTGATAAAGGACTTGCTGGAATTAATAAAGGGTTAAGTAAGCTTGTTGCTAAGGGTAAAATGACAGAGGAAGTTAAAGAAGAGATTCTTTCAAGAATTAGTGGAACTACTGATATGAATTTAGCAGCTGATTGTGATTTAGTTGTTGAAGCAGCTGTTGAAAATATGGATATTAAGAAAAAGATTTTCGCAGAACTTGATTCTATCTGTAAAGAAGAAACTATTTTAGCTTCTAATACATCATCTTTATCAATTACTGAGGTTGCAGCTGCAACTAAGAGAGCTGATAAGGTTATAGGAATGCATTTCTTTAACCCAGCTCCAGTTATGAAACTTGTTGAAGTTATCAGAGGGATGACTACTTCACAAGAAACTTTTGATAAAGTAAGAGAACTTTCAGAGAACATTGGAAAAACTCCTGTTGAGGTTGCTGAAGCACCTGGATTTGTAGTTAATAGAATATTAATTCCAATGATTAACGAAGCAGCTGAAATATTATCAGAGGGTATAGCATCAGTGGAAGATATAGATACTTCAATGAAACTTGGAGCTAACCACCCAATGGGACCTTTAGCTTTAGGTGATTTAATAGGTCTTGATGTATGTCTTGCAATTATGGATGTTTTATATAAAGAAACTGGTGATAGTAAATATAGAGCTAGTACACTTTTAAGAAAATATGTTAGAGCTGGTTGGCTTGGTAGAAAGAGCGGAAGAGGGTTCTATCAATACTAATTAGAATAAAAATAAGTTCTTAGGAACTTTTGATTGAAGCAATGATAAAGGTTTTATCGGTGGGAAATATATTACTAAGTAAAATTAGTATATGATTTTCATTTGATAAAACTTTTTTTTATAAATTTTTTTTGACAAAGATTTTATAAAGGAATATAATTGTTCTGACAATTATTGTTCTGACAAGTATTTTTTTAGAAGGAGAATTTTATGGATTACATTGTGGAAAATACTATTTTTTATAAGCTTAATAGATTAACTGTAAAAATAAAAAAGAGCATGGCTAAAGAGCTTAAGCCCTATGATGTTACTTTAGAACAATGGTCTTTGCTTACAAGACTTTGGAAAGAGGATGCAGTGTCACAGACTATCCTTGCTGTAAAAACTAATAAAGACTTACCTACAGTAACAAGATCTTTAAATAAACTTATAAAAAAAGGATTAATAGAAAAGAGAGATAATCCTAAAGATTCAAGAGCCTCTGTAATATGTTTAACAAAGGCGGGAAAAGAATTAGAGATACCTCTAGATTCTATTGCAAAAGAAGTAGAATTAAAGATAAGAAATTCTATGAAGCCAACAGAGTTAGAGGAATTTGAAAAGTTAATGAAAAATATTTCTAATGGAATTGATAATTAATTTTAGAAATTAAATTTAAAGAAAAGTATAGTTATTATAGTAGAATCTTATGCTCCCATTTAAAGGATAAATCTTTTAAATGGTGGGCAATTTATTTTGAAAAAATATAGAATTAATTTGAAAAGGTAATATACGATTATTTTTTAGAAAAATAGTTGTCATGACAATTAAAATATATCTATTAAATTGTATTTTCAATTTAATAGAAGAAGGAAGTGATTAAATGGGGAAAAATAATTCAGCAAGAATATCTAATATTATAATTAAAAATGTTAGACCAAAAAAATTTCTCCCAGAACCAGGGGATAGTATCCCAGTAATAATAGGAATATTTATAGCACTGTTAGTTGGATTTTTATTAAAAAACTCAGCACTTCAAGCATTATTAACAGTAGGTGCGTTTTTATCAGGAGTTTTAATTTTAATTCCACATCATAGTAGTAGAAAAGTAGTGACTATAAGTAATTCAGTATTGTTAATTTTAGCTTTTTTTGCAGGTGCTTTTTTACATAATCAAAAAGTAATTTTATATATTATATTTTTTGTTCTTATATTCTTTGCAGGATTATTGAGAAAAATAAATTTAGCGATATCAATTAGAGCTTTAATATTATCAATATTCGTTTTAGCATCAGCTCAAATGGCTACAAGTTTTAAGATGGGTATGACCATAAGTTTTTCAGTTGCTGGTGGTGTAATAATCACAGCGCTTTGTCAACTTATTCCACCCTATAAAAATAGATTTTTAGTACAGAGAACCTCAGTAGCTAATGTTTTTAAACAATTAGCTGTTGATACAAATTCATTAATAGAAGGAAAGAGAAACTCAAATGCTTATCTAGCCTCAGTTCATATGGCAAGAACTAATTTAGAAAAATTAAATAAAGGAGCTAGATATAATGTTGGATTTTTATTTCAATTAATTGTGAAGGCAGAAATAATAGAGGATGGACTTAATTTAATTTTTCTTAATGGAGAGGGAAGAAAAGAAAGTTTGGAGAAAATCTCTAAATATTTAGAGGGAATATCAGAAAAGTTAACTGAGAAGAATAATAAAGATTTTGTTTTCAAATATGAATTTGATAATCTTTTTGAAGAGTTAAATAGTTATAGTTTTTCTATAGATAATTATTTAAAGGAAGAATCATTAGAAGATATAGTTATAACAGAAAAAGAGAATGTTATTAAATCAATTTTACAAGAACTAAATATAAAATCTCCAATTTTTATAGGAGCTTTAAGGCTATCTATTTTTGTTATGATTGCAACTATTGCAGGAAATATTCTAGGATATTTTCCAATGTTATCAGTGGCTGACCACGGATTTTGGGTGCCTTTAACAACAGCTATTGTTCTTTTCCCCGATTATCTAGATACATTTACTAGAGGAGTAGAACGTTCTTTAGGGACAATAGTAGGAGCAATTCTAGGATTTTTACTTTCATTATTACCATTAGGATTACTAGGACATTCTATAATGGTCTTTATTTTACTTGCTGGATATGTAGCTTTTCGTACATCAGGACAAGCTTGGATTATGTTTTGGATAGTTGCTTGGCTTTGTAATATAGGAGTATTGAAAAATGTTGCTATTCCAAGATCTATAGATACAATAGTAGGAGCTATAATAGCTTTAGTTGCCTGTTTAATATGGCCTGCTTGGAATACTAATAAAATAGATAAACTTCTAAGTGGTTGGATTAAAGAGCAAGGTAGATACCTTAAATCTATTGCTAATTACTTTAAAGATAGTGAAGGTAAGGAGAAGGTAGAAGTAAGAAATAGTCGTCGTAAAGCTGATGGTATTTATCAACAGTTAATTACTATTATAAATAAAGCTGGATATGAACCTGTTTTTTCAAATTCTAAATGGAATAATGAAAACTTAAATAAGGTTATTCCAATCATTACAGATATAAGCTATAAAATATCAAGCTTAAATATTGAGAAAACTAATATGAAGTTTAGAGCTATTTCTGAAAAAGTAAGTTTAACAATGGAATCTCTAGAAAGCTTAATTATGGAAAAAGCACCTAATGAGCTTTCCTATAAATATAGTTTAGAAAATTTAAAATTAGATATAAATAATGAAGCCTTAAAGTTAGAGAATAAAAAGATTTTAGATAATTTAATTTTAGATTTAGAAAAATTAGAAAAAATAATAAAGGAAATAAATGAAGTAAAAGTTATGGTTACAGTATAGTAAAATTTTTAATTAAATAAAATAATAAAAAGTTTCAATGTTTATTTTAGTAATCTAAAGTAAATGTTGAAACTTTTTTATTAGTAAATAAATTTAAATTAAAGTATTTTATTGATAAATTAATATTTAAAATAATAAAAATAAGAATAATAATTAATAAATAGTGGTTTAAATATTAAAATTATTAATTGAAAGTTATTATCAATTAATATATAATATACCTAGAAAAACAATAGTTTTTAATTATTAAACAGGATTGTAGCCTAGTGTTTTAGCTTTATAGGTTACAGAAAAAGGGGGGATTAATCCATGTTTAAGCAATTTATTAGTTACTATAAGCCTTATAAGAAGTTATTTATATTAGATATATTAGCTGCATTTTTATTTGCACTTTGTGAGCTAGTTTATCCTATGATTACTAGAGATATAATAGATGATGTTATACCTAATAAAGATTTAAAACTTTTATGGATATTTGGAATTTCATTGGCAGTGATATTTATAGTAAAAGCAGGTCTTAACTACTTTATGCAATATTGGGGACATGTTGTTGGGGTAAGAATGCAAGGGGATATGAGAAGAGATATATTTAAAAAACTTCAAAATCTACCTAATAAATATTTTGATAATAATAAAACTGGTGTGATTATGTCAAAAATAATCAATGATTTAATGGAAATTTCAGAACTTGCCCATCATGGACCAGAGGATTTATTTGTTTCGTTAGTTATGATTTTAGGTTCCTTTGGTATTCTTTGCACAATAAATATTAAGTTAACTATAATAACTTTTGCTCTTTTACCAATAGGAGTGTTTTACACTATTAGAAAAAGAGATAGAATGTCTAAAGCATTTACTGAAACAAGAGAAAAAACTGGAGAAGTAAATGCTACTTTAGAAAATAGTATTTCAGGGGTTAGAGTAACAAAATCCTTTGCAAATAAAGATATAGAAATTGAAAAATTTAAAGATAGTAATAAAATTTTTAAATCTGCAAGAGAAAATGCATATAAAGCAATGGCAGAATATTTTTCAGGAATGTTTTTATTTATGGATGTTTTAGAGCTTGTAGTTTTAATTGCAGCAGGATATTTTACTTATATAGATGCCATAACAATAGGAGATTTTGCAGCCTACATTTTATATATAAAAATGTTTTTACAACCTATAAGAAAACTTATTAACTTTAATGAGATGGTTCAAAGTGGAATGTCAGGTTTTAAAAGATTCACTGAAATAGTATCAGAGGAAGAGGAAAAGGAAGCTGAAAATCCAATTGAACTTAAAGATGTTAAAGGGAAAATAGAGATAAATAATATAAGCTTTAAATATGAAGAAGATGATAGTGAAGAGGAAAATCATCAAGTAATTTTTGAAGATTTCAGTTTAACTATTGAAGCAGGAAAAATGATTGCTTTAGTGGGACCTTCTGGTGGTGGGAAAAGTACTTTATGTAATTTAATACCTAGATTCTATGAATTTAATAGTGGTGATATTAAGATTGATGGAAAGAGTATTAAAGAGGTCAGTTTAAGTTCTTTAAGAAAGACTATAGGAATAGTACAACAGGAAGTATTCCTATTTACAGGAACAATTAGAGAAAATATAGCCTATGGAAATTTTGATGCTACAGAGGATGAAATAATAGAGGCAGCTAAGAATGCCTGTCTTCATGAGTTTATAACTTCTTTACCAGAGGGCTATGATACCTACGTTGGAGAAAGGGGAGTTAAACTTTCAGGTGGTCAAAAACAAAGAGTTTCTATAGCAAGAGTATTCTTGAAAAATCCACCAATTGTTATTCTTGATGAAGCAACTTCAGCCTTAGATAATTTTACGGAATCAGAAATTCAAAAATCCTTAGAAAATTTAAGTACTAATAGAACTACGTTAGTTGTAGCTCATAGATTAACTACAGTTAAACATGCAGATGAGATTGTAGTTTTAAGTGCTAATGGAATTGAAGAAAAAGGAACACATGAAGAATTATTAAGTAATGAAGGTCTTTATAGCCAATTAAGTACTGTATAATTCACTGTGGATAAATTTGTATTTTTTAGTTAGTAGATAAAGTAGACAAGTCTTTTAAAATAATATAATATAGTTAATAGTGAAGTAATAAAATTTACAATTACTTCACTATTATTTTGAGTGAAATAAATATACAATAAATTAATTTAATCAAAAGATTAAAAGCTTAAGGAGGCTAACTATGCATTTTATACAACAGATGAATGCAGATGTACTTTATTTTGTACAAGCTAATTTACAGTTCAGTTGGTTAAATCCAATAATGAAATTTTTTACTGACATCGGAACGGATGGATTAATATGGATATTATTAGGAATAATATTATTAATATTCCAAAAGACAAGAAGATGTGGTTTTATGCTATTCTTCGCTTCAGGAATTAACTTAGTTGTGGTTGAGATTATAAAACATGTTGTAAAAGAGCCAAGACCATGGCAAACATTACCAGGTTTACATATGATAATAGCACCACCACATTCTTATTCATTCCCATCAGGTCATACAGCAGCATCATTTGCAGCGGCCTTTGCTATTGCTTACTATTTAAGAAAATGGGCAGTGCCAGCATTTGTTTTAGCTATATTAATAGGTTTATCAAGAATATACCTATTAGCTCATTACCCAACAGATGTAATAGCAGGTGTAATAGTTGGAACAGTATGTTTCTATATTGCATTAGTAATATACAGATTAGGTCTTTATAAGGTGGTAGATCCTATTTTACGTATACCACAAAGAAAAAGAAAAAAAGGATATTATTCATATTAATAAATAGAATATATTTAGATATTTTTAAGAGTTTAAAGCATTGCTTTAGGCTCTTTTTTTTGGTAATTTAGCTTAAATTAGAAAGAATAAAATGTAGAAATTTCTAAGAGTTTTTATAATAAATATTAGGTTAAATTACCAATATATTGATATTTTTGAGGTCATGTATTATTTAAATTACTCAAAAATTAATTGATAATAAAAGCCAGAAAACATTTACTGTGAAAATAAAGGAAATAATGGTATAATTTATTATTATTGTATTTAATAGGGGGTTTGTTTAATGTATATTGTTAAAAAGAAAGAACTTTTAGCCAATAATATTTATCTTATGGATGTTTATGCTCCTAGAGTGGCTAAATCTTCAAAACCAGGACAATTTGTTATAGTAAAAATAGATGAGAAAGGCGAAAGAGTTCCTTTAACTATTTGTGATTATGATAGAGAAGCTGGAACAGTAACAATTGTTTTTCAAGTCTTAGGTGAGTCAACTAAAAAAATGGGTGTTATTGAAGAAGGCGAAAGCTTCATGGATTTTGTAGGACCTTTAGGTAGGGAATCAGAACTTTTACATGAAAACATTGAGAATCTTAAAGAAAAAAATATTTTATTTGTTGCAGGTGGAGTTGGAACAGCACCAGTTTATCCACAGGTTAAATGGTTAAGTGAAATGGGAGCTAAAGCAGATGTAATAATAGGTGCAAAAAATAAAGATATGGTTATTTTAAAAGATAGAATGGAAGCTGTAGCTAAAAATTTATATGTTGCAACTGATGATGGTTCTTTGGGGGCAAAGGGACTAGTTACTGATGTACTTAAAGATTTAGTTCAAAATAAAGGGAAAACATATGACTTAGTAATAGCTATAGGTCCTATGATAATGATGAAATTTGTTTCTCTATTAACTAAAGAGCTTAATATAGAAACAGTTGTTAGTTTAAATCCTATAATGGTTGATGGTACAGGTATGTGTGGTGCTTGTAGAGTTACTGTTGGAGATGAAATAAAATTTGCCTGTGTAGATGGACCAGAATTTGATGGACATTTAGTTAATTTTGATGAGGCAATGAGAAGACAGGCTATATATAAAACAGAGGAAGGTAGAAAAGCTCTAAAAGAGATTGAAGGAAATACACATAGTGGTGGATGTGGTCTTTGTGGAGGTGATAAATAATGGATAGAATGAAGAGAATTAAACCAAGAGAACAGGAAGCTTTAGTAAGAGCTAAGAATTTTGAAGAGGTTTCATTAGGCTACGATTTAGAGTCTGCAGTGGAAGAGGCAAATAGATGTCTAAACTGTAAGAATCCAAGGTGCGTAGGAGAATGTCCTGTTTCTATTAATATTCCAGGATTTATCTCTAAAGTCAAAGAAGGGGATATTAAAGGAGCAGCAGAGATTATTGCAGAATCATCAGCATTACCAGCAGTTTGTGGAAGAGTTTGTCCTCAGGAAACTCAATGTGAAGGTAAATGTGTATTAGGAATTAAAGGCGAGGCTGTAGCTATTGGTTGTTTAGAAAGATTTGTAGCTGACCATGTTAGAGAAAATAATATAGAAGTTAAAATAGATATAAATAAAAATGGAAAAAAAGTTGCTGTTATAGGTAGTGGTCCAGCAGGGCTTACCTGTGCTGGAGATTTAGCTAAATTAGGCTATGATGTTACTATTTTTGAAGCATTACATGAGGCTGGTGGAGTTTTAGTTTATGGAATTCCAGAGTTTAGACTACCTAAGGATACAGTGGTTAAATCAGAAATAGAAAATGTTAAAAAATTAGGTGTTAAAATAGAAACTAATATCATAATAGGAAGAACTATTACTATAGATCAATTATTTGAAGAAGGTTATGAAGCAGTATTTATTGGTTCAGGAGCTGGTCTTCCTAAGTTTATGGGGATTAAAGGAGAAAATGCTAATGGAGTTTTCTCTGCTAATGAATTATTAACAAGAAGTAATTTAATGAAAGCAATTCATAATGACTATGATACTCCTATAAAACTTGGAGAAAAGGTAGCTATTATTGGTGGTGGAAATGTTGCTATGGATGCAGCAAGAACAGCATTAAGATTAGGGTCAGAGGTTCATGTTGTTTATAGAAGAAGTGAAGCAGAACTTCCAGCAAGACTTGAAGAGGTTCATCATGCTAAGGAAGAGGGAATAATTTTTGATGTTCTAACAAATCCAGTTGAAATTATAGAGGATGAAAAAGGCTGGGTTAAAGGAATGAAGTGCATTAGAATGGAACTTGGAGAAGCAGATGCTTCAGGTAGAAGAAGACCTGTTGAAGTTAAAGATTCAGAGTTTATTATGGATGTAGATACTGTAATAATGTCTCTTGGAACATCTCCAAATCCACTTATAAGTTCAACAACTAAGGGACTTAAACTTAATAAAAGAAAATGTCTTGTTATTAATGAAGAAACGGGAGTTACAACAAAAGAGGGTGTTTTTGCTGGTGGTGATGCAGTTACAGGAGCAGCTACTGTAATACTTGCAATGGGAGCAGGAAAAAAAGCAGCTAAAGGAATAGAGCAGTATCTATCTAATAAATAAAAAATAATTAGAATAAAAGTTAAATGAATTACTACCTAGTGCTAAATTTATTTTTAGTATATTAGGTAGTAATTATTTTTTACTTTAAATTTTATTATTAATAATTTATGAAGAAGATTCATTATTGATAAAAAATGAAAAAAATCATGAATAAATTTTAAAAATTAGATTTAAAGTTGCTAGAATTTTAGATTATATAAGATTAATGAGGAATTTTTAAGAAAAATTCTAAAAAGCAAAGGGTTTTAATGAAAAAACTGTGAATTTTATAAGTTGACATAATAGGTTGTACAGTATAAATTGTATAAGTGACCATAAAATTATTAAAATTTTATGTCTATATTAAAGAAAAGTTAAATTATATTAATTTAGCTTGTTTTTTTGGGGTGAATCCCAGTACATAATGAAGATATAGAGCTCGTATTGAATGAATAATTTGTAAATAATGAGAGAAAATATGAAGGAACATATTTTAAACGTAATTTTATGGATTAACAATTGTTAATTTTAAAATTATAAACTTAAAGATAAAGATAAGGAGGAGTTTCTATGCTTTTTGAAAAGATTTTAGGAAGTATAAATGATATAGAAAATCCAGAAAAATATCATTTAGAAAAAATATACTTAGATAGTGACGACTTATTAAAGAGAATAATAAGAGTTACATCAGACCATAATCATGAACATGGAATATCACTAGAAAGAGGTCAAAAATTAAAAGATGGAGATATTTTATTTAATGACGGACACAATTTAGTGGTAGTAAAGGTTAATAGTGAAGAAGTTTTAGTAATAAAACCTGTTGATATAACTGAAATGGGCAAGATTGCACATAAGTTAGGTAACAAACATTTACCTTCACAATTTGAGGGGAATGAAATGTTAGTTCAATATGATTATTTAGTTGAAGCTGACTTAAAAAAAGATGGAATAAATTACTCAAAAGAAAAAAGAGAGTTAAAAAAAGCTTTTAGACATGTTAACTTTATGAAAAATAGTGATGAGCATAGCCATGGAGAAGAACATAGTCATAATCATGAGCATAACTATGATCACAGTCACAGTGATGAGCATCATCATCATCATGAACACAATGATCATAACCATAGTCATGAGCATAAACATGAACATCATCACCATGAGGAGCATAGGAATTAATGAATAATTTAAAAGTATTACAACTATTACAATTATGTGATTCAAACTTCCCAATAGGTTCTTTTAACCATTCTTATGGTATGGAAACTTATTTAAGAAGTGATGAAATAGATGATGCAAAAAGCTTTAGAAATTGGCTTGATTTATATTTAAAGCATCAATTTATAAGTTCTGATGGATTAGCTATTAGAATGCTTTATGAAGTTTTAGATAAAAATGATATAGAAGCAATTTGGGAGCTTGATGGTTTATTAATAGCTCAAAGTGTGGCAAAGGAAACTAGAAATGCTGCAAAACTTGTTGCTCGTAGAATGATAAAAATTTATTTAGATTTATATGATATAGAAATTCTTAAAATTTATGATGAAAAAATTGCTAAAAAAGAAGTTTATGGTCATCCAGCTATAGTTTTTGGCCTTCTTATGAGAGAATTCGAAATGTCAGAGGAGGATGCTATTAAGTATCATATGTATAGTACAGTATCAACATTAATACAAAATGCTGTTAGAGCAATTCCTTTAGGACAGAAGGATGGTCAAATTTTAGTAAGAGATTTTTCAGAAAAATTTGATGAATTATATAAAGAGATAAAGGCTTTAGATTATGATTCCTTTGGAGCTAATACTCCAGGGCTTGAATTATCTCAAATAAATCATGAAACTTTAGTATTTAGACTGTTTATGTCATAGTCTATAGAGATTGACTATATAGTTTCAAATAATTAATTTTGTTAAAGGTTGTCCGAGGTTTTATTTATAAATTAGAAATTATAAATTACATAATCAACAAAAACTCTAACAACATAGAACTTAGGACCTTTAAATATAATAAACAAAACAAAAGAGGAGGAATAAAAAAATGTTACCAGTAATTAATCATGGTGATGTAGCATTTATGGTCATTGCCACTGTACTTGTTGCAATAATGACTCCAGGTCTAGCATTTTTCTATGGTGGATTAGTTGAGAAGAAAAACTCACTAACAATGATGTTTCAATCATTTATATCTATAGGTGTTGTTACAATAATGTGGATCTTTGGAGGATTCAGTTTAGTATTCGGAAAAAATATAGCAGGTATTATAGGGAATCCAGCACAATATTTTGGTTTCCACGGAATGGATTTCTTAGTAAATCCTCAATATGGTAGTCACATACCATTCCTAATGTTCTTTATGTATCAATTAATGTTCGCAATTATCACTGCTCCATTAATGACAGGTGCTTTTGCAAACAGAATTAATATTGGTGGATGGATCAAAGTTTTAGTTCTTTGGACTTTACTTGTATACTTCCCAGTAGCTCACTGGGTATGGGGTGGCGGATTCTTAGCTAAATTAGGATTCGTTGACTATGCGGGTGGTACTGTTATCCATATTACAGCAGGATTTGCTGGTCTTGTAGGTGTTTGGTTCTTCGGACCAAGAGCTGTTAAGAACAAAAAAGGACCAGGTAACTTAACTTTAGTTGCTATCGGTACTTGTTTACTATTATTCGGATGGTTCGGATTTAACTCAGGTGGAGCTTTAGCAAGTGGAAAAACTGCTGCAATAGCATTCACTAACACTGGTGTTGCTGGTGCTGTAGCTATGATCGTTTGGATGATAATAGCTTACATCGAACACAAACGTTTCTCATTCTTAGAAATCGTTACTGGAGCTGTTGCTGGTCTTGCAACAATAACTCCATGTGCTGGTTACGTAACTCCATTATCAGCAGTTGCTATTGGTATAATAGCTGCTATCGTATGTTTCTTCTGTGTTACTTTCGCTAAGAAAATGAAGTGGGATGATGCTTTAGACGTATGGGGAGTTCACGGAATGGGTGGATTAACTGGTACTTTATTAATAGGTATCTTTGCTAATGGAGCTGTTAATGGAACTCAAGGTGGAGTACACCAATTCCTAATTCAATTATTAGGTGTTGTAATAGTTACTATCTACACAATAGTTGTTTCATTCATAGTATTCAAAATAGCTGATATGACAGGATCAATCAGAACTACTAAAGAACAACAAGAAATGGGCTTAGATAAAGCTTTACTTGGAGAGTTCTCAGAAGTTAATGAATAATAAAAAGGGAGATGCTTTTGCATCTCTTTTTTTTTACAAAGAAATAATTAAATTGTTGACTTAAAAATTTTAGTTTATAACTGAATATTAGGTGAAAATAATTTATAATGAGGTTATGGATAGTTTTGATAGTGGGCCATCAAAGTCCTAAAACTAGAGAATTAACAGCTATGTTTATGGAAAAGTTCTATGAAAAGTTAGGTGCTTATAAATGTACAGAGTTAAAGGAAAAGTATAGATTTAATGATGAAAGAAGATGTCTTATAATGATAGAAACAGCAGCGGAAGCTCTAGAAGAGATTATTGGATAAAATTCAAAGGAGGAAATTTTTATGAAGATAGAATATTTAGAAGATAAAGTACTTTTAATAGAAGCAGAAGATTTTGATATTAAGCAAATACTTGAATGTGGGCAATGTTTTAGATGGGATAAAGTTGCTGATAATCATTACATAGGTATTGCCTTTGGTAGAGTTTTAGAGGTTATACAGGAAGGGACAACAGTAACTTTTTATAATACTAATAAGGAAGATTTTGAAGCTATTTGGAGAAGATACTTTGACTTAGATAGAGATTATGGAAAAATCAAAGAGGAATTAGCAAAAGATTCAGTTTTAAAGGAAGCAGTTAAATATGGTTATGGAATTAGAGTTTTAAATCAAGAACCCTTTGAACTTGTAATTTCCTTTATAATTTCAGCTAGAAATAGTATCCCTGTAATAAAGAGAACTATTAAAGAAATCTCTGAAAGATGGGGGGAAAAGGTTGAGTACAAGGGAAATATATATTATAAGTTTCCAACAGCCAAAGCTTTATCTGAAGTAACAGAAGCCGAAATGAAAGCTACTGGTGGTTCATTTAGAAGCAGATATATAATAGATACTTCAGCTAAAATATACGATGCAATGAGAATTAAAGAAGGTACTTTAAAAGTTGATAACATGGAAGAGTACTTAAATACCTATGACTTAGATAGAATAATAACTTTAGAAGATGATGCCTGTCATAAAGCATTACAAAACTATAATGGTGTGGGAGCTAAAGTAGCAGATTGCATAATGCTATTCTCAATGGAAAAAACATCAGCCTTCCCAGTAGATGTATGGATAAAAAGAGCCATGATGCACTTCTACAACGAGAATGATGCATCATTAGTTAAAATGAGAATCATAGCTAGGGATAAATTTAAAAATCTAGCAGGATTCGCACAGCAGTACTTGTTCTATTATGTGAGAGAGATGGGGATTAAGATTTAATTAAATTTCACGTATCTAGAACGTTTAATTGGAATTACTATATCAGCAGGTTTGTCCTTTATAAATTTTAAATAGGGCTGAATTCTGCTGCTTTTTTTTAGTTTTTCTAAAGTATTAAATTTATAAGAAAGTTCTTTGTTTGTATATAAAGCATGTATTTGATTATGACAATTGTTACATAATAATATTGTAGGAGAATTTTTCCCACCACATTGTTTTGGTACTAAATGATGGGAGGATAATTCTTTTACTTCTTTTTCGCAAAGTTGGCAAATTTTCTTTTCAGTAGTCAAATAAAACACTATCCTTTCTAATCTTTAATAGAAATTTAAAGAAATATGTAAGAAAAATGTAATTTTTCTTGGCTATAATTTAATTAAGGAATTTAAATTATTCTTAATTAAAATTATATTACAAAATTAGTTTTTATCAACTGTGGAAAGCTTTTAAGCGTAAGGGAATAATTGAGATTAGATTTGATAATAGAGTTAAATAAAAGGTTAAGTTTATTATTAATGAGGTATTTTATTTGATGAAAGATATATATAAATATAAGATGGAAAATTTTTAATAGTTACAGGAAGGGGTAGATTTATGAAGAATAAATATATTAAGGGAATAGCTATAACTTTTTTAGTGATAATAGCTATAGTATTAGGCTTTGTTTTATTTAAATATGGAATAAACCATAAAACAATATTTACTAATATAGATGAATTTAAAGAGGTTATTTTATCCTATGGAAGTTTTTCTTTTTTAGCATTTTTATTTATACAAATACTCCAAATTGTACTATTTTTCATTCCTGGAGAGGCAGTTCAAGTAGCAGGAGGATATATTTTTGGACCATACATAAGTTTTTTACTTTGTATATCTGGAGCAGTTATAGGAAGTGCTATCACTTTTTTAGTTACTAGAAAATTTGGAAAGCCTTTTTTACAAAAAATCTGTGGGAAAGATAATCTTTGGCTAGTTAAGAAATTAGATTCATCTAAGTCAGGAGAGAAGAAACATAATTCCCATAGAAAATTAATATTTGCTCTTTACTTAATTCCTGGAGTTCCAAAGGATTTACTTGGTTATATCTGTGGTGTGGCAGATATTAGTTTAAAGGATTTTTTAATTCTATCAACAGTGGGAAGAGCACCTGCCTTATTTTT
>JBOGCG010000063.1:0-5953 GCA_051656625.1 Sarcina sp. | reverse complement strand
TGATTATTATGTTACATCTCTAATCTAATTATAAAATAATTCTATTCTAAATTTAAATCTCTAAAAAAATTATTGATTTAATACTTTATTCTATTTCTTCTCTATCTCCAGTTTAAAATAAGTAATATTAATTTGTAATTTTATATATTTTTTTCTTTTTTTTACTTTTATTGATTCAATTAGTTATTTATTTATAGAGGTGATAACTAATGAAAAAAAATTTATTTAATTCAATTGAAAATTTTAAACTTAATAAGACTGAAGATGTTCAATATTTACTCGATAAATTTGATCCATTATTTAATAAGTATGCTAGATACTTAAAGGATTCTGAAAATGCCAAAGGTGAACTTGTTCTAACTTTTTTCAAGCTTATTAATAATATGGATCTATCTAAATTTCCTGATGAAAATCATATTTTATCATGTATTAATACTTCTATAAAAAATAAATTTTACTCTTCATTAAAGAAACAGCATTCAGAAAATTTAAAACTGCAAAAATTTATACAATTTAATTCTAATTTTTATGAAGATTTCAACTCTAATATAATATTTTGTGATTTAATTTCTACTCTACCTATTGAATCACAAAATATTTTAAAAGAAAAATTTTTATTAGGTCTTTCTAATACTAAAATATCTAAGCACCATGATATTTCAAAACAAACATTAAATTACAGAATTAATTCTTCTTTGCATAAAATTTCTAAAATATTATCTTAAGGAGGTGATTTTATGTATGATATTTTAATAGAATTTATAATAAGTCAAGGTATTTTTGCTCTATTATTCGTAATACTCTTTATTTATACAATAAAAAGTACTCAAAATCGTGAAGAAAAATTTTATAGTCTTTTAGAAAAATTTATTTTTCAAAACTTAAATAATGAAAATAGCTGACTAACAGTTATTACTATATGTAATTATCATTGTAATTCCTAAAATTTTTAAAAATTTTTTTTTTACTACCATATTTCTAAAAAAAAGAAATATGGTAGTAAATATTATAACTATACTATAAAAAAAATTACTATAAACTCAGAGTCAATTCTAAAAAAGGAACTGCACACTATTTTTAGTGCAACAGCTCCTTAATACTTTTTTATTTACTTTATGCATTAGATACTCACTTTTAGGTATAAGTTTTTAAAAATATTCTATAGGCAGAATAATAATACCTATATTACTATTCTTTAAGCTTTTTTTATATAAAATTAATTTAAACTCTTCAAATTCTTCTTCATTAATTACCATTTTCAAATCTTTGTTTCTCTTTAAAATCTCATTATTTTTTCTCAATATTCTATAATCTAATTTCTCTGTACTATCTATCATACAAATTACATCTCCAACCTTATATGGTTTCATTATTGATTTTAATTCCATTTTGTAATTAAAATAAACTACTATTATCCAAATTGGAATAGCCATTATTATTAGCATTTTTGTATTATTAGCAACAGATTCATATAAATATCCTGCCTCTATATATTTATTGTGTAAATACTTAATTGCAAGTATCTCTATTACTACAATAATAATAGATAAGAGCACTAAATCTATAATATTTTTTTTCTTTATTATTTCATTCTTTTTCAAATAAAATTCAATATCTTTTAATGTTTTTTGATTTACTTGATATTCCTTTTTCATATTTCACCCCTTTAAGGACATTATATGAAAATACTATATTTTTATCAAGCTTTAACCTACTACAATTGGATATAAGAAATATCCAAATATTTTAACCCCTTTATATATAGCAACTCCTCCAAATGCAAGCCCCGCTAAAAGCATCAATGAGGAAACAGCTTCGCTAACTGACATTTTTCTCGCTTCTGTTAATTTCTCTCCTTGAACTACTGGCATTCCTGTTTTAAAATTACTAAAAGGATTTGGCTGACTTATTTTCAAACTATAAATTTGATAAACTATATGTCCATCTATTGGTAACTTATATTGAAATGAAACTTCTATTACCGGTATTAATCCTGGCAGAATATCAACTCTATATGTTATACGATCTCCATCTGTAAGTCCAATCCCTATACCTTTTATTACTCCTAATACATTTTTTTCATTAAACCCTAATGTAATTCCACTTGCAATTAATCCATTGGTAAATGTTGCTGCTAAATCTTTATTATTATCAGTACCTATCTCAAATTCTTTACCTTGCACCCCTTTTACATGAGATATTTTACCGCTTAATGATATAAAAGGAATTAGAGAAATTACACCTAATGGAACTTCCATATTAAATCCACCAAATATAATTTTTTCTCCTTTAAATAATCCTACATTTCCAGCCTTTTTTAATATTCCTTCTTTATCTGGTTCAACTTGAATTCCACCATTTCTTCCATATCCATGAATACGAGTTTCACTTAATCCATAAGATCTTTCTGCAACATCATCTGTTGATGTATTACCTTCTATTGTATATACTCTACCATTACTAACATAATTAACTATTCCCACATGATAAAAACCCTCTTTACTATTATAAAAAAATATTACATCTCCTGATTCTGGTGTTCCTGCACCTCTTACCATATATCTTCCTCTAGCCTTAAACCAATTCACTCCATCTGCACACCAATGAAATTTAGGTACTGATGATCCCATTATTCCTGCTTGATTAGCACACCATGAAACAAATATAGCACACCATGCTACACCATTCATTCCATACCAAGCTCCATAAGGAGTTATATTTATTGGAATTTCTCTAACGCCCAATTGACTTTTTGCTACATTTAAAAATTTTTTAACTCCTATAGTTCCTCCTACACCTGGATTCCAATCATTAAATCCATTTAAAGCCGACCATGTTGCTGGTCCTACTACTCCATCAGGATATAGTCCATTTGCTTTTTGGAATTTCACTACTGCATCATGTGTTCCTTGTCCAAAATCTCCATCTGCTCCATAAGGTCCTACACTATATCCTTTTTTTATTAAAGCTTCTTGTAATCTCTTTACTTCTGATCCCTTACTTCCTAATCTTAATAAAGTATTATTAGTTCCTAGTGCAGCCCACGTTGCTGGTCCTACTACTCCATCTGCTCCTAATCCACTATCTCTTTGGAATCTTACTACTGCATCATGTGTTCCTTGTCCAAAATCTCCATCTGCTCCATAAGGTCCTACACTATATCCTCTTGATATAAGTCTTTCTTGCAAATTTCTAACTTCTGCTCCTTTACTTCCTAACTTTAATAAAGATCCACTAGGATTTGCATTTAAAGCATACATTGTTTTAGATCCTACTACTCCATCTGCATCTAATCCATTATCTCTTTGGAATCTTACTACTGCATCATATGTTCCTTGTCCAAAATCTCCATCTGCTCCATATGCACCTACACTATATCCTCTTGTTATTAATTTTTCTTGCAACTCTTTGACTGCTGGGCCTCTATCTCCAAGTTTTAATATTGAATTTCCATTAAATCCATTTAAAACTTCCCATGTTGCTGGTCCTACAATTCCATCTGCACTTAATCCATTTGCTTTTTGAAATCTTACTACTGCATCATGTGTTCCTTGTCCAAAATCTCCATCTGCTCCATAAGCTCCTACACTATATCCTTTTGCTATTAACTTTTCTTGTAGACTTTTTACTTCAGCTCCTCTATCTCCAAATTTCAATAATTTACCATTTGAGAAACCATTTAAAGCCCCCCATGTTGCTACACCAACTATTCCATCTGCATCTAATCCATTAGCTGATTGAAATCTTACTACTGCATCAAAAGTTCCTTGTCCAAAATCCCCATCTGCTCCATATGCACCTACACTATATCCTTTTGCTATTAATTTTTGTTGTAACTCTTTAACTGCTGGCCCTCTATCTCCTTTTCTTAATAATGTTGTCCCTATAGACCCATCAATAGCTTTCATTGTAGCTGGTCCTACAATCCCATCTGCATCTAATCCATGATCTCTTTGAAATCTCACTACTGCATCATGTGTTCCTTGTCCAAAATCTCCGTCTGCTCCATATGAGCCTACGCTATACCCCCTTATTATTAATTTTTCTTGTAAATTTTTTACTTCTGGTCCTTTACTTCCAAGTTGTAACATAATAAAACCTCCTATTTTGTATTTCATTAGTTATAAACAACTTAAATCTTTAAAAGTAAAAATTTTTTTTATTTTTTTATAAACTCTATTTTAGCCAAAAAAGTAGCACCTATTAATCTAGGTATACTACTTGGATAAATAATTAACATTTATTTATATAAACAATTACTTGTTTATATATTAATTCCACCACTTATAAACAGTCATTTTACTAATCCCTGTATCACGAATACAATCACTTTTACGTGCATCTGAATTATTTTTTCTATATTCTTTTATAATTGCCTCTTTAGTTCCACTATTTTTAGGTCTTCCTTCTTTAATCTCTTCTCCCAATCGTTTCTTTAAGTACTTCATTGTATTCATTAAAACTATATGATCTTTTTGTTTTCTATAATTCCTCTTATTTTTTTCTATATGAATATCAGTTAAATATGAAATACTATTTATAGGATATGTTATATATCTATCTTCATAAGCTTGAAGTGCATCTAAGACATCTTTTTCATTAAATGGATTATCACTGCTTGCTGGTAACATATCCAATAGCTCCATCAATCTAAATGAATCCTTTTCAAGTTCTTCACGCTCGATTCCAGCCTTTCTAGCATATACAGCAAGCATCATTAAGCAATAATACCTATGTCCTGTTTTAGCTTCATCTATAATTCTTCTCTTCCACCAATCATAAACAGCTCTATTTGTAGTCCAAGTTCCTTTAGGCTCTTTATTTACTATTCTTTTTTCATACCATTCAGGAAATTTTTCTTTTGCTTTTGCTAAGGCTAATTTACTTTTATAGCTAAATTCAATTACTTTAAATTCATCTCTTACAAAAGAGTTTAAATAATCCATGTTAATCTTATCGCCTGTTAAAAAGGCTCTAGCACGCTCTCCTTTCTTGGTTATAGTTCCAACCATTCTAAAGCCTTGAAAAAGACTTTCATATTGTACATTATCCTCTAAATTAGTTATATATCCTTGCCAAACTATTCTTGTTAATTCCTTTTTATATTTTTGTAGCTGCTTAACAACATTTCTGAACAACATTATTGGTTCTTCAAAAATATAATATAAATGTAATCCAGTGCCTGAAGATACAACTACCGTTGGCATCGGTATTCTTTTTAAATTTTCTATTTGATGA
Organism: Sarcina sp.; assembly: GCA_051656625.1. GTDB lineage: Bacteria > Bacillota > Clostridia > Clostridiales > Clostridiaceae > Sarcina. The sequence goes on along the minus strand of JBOGCG010000063.1, from coordinate 715 downwards.
AATAAAGTCTTTAATCCAGCTGGATCTCCATCTTCTTTTATAATAACTCCATCTAAATCTATCGCTAATGCATATAAACACCTAGCATTTTCGCTCTTTCTAGCTTTACCAACATAACTAATAGGTGATATTAAACAGAAATTATCTCTTTCAGTAATTTCTTTTATTTTTTCTAAATCATCAGTAATTGTATGTCTTAAAATTTTTTCTTCTCCATTAATCTTTTTATCTTTTGTAACTTCAACTGCTACTCCATTATATTTTCCTTTTTCATGTATATTTTTTTCTTGTAACTCTCCATCATTAAATATCATTCTATAAAATTTTATTGGTTCTAATTCTTTATAATTATGAGATAAATATTCTGTTAGAATATTCATATTAATCTCCTCCTCTGCATACCTATGGACGTTATATTATCAATGAGTTTATTAGACCTTTTTTTAAAATAAATGTAATCTGATTTTATAATAAACTTTCATGTTTATTTAGTCAATTTTTCACCTTGAAAAATAAAAAAAGTTCTTAAATAAATTCAAATTTATTTAAGAACTTTATCCTAATGTAACTCATTTATTATTATGTTACATCTCTAATCTAATTTCATTTATCCTGTTTCATTTATTTGATTTGCTATTTCTATATATCTCACAGGAAGCTCACTAATACTTCCACCCAAATAAAATCTATTTCTTGTAAAAGTCATCCAACTTCT
>JBOGCG010000062.1:0-6114 GCA_051656625.1 Sarcina sp. | reverse complement strand
GCTTGTGGCTTTACTCCCCCTCAAGGGGATAGTCGTTGAAGGTTATCCATATCTTAAAAGACTTAGGACATTCCCTGCTAAACACCCATTATTAAATCACCCTTAGTGCCTAACGTATCTTATATGTCACGATTATCCATTTATAAGACCTAATTAGATTTTATTTCAACTTAGGTTATCCTTACAATTTTTTCTGCTTTCGCACCGTTACACTTGCCATTTCTAGCTTTGCTTTGGTCGTAAGGCTTTAGGGGTTGAAAGCAATTAACTCCCAGTCTGCACCTATCACTAGATACAGAGGGCTTTCTGTTTTAAAATCTATACTTCTATACACATTTGTATAGTTTTGTTTAAATTTCTTGTAACAGTTTAGTTACCCATTCTTCAAATTCATCTATTCTTTCAATATCATCAGCATTATAACTTGAACTCTCTGAATCTTCAATATAGATTATTACTCCAGTTTCCTTGTTATAATAATGATTTACTGATTCATTTTCATATTCAATAGCTTCCATTACATCTTCTAAATTAACTTTCATTCTTTTATTTCCTTTATTTATATTTTTATAATTATTATTTCCTATTATTTTAATTATAAACTTTATTTTAACATATATCATCTCTTTCTTCTCTACAAGTTCTTATTATTCTTCACTAAAAAAGTTATAAATTATAATATATATGTTATAATTATAATAGAATTATTAATTAATTTTAAAGAGGTGATAATCATAGGAATTAAAGAACTTGAACCTAAATATACCTTGGAAGAATTCTTAGATGAAGAAAAAAAATTTAATTATCCATTAGAATATATTGATGGATATATATATGCTAAATCTTTCACTTCCACTAAACATAATTCTATTATTATGAATATAGTAGCAGATATCGTTCCCTATTTAAGAAAAAAACCTTGTAAAGTTTTTTCTGAACAAATAGAAGTTGTAATGGGTAAAGATAGAGTTAAACCTGATATTTTTATTGTATGTATTCCTAATAATAAAGAAGATTTCGATATGAAGGGGCAATCATTTTTGACTATTCCAACTGTAATTTTTGAAATAGTGTCAAAATCTAATGCAACACTAGATACCATAACTAAAATGGAACTTTATGCTAAGTTTGGTGTTAAAGAATATAATTTAGTTTATCAAGAAGGAACTATTCAGCAATATATATTATTAGATACTGGAATCTATTACCTTAATAAATCTTATAATATTAATGATTGCTATAAAAGCATCGTTTTTGAAGGTTTAGAAATCTTGAATACAAATATTTTTGAATAAAAAACAAGTATATATAATATTAAAATAATACTGGAATTTTAACTTTCCAGTATTATTATTTTTCTATTTAAAATTTGCTACAAACTTTTCTATATTTTCCTCTAATATTTTAGGTTTAATATCAGTATTTTTACTTACTATTTTAGTTACAAACTTATCAAAACCTTTTAATTTATCAACATCTAATTCCCCTCCAAAGGACATTATCACAGTTGCATGATTAACTAAATCCTCTGAAATATTTGCTTTAATAAATTCCTCTGTTTTTTCTACAAAGCCATTGCATAGGAAAATCCCAAGCTTTTTGCTTAATAACATTTCCGTTTCTTCTACTAAAAGATTTTTAATAGGCTTCATTAAAGCTCCCATTCTTATTGGAGAACCAATTATAAGGTTATCGTAATTTTGCAAATTTACTTTTTCCTCTAAAATATTAATAAGATCAACTTCTCCTAACTTTTCTTTTAACTTTAAAGCACATTTTTCTGTGGTTCCACTTTTACTTCCATATATAATAGCTGTTTTCATAACGCTCTACTCCTTTACCATGAATTTATTTGCTAAAAATATTATTGGTCTAAAAAGAATCTTATTTATATCATTCTTGAAGGTTTCCTCTGCTTTAGTTGATATGATTTTATCATTTAATATATCATCTACAGCAAGGTTTAACCCCTTTATCATTTTCTTACCTACTTTACCTGCATCCTGAAGTTCTTTACCTTCAATTTGCATTATAGAACCTCCAAAAGCTAAGCTACCATACCATTTCATTTTTAACTTTTCTGTAAAAATTTTAGCAGAATTAATCATAGGCTTTACCCTTCTTGCTTCTGGGAAATTACATTGTCCTATGAAGAATAACCTCTTTCCTTCTAAAAATTTTCCTAGCTTCCTATTTTCTTCTAATCTATATAAAAAATCTATTACTGGATAGGGAAACCCATCTACATATACCGGTGCAATAAAACTTATCATTTGGCAATTATTAATCTTACTACTAAGTATTTCTATATCTTTGCCAAAATAATCATAAATATTGACTATTGTAACTTTTAAATTTTTCCCCTCAAATATTTCCTTCAAACTATTAGCAATATGCTTTGAATTGCCCTCTCTTCTAATACTTCCAACTAAAATTAGTACTTCCTTCAATTTATTTCACCTCTTTTAACCTTTTTATAATCTCATTCTTCATGGTTTCCCTATCCTCATTCTCAAATATCAATATAGAGTAGCTTTCTAAATTAAAATTTATATAATTAGCAAAAGCCAATTCTTTAAAAGCCCTTTTTTCCTCTTCTATAAGATTTTCACCTATAGCTATAAATAAAATTTTTCTTCTTCCATACTTAATTTTATGAGTCATATATCCCTCTTTCATAGCAAGTTCAGGCTCACCAATAGGCATTAATCTATCAATAGCATTCTTCAATGTTTTAGAATATCCACCGTACTTTAAATTAGTAAGAAATATTATGCTATGATTATCTTTAAAGCCATCACAAATAAGTTTTCCATCATCCTTTAATATACATTTTCCTGTTTTACTACAACTACTACAGGCTCTACAATAATTAATATTCAAATCTCTTATTTTCAGTTGTGAATCAGTATCTTTATCCAACAATTCCTCTATTATATTTTCAATTGGATGTTCATAGTCAAGACCATTATAAAAACAAATCCCCATAATTTGCCCCCTATTTAAATTGTTCAATATTATTTATAAACTTATTTAATCCTATAAACATAGACTTAAGCTCCTCTTCACTAAAATCATAAAAAACTGAATTTATAAAATCTGTATCTTTATTTCCTCTTTTCTCACTGTATTCATAGACTTTTTCCGTAAGAGAAAGCCTCAAAGCCCTACTATCTTTTTCATCTTTCTCAATATTTAAAAATCCCTTTTCATAAAGTTTTAATGCTATCTGCTTAGTATTCTGCCTTGATGTTCCTGTAAAACTAGCAACTTCACTTAAAGTCGGTTTATAATCTACAAAAAACTTTGATATTACAGCAATAGTAAACCACTGCTTTGTAGTTAATTCCCCTAAAAAGCTATCCCCTATAATTTGTAGCTTATTAGCTATAAGAAAAAAGCTTCCAAAAATATTAGCCTTTAATTCTAATTCCTCATTTTTATCCATTCCATCCTCCAAAATAAAAAGGTAATATATTACATATAAATATGCAACATATTACCTTTTTGTGCAATAATTTAATTTTTTTTATTAAGAAATAAAATTAACACCTTACTATTAAATATTGTTAATATATACTTCTTCTACCAACTCAATATTTACCTCTAACATTTCTGAAATCAATTCCTTACTCATTCCCTTTAATAGCATATTTCTAATTGCAATTTTAGCCCTATTTAAATCTCCTCGTTCTTCAGCACTATTAATCATATTAGCTCTTTTATGAAGGGATCTTTCTCTTTCATAGTAAATTCTCATTGCTTCTTCATCACTACTTAAGTATTCAATCTTTTGTTCAGCTTTTTCTATTGCTGTATCCAAACTCATCAACTCCTTTAAGTGACATTCCAAATTGAATTATTCTCTTTTTTTAGCTTTATTATAACATTAAATTTAATTACTGTTTCATAATCTTCACTATCATCATATACCCTATTTGTTATATTGCAAGAAATAACATTATTGCTCTATCCCTAATGCTTAATTTTTTAATAAAAATTAAACTTTCTTACATCCCAAGGAAATCCTTCTAAAGCACCACCTGACCTTATTGCAGTCACCACACTCTTTCCTATACTAACATCAAATAGTATAATTTTAATTTCTAAATAACATATAAAATTCCTATCTTTTATTCTATAAAAAGCTAAAAAACCCAGAAACTCTAAATGAGTTTCTAGGTTTTAGTTTTATTTAAATGATTTTTGTAATATAGAAAGAACATCTTCGTTAGTTATTTCTATTGGATCTACTACAAATAATCCACCCATTGTTTCTCTTGCATTTACAGCATACTTTTCTAACTCATCATATTTCACGCCAAACTCTGACATTTTGATATTATCTACAGCACAGGCTTTTTGTAACTCTACTAAAGCATCAACAAAATCCATTGCTTTTGTAGCATCTTTTTTTCCAAGTGCTTTAGCCATATCTATCATTCTTTCATCGCAGGCACCACTATTAGCTATATGTCTATAATAAGCTTCACTTATCATGATAAGCCCAGCCCCATGTGTAATATTTGGATGGAATGCACTTAAGGCATGTTCTATTGAATGTTCTGATGTACAGCCTGAAGTTGATTCAACTAATCCTGATAAAGTATTAGCAAGTGCAACATCTGCTCTTGCTTCTTCATTTTCACCATCATTAACAGCAACTTTTAATGATTTTCCTATAAGTTCAATAGCTTTAAGTGCATAAATATCACTAATTACATAGGCAGTGTTATTTAAGTACCCCTCTGTACTATGGAATAATGCATCAAAACCTTGATATGCAGTTAACATCTTAGGTACTGTCATCATTAGCTCTGGATCAACTATAGCTATAACTGGGAAAGTTTTTTCATATCCAAAACCAATCTTTTCATTTTTCTCTTCATTTGTTATTACAGTCCAAGGGTCTACCTCTGTTCCAGTTCCTGCTGTTGTTGTTATTGCAATTATAGGTAATGGATTATTTGAAACTGCCTTAGCTTTTCCTGTTCCACCACTTATATAGTCCCAATAATCACCTTCATTAGTAGCCATAACAGCTATACTTTTAGCTGCATCAATACTGCTACCTCCCCCTAATCCAATAACAAAATCACAATTGTTTTCACAGGCAACTTTAGCTCCATTCCTAACATTTTCAACAGTTGGATTTGGTTGAATTTCATCAAAAACAACATAACTAACATTAGCTAACTTTAATTGATTTTCTAATTTTTCTAAATAACCAAATTTTCTAGTTGATTTACCTGCTGAAATTACTATTAAAGCTTTTTTTCCAGGCAAATTTTCTTTGTGTAAATTCCCTAATTGTCCTTTTCCGAATAAAAGTTTTGTTGGCATATAATAATTAAAATTCATTTCCTATTCCTCCTAAAGAAATCTTTAAATATATCTTACTCCTTAGAGTGAACTCTAAGTCAATAGTTATTTAATAATAAAATTTCACTTTATAATCTATGTAATAAAATCCAATTATATAAATCATTTATAATGCAATAAAAAAATTTTAATAGCTTAAAATAAAAACTTCTAGAAACTTATGTAAAGTTCCTAGAAGTTTTATTTGAATTATTTGTTTTTCAGCCTATATCATTAATTAAAAATTATTTTGATGCTGTTAATTGAACAGTTTCAGTTATTGTTTGATTTACTATTGTTTGTACTGAAATTTCTTGATTTTGGAATCCTTGAGCTCCTACTGTTAATGTTTGTTTTTGAGTTACTAATGAAAGTCCTTCTACTTGACCTTCTGCATTTGTTTGGAATTTACTTCCGTTTATAGTAACGTTTGTGTTAGCTAATTCTTTTCCTGTTTCTTTGTTTACTATATTTAGGTTTAATCTTCCTTGTGCTTGTTCTGGTTGTGTTTCTTTATTTGGAGTTAATTTAATTGTTTCTGTTATTGTTTTATTTGCTATTGTTTGTACTGAAATTTCTCCTTTTTGGTACCCTGGAGCTTCTATTGTTAATGTTTGTTTTTGAGTTACTAATGAAAGTCCTTCTACTTGACCTTCTGCGTTTGTTTGGAATTTACTTCCGTTTATAGTAACATTTGTGTTCGCTAATGCTTTTCCTGTTTCTTTGTTTACTATATTTAAATTTAATCTTCCT
>JBOGCG010000061.1:0-20407 GCA_051656625.1 Sarcina sp. | reverse complement strand
CCCCCTCAAGGGGATAGTCGTTGAAGGTTATCCATATCTTAAAAGACTTAGGACATTCCCTGCTAAACACCCATTATTACAGCACTTAACGCCCAACGTAATCTATCTGTCACGATTATCCACTGATAGACCCTAATTGGATTTTTTTCAGCTTATGCCATCCTTACAATTTTTTCTGCTTTCGCACCGTTACACTTGCCATTTCTAACTTTGCTTTGGTCGTAAGGCTTTAGGGGTTAAAAGCAATTAACTCCCAGTCTGCACCTATCACTAGATACAGAGGGCTTTCTGTTTTAAAATCTATACTTCTATACACATTTGTATAGTTTTTTTAAAATTTGTTATAACAGTTTAGTTACCCATTTCATTTGCTTCATCAACCATTCTACCAATTGCTATTTGTCTAGCTTCTATTAACATTTCATTGTATCCGCCCATTTCTCCACCAACAAGATTTTTAAAACTTGCAGTAATGTCTCTACCTATGTTTTTACATCTTACTGTACTTCCCTTAACTAACCCTTTAATTTCTTTGATTTCTTTTCCTGGAATTGATTCTGTTGTTAAAATTATCATTTTAATTCCCCCTTAATATATCTATACTTGTATTATATTATAAGTTATTCGAAATATCAATAAATGATAACTAAAAACTCTTATAAAAATATTAAAAACCATATATTATTTTTGATTGGTCTATTTTTTGTATAATAGTATTTTTATTATCACTTTTGTTTAAACTAATTTTAATTGAAATTACTGATATTTTTAAATCCCTTCAAACTTGATTGATTTACTAGGTTTTGATATAATTAATTTAATAAGTGATTAATATTACTTTTTATAGAAAGGAATGATTACAAATGTTTGGAAATACTTATGAAGAAGATATAGTATCATTTAAAAAGGTATCAGCATCTGAAGCAGATACTTTATTAAGTGAGAAAGATTTAGCTGTAGTTTATATAGGAAGAGAATCTTGTCCATTTTGTCGTAAGTTTGCTAAAAAATTAGCTGGCTTATCAGATAAAATTCTTACTACTATTTATTATGTAGATAGTGATAATTACTCAGATGATAATATAAATGAATTTAGAAATAAATACAGTATTAATACTGTTCCAGGATTTATTGTTAGTAAAGAAAATGAAGTTACAGTTCGCTGTGATTCTGGAACACCTGAAGAAGAAATTTTAGCTATGATACATAACTAAAGCCAAATAAAAGCCAATGGAGTAAATTTATTAAGTACTCCATTGGCTTTATTTTTATAATTTTTTAATTCTAATTTATTAAGCTTCCTCTGCTATTTCAACAGCGCTTTCATTTCCTAAAAGTTGTTTTTCAGCTATTAAATCTTCTAAAGTTTCTTTAGTTTCCATTAATTGTTCTATTGACATTGCTGAAAAATCAGTTGATTGAGTTGCTACATTTATTCCTTGATTTCTTAAGAAATCATCTACTTTATTTTGATTTTTCTTATAAATATAATACCCAGCAGCACAGATACCTACCCCTACTACTACTCCTGTTATATGATCTTTGTTTATTTTTGTATTTAATGCCATCATTTTAGAATTCCTCCTCTGTATTATCTATAGAAACGTTACTAAAGAACTTTAAAACTCTTAGTAACGAAACTTACTATTTATTATTTTAATTAACTATAGAATTTAAATTTTTCATACTTTTTTCTTCACTTACAATTAATGAAGGTCCTGATTGAAAACCTGATAAAATTTTACCATTTCCTTTTGAGATACCTTTATTTGAGACTATAAGTGATTTTCTAACTGTATTACCTTCAAGTTCTATAAATTTTTCTAAAAACATTCTTAAAGCATTAGTTCTTTTTGATTTATCTACATCTGGAACTATTGATAAATCATAATATTTTTCTCCATTATTTTCATTAATTACTTCTCTAACAGTTATCATAAGCCTGCTATTAGACATATCTACTATATGTCTACCAAAAGTAGTTATCCATGTAATTGCAGATGACGCTAAGAAATTCCCTTTACTTGCAGAGTTTATAAGATACATAACTGAAACAACTTCAGGATCAAAATAACCCTTTTCATTTATTTCATTGTAAGCATGTTCTCCTATAGCTCCTATAGTAGTTCCTACTGCTGTCCAGTTAATGAAATCTTTAAAATTAACACCTACATTTAAATATTTAGTAACTCCTCCAAGTGCAATACTAGCTAATGAGTAATAAGCCATTGGTGGCATCTTACTTCCTTTACTATCATAAATTAATCTTACTGGGATAAAATTATAATCACCAGAATATATAGATATAAATCTAATTATAATCTCTTCCTCTGAAATTCTATTACTGTCATAGCTTATTACAACTGATTTAATTATTTCATTATAATTTACTTCTTCAATTGCCTCTCTTTTTAAAAGTTCAGCTATAATAATTTTTTCATTTCTTAAAGGATGAGACATTTTTAATCTTATTCTATTTTTAATTTTATGAACTATTACAATAGTTGGATTATTCATATCTTTAAATTCCTTTCTCCATGTTAAAGAATTTAAGTCTTATTGAATTTGCTATTACAAATATAGTACTTGAGTTATGAAGTATTGCTCCCCAGAATACAGGAAGTTTTCCCAGTGAACTAAGCATAAGACCTAAACTATTAATTCCTATTACAAGACCGAAATTCTCTTTAACAACTCTCATAGTACTATTTGAAAGTTCCATAACAGTTGGTAACATCATTGGATTATCACCATTTACAGTAATATCAGCAGCTTCCATTGCCACATCTGTACTTCCACCACCCATTGCTATTCCTATATTAGCATAGGCAAGTGCTGGTGCATCATTTATTCCGTCTCCTACCATTATAACCTTTGAACCTTTAGATTGGAACTTTAAAACTTGTTCTGCTTTATCTGATGGTAATAGTTCTGATTTATAACCATCAACACCCATAAGTAAAGCAGCTTCTTTAGCCTGATCTTCTAAATCTCCTGTTAAAAGCACTATATCATCTACACCTTGATATCTAAGATTATTAATTGCTTTTCTCATATTCTCTCTTATTTTATCTTTCATAGAAATCATTGCTATAAGCTTTCCTTTAAAGGCTACATAGATTATATTTCCACCTTTTTCTTGAATAGCCTCTTCTTTTTTAGCTATTCCTCTTAAAGAAATCTTTTGTTCTTTCATAAATAACCTACTACCAATTAAAACTTTATTATCATCAATAGTTGTTTCCATTCCTCTAGCTACATGAGTTATAACTTCTCCATGTACTGGAATTTCAAGATTATTTTCTTTAGCCTTATTCATTATAGCTACAGACATAGGATGTGATGATACTTCCTCTGCTGCTGCTGCTATTTTTAATACTTCATCTTCGCTATATTCCTCTGCTACTAAAACAATATCAGTTACAGCAGGTTTCCCCTCTGTTAAAGTACCTGTTTTATCTAAGATTAAAGTATCAGCTCCAGCCATAGCTTCAAGATAATTTCCACCTTTAATTAAAACTCCATGTTTAACAGCATTGCTTATAGCTGCTGAAAATGCTGTTGCTGTAGATAACTTAATTCCACAGGAATAATCTATAACCATCATATTTAAGGCTCTACTAGCACTTTTAGTTACAAAATAAGTTATTCCTGCAAATAAGAAGTTTGCTGGAACTAAATAAGTAGAAAACTTGTCTGCATAATCCTGTATTGGAGCTTTTTTAGAAGCTGCATCCTCAACAAGATGAACTATTCTTGAAACAACAGTATCGTCTCCTGCCTTTTCAGTTCTTACAGTTATACTACCTGATTCAATTACAGTTCCTGCAAAAACCTTTCCTCCAACCTTTCTAGTAACAGGCATAAATTCACCAGTTACAGAAGATTGATCAATAACAGCTTCCCCTTCAACAACCTCTCCATCTACACAGATTTTTTCTCCTGTATAAATTACAATTAAATCATCCTTATTAATTTTATTTACAGATACCTTATTTACACTTCCATCTTCTAGTAATTTCCATACTTCCTCTTCACTTACTGAAAGCATTTTTTTAATAGAATCTCTTGTTTTTTCCATTGTGTAAATAGTCATAAATTCTGCAACATCTGATAATAAAGTAATTGTTAATGCTGATTTATCATTACCTAAAAGTAAACTTGAAATTATTGAAGTTAAAGTTAGAGTATCTGCATTAGGTTTCTTTTCTTTAATAGCCCCTACTATAGCATTATTAACTAATCCTTTATTTAAGTATAATGATACTAAAGCTGGTATAGTTAGGAACTTGCCAAAAACTCCAAATCTTTCTATACTATATAAATCTTTTAAATTAAGCTTTTCTTTTGCTATAGTGTAGCCTATAGTAGCTGAATTTATTGCTATTCTCTTCAAAATATCTCTAGAAGTTTCAGTTTTTTCTTCTTTAACATGATTTTTAATCTTAATCTTTTCTTGTTTTCTTTCCTCTGAAACAGCCACTGAATATTTATTTATAGCTTTATCAATAAAATCTTTTATTTCATTTTCACTGCTATCACTATAATTAATTAAAATTGATCCAGTAACAGGATTTAACGTTACTAATCTTATATAATCATTCTTTTCAATTTCTTTTTTAAGAACAGCTTTATAATTCTCTAAATATTTTAATTCTTTAGCATATAATCTTAATCTACCCTTCATACTATGTTTAACCATAGTATTTATAAGTGAGCTTCCTTTCATACTTTTTCACTCCTTCCAATAAAAAAAACTTAATTAAAGTTTTTTCACTGCTTCATCTAATTGTTGTTCAATTGTTTTTATAACAAAGTCTAAATTTGATTCTCCGTATTTTTCTATTAACTCAAAATTACCTATTCCAATTTCTTTTATTTTATCAACCCAAGCTAAAAGTTTTTTCTCATAAAGTAAATTTTCATCATAAGTAACTAATATACTACCTGTTAATATATTTGTTTCAACAGATTCTATACCTTTTAATTTCTTTAAAGATTCTCCAATAAATTTTTCATAGATTTTATATTCCTCTGGAATCATTTTTAAAGAACTTACTTTAAATCTAACTCTTCCAGGTAAACTATGAGATACCTTTATTTTCATTAACTGACTTATTATAATCTTTTTTACATTCATCTTTTGCTCCTTATTTCTAGGATTTCTCAATTGTCAGGGAATAAATTTTTCAAAAAATTCTTTCCACTGTCAATAAAACCTACACCACTGATTATATATTTTTATAAAATAACTCTCTAAAATTTTACTTTTTAATTCTTTTTCAAGTCAAAATTTTTTTAAAGTTCTTTTTCAGCCCATCTTAAAAGAGTATATCCATTTGGAAGTGCTGTTGGATTAGCTTTTAACATTTTAAATCCACCAAATAAACTTAAGATAACCATTAAAGATTTTCCGTCTAAAATACCATTAGTTTTTTCATAGATAGCCATATTTAAAGCTTCCTTCATATTTTTCATTTCAGAAGTTAATATAGCCTCTGGCTTTTTATTAGCTTTTTCCTCAAGCCCTAAAAGCTTAATTATTACCCCAATTAAAATTGTTGGTTCCACTTCTTTTTCATCAAAAACTAAAAGTAAATTTCCTGTTATAATATTAGCTTCTATAGTTTTTATAGCAGGTACTCTAGAAAGTTGCCCTACTAGTAGAGATTTAACGTCTTCATTATTATGTAGTAAAGGAATAAAAAATCTTATTCTCCCTGTTAAACTATGCTTTACTTCTAAAACCCCTTTAAAACTAGGTAGGTTTTTAGCATTATTATTAATTTTAACTGATTTTTTACTAGTTAAATCACCTATTATTTTTCCAGCTAAACTAAGTAAAATAAAGTTTATCACTCTATTATTCATTTAATTTCCCTCCTTATCCTTAAAATTTTCTAAACCTAAAAATATTAATATAATATTACAATACTTTAAACATTTATTCAAATTTTCTTTAAAGATAAATTTTCTATTTAAACAAATATTAATATGATTAACAGCCTAATTATTAGCTAACTTTATAAATTAAACCTTTCTAAAAAAAAATTCTCTTTTTTTATTGAATAATTTATATTTTTCCAGCAAAACACACCCCGGGGTATAGGAAAATATTTCCTATACCCCGGGGTGTGTTTTGTTTTTTCGAAGGATGTATTTTTACATTGCTGTTTTTTCTAAATCTTTTGTATCATCTTGTTTTATTATTCTTTTTGGGCCAACTGCTGTTACAGCTCTTATATCCCCTATTAAAACGCCCTCTTTTATCAAAGTATCTCCACCAATAATTGAATTTATTATAATTGCATTTGGTTCTATAACTGTGTTAGCTAAAATTACTGAGTTTTCAATTAATGCTCCCTCTCCTATTTTAACTCCAGAAAATAAAACACTTGAATCTATAAATCCTTCAATTTCACAACTATCCCCTAAGATACAATTTTTAATAATTGCTGTTCTACTAATTTGACACTTATCATATTCTGGAACATTTGCTGATGAAATTCTCCAATTATCCTTTTTAGGATTAATTGCTAATTCACATTGATTATTTAATAAATCCATGTTAGCTTGCCATAAACTTTCAATAGTTCCTACATCTCTCCAATATCCTTCAAATTTATGAGCTATCATTTTTCTTTTATCTCTAAGCATTTGAGGAATTATATCCTTACCAAAATCGTGGCTTGAATCTTTCTTTAACTCATCATCTTTTAAAACTTCCTTTAAAACTTTCCAATTGAAAACATAAATCCCCATTGATGCCTTATTACTTTTAGGAATCTTAGGTTTTTCTTCAAAGGAACAAATTACTCCATTCTCATCTGTATTCATTATTCCAAATCTACTTGCTTCCCTTAAAGGAACCTCAATTACGCCTATAGTTCCATCTGCATTAGCTTCTTTATGTCTCTCTATCATCTTACTATAATCCATTTTGTATATATGATCTCCTGATAAAATCAGTACATATTCTGGATCATAACTATCTATATATTCTATATTTTGATAAATAGCATTAGCTGTTCCTGTATAACAATTTTCTTTATCCTCCACTGTATAAGGTGGTAAAAAACTTACCCCAACTTCATTTACTTTTTTTAAATCCCAGGCTTCCCCATCCCCTATATGTTTATAAATTGCTTTAGGCTTATATTGTGTCACTACACCCACTGTATCTATCCCTGAATTCACACAGTTACTTAAAGGAAAATCTATTAATCTATATCTTCCGCCGTATGGCACTGCTGGTTTGGCTAATCTTTCAGTTAATACTCCTAATCTTGTACCTTGTCCTCCTGCTAATATCATTGCCACTGTTTCTCTTTTTATTTCCATAACCATTCACCCTTCCTAAGCTATTTAAATCTATAAAATTATTAAAGTATTTATAAAATATTTTATTAAAAACAAATTCATATTTTTAAAAATATGAATCTATTTTTTTATCTTCAAATACTACAATCAAAGAAGTTAAACATTTACATTTAATTTATAACTCATAATTCAAAAAAATTAAATTTAAAATCAATTTTATTTTAATTATTATAGCCTCCTCTTCATCTAAAATAAATGAAGAAGAATTGCTATAACAATTTATTTTATTACCACTATTTTATTTATCAAAATCATTTTGTTAAAAACTTTTAGACTCTGTAATAATTCTCATTTTTTTATAATTTTTTTAGTTTTAAATCATTCTAAAATCTAAATCTCTACTTTGAAATATTAGAAATTTTTGTACATTATATCTGAACCCCAAATAGCTGTAGCATATTCATGGATTGTTCTATCTGAAGAAAAAATTCCTGAATGAGCTATATTTATAGCACAGGCCTTTTGCCAATTATACTTATCCCTATAAAGTAAATCTATTCTTTCCTGTGCTTTTAAATAAGAATCAAAATCTTTAAGTACAAAGAATTCATCATTATAAGTAATTAAATTTTCATAAATACTCATAAAGGTTCCTCTATCTTTAGCATAGGTTCCATCAATTAACTGATCTATAACCTTTTTAATTCTTTCATCATTATTGTAATATTCCATTGAGGAATATCCACCAAATTTATAATAATCTAATACCTCCTGCTCTTTTAACCCAAAGATAACTATATTTTCGTCAGATACTTCATCTTTTATTTCTATATTTGCTCCGTCTAAGGTAGCAACTGTAATAGCTCCATTCATCATAAATTTCATATTTGATGTTCCTGAAGCCTCCTTAGTTGTAGTTGATATCTGTTCACTTACATCTGAAGCTGGAATAATAAGTTCTGCTAAAGATACTCTATAATTATCTAAAAAGACAACTTTTATTTTATCTTTGATTCTCTTATCATTATTGATTTTTTCAGCTATAACGTTTATAAGTTCAATAGTATTTTTAGCTAAATAATAAGAAGGAGCTGCTTTTCCTCCAAAAATAAATGTTCTTTTTACAATATCTAAATCAGGATTTTCTAAAAGTCTATTGTAAAGTTCCATAATTCTTAAAACATTTAATATCTGTCTTTTATAGGCATGTATTCTCTTTATTTGAACATCAAATATAGAATCTACATCTATTTCTATTCCCTTTGTTTCTTTAATAAATTCAGCTAATTTTTCTTTATTTTTACGTTTCACTAAATAAAGTTTTTCTTGAATCTTTTTATCCTCTGCAAAATTTTCAAATTCTTTTAAATCTATTGGATGTTTTATGAATTTATCTCCAATAGTTCCCTCTAATAACTTCACAAGTTCTGGATTACATTTTAAAAGCCATCTTCTATGGGTTATTCCATTAGTTTTATTATTAAATCTCTCTGGATAAAGACTGTAGAACTCTTTCATAGCATCTTTTTTAAGAATTTCTGTATGAAGTTTTGCCACCCCATTAGTACTATGACTGCCTACTATGGCTAAATGAGCCATTTTAATTTTTCCATCTGCTATAATAGCCATTCTTGCTATCTTATCCCAATCTCCAGGATATTTAGTCCATAAATATTTACAAAATCTTTCGTTTATTTCTTCTACTATCATATAAATTCTTGGTAATAATTTTTTGAACATTTCTATAGGCCATTTTTCTAAGGCCTCTGCTAGGATTGTGTGATTTGTATATGCTACGGTTTTTGTTGTGATTCTCCAGGCATCATCCCAAGATAAATTATGTTCATCTAAAAGGATTCTCATTAGCTCTGGAATTGCTAGAATTGGATGTGTATCATTTAAATGTATTGCTATTTTTTCTTCTAAATTTTCTATATCTACTAAATGGTGATCATTTACATGTTCTAATATACTTTGTATCCCTGCGGAAACAAAGAAATACTGTTGTTTAAGTCTTAAAAGCTTACCTTCATAACTTGAGTCATCTGGATATAAAACACTAGATATAGACTCAACGGAGTTTTTATATTCTATAGCCTTTAAAAAATCCCCTCTATTAAAAGATGAAAAATCTAATTCATCATCAATAGGCTCTGCACTCCATAATCTTAAAGTATTTACAACTTTATTTTCATAACCTACAATTGGAGTATCATAAGGTACTGCTAATACTTCATTATAATTAATATGTTTAAAGGAAACTTTTCCCCCTATATTTTCAGTTATAACCTCTCCACCATATCTTACTCTTTGAGCTTTATCAGGCTTTCTTGTTTCCCATACATTTCTTTCTTTAAGCCATTTATCCGGTACCTCTACTTGGTTATTATTTATTATCTTTTGTTCAAAGAATCCATATTTATATCTAATTCCACAACCATGCCCTGGAATATCTAAAGATGCCATTGAATCTAAAAAGCAAGCTGCTAGTCTTCCAAGACCACCATTCCCAAGACCTTGGTCTTGCTCTAAATTTTCAAGTTCATCTAAGTCTATATTTAGTTCCTCTAAAGCATCCTTACAAATATCTCTTATCCCTAAATTTAAAAGAGTATTTCCAAGAAGTCTTCCTAATAAGAATTCCATTGAAAAATAATAAACTTGTTTAGACTGTTTATTGATATATTCATGATTACTTTCTATCCATATTTCTGATACATAATCTTTAACCAAACTACCTAGAGCTTCATATCGATAAAGTTTTGTACCTTCTTTTAAACTAATACCATGCATTTCTCTATACTTCTTTTTAAAATCTGTTTTAAATCTTTCTTTCGTTAACCAACTTTTCATTTTGTCTCCTCCTAAAAAGTTTTTTAATTTCTAGTAAAATTTTTTCAATTTAATTTATATATAAAATTCAAACTATTTTAAATAATTCAAATAATAAAGCTAATTATTCTTTTCCTGTAAAGTCTTTATATAAATTCATATATTCTAAAGAAGATTTTTCCCAACTATTATTAGAGTTCATAGCATTTTTTACAATACCATTCCAATGCTCTTTTTTATAGTAGGTTTCTAAAGCATATTTAGTTATATTGTATAATTCCTCTGCTGATAAATTTGCAAAACTAAAACCATTTCCTGTTTTTTCATATTCATTATAAGGAATTACAGTATCTTTAAGTCCACCTGTTTCTCTAACTATAGGAATAGTCCCATATCTTAAGGCTATTAACTGACCAAGCCCGCAGGGTTCAAAGGTTGATGGCATAAAGAACATATCTGCTCCAGCATAAATTCTATGAGCTAAATTATTATCAAAATAAATATTAGCAGATACCCATCCCCTATGTCTTTCTTCTAACTCTCTAAAAAATTCCTCATAATATTTTTCCCCAGTCCCTAAAATAACAAATTGAAGATTCCCATCCCAAAGTAATTTATCAATAACTTCCATAAGAAGTTTTATTCCCTTTTGTTCTGTTAGTCTTGAAACCATTGCAATCATTGGAATTTCTTCATTTACTTCAAGTCCTAACTCTCTTTGTAATGCTTTCTTATTTTCCCCTTTTAATTCTAATGAGTCTACATTAAAATTCTTACAAATAGCCCTATCCCTTTCAGGGTCATATTCTTCATAATCTATACCATTTAATATTCCTTTTAAGTCCCAACCTTTATCTCTTAATATTCCATCTAGTTTTTCTCCATACCAAGCTGTTTTAATTTCTTCACTATAACTATTACTTACAGTTAATACTTTATCTGAATAAACTATTCCACCCTTCATATAACTTAAAGCTCCGTATAATTCCAATGAACCATTATTAAAAGCTTCATAGTCATAACCAAAAAAGTCTGGAAGTACCTCTTTAGGGTAATTCCCTTGGAATAAAAGATTATGAATTGAATAGGCAGTTCTTATTCCTCCATAATTTTTCTCATATTGATATTGTAGCTTGTACAATACAGGTACCATGGCAGTTTGCCAATCATGACAATGAATTACATCAGGATACCAATTTATTTCTTTTAAAGTTTCAAGAGCTGCTATATCAAAAAAAGCAAATCTCTCTCCATCATCATAATATCCATATAATCCATCTCTATTAAAGTAATATTCATTATCTATAAAATAATAAGTTACTCCATTTTCCTTTAATTCTTCTAATCCACAATATTGATTTCTCCAACCCACTTTCACTGAATAATTTTTGATGAAAGTAAACTTTTCTTTATAAGAATTTTTTATCTCTTTATATTTAGGAATTATAACTCTTACATCGTTACCTAAAGTAGCTAATGATTTACTTAATGCTCCAACTACATCTCCAAGCCCACCTGTTTTTATAAAAGGATGTGCTTCTGTGGCTACAAATAAAATTTTCACAACTATTCCTCCTAAGTAAAATCCATTATGGTACAAGTAGTATTTTATACAATTTTCTTACAAATATTATAACATTTTTTTAACATTTTTTGACCTATTTTTCTTATAAAAATAAAGTTTATAAATCTATTAACTAAAAATGGTTCTCTACTAAAAATAAATTTTCTTAGCTTATTTTTTTCTATTTATTGTTAATTTTTTCTTTAAAATGCTGTAAAATATAAATTATAATTAATATTTTTTAAATCTGAAGAAAACTTCAATAATATATTAATGGTTATCTCTCATACACAATTAGTAATTTTTCTTAGTCCTATTTTCTTTACTGAAAGAGCTCTAAGAAAAATTTTTGATAAAAACGGTTTTAAAATAAATAATAAATAAATTTAAATACTCCTAAATAGCAAAAGATTATCAACTAATTTTTTACTATTTAGGAGTATTTTTACATTTTCTCTTAATTTTTTTACTCCCCTTCCATATTAATAATGTTGTTTTTCTTATTATTTAACAGTTTTTGTTATTAATATTACTAATATAATAATTGTTAAAGGTAAAAAAGTAATAGTTAAAATTTTCTGATAATTCTTATCCATAAATAATTCCTTTCTTACTTTTCTTATTTTACTTTACAGCAGCTTTTCTGACAACTTTAGCTTTACGTTGCCTCCTTTTTTGTTGTTTTTTTACAAATGAAAAGCTTTCCTTTGTAAAATAATTGATATTTTTTTAAATATATCTATATGCTATTAATTTTTTATATTTTTCCTAAATAAATTATTAAAATTTCTGCTTTTTCTCTATAAATTTAATATTTAAAGTATTGCTAAGATAAAATCAATTATTTTTTACAATATATATGTACTTTTCTTAACAAATTTTACTATTTATCTCCTTTGCAAATAAAATTAACCTGTATTACTATTGAGTTGTTCAAAATAAATTCATATTTTTTTTGAATTTATTTTAATAATAAATATTAAGAGTATTAATGTTTTAAGATCCCCCTAGTGATATTAATACTTAAAGTACTCCTAGTTATAAAATAGCTGGGAGCATTAATCGATTTTTAAATTAAAGATTTTGAAAGGAAGATACTTCTATGGTTAAGATTACTATTGACGGTATTCAAACTGAGGTACCAAAAGGAACCTTCGTTATTGATGCCTGTAGAAAAGTTGGTATAAAAATACCTGCTCTTTGTGAAGACTCTAGAATGAAACCTGCTGCTGCTTGTAGATTATGTGCAGTAAAGGTTAAATGGAGTGATGAGTTACTTTTATCCTGTTGCCTTAAAGTTAATGATGATATGGAAGTTTGGACTAATACAGATGAGGTTAGAGCTTTTAGAAAAAAAGCTATTGAAAAAATACTTGAAACTCATCCTGATGATTGTCTAACCTGTGAAAAAGTTGGAAATTGTACTCTTCAAAATTATGCTTATGAATATGGTGTTGAAAGAAAAGATTACAGAGCTTCAAAATATAAACCTTTATCTGAAGAAACTAAATTTGAAATTGATGATTCTAACAGATTTTATTATTTTGATAAAAACAAATGTATTGAGTGTAAAAGATGTACAAGAGTCTGTAATGATTTACAAGTACAAAATGCTATTACAGATATAAATAGAGGATTTAAAGCTGTTGATGGAAAAACTACATATACAAAGCTTTCTGATACAAATTGCGTATCCTGTGGTAACTGTGTTTCAGTTTGTCCGGTTGGTGCATTAATGGAGAAAAAGAAAGAAAAGTATAGAGAATGGGAAGTAAAAAAAGTACAAACTACCTGTTCTTATTGTGGTGTAGGTTGTCAATTAGAACTTAAGGTTGTTAATGACAAGGTTATTGGTGTTAATCCTGTGAAAGATGGTCCTAACACTGGACTTTTATGTGTTAAAGGAAAATTTGGATACAAATTCTTAAATAGTCCTGAAAGATTAAAAACACCATTAATAAAGAAAGATGGAAAATTTGTTGAAGCTAGTTGGGATGAAGCCTATGATTTAATTGAGAAAAAAGCTAGAGAAATCATGGCAAGCGATGGTGGAGATGCTTTTGCTGGTCTTGCCTCTGCAAGATGTACAAATGAAGATAACTTTGCTTTCCAAAAATTATTCAGAACTGTATTTAAAACAAACAACGTAGATCACTGCGCTAGATTGTGACATAGCTCTACAGTTGCAGGTCTTGCAACTACGATTGGAAGTGGATCTATGACTAACTCTATTGAAGAGGTCTTAGTTTCTGATTTAATTTTTGTAATTGGATCAAATACAACTGAAAACCACCCTGTTATCGGTGCTAAAATTAAGCAAGCGGTAAAAAGAGGTGCTAAATTAATCGTTGCTGATGCTAGAGAAATAGACCTAGCTTCAATGGCTGATGTTTACCTAAAAATTAAACCGGGTACTAACATTGCCTTTATCAACGGAATGCTTAATGTTATTATAAATGAAAATCTTTATGATGAAGATTATATAAAAGAACATACTGAAGGTTTTGAAACTCTTAAGAAAAACATTCTTAACTTTACAGTGGAAATGGCTTCTGAAATCTGTGGTTTAACTGTAGAATCTATAAAAGAAGCTGCTAGACTTTACGCTAAAGCTGATAAAGCTGGCATCTACTATGCAATGGGTATCACTCAATTCAAAACTGGAACTTCTGCTGTTATGTCTGTTTCTAACTTAGCTATGGTAACAGGTCATTTAGGTAGAGAAGGTTGTGGAATTAACCCATTAAGAGGACAAAACAACGTTCAAGGTTCCTGTGATATGGGATGTTTACCAGAGTACTACCCTGGTTATTTATCAACTGATTCAGATGAAGCTAGAGAAAAATTTGAAAAACTTTGGAATATGAAACTTAATCCTAAAAAAGGACTTACTGTTCCTTATATTCTTCAAGCTTTACATGATAAAAAAATTAAATTCATGTATATCTTTGGAGAAAACCCAATAGTTTCTGACCCTCATACTGAACATGCTAAAGAATGTTTTGAATCTGCTGAATTTATAGTATGTCAAGATATATTCTTTAATGAAACCTGTGAATATGCAGATGTTATTTTACCTGCAACAGCTTTTGCCGAAAAAAATGGTACTTTCACTAATACTGAAAGAAAAGTTCAAAGAGTTAGAGCAGCACTTCCTAAAAAAGGTCAATGTAAATATGATTGGGTTGTATTCTCTGAATTAATGGAACGTTTTGGACATAAAGGTTTTAGTTCTGAAGAAGAAATTTTCAATGAAATCAGAAAGGCTATTCCTAACTATTCAGGAATTACCTATGATAGGATTGAAAAAAGAGGAATTCAATGGCCTTGTAAATCTTTAGATGATCCTGGAACTAAATTTATGCATAAAAATGGTCCTATAAGAGGTAAAGGAATTTTAGCTTATCAAAACTATGAAGAAGCAGCTGAAGTTACTTCTCCTGAATATCCATTTATTTTAACTAACGGAAGAAATCTATATCATTATCATACAAGAACTATGACTGGAAAAGTTGAAGGTCTTGATGAAATATCTAAAGATTCCTATGTTGAAATACATCCAAATAAGGCAAAAGAACTTGGAATTGAAAATGGTGATAAAGTAATAGTTTCTTCAAGAAGAGGTTCTGTAGAAACTAGAGCCTTAATAACTGATAGAATTTTAGAGGAAGTTGTTTTCATGACTTTCCATTTCTCTCAAGGAAACTGTAATGTATTAACTAACACAGCTTTAGATCCTGAATGTAATATTCCTGAATTAAAAGTTTGTGCTGTTAATGTTAGAAAAGCTTAATAGCTTATACAGCTTCAAATTAAAAAGATAATTAAAACTTTAGTGTTTTAAATAAAACACTTTTCATAAAAGCTCTAGAATATTCCTTTAATTTCACTTTGAAATTCTAGGGCTTTTTTTGAATTTAAATTAACTGAAGAAAAAATATGAATATCTTATTTAAAAACTAAAATAAGATATTACAATTAGGAGTGTTTTCTATGATTAAAAAATTTGATATTTTAAAATGTACTGGAGATGAAAATTTAGAAATTTTAGATTCCGTTGTGGAAGAAACTGCTCTTACCATTGTTATAAACTGTAGAGAATATATAACTATAATGTGTACCCCTATAAATCTTGATGAATTAACTGTTGGTTTTTTATTTAATGAAGGTCTTTTGAAATCAAAAGAAGATATTATTGGTTTATCAGTGGTTCAAGGTTTAACTAATACAGCTTATATAACAATAAAAGGTGATATTAATTTTGATAATCTATATCATGATAGAGTTATCACTTCTGGTAGTAAAGGTAGTCTTTATGCTAAATCTATGAATTTTATGAATGAATTATTTTTTGATAATAATCTAAAAATAAGTAAATATGAAATTATGGATACTATGAAAGAATTTTTCACCCGTTCTAAAATATTTGAAGCTACAGGTGGAGTTCATAGTGTTCTCTTAAAGAATAAATCTTTAGAAATTTTTAGAGAAGATATTGGAAGACATAATGCTATAGATAAAAGTATTGGACATTTAATTCTTAATTCTATTCCTATTGATGATTTTGCTATTTATGTATCTGGAAGATTAAGTTCTGAAATGTTATCTAAAATAAGTAAATCTGGAATCTCTATAGCAATTTCAAGAGCTTGTCCTACCTCTCTATCTGTAAATCTTGCAAGAAAAATGAATATGACTTTAATTGGATTTTCTAGAGGTGATAGATTTAATGTTTACTCTGGGAAAGAAAGGATTGATATTTAATGAGTAATATGAAATTTTTTAATACAATCTCCGTTGATGAAGCAATAAATATTGTATCTAAATTTGGTGCTAACTACAAACTTGCAGAAGAAGTTATAAATTTTGATGCTAGTATAGGAAGAATTGTTTCTGAAGATATAAAATCAACAGAAGCTATTCCTGGATTTAATAGATCCAGAATGGATGGCTATGCTGTTAAAAGTAATGAAACAAATGGCTCTTCTGAAACTATCCCTTCACTATTTAATATTGTAGGCTCTGTGCATATTGGTACTAATCCTAATTTTACAATTTCCAGTGAGGAAGCTGCCTATGTTCCAACTGGTGCTAGAATTCCTGAAGGTGCTGATTCTATTGTAATGATTGAAAATACAGAATTAATTTCTGAAAAAGAACTCCTTGTTTATAAAAGTGTTTGTACTAACGAAAACATTACTTTAATTGGTGAGGATGTTGCTTTAGGTGAAACTATTATAAAAAAAGGCACTAAAATAACTCCTTTCCATATAGGACTTTTAGCCTCTCTTGGAATTGTAGAAATTAAAGTTTATAAAAAGCCTACTGTACATATTTTATCTACTGGTGATGAATTAGTTCCCCCTACAAAAAAAATACTTGAAGGTAGTGAAATTAGAGATATTAATAGTTATTGCTTAAAAGCTCAATTAATTGAAATGGGCTATAATGTACTTTCTACTTCAATGATAAAAGATAATTATCATTCTTTAAAAACTGCTATTTTAAAATCTTATGAAGATTCTGATATAGTAATAATGTCAGGAGGCAGTTCAGTTGGAGAAATGGATTATATGAATAAATTATTAGTTGAACTTGGTAATCTTTATTTTCATGGCATAAGAATGAAGCCTGGTAAACCAGTATTATTTGGAGAAATTAAAAATAAAGCCTTTTTTGGACTTCCTGGAAATCCAGTTTCCTGTGCTTTAGCCTGTGATTTGCTTTTATCACCTTTTATAGATAACTTAACTACTACTAAAACTATAAAAGCCAAGGTTAAATTTGAAATTAATAGAAATATCCATGCTGCTGCTGGAAAAGAAACCTTTCAAATGGTAGAAATTAAAGAAGGAAAAGCTTCTCCTATCTTTGGTCGTTCATCTATGATAAGCATTATGTCTAAAGCCAAAGGTTATATAAGAATATCTGAAAATATAGAAGGTATTTACGAAGGAGATTCTGTTGAAATTAATTTCCTTGGTAAAAACTCTTTTTAAGGAGGAATTATTAAAATGAGAAATATATACATAGAAAATAAAGACTATAAAGAGGCTCTAAATGAATATTTAGATAAATTAAATATCATTCCTATGGTTGAAAAAATAAATCTTAGATCTGCACTTGGAAGAATAAGTAGTAAAGCTATTTTTGCTAGAATATCCTCTCCACAGAATCATTTAGCTGCTATGGATGGTATAGCTATTAATTCTTCTATTACTAGTTTAGCCACTGAAATAAATCCTTTAAAACTTATTGAAAATAAGGATTTTACCTATGTTAATACTGGAAATGTAATCCCTAATGAATATGATAGTGTAATTATGATTGAAGATGTTTTTGATATGGGTGATTACATAGAAATTCAAAGTCCTTCTAAGCCTTGGCAACATATAAGACCTATTGGTGAAGATATTGTTAAAGGAGAAATGGTTATTCCTTCTAACTTTAAAATAAACTCATTCGCTCTTGGTTCTTTAGCTGCCTCTGGGAATTTTGAAATTGAGGTTTATAAAAAACCTACTGCCTCTATTATCGTTACTGGAACTGAAATAGTTTCCTCCCTTGAAGAAGCATCACTTGGAAAAATTATTGATTCTAATAGTTATATGTTATCTGGACTTGTAGAGGAATGTGATGCTATAGCTAAAATTTATCCTCCTGTGGAAGATAATTATGAATTATTAAAAGAACATATTTTAAAAGCCTCTAAAGAAAGTGATATTGTTTTAGTTAATGCTGGTTCTTCAGCTGGTTCTAAAGATTTCACTGTTCATATTATAAGAGAACTTGGTGAAGTTGTTGTTCATGGTGTAGCCTTAAAACCTGGTAAACCAACTATACTTGGAATAATTAATAATAAACCTGTTATCGGTATTCCTGGTTATCCGGTTTCCTCCTATGTAGCTTTTAGAGAATTTTTAATACCATTAATTTCAATGTATTTTAATAAATCTACTTTAAAAAAGGAAAGTTTAAAAGCAACACTTACAAAAAAAATCTATTCATCTCTTAAACATAGAGAACTAGTGAGAGCTAACATTGGCATAGTTGATGGAAAATATATTGCCACTCCAATAAGCCGTGGTGCTGCTATTACCACTAGCCTTTTAAAGGCAGATGGAATTATTGAAATTCCTAGAGAATCTGAGGGGCTTAATGAAGGTGATTTAGTAGAAATAGAACTTTTCAAAGATAAATCAGAGATTGAAAAAAATATAATTTCTATTGGTAGTCATGATATTCTTATGGATATTTTAAGAGATTACCTGAATTTAACTTCTACTCATGTTGGAAGTCTTGGTGGAATAATGGCTCTAAAAAAAGGTGAATGTCATCTCGCTCCAATTCATCTTTTAGATAGTGAAACTGGTGAATATAACATTTCTTATGTAAAAAAATACTTTAAAGAGCCTATGATTTTAATTAAAGTTGTTAATAGAAAACAAGGATTTATCGTTAAAAAAGGAAATCCTAAAAACATAACTTCTGTGAAAGATTTAGTAAGAGATGATATAACCTATGTAAATAGACAAAGAGGTGCTGGCACTAGACTTTTACTTGATTATTTATTAAAAGCTAATAATATAAATAAAGAAGCCATAGTAGGCTATGATCGTGAAATGCTTACTCATATGTCTGTAGCCGCTGAAGTTAAATCAGATAAAATTGATGTTGGTTTAGGTGTATACTCTGCTGCTAAAGAAATGGACTTAGATTTTATTGAAATAGCTGATGAAGAGTATGATTTCCTTATAAGAAAAAGTTCCTATGAAACTTTAAAACCTCTACTTTCCGCAATTACTTCTGAAAGTTTTATAACAAAAATTCATTCATTAGGTGGTTATGGAACTGAGAATATCGGAAAAATAATTGAAATTAACTCCGAAGATAGCTTAATACAATAAATTTAATCTATTATTAAAAATGTAGTTACTTAAAGTTTTTAATTATTACTAAGAAAACTTTAAGTAAATTATTACAAAAGAAAACTCTATAGGAAAATTTAAAAATACTACTAAAAATAAAATTGAGGATAATTAAATGATACTAAAAGAAATTAATATAACAAAAAATAAAGAAAAGATTTCCTTATCTTCTTGCAAAGTTTTAAAAAATGGTTTAAAAGATGATGCTAAAGGAGGAAAAGAATATAGAGAGATTTCTATTTTTATAGATAGAAATTTGCCTTTTAAGGGAACTTCTTTTAAAGAAGGCCTTTGTACTAAAAGATTCAAAGCAAATTTAGTCTTTACAGAAAATATTTCTTTAACTAATACTTTAAATGAAAATTTTAATAACTGTAGTTCCCTAAATTATAATACTATAAAGTTAAATTCTATTATAAAAATAGGAACAGCTATACTTAAAGTTAATCCAATAAAAAAGAAATGTTTTCCTCAATGTACTCTAAATAAAAAAGATTGTCCTCTCCTTTCCAATGTTTTTTTTTGTTCAGTATTGCAAGAAGGAGAAATATCAATTAACCAAAAACTTTTCTAAAAACCCAAAATGACCCCGGGGTATAGGAAATTTTTTCCTATACCCCGGGGTCATTTTGGGTTTTTTCGTTTTGGGTTTTTTCATTTTTGTTTTTTTCATTTTTTGCCTTTGGGAATATTTTTAATTACAGCTTATTAAATTAACTAAAATAGTGGCATTAGAAAATAATTCTCTACTATTTAATTGTTT
>JBOGCG010000060.1:0-4964 GCA_051656625.1 Sarcina sp. | reverse complement strand
TGGTTATAGAGATATTGAGGGGAATTTTAAGGTAGGGGCAGTAACTTCTATTTTAAAGGCAGCTAATGATAATCTTAATGAGCCATATTTTATTTGTCTTGATGAAATGAACCTTGCTAGAGTTGAGTATTATTTTAGTACTATATTATCTATTATTGAAACTAAGGAACTTATAGATGGTGAGATTAGAAGTAATAAGATATTTACTAAGGAGAGTTTTGGATCAGATGAAGAAAGTTATGAAGTTTACAAAAATGTTTATATATCAGAAAACATTTTTATTGTTGGAACTGTAAATATGGATGAAACTACTTTTCCTTTTAGTAAAAAGGTTCTTGATAGAGCTAATACCATTGAGTTTAATGAAATAGATTTAGACTTTGATTTCTTATTTGATAAGGAGGAAATTCAGGGTAGAGTTTATGATAATACTCTTTTAAAAAGTAATTATTTAAAAATTACAGATTGTATAGAAGATAAAGAGATTGCTTTAAAGGTTATAGAAAACTTAAAGAGATGTAATGAAATTCTTATTAAAGGAAATTATCATTTTGCTTATAGAACAAGAGATGAAATTATATTCTATGTAATAAATGCAGTTAAATATAATCTTATGGATTTCTCTAAAGCTATGGATTATGCTATAGTTCAAAAGATTTTACCTAAGATAGGTGGAAGTAATGAATCAGTTATAGAAATATTAGTAGAATTTTTTAATGAGTTAAACGGGACAAGCTATAAGGGCGATGATATAGCCTTTGGAACTGTTGAACTTTCACAGTTAGAGCAGTCAATTAAAAACTATAAATTAAGTAGCGAAAAGTTAATATATATGATTAGGAGATATTTGAGAGATGGCTTCACAGGATTCTGGAAATAATGAACTTTTATATATAGAAACTCCATTAGTAAATTTAACTATAAATGCTGAAAATCCCTCTTCAATTGGAAAGGATAGCTCTAAAAATATAAGAACTTTTATAGATAATAAGGAAGTATTTATAGCTGATTTAGATTATAACAGTTATTTAAAGGAATATAAAAATTATCATATAGAAATTCAGGGGAAAAATTCAGCGGATGAAATTCTATTTTATAATGATAATAAAAATATTAGAGAAAAGGTAGTTAAAAGCAAGAGAAAAACTAATTTTTACTCAGGAATTATTAACTTTAGAAGTGATATTGGATATAGTGATATTTATATTAAAGTAAATGGACAAGAACATATAAAGGTAACTTTAGAAGTTAGACCAAGTAAAATTGATTATAAAGATGACTATAAGGAATTACTAGAGGATGTTAATAAAGAAATTTACAATCTAGCCTTTGGATTTTTAGCTAGAACTTACTTAGGGGCTGATGTAAAAAATGAAAGAGGATCTTTAACAGAGTTTTATAGTATATTAAATTATCTTTTTGAGAAATTTCAAAAGGCTATTAATGTAGTAAATTATAGTCCTCATCAATGTTTAGTAAAGGAAGAAAAAATCCTTAATTATAATAAAATAATTAATCCTAAGAATGATAGCTTTAGATGGCTTGAAAAAAGAGGTCATTTATTTAAAGAAATTGGGGGAAGAAGAGTTCCTACTAAAGCTTTAGTAAGTAAAAAAACTGTTACTTTAGATAATAATGAAAATAGATTTTTAAAGTTTTTATTAGAGGATATTGTTAAATCCATTGATAATTTTAAAAGAGAATATTATAAGACCAGTAGTGGATATAATGGAAAAGTTACTGATAAAGCAGTTATAGAAAGAATAGAAAAGATGGAGAATTACTTTAGAAGAATCTTAACTACAGGGTTTTTAAAGGATGTAGAAAGTAATTTTCGAAAGGGAGATATATCTTTAGTATTTAGAATGAAAGCAGGTTATAGAGATGTTTTTAAATACTATCTAATTATTAGAAAAGGATTAACTATAAAAAGTGATATTTTAACTATATCTATGAAAGAACTAAGTTTATTATATGAGTATTGGTGCTTTATAAAGATAAATTCAATTTTAAGAGAAGATTATAATTTAATAAGCTCTGATATGCTAAAAGTAAATAGAAACTCTCTTTATGTAACTTTAAAAAAAGGAAATCAATCAACTATTGTTTATGAAAATAAAATGAATAATGAAAGAATAGAGGTTTCCTATAATAGGAAGAGTTATTCAGCAAATGTAGCACAAAAACCAGATAATATTTTTACTATAAAAAAACAGGGAGAAGAAAGCTATAGAGAATATATATTTGATGCTAAATATAAGCTAGAAAATAAAGTTGAATATAAAAAAAACTATGGTGGTATTGGACCAAAGGAAGAGGACATAAATACTATGCATCGATATAGAGATGCTATTTTATATGCTGAAAATGATAAGAGAAAACCAATAGTTGGAGCTTTTGTTTTATTCCCTTATGATAATGAAAAGGAATATAGAAATCATAAATTTTATAAAACTATTGATGAAGTTTCTATTGGAGCCTTACCTTTTTTACCTAAGTCTACCGAACTTATGAGAGAATTTTTGGGGCAATTAATAAATGATAATCCTATAGCTAAAATGAATAAAGAAATAGAAGAAATAAAACAGTTAGTATAATTTTAGTAAAGTTTCAGGGAAGAAAATTAGATATTCCCTGAGACTTTTTTTATTCTTAAAAATTAGAAAATATGAAGAATTATAAAGGTTTTACTATAGGTAGTAATTGTAAACAGCAATAGTAATTTTGCTGTAATTAGAGGGAGGATTTTAAAATTATAATTTTGATTTTTTTGAAAAAATATACTTAAAATTCTCTATATTATTAATAAATATACATTTATTAATAAGTTGAAAATTAACTAGAATTGAGATTTTAACTTATTTCTATAAATTTATAAGAAATTAAATTGATACATAAAATTACAAATTATAAAATGATAACCTAAAATGAATTTTTGAAATTATTTATAAATTATGTAAAAAGTTTTTTGAAAACATTTTCACAAAGTGAGAGATGATATATAATACAAATGAATTGAAAAACAAACAAAAAACGACAAAATCAGAGGGGGATTTAAATTATGCAAATTTTGTTTGGAACAGTGTTATTATTATTAGTTTTAGGATGTTTTACTTTATTTAGCTACAAAGCACCTCAAGGAATGAAAGCTATGGGAGCTCTTGCAAATGCTGCCTGTGCTAGTTTCCTAGTAGAAGCTTTTCACCTTGCATTTTTTGGTGAAGTTTTAAAAATACAATTTTTAAGTGAAGTTGGAGGAGCCAATGGAGGGCTTGGTGGAGTTGCGGCTGCAATTTTAGTACCACTTGCACTTGGAGTTTCACCTATTTATGCAGTACTAACAGGTCTTGCTTGTTCAGGATTTGGAATACTTCCAGGATTTATTGCTGGATATCTTGCTTCTTTTGTAATTAAATTTTTAGAAAAGAAAGTTCCAGCTGGACTTGATTTAATAGTTATTATACTTATTGGAGCACCGCTTACTAGAGGATTAGCTGCTATATCAAATCCACTTGTTAATACAACACTTGAAACTATTGGGGGAGTTATCACTGCATCATCATCAGCTAGCCCAATCGTTATGGGGATTATTCTTGGTGGAATAATAACAGTGGTAGCTACAGCACCACTTAGTTCAATGGCTTTAACAGCTATGCTTGGACTTAAAGGACTTCCAATGGCTATTGGAGCATTATCAGTATTTGGATCATCATTTATGAACTTTATATTCTTCCAAAAAATGAAGTTTGGTAGTAAAAAAGATACTATTGCGGTGGCTATAGAACCACTTACTCAGGCAGATATTATATCTGCAAATCCAATTCCTGTTTATGTGACAAACTTTATAGGGGGAGCATTATCAGGTATAGTTGTAGCTTCTATGGGACTTATGAATAATACACCAGGAACAGCTACACCAATTGCTGGATTTGCTGTAATGTTTGCTTATAACTCAGCTTCAAAGGTGTTAATAGCTGCAGCTATAATAGTTGTTCTTAATATAATGTCAGGTATGATAGGGTATTTAATATTTAGAAAGCATAAAATAATGACTGCAGATCAAATTAGAGGAACTAAGTCAGAGGATGCTAGGGAGAAGAATTCAAGCTTGGATGAGGATCTTATTACAGCATAAGAGATAAAGTTTTAAGAGAGCTAGTTATTTTATGAAATAGGAAGAATTTAAAAGATAAAATTTAAGGGGTGGTTATTCCACCCTAATTTAAATCGGAAAAATTTATATTATAGAAAAAAGTATTATGTACTGGAAAAATGAGAAAAGGGAAATAACAAGTAGATTAGCTATGGTATTTTAATGGGAACTTACTAATAAAATAGGGGATTTGAGAGTTTAGTAAATAAAATAAATTAAATTATAAAGGGAAGGGATTATAAATGACTAATGTTTGTGTATTTGATATATTAGGTCCTATAATGGTTGGACCATCATCTTCTCATACAGCAGGAGCCGCTAAACTTGGAAAGGTAGCAGGAATTGTAGCTGGAGAAAAGATAGTTTCAGTTAAATTCATACTTCATGGATCTTTTGCTAAAACCTATAAGGGGCATGGAACTGATAAGGCTTTAGTGGCAGGGATTTTAGGAATGCAACCAGATGATGAAAGGTTAAGGGCTTCATTTTTAATTGCTAAAGAAGAAGGATTAGAATATGAATTTATAGAGAGTGATTTAGGTGATTATCATCCAAATACAGTGAAGTTTATTATTGAGGGTGAATCAGGAAAGATAAGTGAAATTATAGGGTCATCCATAGGTGGAGGTGCTATAGAAATAGTAGAAATTAATGGTGAAGCTGTTACTTTTACAGGGGCATATCCAACACTTATAACCTATCATAAGGATAAACCAGGAGCAGTAAATAAAATTACTAATATATTGTATGAACATAAAATAAATATTGCATATATGAGTGTATCAAGAACTCAAAAGGGTATGGATGCTAC
>JBOGCG010000059.1:0-2251 GCA_051656625.1 Sarcina sp. | reverse complement strand
AACTTTTTCCTACTTGGCCACCGATTTGTTTTCCATTTAATCTTGCAGTTTCTATACCTTCTTTTGTTCTTTGTCTAAGGTCCATTACTTCTTTTTCAGATTGATCAAATGCTATTTTTATTTGTTCCTCAGCTAAAATCCTAAATACTTCATTTGTTGCATTTATATATAAATCAGCTATCTTATTTCCTGTTTTTTCTAATTCTCTCTCTACAGCTCTTTTATATGTTCCTGTATTAATATATTGCTCTTTTAAAAAAATTAACTCTATACCTTTATCCATAAGTTCAAAATACTCTTTTATTCCTTCAACACTATTTCTGCTCATTCTTGATACTGAGTCAAAAACTACTACATCACCTTTTTTTAATTTATTTTTTAATTTTATCCAATTTGTTCTTTGTAAACTTGTACCTGTACAAACCTCTTCAACAATATCAGCATCTTGGTACTCTCTTATTATATTTCTAATCTGTCTTTCAATGCTTTGACTTTTTGTTGATATTCTACAATATCCATAAGTTTTTTTCATCTTCACACCTCACTCTTAACCACCATTAATTTTATGGTTATATAATACCAAGTTTTATATCTTGTGTCAATATAATTTTAAGGTGTTTTTACAAGACATTAACTTTGAGGTTGTTCTTTAGAGTTCCAGCTTTGTATATTGCGGCTTTTTCATTTTCTTTATTACTTAATTCACACCTTTTATCTGTACATCTAAACTTCCAATACACTCCATCACTGGCAATAACAGATTCACTGTCTGTTCTTCCCTTCATTACTACTGTTTCCCCTTGTGATTTCATCTCAATAGTTGCCAACTTCTTCCCACACTTTTTACAAACTATTTCTAAGCTATTACTCATTAATCCTCTCCCGTAATTTTTTCTGTTTCTGACCGAGGTCCATTTCACTATCAAAACCAACTTAGTTTTAAACAGCAAGCCCGAACACTCGGCTTAACGATTATAGTCTTTTTTTTAAACAACTGTTTAACTCTTTATATTAACAACCCTAATATTACTCTACTGTTTAAACTCTAAAGTTTAGTACTCACGATTTAATCATGAATATTAGACATAATATAGCATAAATATGTCTCTTTCACTTTTCTTCATCTAGCTATTGATTTTATTATATTTATAGCAAGTTAATAGTCCTATCAAAAACACAAAAAACTGTTCATTTAGTCTGTTTAAAATTCTATCCATATTTTTTAGCAATTTTTTGCATTCTTTTTCTCTTTTCTTCAACAGATCTTTCTTTATATATTCTTAAAGTTTCTAAATTTTTATGTCCTAATTCATCTGCTAAAGTTTGGATATCTGTTCCTATATTTATCTCATTTACTGTATAATGTTTTCTTAAATTATGTGGAAAACACTTTTCTTTCTTTAATTTAGCTTCTCCAGCATATTTTTGCATTAAAGAATATACTGTTTTTCTGTCTAAAGCTTTATCTAGTTTTCTATTAGATTTAAATATATAGGATTCACTTTCAAAATCTTTAGTAAATTTCTTTAATTTTGATTTTAGTGATGGAGGCAATATTAAACTTCTTGTTCTTCCTTTCAAGGTAACTTCTATCATTAAATCTTTTAATTGAAAAACTTTTAAACTTAAAGTTTCTGAAACCCTCATTCCTGTTAATGTCATTGTTAAAAACAATAAGTAATCTCTTTCATTTGCCTTTAATGCTGCTTTAAGAAGTCTCTTAACTTCTTTAATAGATAACTCTTTATTGTAGTTTATATCCTTTATTTTATGCTTTATATGAGGGATATTCACTCTAATAAGTTTTCCATACTCATTTACAACACTTAATTTTGTTACTATTTTATATCTTTCATAAATATATTTTATAAATATCTTTAAACTATTAAAGTATGCTGCAACACTTCTTATACTAATTTTTCTTTCTTCCATTAAATATTTTTTATAATTATCAACTATTATTGGATCTATATTAATAATTTCTCCAGAATACCAATTGATAAATATGGAGATGTTTCTAAGATATGTTTTTATTGTATTTTCACTCAGATACTTTTCTCTAAAATATCTTTCTAAATCATTCATGTCCCCTCCATTTATAACAAAGCCACCTGATATTATTCAGATGGCTCTAAGTCATTATTTAATTTTGACATTAAACTATTTCTAGTCATTAGGCTAAAAATCATAGGTATTCCAACTTCGGCTCTTTTAGATAATTCTACCAATTTAGAATACTTAATGTCTCCAT
>JBOGCG010000058.1:0-30872 GCA_051656625.1 Sarcina sp. | reverse complement strand
AATAGCTAAAGAACGTCTTAATGATAAAGAGGGTGCTATTTATCCTGCATTACACCAATTAGAGCTTCAAGGCTTTTTAAAGGCCTATTTTATTTTAGATAATTCTATAGAAAAAAAATATTATCGTATCACTAAAAAGGGAAAAGTTTATTTAAAAGAAAAGGAAAAAATTATTACTCACATAAAAAATGATAAAAAAATACTTAATAAGGAGAGCTTCATATGTCTTTAAAAGAAGAAAAAATCCAACATTATCTTAATGATATTTGTTCTTTAGTAAAAAATAAACGAGTTCACAATGACATAAAAACTGAAATTTCATCTCATTTAAAAGAATTAGAAACTAATTATGAAAAAGAAGGTTTTTCAGAGGAAGAATCTATAGATAAAGCTTTAATAAACTTAGGTAATTCTAAATATCTTGGAACAAAACTCAATAAAGTTCATAAAGCCACTATAGATTTTAAGCTTCTTATAATGACTATTTTACTTGTTTTATTTGGATTTCTAAGTGCCTATAGCTTCGAAAACAGTTTTCCCAGCGGTTGGTTTAGCAAGCCAATACTTTGGCATGGCTTAGCTATTCCCACTGGTACTTTTGTAGTAAGAGATTTAATATTTGTTATTTTAGGACTAATATTTTTTTGCTTTTTTCTATTTTTCGATTTCAGAAAACTAAAAAAGTTATCAATTGTTTTTTATGTATTTGCTACAATTTTAACTTTTTTACTTTATTTATATCCTAATCCTTCTCCTAACTTTAAACATTATTCAGGCTTTGTTTTAGGACCTTTCAACATGTTTATTTTACCCTTAGTTCCTATTTTATATTTATTTGCTCTTTCTCATTTTTACAATAAAATTAATTGGAATAAAAAACTCGGAAATTTTATTTGGCTTATTCTAACTCTAGTACCTTTAACCTTTATGGTTTTTGTAACAAATTCAACTGAATTAATAATTTATTATGGATTATCAACTGCTGTAATTACTTTTATTAATTCTAAAAGTAAAAAAAAGATATACTTACTTTTAATTTTAGAATTAATTATTTTCTTTATATTTAATCCTAATTTTTTGACTATTTTAACTACTAATCCCAACTGGCAGTTTAATTCTGTAGCCAAAATACTTTTAAGTTCTAAATTTATAGGTTCTAGCAATCTAAAATTAATTATAGGACAATCCTATCCTATAACTAATATAATAGCTACCTACGGTTATTTACTAGCTACTATAATAATTCTAGCTTTACTTTATTTCATATTTAGAATTTTAAAAGTAGGTTTTTTAACAGAAAATAATTATGGTAAATCTCTTGCTTTTGCTATATCAATCCCTATGACAATTGAAATATTATGGTCAATTTTAATGAATTTTAATTTACTTCCCTTTGTTTCATTATCAGCACCATTTATAACAACAGGTGGTGAAAGTATAATTTTAAATTTAATCTTTGTAGGCTTATTAATAAATATATATAAAGGTAGGACTTTAAAGAGTTAATTCATTAAAATATTATTAATAATTTGTTAATGGTTTGTTGACAATTACAAATAGTATTAATATAATATTTAATACAATAACTTAACAAAGGAGAAATCATGAAAATACTAAGTATAATTGAAGCAATACTTTTATTCGCAGTAGGTATATTATTCTTTACGAAACCATTAGGTGTTCTTGTAACAATAACAACTCTAGTAGGTATTCTATTCATAATATACGCAATAATAAAATTTATAAGACTATGGAATCGTCCTGATAAAACAATACATGTAATAATGTGTGTTATTGATGGATTATTTGGTTTGATATTAATATTTTTCCCTATTACAACAATGGGAAATCTAATAATTATCTATGGTATTTGGGCATTTATTAGAGGAATCTACACTCTAATTTATTCTATAAAATTAAAAGATAAAACAACTATTATTTATAGTATATTACTAATAATATTTGGTTTAATCATAATTTTCTGTCCTATAGTAGTACTAACACTAATACCAATAATTCCATATATTCTAGGTGCTTACTTCATTGTAATAGCAATAATAGAACTTTACATGTCATTTAAAATGATTAAATAAAATTAAACCCTATTAAGTAAAGATATTTTCTATCTTTATTTAATAGGGTTATTTTTTTATCTTTCTGATTAGTATTTAATAAATTTTGAAATACTAAAAGAAAGATTTATTTCTACTTAAATATTTAGAAGGGATTTGATTTAAATGAGAAAAGAAAGTTATTTGCTTGGTTCCTTTGGTTCTATTTTACTTTTATTATTTTTAATAAGTTCTTTAATCTTAGATTATTCCTATAGTCTTAGTCTTTATAGCTTCATTTTTTTCATTGAAATATTATCTGTATTGTTCTATTTATTTTTTATAAACAAAAAATTTTTTGAGAAAAAAAAATTAACTCAAGCCAATAAATTTATTATAAAATTTTTAATAATATTATTAATATTAATTCTTCCATTCAACTTACTTTGGGCTAACTTTACCATAGAAAATATCTCTATGTCCTTATATGGCTTCTTCATAGATTTATTCAGACACTTTTTCAACTATTTAATCATAATCCCATTAATCTTTGCCTTCTACACACTAACTAAGAATAATTAGGAATTTAGAATGATTGAATTTAGAATGAAATTTAGCTCCTCTAAATTTCATCCTAAATTCTAAATTCTAAATTAAATCTACATTTCCTCAATTCTAATAAGATTATCTATTTTATTAACTGATTTCAATTCATATAAACTATCTATTGAAGCAATAATATGGTTTTCCTTTGTTAAATGAGTTTCAAATACTAATGTAACAAATTGTCCTGCATGTCTTCTTTTTCCTCTTTGAATCACTGATCTTAAACTCACTTTATTTTCACCAAATACCTTTGTAATATCTCCAAGAACTCCTGGCTCATCTAATACTGTTGCTCTTATATAATATCTGCATTTTACATCACTCATTTGAACAAATTCTTTTTTCCAAAGGTTATTTTTAACCACTGGAATATGATTTTCTGTATAAACATTTTCCTTTAATATGGCTATAATATCACTTACAACAGCACTACCTGTTGGTAAATCACCTGCACCTCTACCATAGAACATTAAATCTCCCACAGCATTTCCTGTTAAGAAAATAGCATTAAAAGAATCATAGACTGCTGCTAGTGGGTGATTTTCTGGAATCATTGTAGGATGAACTCTAAGCTCTAATTTACCTTCATGATCTTTAACTATAGCTAAAAGTTTTATTTTATATCCTAGTTCCTTAGCATATTCAATATCTATAGAATTTATATTTGTTATTCCTTCTCTATAAACATTAACCACATCAACCTTAGTTCCAAAACAAAGAGATGCTAAAATTGCTAATTTATATTGGCTATCAAATCCATCCACATCAGAAGTTGGATCTGCTTCTGCATAGCCTTTGTCCTGAGCCTCTTTTAAAACTGTTTTAAAATCAATATGTTCTGTGTCCATCTTACTTAAAATATAATTAGTTGTTCCATTAACTATTCCATATAGCTTTTCTACTTTATTAGCTGTTAAACTTTCATTAATTCCATTTATTATAGGTATTCCACCAGCAACGCTAGCTTCATATCTAAACATAACCCCTTCTTCGTCTGCTTTTTCAAAAAGCTCATTACCCTTTGTTGCTAAAAGCATTTTATTCGCTGTTACTATATGTTTTTTATTTTTTATTGATTTCAAAATATAACTTTTTGCTGGCTCTATACCTCCCATCACCTCTACAACTATCTTTATTTCATCATCATCTAATATTTCCTTAAAATTAGTTGTTAAAAGTTCTTCTGGTACATCTACTTCTCTTTTCTTCTTTATATCTTTAACTAATATTTTAGTTATTTCCACATCATAACCAGATCGCTTAACTATTTCTTCTTTATTTTCCTGAAAAATTTTCCATACTCCTGTCCCAACATTCCCAAGTCCTAGCAAGGCTATTTTTATTTTTTCCATTATATTCTCCCCCTTTATAAAATTCCCCAATTTTGTATAATAATTACATTATATAACTTTAAAAAAATATTTTCTACAAAACAGTAAAAAAAGATATTTTTTTATCAATAAAAAAATAAAAAACTGCACTAAAATTAAAAGTAATTTATTAAAAAAATTAATAACTCTCTTTTAACTTAGTACAGTTTTTACTAAATAAATGCTCCTATAAATACTATTAAAATCAATATAGGTGCAATATATTTTAGATTAAAAATTAATATTGAACATAATTTTTCATTTTTAATCAAACCACTATTAGTTATTTGCTTTACTATAATCTTTTTATTTATAAAATATCCCACTAAAATTGCAACTAGCAATCCATTGATAGGTAGAATAAATAAAGATGTTGCTTTGTCATAAAAATCAAAGAAAGTAAACCCAAATAATTTTATGTTACTTAATACACCCTCTGGATGACCTGATAGAGCAGCTAAAGAACCAAATCCCATTATCCCAATTAAATTAACAATTTGTGCAACTTTTCTATTTAACTTTAACTCTTCTGTTAAAGCTGCTGTAAGTACTTCAAATAAAGATATCATAGCCATTGTTGCGGCCATTGCTGTTAATAAGAAGAATATTATTGTTAATAAATTACCCCCTGGTAACCCTGAGAAAATTAAAGGTATTGTTTCAAATAATAAACCTGGACCACTAGTTGGCTCTAAACCAAAAGAGAATACTGCTGGGAAAATAGCAAGTCCTGCAAGTAAAGAAACTCCAGTATCTGCTAAAGCTACCTTAAGCCCTGTAGCTGGCATATTATTGTCCTCTGTATAATAACTACTATAAGTTATCATAGTTCCTGTTCCTATACATAATTTAAAAAATGCAAGACCTAAAGCTGATAAAATAACAGCTATATTTATCTTTGAAAAATCAGGTTTCAGTAGAAATTCAATACCTTCTTTTGCTCCTGGTAAAAGTAAACTTCTTCCCATACAAAAAACTAATAAGACTATTAAAACAGGCATTAAAACCTTAGTTAATTTTTCAATTCCACCTTTAACTCCAAACATAATTATTCCACAGGCAACTGCTACAGCAATAAACTGCCAAAACAAAGGTGATATTACCCCTGTACTTGTTTCTCTAAATACATTTGCTACTTCCTCTGCATTTAAACCTGTAAAAGTTCCTCCAATTGCTTTAAATACATAAGAATATACCCAACCGGCTACCACTGTATAAAAGAATAAAATAAAAGCCGTACCTATAATACCTAAAATTCCAATTAATCTAAAAAACTTTTTATTAGTTAAAGATTTTATAGCTCCATAAACATTTTTCTTAGTTTCTCTTCCAATTACAAATTCCCCTAATAATACTGGAAGTCCAATAAGTAAAACGCAGGCAAAGTAAACAAATATAAAGGCAGCTCCTCCATTTTGTCCTGTTATATAAGGAAACATCCATATATTACCTAAACCTACCGCTGAACTTAACGTTGCTAAAAATACTGCTAGACCAGAAGAGAATTTCTCTCTCTCCTTTAAATCCCCCTTCATCACTTCACCAACCTTTTCTTGAATTATTTACTAAATTATATACTAATTCAACAATTTATTGCAATATTTTTCTTTTATATGTAAATTTATTATCAATTTAATAAATATAAACATTTTCTTTTATTAAATCACTATCTAATCTAAAATTAAAAAATCCTAATATTATAAAATCTATAAATAAAAAAAGTAAGCAAAGCTTACTTTTTTTCAAAAAACCATAATTATTCAAACTAAAGAAAGCAAAACCGCCAAAATTCCAAATTCCAAATTCCAAATTCCAAATTCAAAACATAGTTCCCATTCCCCATTCAAAACAAAGTTTTGAAAAGTCTAATTAGGAACTTTATCTGGTAAAAATACATAATTAGGGTCAACTTTAGACAATCCATAATTATCATAGGTTGTATTTCCAAAAAGAATTACTCTTTCACCTAAGGTTATAAAATCTTTACCGCCCCATTTTTCTATATAAACAACTCCACCAATTATATCTTCATTAACAGGACCTAATATATTGCAAATTACATGTAATTCAAACTTTCTATTATTATTTATACTTACAGGATAAAGATTAACTACTCCACTTACCGAACCTGTAGTAGGAGATAAAAGTTTTCCTTTGGCATCATATAAACTATCTAAATAAAGTTTATCTCTTTGAGAAATATCAATTATATAAGTATTAGTCATTAATCCGCCTTTAACTTCTACCTTTTTATAATCTAAATAAGTAACTTGAAATTTACTTTTCATATTAAAAGCTTCCCAATCAAAAATCTTTTTAAATGTTTTATTTATATAAGAATAAATATAGTAAAAATAATATCCACCACTACCACCAGATCTCATAGAAATTAAAATATCAAAAATACCATTCCCAGTAAAGTCATATAATCCGATATTAGGGTTATAACCATAATCAACATCCAATTTGATTTTTGCTAAAAAATCATCCTCTCCTATACCTTCTATTATTAAAAATAACTCTTGAGCTAATTTATCTGCTACTTGATATTGCTCTGCCACGATACAAATTCGAAGTTGTTTTCCCCCTCCTGTGACATCTCCTTTAATACAGCCCAAAATAATTTTTTTATCTGTAGTTACACCTGATCCACTACTTACTTTACTACCAATTACTCCTGCATTAGTATCAATTCCTTCTTCTTTACTAGTATTATAACCATTAAATTTATCATCATTAGGCAGTTGTTTAGTAACTACAATTCCTGTATTTTTAATAGATCCATCAATTAATTGATTTTTATCCACAGTCTTTATTGGTGCGATTGTACTCAGATTTTTCTTCTCATATCTCATAGCATTTTCATTACTTTTATAACCATCAAATACTTCTTTAATAAACCAATTTCCAAACTCTTCTCCTAATACCATGGTATACTCACTAGCTCTAAATAAATATTCTACAATTATATTTTCAACTAGATTACTTCTATACTCACAATTTTCAACCATTATGTTTGTTACTGTAGAATTTCTTGGTATAAAACCTACAGCTATATTCATAAGTTCTATCTTATTCATAACTACTCCATATAGATTAATTCATTATATTATATGAAACAAAATATTTTTCGTTAATAGTTATATTTATTAATTGAAAATTTCTTTAGCTATCTCAACAGCTTCTCTAGCATCCTTAGAATAATAATCTGCTCCTATTATTTCAGCATATTCCTTAGTAAGAACAGCACCCCCAACCATTACCTTTGTATCAATACCCTCTTTCTTTATAGCTTTTATTGTTTCCTCCATAGATTTTAAAGTGGTAGTCATAAGTGCACTTAACCCAACAAGCTTTGGTTTCTCTGTTTTTGCTATCTCTAAAACTCTCTCTATAGGTACATCTTTCCCTAAATCTATAACTTCATAGCCATAATTCTCTAAGATAACTTTCACTATATTTTTCCCTATATCATGGATATCCCCTTTAACTGTAGCTAAAACTATTTTCCCTTTACTTATACTCTTTGAATTACTTTTATTTAAACTTTCTTTCAAAACCTCAAAGGCTACTTTTACAGTCTCCGCTGACCTTATTAGCTGTGGAAGAAATATTATTTCCTTTTCATATTTATCCCCTACTTCATCTAAGGCTGGTATTAAGTATTCATTAACTATAGTTAACTCTTCCTTATTTTTTAAAAGTTTTTCTGTAGCTATTCTTGCTTCATTTTTTAAACCTTTTATAACTATTTCTTTCAAATCAAAATCTGAATTTGTAACTAAATTGGTTACAAATTCTTTTTTATCATTTCCATATTTCTCAATATAAACTTCAGCTCCAACATCCTCATTATTCAAAACTCTATAAGCTCTAATAACATCCATCATCCCTTCAGCATTTGGATTCATTATAGGTAAATCAAGACCTGCCCCTAAAGCTAAAGCTAAGAAGCTTTCATTAATTAATTTTCTATTAGGTAATCCAAAGGATATATTAGAAACACCTAATAGAGTTTTTACTCCAAAATTTTCTTTCACCATTGTTACTGCTTTTAAAGTTTCTTTTACTTCCTTTTGTTGTGCTGATGCAGTTAAAACTAAGCAATCTATAAAAACATTTTCTCTTGCAATGCCATATTCTTTTGCTTTTTCAATTATTTTTTTAGCTATTTCTACTCGTTCCTCTGCCTTTGCTGGAATGCCTTTATTATCTAAAGTTAAACCTATAACTGAAGCTCCATATTTTTTCACTAAAGGAAGTATTTTTTCTAAACTTTCTATTTCTCCGTTAACTGAGTTCACTATTGGCTTTCCATTATAGTATCTCAATGCCTTTTCTATTACAGTAGCACTGGTAGAGTCAATTTGAAGCGGTGCATCTATAATTCCTTGAATTTCCTTTATAGTTCTTACCATTACTTCTTCTTCATTAATTTGAGGTACCCCTACATTAACATCTAAAATTTCAGCTCCTGCTTCAATTTGTTCTATTGCTTGATTTAAAACATAATCCATATCACCTTTTATTAAAGCTTCTTTAAAAAGTTTTTTCCCTGTAGGATTTATCCTCTCACCTACAACTCTTACTCCATCTATATAAACTACCTTAGAATCAGAACAAATCCCAAAGATTTCTTTCCTCTTTCTTCCTATTATTTCTTTCCCTTTTAATTTTTCTACTATTTTTTTTATATACAAATCTGTAGTTCCACAGCAACCACCTAAAATAGAAACTCCATTTTCAAAAAACTTTTCTGCCCCCTCTGCAAACTCTTCTTCCTTTACATTAAAAATAGTTTTTCCATCTATAACCTTTGGTAATCCAGCATTTGCTTGTACCATAAGAGGTAAATTAGTTACATCTCTTATTCTCTTAATTACTGGTAAAAGTTCCTTTGGCCCTAATGAACAATTCACTCCAATTCCATCCACAGCTAATCCTTCTAAAGTTAAAGCCATAGCCTCTGGAGTGCAGCCTGTAAAAGTTCTTTCATTAGCTTCAAAAGTCATAGTAACTAATATAGGTAAATTTGAATTTTCCTTTGCTGCTAAAACTGCTGCTTTTGCTTCATATAAATCTGTCATAGTCTCAATAATAATTAAATCTACAGAATTTTTAACCCCTGCAACTACCTGCCTTTTAAAAATTTCATAGGCATCATCAAAACTTAAAGTTCCCATAGATTCTAAAAGTTCTCCAATAGGTCCAATATCTAAAGCCACATAGCTTTCACTACCTACCGTTGCTTTCTTTGCAATAGTTACAGCAGACCCTATTATCTCTTCAACTTCATAACCAGTTTCTTTTAATTTTCTTTCATTTGCTCCAAAGGTATTAGTAGTTACAACCATTGCCCCTGCTTCAATATATTTTTTATGAATCTCTAAAATCACCTCTGGATTTTTTATATTAAAAATCTCTGGATTTTCCCCTAATTTAAGACC
This sequence comes from Sarcina sp., assembly GCA_051656625.1. Taxonomy (GTDB): domain Bacteria; phylum Bacillota; class Clostridia; order Clostridiales; family Clostridiaceae; genus Sarcina. The sequence goes on along the minus strand of JBOGCG010000058.1, from coordinate 21,398 downwards.
TCTCTTTTGAAGCATAGTTCCCATAGCACCATCAAAAACTAATAACTCTTTCCCTATTCTATCTTTAACTTCCACAAACAACACCCTCTCTTCTAAATGAACATCTATCATAATTAGGACAACTTTCACAGCCCTTTTTTTCAACTTTCTTTTCTCCATTATAAACACCTATTATGGCAGTTACTGATTTTCTAGGCATTAAAATATTACTCTCACTAACTAAAAGACCTATTCTTCTTTCTGTATTTAGTAACTTTAAAAATTCCTTTTGTGTTTCAATAGGTAAATCTCCATAACCTGGGCTATATCTAAATGTAGTACCCTTATTTTCACCTTTAATCTCTTCAATAAATTCCTCTTCAATGGTATCACAAAATTCCTCTATTAAAGTAGTTGCACAGGCATCTAAAATTATTGCATCTTCAAGACTTACTCTTTCCTTTAATCTAATAAGTTTTTCCACTCTATTTCCTAATGTAGTAGCCATTAAAAGTACTTCCTTAGAATCTTTCAAATGATTTTTTATATCCTCTCCTCTTAATTTTAAATTACTATTTTCAATTAAAACTCCATCATCTAAAATTTTTATAGAATGTAATTCTGTTATAAATCTAAATTCTGCTTCTTTTAAAATAATCTCCCTATAATAATCTATTTTTTCTGCTAATTCTAAACTCATGTTCTGACCTTTATAGCCCATATATCTTAAAACTTCTGCCTTATCTACCTTAAAATTAAAATTCATTAGTACCACCCCTTTCAAATTTCCTTTTACTAATTAAACTAATATTACTTATTTATATAACTATATCAATAAAGCCTAGAGATTCAACATTCCCTAGGCAATAATTTATTATTTTGTAAATACTTCAAAGCCTTCTTTTAAAACTTTATTTGTATATTCCTTTGCTCCAAATAAAGATAAGTCTCTATAATTTCCACACTGTATTTCATTAGCTGCTGGTATTTCTTTTGCCTCTAAAACTATAGCTAAAGCTTTTTCTAATCCTTCTTTTACCTCTAATTCATTTCTATCTCCCCATAAAATTAAATAAAATCCAGTTCTACAGCCCATTGGAGATAAATCTATAACATCATCCAAAAATTTTCTAAGTTCAGTAGCTAACAAATGTTCTAATCCATGAAGTGCTGCTGTTCCAAAGCTTTCCACATTAGGCTGTAAAAATCTCAAATCAAACTTACTAACCTTATCCCCTACTTTTCCATCTAATAAACAACATTTTCTAACGTAAGGTGCCTTTACTAATCTGTGATCTAACTCAAAACTTTCTACTTTTTCCATATTAAATACCCCTTTCTAAATAACCTTTTTATTATTTACTGAATTTATTATTGATTGAACACTTTCACTAATTCTCCTTGCCACATAGGGATTATTCATAGTGTATAAATGAATTCCATCAACTCCACTAGAAATTAAATCTACTATTTGTTCTACAGCATAGGCTATACCAGCATCCCTTAAAGCAATAGGATCATCTTCATATTTATTTACTATTTTTATAAACTTTTCTGGGAAAGTTGCCCCACAAAGTGACACTATTCTTTCTATCTGCTTTTTATTTACCACAGGCATAATCCCAGCCTCTATTGGCACTTCTATTCCTATAGCTCTAGCCTTATCTACAAAATCATAAAAATATTTATTATCAAAAAATAACTGTGACACTAAATGTTCTGCCCCTGAATCTACTTTTTCTTTTAAAAACTTAAGATTTTCAAAATTACTTTCCCCTTTATGATGGCCTTCTGGATAACAGGCTGCTGATATATGAAATCCTCCAAAATCTTTTATATGTTTAATAAGTTCAGAAGCATATTTATATTCTCCTAAAAGTTCTTCTCCCTCTGGAATATCTCCTCTTAGGGCTAAAATATTATTAATTCCTTTATTCCTTAAATCTGTTAAAATATCATCTATTTCTTTTTTTGTAGAATTAATACAAGTTAAATGTGCCATTGGTTCAATCTTATACTTCTCTTTTATTATATTTGATATATCTGCTGTTCTATTCTCAGAAATATTTCCTCCTGCTCCGTAAGTTACACTAATAAAGTTTGGATTTAAATCCCTAAGTTCCTCTAAAGTTTTGTATACAACATCAATTGGTGATGTTACCTTTGGTGGAAATATCTCAAAAGAAAACACCAAATTTTTTTCATTAAATAATTTTTTTATAGACATTAAATCTCCCCCTTTTATATTTTTACCCCATAAAAAAAACGTCTAAAGGATACTCCTTTAGACGTAATTAAACACTAAAAAAATATCCTATCTCTCAGAAAAAAACCGCAGGAATTAGCACCTATAGAAAACTATTGGTTGCTGGGTTTCATCGGGCCAGTCCCTCCACCACTCTTGATAAGATTAATTAAATTATACATTTTATTCCTTTTATTGTAAATATTTAGTTTTTTTTATTTTATTAAAGTTACATTCTCTTTCATTCTGAATAATATAAATATATAAAACTATATTTAAAAACAAATTCCTATAGAAATAAAAACTATTGAGTTTTTATTATAGAAAGGAGGTATCTATGGAAAAAAAAGATTCTAAACCAGTAGAAGCCGGTATAGTAGATAGTAGCTATACAATTAATAGATTAACTAATTTAAATACCACTGAAAAACTCAATGAAAATATAATTAAATATAAAGTCCCCATAGGTCGTAGTGGTCCTATTATTGGTATCTTTCCAATTATTATTTCTGATTTTCAAATAGATATAAATTGTGAGATTAAATATAAGCCTCCAATACAATCAATTAAAACCCTAAAAAATAATGTAAAAATAACTAATCTTAAATTTTTTAATGATAGCCATAAGTTATTTATAGAAGGTTATTTATCTAAAACAGTAGATATTATAAGTGAAAACACGAAGACTCAAAATACTAATATTAATATTCCATTTAAGACTTTAACTGATGTTAAATATTGTACTTATCCTAAATTTGATTTAGAAAATGATATTCCTAATAAAAAAGGGTTTGAAGTAAAAAAAGTTTTCACCAATTCTGATTATCTAAAAATTTCTTGGAAGATAGAAAGCATAAATCTTTTTGAAAAAATGATTAGTGAAAAAGAAGAAATTATCTATAAAATAATAGTCTCTCTTAATATTATTTTAACTCAAAACCAAAAAGTCTTTATTCCTGAACCCTTAGGTGATTATTACGACTCATCATCTACCTCTACCTCTACTTTTAATAATCTTGATAATTTAAATAGTTAATATTTTATTTAAATTTTTTAGTATTTATTTCTCCATTTTGATAAATAATAATCTTAAAGATAAAACAAATAGTTTTATTTCTAAGTTTTATTATTTATCTTTTTGATTTAGAGCTATTTTTTTATCAATTCAATTAATAATTTAATATTTTATTAATAAAATGATATCTTTTTTATCAATTTATAAATAATACATAAAAAATTAACAATTTGACGCGAAACTGTTTTTAGAACTATAATTTAGCTACATAAAACTTAATAGTTTTTAATAAAACTTATTGGTTTTCAACTTAGAAATTATATTAATTACATATTTAAACCGATGAAAAAATAAAATGAGGTGATTTTATGGAAAACATAAACAAAAATGAAGCTAAGTCTTATAACTCAATAGTCATTGCTGGTGTTTTTGTAATTGCAGCTTTCGTAGCTTTCTTAAATAGTACATTTATGAATGTTGCTCTTCCAGACATAATGAGAGATTTACATATCAGTGTTTCTACAGCACAATGGCTTAGTACTGGATACATGCTAGTTCTAGGAATTATGATTCCTTGTACTGCATTCTTAATTGATCGTTTTAAAACTAAAACTTTATTCTTTATGTCTATGGGACTTTTCACAATAGGAACTCTTATTGGATGTTTTGCTACAAACTTTGATACACTACTTGCTGCTAGACTTATTCAAGCTGCTGGTGCTGGTGTAATAATGCCTTTAATGCAAACAGTATTCCTTATAATCTTCCCAATAGAAAAAAGAGGACTTGCAATGGGTGTAATGGGAATAGTTATTGCCTTCGCTCCAGCTATCGGACCTACTTTATCAGGTTGGATTATCAATAGTCATCCTTGGAGAGATTTATTCTATGTTACTTTACCACTTGCTATTATATCTTTACTATTAGCTGCATTCCTATTAAAGAATGTTACAGGTGGCAAAAAAGTATCACTTGATATCTTATCCTTAATTACTTCAACAGTAGGATTTGGTGGTTTATTACTTGGTTCAAGTAATGCTGGAAACTATTCTTGGGGAAATGTTAATGTTTATGCTCCAATAATCGTAGGTATAATATCACTTATCATCTTCGTATGGAGACAATTAACAATGAAAGAGCCTATGCTTAACTTAAGAGTATTTAAAAGTAGAGTATTCACTTGTTCTACTATTATCGTAATGATAGTTTACACAGGACTTATTTCATCAGAATTAATAATTCCTATGTATCTTCAAAATGCTAGAGCTTATACAGCATTAGATGCTGGACTTGTTCTTATGCCTGGTGCAATCTTAATGGGAGTAATGAACCCTATAACTGGTTACTTATTCGATAAGATTGGTTCAAGATTACTATCATTAATAGGTTTAGCAGTATTTACTATTGGTTCAGCTGCATTTGCATTCTTAACACCAACTACTTCTGTAACTTACATCATTTGTATGTATGCATTAAGATTATTTGGTATGGCAATGTTCATGATGCCACTTACAACTTCAGGATTAAATACATTACACAAAAACTTATATGCTCATGGTAACGCTGTAAATAATACTATGAGACAAGTAGCTGGTGCCATAGGTAGTTCAATACTTATAACTGTTATGAGTAAATCTGCTCAAAATTCAGGTATATTAAATCCTATAAAAGCAACAATTCACGGAATGAATATATCATTTGCTTGTGTTGCTGCACTTGGATTAATTGGACTTATAATCGCTTTCTTCACAGTTAAGAAGAAAGAAATCAAAGTAACTGACTAATTTTAAAACTTTAATATAAAAAAAGGAAACTTAGTTTACTAAGTTTCCTTTTTTGTTACTTTTTTTATTGAATATTTTTTATTTTAAAGACCAGATTCTCTAAATAGATGCTCCATCTTTTCAGTTCCATCATGCATAATCATTATTAATACACCTAAAAGTAGGAATATTACAAGGAATATGGCTAAACATTTAAAATCATGGGTTACTTTAGTCCAATCAGGTCCTCCAATGGCTTCTCTAAATCCATCTATAGCATAGGTAAATGGCCATAAGAATTGAAGTTTTTGTAATATTTCTGGGTTAACCTGTATTGGATAAATTGCACCAGTACCTGCAACCTGCATAACCATTATTACAATAGCCGCAGCTTTTCCCATATTTCCTAAAAGTGAAACTAAGGTAAATATAATTATCGTAAATGTCACTCCTGAGAACCAAGCAAAGCTCAAGAGTAGCCATAGATTCTCTGGTTTTATTCCTAATAGAAATACATCTCCTAAAGTTACTATTGTTCCTTGAATAAAGTTTACAATTAAGAATAAAAGCATTTTTCCAAAATGAATTTGTAATATTGTTTTCTTTGTTCCATCTTCTTCAGTTGGATCATTAACTTTTAATATTGAAGTTAAAAGAAGTGCTCCTACCCATATTGAAAGTACTGTATAAAAAGGTGCAAGACCTATTCCAAATACAGACATTCCATATAATTCTTCTACTTTCATATTAACCGGTGATGACATAAATGACGCTATTTGATTAGGATTTTTTTCAAGTAAATTAACTAAGCTATTTAAATTACTACTATTTAAACTAGCAGTTTTATTTTCTAAAGAAGTTAAAGTTTGTTCTAAAGAATTTAACTTTTGACTTATTTCTTCTGTTTTAGATGCTGTTAAATTACCTGCAGATATTCCAAGTTTATTAATAGCTTGAAGTTGTGGAATTATAGTTTTAGTATCAGCTAAAATTGAATTTACAGCTGCTAAACTACTATTTATATTACTACTTAAAGAATTAATTGATGCTACTCCATTGCTATTAAAATCATTACCAAAGTTTGAAATATTAGAACTTATTTCGTTACTTACATTACTTAAACTATCTAATGATTTTGCAATTTCTACTGATGTACCTTTATTATCAAGTAAAGTTTTCACAGCATTTAATTGAGTATTTTGACTAGCTAATTGAGTATTTATACCATCTAACTTAGAAATTAAATTACTTATAATTGAACTATTAAGTAGTTTATTAATTCCTTGAAGATTATTTATTACTGTATTAGTAATTGTAGTTAATTTATCATTTGTTGTTATTGCATTAGCAATAACTTTTTCCATAGCAGTAGTATTACTGGCTGTTTCATTTAAAGTTTTTAATTGATTTATAAACCCTTGTATCTCACTATTATTTTGATTCATTGAAGATACACCACTACTTACAGATGAACTAACATTATTAACTGTATTTTGAGATGTTTGTAGAAGATTTTGACTAGCTCCTACAACACTTTGTAAAGTATTAATCTTTGCTGTTATTTCTGGTATATTATTTTCTAAATTATTTAAATAATTAGTTAAATCATTTACGTTTCCTGTTGCTTCATTTAGATTTCCTTTAATTTGTGCAACATTACTATTAGTTGATGCAATAACACCTTTTAATTGAAGTATCATTGGCTCATTTTTTTGAATATTATTTCCTAAAACATTAGCTTCTTTTAGTACAGCTTCATTTACTCCTTGAACAAAACTTTGAGTTATTTGTTGTTGAAGTTGACTTGCAGCTATATCTGTTATTTTTGTAGCTATTGCATTAGTTTTTTCATTAACTTTATAAATTATATTTGGTTTCACAGGACTTCCTGTAGATAATGTTGCTAAATCTGAAGAAAAATTATTAGGTATAATTATTTCTGCATAATATTCCCCTGACTTTAATCCTTGATTTGCTACATCTTTTCCAACAAAAGTCCATTTTATACTATTATTTTGTTTTAATTGATTTACTATTTGATTCCCTACATTGACAATTTGGTTATCAATAATAGTTCCAGTATCCTCATTAACAACAGCAACTGGCACATTTCCAGTATCTACATAGGGATTCCAATTGGCTTTTAATGTTATCCATGTATATAGAGATGGAATTATACAAAGTCCTAAAATTATTATTATAGCTACTGGATTTTTCACTATATTTTTAAGATCTTTTTTAAATATTTTAAATACTTTCATTTTCTTCATTTCACCTCTTCCATTACTCTGCTATTCCTGATTCTTCAAATTTGCCTTCAAATTTAGTAAAGAATCCATTTGTACGAGGTTTTAAGAAGTATCCGATTAGAATAAATATGATAGCAAAAGCTATTAAACAAGCTATATCTTTCGTTACATTTGGCCAATAAGGTCCACCAATTGCCTCTCTCATAGTATCAACTCCATAAGGAAATGGCATAAATGGCTTTATTATTCTAAAAATTAAAGGTAATGCTTGAATTGGATAAGTTCCTCCAGTTCCCGCTAATTGAATTACCATTAAAACAATACATATAGCTTTACCCATAGTTCTAAATAAAGAAACTATAGTGTAAATTATTATGGCAAAAGTTATATCTGTAATAACTGCTGCTGCTATAAACAGCGGTAAATTTTCAGTTTGTACTCCTAGCAAAAATTTATCTCCTAAAGCAATTACTAAGGATTGAATTATTCCTAAAAATACAAAAGTCAGCATTTTACCAAAATGTTTTTCTCTTATTGTCATATTTTCAGAACCTTCAAACTCTACAGTTTCAGTTCTTAATAGAGAACTTAAAAGTAATATTCCTACCCAAAAAGCAAGAACACTATATACAGGTGCCATTCCTGAACCATAATTTGCTACAGGATAAATAGTTTCCTGTTCAAAATTAAATGGTGATGATATATAATCTCCCATAAGCATTGGATTTCCTTGTAATACTGATATTATTTGATTTATATCATTATCACTTAAAGCTGATAATTTAGTGCTTAATTCTGAAATTAATCCCTTATATTGATTTAAATCTCCACTTAATTCTTTTGCGGATTGTGCTGCTAAAGCACTTCCAGTATTTGCTGTACCAATTGCAGAACTTATTTTATTTCCTAAATTTTGTGTATCATTGATTAATTGTGCTGCTGAACTTGTAGCAGATATTAATCCATTACCAATTGTAGATAAATCACCTTTAACAGATCCATTATAGGTATTAATAGCTGAACCTATAGAATTTGATAGTCCACTACTTTGACTTTGTAAACTTGATAATGTATTGGTTGCTAACTGTCCACCACTACTAATTGTACTACTAGCTGAATCTACAGTTGCTTTACATTGAGCCAATGATTGTTCTACTGCTTCTAATTGATTTACTAATCCTCCAATGACCTTACTTCCTGTATTTTTTGCCATAGCATTTAAATAATTAATATTTGCTGTTAAAGAATTATTTGCATTTCCTATGTTAGAAGACATTGAATTTAATAAATCAGTTGCCTGTGAAGTATTTACTCCATCCTTTAATTGTCCTGCTAAACTACTTAGATTATTTAGAGTAGTTTGACTTTGAACTAAATTTAATTCCACATTCTTTAAAGAATTATTTATTAAATTTTGCGTATTACTTCCTATAGACGCTAAATTTGAAGTATTGTTTTGAATTTCTCCTAAACTACTGTTTATATCTGGTATAGTAGCTTTTATAGTACTCAAGTACTCACTTAAGCTATTTGCATTGGTACTTACTCCATTTAAAGCATCCGTAACTGGACCTATATTATTGTTTAAATTGATAATTGCATCTTTTAAGGCTATTATTTCATTTTTATTTTCTGCTGCTTTTTCCCCATAACCATTTAAAACTTGAAATACTTGTTGACTTATTGTTGACATTATACTGCTTTTAACTTGTGCTAAAACGTTTTGTTGTGCTACTTCTGTTATTTTATTAGCAACTGGTCCTAATTTCGTATTAACCTTATAGATTAATTCTGGTTTCACTGGATTATCACTAGTTAAAGTTGCCAAATTCGCTGAAAAATTTGATGGTATATCTATTTCAGCATAATAATCTCCATCTGCTAATCCAATATTAGCCTGCTGCACACTTACAAATTGCCAATCTATGGCATGATTAGTTTTTAGTTGACTTACTATATTATCTCCTACATTTAAACTTTTGCCACCAATAACAGCTCCTGCATCGGAATTAACTACAGCTATTGGGATTTGAGATGTATTTGTATATGCATCCCAACAGGCTTTTATATTAACAAATGCGTATAGCGAAGGAATTATACAAAGTCCCGTAATTATAAGGATAGCAATTGGGTTTTTTACCATTCCTTTTAAATCTCGCCTAAAAACCTTTAAAGCATTTTTCATATTAGGTTTCACCTCCATAATAAAAGGGAAATTTAAGCTTTTATCCTATGTATTTTATTTTTTTATTAGTTTAGCCTTATTAGAATTAATTATCCATATTTAAATATATCAAAAAATAGTTTACAAATAAACTATTTTTTGATTATTTTTCTTTTTTAAAAGAAAAATAGCCACATTTTATATGTAGCTATTTTAAGCAAATTAATTACTAATTTTTATATTTTTTTGATTTTTTTCTTTAAAGACAACTTTTAAAAGAACTGGAGTTATCACTGTTGTTATTACAACTACTAATACTACAGGTGCTAAAAAAGCTTCTACCATGAGTCCTACAGCCATTCCTTTACTTGCTACAATTAAAGCTACTTCTCCCCTTGAAACCATTCCTACTCCGATTTGCATAGCTTCTGAGTTTTTGTATTTACAAAGCTTTGCTCCTATTCCACAACCAATAACTTTTGTTATTATTGCTACTAGGGCTAAAAGTAAGGTGAAAATAATTATAGTTCCTGTCATTTTAGTTATCTCAACTTTAACTCCTATACTTGCAAAAAATATAGGTGATAATAAAATATAGGAAAGTGTTTCAAACCTTGAATTTATATATCCTGTTTTTTCTGTATTAGATATTATAAGTCCAGCTATGAAAGCTCCTGTAATATCTGCAACACCAAAAAATTCTTCTGCTATAAATGATAATAATAAACAAATTACAAAGGCTATTATTACAAATCTTCTTCTATCAGCTTCATATTTCTGTACCCAGGTATAAAAAAGATAATGAAGAACAAATCCTACTAATCCAGCGAAAACAAAGAATAAAACTATTTTCAACAAAACTATATAAATAGAAACAGAACTGTCTGCTACACTAGTAATTATAGTTAAAACTATTATTCCTAAAATATCATCAATCAATGCTGCACCTAAAATTGTATTTCCTGCTTTAGTACTTAATTTTCCAAGTTCTTTTAATGTTTCTACTGTTATACTAACAGAGGTTGCAGTTAATATTATTCCTATAAATATATTTTGTAAAAATACTGTAGTTCCAACTCCTTTATTAAATAAAGCAGCTAAAATAAATCCTCCTATTAAAGGAATTATTACACCCAAAACCGCAATAATAAAAGATGGTCCACCGGTTTTTTTAAGTTCTTTTATATCAGTTTCTAGCCCCGCTGTAAACATAAGAACTATTACTCCCAAAGAAGACATCTGTTGTAAAAAATCTGTTTCGTGAAGTACATCAAGCATAGCAGGACCTAAAACTATTCCTGCTACTAAAGCTCCAACCACCTGTGGTAAATGAAACTTTTTAGTTATTAACCCTAAAATTTTTGTACTTAACAATATAATTGCTATGTCAAATAAAAATCCATGTGTTAGCATTAATTAACACCCCCTAAAAAATACCATACTTATAATTATATTCCTTATTTTTCCTTATCACAAAGTTTCTTACAAAGGTTTATTTACCATAAAATTCCATTTAAACCTCTTCAATTAATTTAATCTTCTTATGCTCATTATTTCTTTTTTTCTTCAGTTATTTTAGCCTTTTATTAATTAAATTTCATAAAAAAAGAGAACATATTTTTTCAAATACATTCTCTTCTTATATTTATATAAAAATTAGATTAGGCAAAACTCTTTCCACTGCTCTTTTCTTTACTTTTTGCAAAAGCAACTTTAAGAAGCACCGGAGTTATTATAGTAGTTATAACTACAGATATTACTATAGGGGCTAAAATAGTCTCTGTCATAAGCCCTACCGCTATACCCTTACTAGCTACAATCAAGGCAACTTCTCCCCTTGACACCATTCCAGAACCAATTTGAAAGGCTTCACTATTTTCATAACCACAAATTTTAGCTCCTATTCCGCAGCCTACTATTTTAGTTAAAATAGCTACAATAGTTATAACAGCAGCAAAGGCTATTAATGTACTATTAATATTGGTTAATTGAACTTTTAATCCTATACTTGCGAAAAATACAGGTGATAAAAGCATATAGGATAAAGTTTCAAATCTTTCATTTATATATTTTGTTTTTGAAGTATTAGAAACTATAAGTCCTGCTATAAAAGCACCTGTAATATCTGCAACTCCAAAAAATTCCTCTGCAACATAAGCTAAAACTAAACATATTACAAAAGCTGCTAACACATAACGTCTTCTATCTATAGAGCTTGTGCAAACCCATTTTTCAAATACTCTATGACAAAGGTAACCAACTCCTCCAGCTAGAACAAAGAACATTAATATTTTAATTAAAACCACTGAAATTTGTACTGATGGATCAGCTAAACTTGTTATAAGTGTTAAACCTATAATCCCTAAAATATCATCTATTAATGCTGCTCCTAAAATGGTATTTCCAGCCCTAGTACTTAATTTACCAAGTTCCTTTAAAGTTTCAACTGTTATACTAACTGATGTTGCAGTTAATACTATTCCTATAAAAATATACTGTAAAAGCTTATTACTACCAACACCTACATTGAATACATTGGCAACAATAAACCCTCCAGCAAGTGGTACAACTACTCCAAATATAGCTATAACAAAAGATGCTACTCCTGTTTTTTTAAGTTCTTTTATATCTGTTTCAAGACCTGCTGCAAACATAAGAACTATAACACCAAGAGCCGAAATTGTATGAATAAATTCTGTTTCTTTAATTAAATTAAGCATTGATGGACCCAAAACTAATCCAGCCAATAAAGCACCCACAACCTGTGGCATATTAAACTTTTTAGATATAATTCCTAATAATTTAGTACTTAAAATTATCAATGCTAAATCCAATAAAAACTTGTAAGACATAATATCTCCCCCTAACTTCTGTCAAATTACTAGTTTTGTAAATTTATATTGTTTATATTAATCCTTTTTTTTGTACTTTTTATTTAGAAAAAGTTAATTTTTTCCTAACTAACGGAGAATGATTTTTTATTAGAAGTTTTTTTTAATCTTTAACTATTATTCTATGGGTTAAATTGGCTATATAAGTTAATTCAAAAGATTTGTTAACAACTTTTAAATTTTTAATTAAGCTGTGTTAAAATATATTTATCTAATAATTGAATTTTTTTTATCAATTATGGATAGAAATATAAATATTATTGGATAGTTTTAAGAAAGGAGATTAACACTATGCCTAGTTTAATATTAGAAGGTGGGACTTTCAGACCAATTTTTTCAGCTGGAATTTTAGATGCTCTTCTTGATAATGATATTATGTTCCCTTATTGTATTGGAGTATCTGCTGGAATAACTAATGGTGTTTCATACATATCAAAACAAAAAGGAAGAAATATAGAAATACTTGAAAAATTCAGAAATGATAATAGATATTTAAGCTTAAGAAATTATTTACGTTGTAAAAGTATGTTTGGTTTAGATTTTATATTTGATGAAGTTCCTAACAACCTTCATAAATTTGATATGGATACTTATAGAGAATATGATGGAAAAGTTCTTGTAGGTGTAACCAATGCAGAAACAGGAAAAACTGAATATCTAGATGGTAAGGAATTAGATGATAAATGTAGTTCATTAAGAGCAACCTGTGCAATTCCTATTTTCTTTCCTGCTATACAGGTTGGAGAAAATAAATACTTTGATGGAGGACTTTGTGATCCTATACCAATCAGAAAAGCGGTAGAGGATGGAAATGATAAACATCTTATTATTTTAACTAGACCTAAAGGGTTTAAACTTCAACTTAAAAAGAAGAATGTCATAGCCTCTAAATTAATGGCTAAAAAATACCCTAATTTAATAGATGGATTACTTAATAGACATACTTTATACAATGAAACAGTTGCTTATTGTGAAGAGCTTGAAAGACAAGGTAAAGCAATAATTTTAAGACCTTCAGAGGAAGAATCTGTTGAAAGTTTTGAAAAAGATGTGGTAAAACTTAGAGAAGCCTATGAAAATGGCTACAAGCTAGGTCTTTCTAAAATTGATGAAATAAAAACTTTATTTAGTTAAAGTAAAAAACCCCAAGAAAGTAATAAGTTACTATTACTTTCTTAGGAGTTCAATTAAACTATCTTAGTTCCATGAATTTCAGTAGTTCCTATGTACTGTAATAAAAAATCTCTATTCTCCTTGGTAACTGATTTTCCTGGCATTATAATAATTCTACCATTAGCAAATTCATTTAATTTCTTTAATTGTTCTTTTCCATCTATAGCGTTTATGTTCCCACCTTTAGATAATACTCTGTTAACGCCTAATTCAATTAATTGTTCTAAGGCTTTATATTTATCCTTAATTTCATCAAAAGCCATATGAAAAGTTATATCTAATCCTTTAGCTTCATTAACTAACCTTTTTACTACCTTTAAATCTAATTCTTGATTTTTTAAAGCTCCAATAACTACCCCATGAGCCTTCAATTCTTTAACTATTTTAATATCTTCAATCATTATTTCAACTTCATCTTCTGTATAGTTAAAGTTACCACCTCTTGGTCTTATTATTACCATCACAGGAATAGCTAACTTTTCTACAGTTTTCTTTATGGTACCAAAACTAGCTGTAGTTCCATCATCCTTTAAATTATCACAAAGTTCAACTCTACTAGCACCCCTTTTTTCTGCCTCTAAAGCCTCCCTAAAACTCCCTACACAAGCTTCATATATCATAAATAATCCCCCTATTTTACAAATCATTTCTAAATTAAATATATTATTTTTTCTAAAAATAGTCAAAAAGCTTTTATTAAAGTAATTATTTTTACCTTAATAAAAGCCTTTTAAATTATAATAATTCTTTTCTTAACTCCTCCGCTGTTTTAGCTGATAAATAAACTGGTGGAACATCAAGAACAGTTATTGCACCTATTTTCCCCTCTTGTGCCATTTTATAAACAGCTCTACTGTAAGCAATTAAAACTGATGCTGTAAATTCTGGGTTACTATTAAGTTTAAGTGAAAATTCTATTTGCTCCTTATTCCCATCTCCTGTTTTTCCTGTTCTTATAACAAAACCGCCATGGGGCATAGCTAAATGATTAGCCTCAAACTCTTCCTCCGATATAAAATTAACCTCTGTATCATAATCAGCAAAATAATTAGCCATAGTCTTTATTTCATTTGCTATTCTTTCTTCCTCTGATTTTTCATTAGCTACTACGTAACAAACTCTTAAATGTTTTTCTCTAGTTGTAAGCTTTGGATTTTCTCCTGCTCTAACTTTTTCTAAGGCTTCTACCTTTGGAACTGTATATTGTACAGCTTTTTTAACTCCATCTATTCTTCTAATAGCATCAGAATGCCCTTGACTTACTCCATTCCCCCAAAATGTATAATCTTCTCCCTCTGGTAAAATAGCATTACTAATCAATCTATTTAAAGAAAATAAACCTGGGTCCCAACCAACTGATATAATAGATAAATTTCCACCTTCTTTTGCTGATTTATCTACTGATTTAAAATATTCTGGTATTTTTGCATGGGTATCAAAACTATCCACAGTGTTAAATAACTTAGAAAATTCTGGACCTTGCTCTGGAAGATCTGTAGCTGAACCACCACAAAGAATCATAATATCAATTTTATCTTTGTAATTTACTACCTCTGAAATACTAATAGCATCTCCAAAACCTTCAACAACAACTCCTTCTCTTCTTGTAAAAACAGCTTCTAATAAAATATCTTCATTTTGAGAAATAGCCTTTATTACCCCTTTACCTAAATTTCCATAGCCCACTACTGCAACTTTTATCTTTTCATTCATCAAACTTCCCCCTACTTGAAAAATTTTACATTCATTATAGATAATTATATATTTTTATTGTTTTTAGGGCAATAAAATAGATTAAAATCATAGAAATATTTATTCTACAAAAAGACAATTTAATTTATTTTTACAAACTTCACATTCTCTTATTTCCTTTTTGATATCTGTCTCATTTTCTAACTTCTCTAATAAAGTTAAAAACTTCTCCCTCTTTAAAGCAAAGCATTTTTCTAAACACTCTTCACAAATAATAGTTTTAGTTAAAAGAATTTCTTTTGCTGCATTAAAAACTTCTTCTTCTTTTCTAACAGCCTTAGATTTTTTTCCCCTATAGAAAAAATGAAGAATTCCCATTTCAAATTCACAATGTGCATTTTCATCTAAAAAATTCAAAAATATTCTTTCTTCTCCCTTAACTTTTATATTACAAAGCAATAAATTTTCATTATCTAAAATAATGGTTTCTTCTTGATTTTGAAAAACTCTTACTCCTTTTGCATAAACTTTTAAATTCCAAAGTGAGTTAAGTAAATATATTTTATTTGGACTATTCAATGTTTTCGCTCCTTATAAATTACTTTCTATTGTTTCAATAAATTTTTTAGTTGCTGAGGACAACGGTAATCCTTTTAAGTAACAATATCCTATACTTCTTTTAGGTATATTATCCTTTATTTTTATTTCATAAAGTAAATCTTTATCTAAGTACTCTTTAGAAAACTCCTTCACCACAGAAGCTATACCTAAATTTATTTTTGCAAATTCTAACAATAAATCATGAGAACCTAATTCAAACTCTGGATTTATTTTCACCCCCTTCTCTAATAAATATTTTTCAACATATCTTCTAGAATTTGATTCTCTTTCTAAAAGAATCAAAGGAAAATTTCCTACTTCTTTTAATTGAATAGGTTCCTTAAAACTATCTTTATATTTTTCTCCACAGACAAAAATATCACTTATCTCCATAGTTTCTTTAAGCTTTAACTCCTCATCTTCAATAGGAAAATTACAAACAGCTATATCAAGTTTCCCTGCTTTTAATATATTGCAAAGTTCTAGAGTTGTGCTATTTATTATTTTTAATTTTATATTTGGATAATTTTTATGGAACTTCTCCAAATAACTTAATAGAAAATATCTTGAAATAGTATCTCCTACACCTATTCTTAATTCTCCAACAATTAAATTTCTAGCTTCATAAAGTTTTTCTTCTCCTGTGCTTATTAAATTTATAGCCGAATTTATGTAATCAAAAAGAAGAGTTCCTTCTTTTGTAAACTCAGCCCCTCTAGCAGTTCTTCTAAAAAGTTTTGTATCTAATTCTCTTTCAAGTTGTGCTACACTTTGACTTACAGCTGGTTGAGTCATATACAAACTTTTAGCTGCCTTTGAAAAACTTTTTTCTTTTCCAACCTCACAAAATACTTTATATAAATCTAATTTTCCTATCATATAAGTACTCCTTATACTTAATATTTAATCTATTTATTTTACTTATACCATATTTTTATATTAAAGTATATATATGGGATATATTGATTAAAAGGAGAGATTTAAGTGGAAAGAGTTATTGGAACTGTTGTTAGAGGTCTACGTTGCCCTATTATAAATCAAGGAGATAAGATAGAGGATATTGCTACTGAATGTCTTTTAAAAGCTGCTGAGGTAGAAGGTTTTAAAATTGAAGATAGAGATATTTTAACTATTACAGAATCAATAGTAGCTCGTGCTCAAGGGAATTATGCTACCATTGATAATATTGCTACTGATGTAAAAGAAAAGTTTGGAGAGGACACTGTAGGTGTTATTTTCCCTATATTAAGTCGTAATAGATTTGCTATTTGTCTTCGTGGTATTGCTAAAGGTGCTAAAAATATAGTTCTAATGCTTAGTTATCCTTCTGATGAAGTCGGAAACCACTTGGTTGATATAGATGAGCTTGATGAAAAAGGTATAAATCCTTGGAGCGATGTTCTTACTGAGGAAGATTTCCGTAATCATTTCGGTTACAAAAAGCATCAATTCACTGGAATAGATTATATTGATTATTATAAATCTTTAATTGAAGAATATGGAGTAAACTGTAAAGTTGTTTTTTCAAATAATCCAAAAACAATACTTAATTATACAAAGAATGTACTTACCTGTGATATTCATACAAGATTCAGAACTAAGAAAATATTAAAAGCTAATGGTGGCGAAAAAATTTATAGTCTTGATGAAATTCTATCAAAACCTATAGATGGTAGCGGATTTAATGATAATTATGGTTTACTTGGTTCTAATAAAGCTACTGAAGAAACTGTTAAGCTATTTCCAAGAGACTGTGATAATTTAGTAAATAAAGTCCAAGCTACCATTAAAGAAAAAACAGGAAAAGAAATCGAAGTTATGGTTTATGGAGATGGTGCATTTAAAGATCCTGTAGGGAAAATTTGGGAACTAGCTGACCCTGTAGTTTCTCCAGGATACACAAAAGGACTTGAAGGAACTCCAAGTGAAGTAAAATTAAAATATTTAGCTGATAATAACTTTAAAGGCTTAAGAGGTGAAGAACTTCAAATTGCAATTTCAGAATATATATCAAATAAAGAAGCTGACTTAGTTGGTGCAATGGAAGCTCAGGGAACAACACCAAGAAGACTTACTGATTTAATTGGTTCACTTTCTGATTTAACTTCTGGAAGTGGCGATAAAGGAACACCAATAATCTATATAAAAGGTTATTTTGATAACTATACAAAATAAGAACTGATATTTTACCTAAAAAATATTAAATAAAAAATAGCCAATTACTGAGTGTAGGATTCTTACTCAGTAATGGCTATTTTCTTTTATTTTAAAATCTATAACTCAATCTATGTTTATGAAATCTAAGAATTAAATATAATTATACTCTACATTGCTTTAATTTCAAATAAAAGTTTCCATCTGTTAAAGACATATAAGGTACTATCCATAAAAATCCTATACCAAAAGTTACTACTCCTAATATAAACCATGGAATAAAACTTAATTGTAAAATAAAATAATCAAATTTATAACCACTGATTAATTCCCAACTTTCTTTCAAACATTGAATAATTCCCTTTTCTTTATCTTCAGCTAATATATATGGAGCCATAGATAAACCTATAGCAGCTATGAAACCTGGTACTACCAAACATATAAGCCCTATGATAATTATAGCTAACATTATTAAATACATTCCTATAGACTTAAAGAAAATTTTAAATCCGAAAAATACATCTGTGAATTTACTTTTTTTATAATTAACTATATTAAGTATAAATTTACTTAATCCTACTGTAAATACTGCCCCTAATATACAGCCAATAATATCTATACTTACATGAAAACCATCACTTTCTCCAAAAACTTTTACATCTTGTAAAGACTTAATATTAGCATCAAAATTAATCATTATTGTACAAAATATAATTGCTAAAATACATAATCCTAAGTTTGCCTTTAACTGTTCTTTTGCTTTACTTTTTATCTCAGTCCTAGAAATCATAAAATAAACACCCCTTATTTATATCGTTAATATAATTCTATTATAAGGTATCAAATACTACAATATTTTTCACTCGTCAAATTTCTACAATAAAAAAAACTGTATCAAAAAATTCAATACAGTTTTTTAATATAATTTTACTTTTATAAGTTAGGCTCTTTTTAATTTAGCACCAATTAAATCATAAATTTCAATAATTAAAGCTAAAGTTATTCCTACAACTAGTCCATTACTTAAAAATGATGTTGCCATTGTAGGTAAATTTAAAAATGCACTATTAGGAACATACATTATCCCGATTCCTGCAAAAACAGGAATCCCTACAGTAAAATAAATTTTTCCTTTATCTTTTATTTTATCAAGTTCCTTTATTCCCACACCAAATAAATTACTAAAAACAGTAAATATAGCTGCATAGGCAACTGGTGTTGGTAGTGTTGTAAAGAAAGCCATTATAGGAGTTACAAGACTTACAATTACAACTAAAATATTACCTATTAGGAAAGGTAGTCTCTTAGTAGAATTGGTTTGTTCCATAAATCCTACCACTGATATTCCTGGAACCGCTGCCACAGAAAAGAAAATCCCCGCTAATATTTGATTTATTCCAAGAGCTATTCCACCTCTTTTAATAGATACTTCATAGCTACGATTATTGGCCTTTTCAAGAACTGCTCCTATAACATTTGTTGCTGCAAGCATAGTACTTATTAGTACAAAAACAGCAATTATAATGGATGGTATCATACTAACACTAACTATAGGCATTCCAAAAGGAAAAGCCTGTGGTAAGGTTATTACCCCTGTAGTTTTAGGAATAGCTGTTGTTAATCCTAATAAATAAAAAGCTAACCAACCTACTCCAATTACGATAATAAATGATATTGATGCAAGAAATTTAAATCTTCTTATTACCAATGATAATATTACAAGACCAACTGTTACTAGTAATATAGGAACTGATACTTTGGTATTTCCATTATATCCAATACCAAACATTCCTGTTATAAAATCTTTAGATAATTCTGCTACTAATAAAAACATAAATGTTGCCAAAACCCTTGGGCTAAATATAATTAATATTTTATCTAAAAGTCCAAAAACACTTAGTAATATAATTATTATTCCTGTTATTATTATTGCAAAGCTTAACACTCTAATTGCGTTAACATCACTTCCAAATAACGATTGTCCAAGACCTGCATAGATGATCATTACTCCTACCCAAAGCCCTGATGGTACCTCACTTATATATAATTTATGTCCAATAAATAATTGAATTAATGCTCCTACACCTAGAATAAATATAGTTCTTTGTAAAAACATCATTGTTTGCATTTCAGTTAAGTGAAACATAGGACCTATAGCTAAAGCATAAACAACATTTGCTAAAACAATAAATGCCATCCACTGTACTGACAATAATGCCTTTTTCATATTTCCTCCATTCTCGACGCTCTGTCAGAGCTAAAAAAATATGTCACTGCTAAAAAAGTCAGAGCTTTATAGCATTGACAGAACCTCATTTTTATCTTAAGTTTTACCAATATATTTTAACACTAATCAAATTAATAATATACTTACCTTATTCTATTATTAAAATTCTTTTAATAACCTTTTAATAAACAAAGAGTTATTTATCACTAAATATACTTTTAAAGATTATTCCTATAACTATTTCTAAAAAAAATAACTAAATATTAGTTTATTGAAAAAAGAAAAAATAATTGTTAAATTGTCTACTTTTTTTTAATAATTAGGAAACATCTTTTTAGAGTTTCTAGTGTTATAATCATTAATGGTAAAGGATTAGACAAATGAAAGGGGGACTTTAAATGAAAAAATTTAAAGAGTTTGGAATCATTACTATAGGGGTTTTAATAATTGTTGCCTCTTTTGAATTCTTCTTCTTCCCAAATAACATAGCTTGTGGTGGAGTTTCAGGACTTGCTCTTGTTTTTAATAGTTTATTTGGTATAGAACCTGGAATTATAATGAATATATTAAACGTTATTTTATTTGCTATAGCATTTACTTTAATCGGTGGAAACTTTGGAGTTAAAAGTGTTTATGCTGCCTTTAGCTTATCTATTATTCTTTCTATTATTGAAAAAATAGGTGCTCCAGCTGCTTTAACAAACAACTTAATTTTAGCTGCATTTTTCGGTAGTGCATTACTTGCTTTAGGAACTGCTATTATTTTCTCTCAAGATGCATCAACTGGTGGAACTAGTATAACAGCTAAACTTTTAAATAAATATTTTCACATGGACATGGGAAAAGGTCTTTTAATTTCTGATTCAATAGTAATTATCCTAGCTATCTATGCTTTTGGATTTGAACTTGGACTTATAGGACTTTTAAGTGTTTATCTAACTAGCAACCTTGTGGACCAATTTATAAATGGAGCTAAGTCTTGTAAAAAAGTTCTTATCTTCACAAAAAAACAGGAACTTGTTGTTAACTTTATAAAAAATGATATTAATAGAGGTTGCACTATAATCAAAGGTGAAGGTGGCTATAGTGGTGAAGAATCCAATATTATTTTATCTATTTTAGATAGAAGACAATTTATCACATTGAAAAAATTTATAGAAGCTAATGATCCTCAAGCTTTCATAACTGTTAGTACAGCAAATGAAGTTTTAGGGGAAGGCTTTGGAAGTATTCTAGATTAAAAAAG
>JBOGCG010000057.1:0-77647 GCA_051656625.1 Sarcina sp. | reverse complement strand
GCACGCCGCCAGCGTTCATCCTGAGCCAGGATCAAACTCTCAAATAAAAGTTTAATCTCAAGCTTTCGCTTTTATTAAATACATAAAAGAAATTGCTGGTTTATAATAAATTCATCTGTTTAATTTTCAAATATCAATTTGTTCTGTCACCCTCAAGCGACTTGTTTAGTATATCAATCATCACTATTTTTGTCAACATCTTTTTAAAAACTTTTTTTTGAAGAATTTCTTAAGTTTTTGCGATGTCTCTTAGCGACGAGATTTATCTTACCATAGTAATTCCCCCTTTAACATTCATATTCTTTTTATTTTTAAAAATAATCTATTAAATACTTTTATATTCTTTAATTTTCTTATTTTTTCATACTATGATACGCTAGGATATGAGTACTTTAGAATTTCTTTACTCTATTAAATTTACTGCTTTTAAACTACATTGTATTAAGAGAAATAATAATGTTATATAAAAAAAAGAGGTGAATCCCCACTTATTGCATTAAAGTGGGAGAATATTCCTCTTCATTTTAGTTCAAAGAATAATTATATTTAAATTTGATATAACACTAAATAACTTTTATTTATTTTCTAACAAATATTTATCAACACATTCAGAAAAACTATTAATGATAAATTTAGCTTCTTTTTTTATAATTTCCTCTGCATAGGAAAAAGTGAAACTATTATACTCTCCTCTTAACATAGATATATCATTTCCAGAGTCTCCAATAGTATATATATCTTTATTTTTTACATTAAGAGTATCTTCTATATGTTTAACACCCTCCCCTTTAGAACATCCAAAAGGTACTATATCAATAAATCTAGTATTTCTATATGCAATAACTGAATCAATATATTTATTATTTACCTTCTCACAGACTGAATCCAAATATTCAATATGTTTTCCATCACCTTTACAGTAATTCATTACTAAAGCTGAGATATTCTGATTTTTTACTTCTTCAAGTTCTAATGAATCTAATTTAAATCCTAATGGTTTGTCCAACGCAAGTTCTCCTGGACCTGAAACAAAATAATATTTCTCTCCAGTATTAATACTTATATTTAAACAATCAGCCTCTATCATTTTAACAATATCATAGGCCTCATCACTTTTTATTCTTCTATTACATATAATATTTTTTTCTCCATCTAATATCATGGCTCCATTTAATACTATATAATAATCAAATTTAATTCCATGTTCTTTTTCTACACTTTCTACACCCTCTAAGGATCTTCCTGTACAAGCAATAGCTATATGTCCATTTTCTTTAATTCTTTTAAACGCAGCAATATTTTCTTTATCTCTTTCATCATAATGAATTAAAGTTCCATCAATATCTGTAATAAATACCTTCTTCATCTCTTACCTCTCAATTTATACTCTATTCTAATAGTATTCTCTTATATCTTTATCGGCTACCTAAGGTCTAATATTGAGAAATTTGCAAAAAAAATAGAGTTACCTAAAAAGATAACTCTATTTCTATATTATTCTTGATCTTCTTCTGAAGCTTCAATTAAAGTTTCTAATCCACTGTTTTGCACTTCTACTTCTACAACTTCTTCATTTTCAACAGATTCTGAGTCAACAATTACTTCATCATCCTCTAAATCTGAATCTAATTTTTCTGTAGCAGGTATTTTAGCTATTGCAACTACTTCCTCTTCTTCAAGAGTTCTCATTACTTTAACACCCATAGTAGCTCTGCTTGTTGTTGATATATCATCAACATTAACTCTAATAGCAACACCATTACTGTTTATAAGCATAATTTCATCATCATCCTTACATACAGTAGCTCCTGCCACTATACCAGTTTTATCTGATAATTTATATGTGATAAGACCCATACCACCTCTGTTTTGTACTTTGTACTCACTTAAGTTAGTTCTCTTACCATATCCAAATTCACTTATAACTAAAAGTTTTTCATCTGATACGGCTATATCCATACATACTGCAGTATCACCATTTCTTAAGCTGATAGCTTTAACTCCTGAAGCAGTTCTTCCCATTGGTCTAACATCTTTTTCGTTAAATCTAATTGAATAACCATTTCTAGTAACAACCATTATATCAGCATCTCCATGAGTAACCTTAACTTTTAATAGTTCATCCCCTTCTCTTAAGCTAATAGCTATAAGACCAGATTTTCTTATATTTTTGAAATCTGTTAAAGGAGTTTTCTTAACTATACCATTTTTAGTTCCCATGAATAAATAAGCGTTCTCTAAATTATCATCATCTTTTATAGTTAATACAGTTTCAATTCTCTCATCTGCATCTAATTGAATTAGATTTACTAAGTTTAAGCCCTTAGCAACTCTTCCTGCATCAGGTATTTCATAAGCTCTAAGCTTATAAACTTTACCTAAATTAGTAAAGAATAATACATCTGAATGAGTTGATGTTATGAATACATGCTCAACAAAATCATCCTCTTTTGTTGTCATCGCTTGTATTCCCTTACCACCTCTTCTTTGAGCTGAGTAAGTATCTGCTGAAATTCTCTTAATATATCCACCATGAGTAAGAGTAATTACTACATCTTCCTCTTGTATTAAATCTTCAATATCAATTTCATTAGCTTGCTTTTCTATTTGAGTTTTTCTTTCTGTAGCAAATTTAGTTTTAATTGCTATTAACTCTTCTTTAATAACTTCAAGAAGTCTTTCTTCACTACCTAAAATTTCATTTAAGTAATTTATAAGTTTCATAAGTTCATCATATTCTGCTTGAATTTTATCTCTTTCAAGACCAGTTAATCTTCTTAACCTCATCTCTAAGATAGCTGCTGCTTGTTTCTCACTTAATGAGAATTTTTCAACAAGTGTATTTCTAGCTATTTCAGCAGTTTTAGATTCTCTTATTACTCTTATAACTTCATCAATATTATCTAAAGCTATAATTAATCCCTCTAAAATATGAGCTCTTTCTTTAGCTTTATTTAATTCAAATATTGTTCTTCTAGTTATAACTTCTTTTTGGAAGTTGATATAATGAGTTAAAACCTGTTTTAATCCTAAAACCTGTGGTTCATTATCAACTAAAGCAAGTGTAATAATACCAAAAGTATCTTGCATTTTAGTATGTTTATATAAAGTGTTAAGAACTACATTAGCATTTGCATCTCTTTTAAGTTCTATAACTATTCTCATACCATCTCTATCAGATTCATCTCTTAAATCTGATATTCCTGTTATTTTTTTATCTTTAACTAATTCTGCAAGATTTTCTATAAGTCTAGCCTTATTAACTTGATAAGGTAATTCAGTAACAATAATTTTGTTTCTTCCATTTTCCTCTTCAATTTCAGCTTTAGCTCTTACAACAACTTTTCCTTTTCCTGTTTCATAAGCTGCTCTAATTCCTGCTCTTCCCATGATAATACCTGCAGTTGGGAAATCAGGACCTTTTATATAAGTCATAAGTTCTAAAGAACTTAATTCTTCATTTTCCATTAAAGCTATTGTTCCATCTATTACTTCACCTAAATTATGAGGTGGAATATTAGTTGCCATACCAACAGCAATCCCTGATGAACCATTAACTAATAGGTTAGGATATCTTGATGGAAGAACAACTGGTTCTTTTTCTTCACCATCAAAGTTTGGAATAAAATCTACAGTATTTTTATTAATATCTCTAAGCATTTCTGTAGCAATTTTAGTCATTTTAGCTTCTGTATATCTCATTGCTGCTGCTGAATCACCATCTACAGAACCAAAGTTACCATGACCATCAACAAGCATCTCTCTCATTGAGAAATCCTGAGCCATTCTAACTAGAGCTTCATAAACAGAAGAATCACCATGTGGATGATACTTACCTAAAACTTCACCGACTATTCTAGCACATTTTCTATAACCTTTTTCAGGTGTTAAACCAAGTTCTTGCATTGAAAAAAGTATTCTTCTATGAACTGGTTTTAATCCATCTCTAACATCAGGCAATGCACGACCTACGATAACACTCATAGCATAGTCAATGTAGCATTTTTTCATTTCATTTTTTATATCTATGGGTATAATTTTTCCCTCATTAAAATTCATATGCTTCACCTCGTATTAGTTACTATATATCTAAATTACTTACTTTCTTAGCGTTCTTTTGAATGAATTCTCTTCTAGGTTCAACTTTATCTCCCATAAGAATTGTAAATATTTCATCCGCAGCCATGGCATCTTCTATGCTAGCTCTTAGTAAAATTCTCTTAGTTGGATCCATTGTTGTTTCCCATAATTGAGAAGCATTCATTTCTCCAAGACCTTTATATCTTTGAATATTTACTGAACTATCTTTTCCACCAAAGCTTTCTAAAACTTCATCTAATTCAGTATCTGTATAAGCATAACTTTCCTTCTTAGCTTTTGATACTTTATATAGTGGTGGTTGTGCTATACAAACGTGTCCACCTTCTATTAACTCTCTCATATATCTGTAGAAGAATGTTAATAATAATGTTCTGATATGAGCTCCATCAACATCGGCATCTGTCATTATTATAATTCTGTTATATCTTATTTTTTCTATATCAAATTCTGGTCCTATTCCAGCTCCAATAGCTGTTACTAGAGATCTTATTGTATCTGAACCTAATATTTTATCTAATCTTTGTTTTTCAACATTCATTATTTTACCTCTTAAAGGTAAAATAGCTTGGAATTTTCTATCTCTTCCTTGCTTAGCTGAACCACCAGCTGAATCCCCTTCGACTATGTAAACTTCACATTCTCTAGGGTCTTTTGATGAACAATCTGCTAATTTTCCAGGTAATGAACTTCTTTCTAAAACAGATTTTCTCGTTAATTCTCTAGCCTTTCTAGCAGCTTCTCTAGCTCTTGATGCAAGTAATGCTTTTTCAATAATTATCTTACCAACAGCTGGATTTTCTTCTAAAAAGCTTGAAATTCCAGGTCCTGCAACTGAATCAACAGCACTTCTTACCTCAGTATTTCCAAGTTTAGTTTTTGTTTGTCCTTCAAATTGTGGTTCTGTTATTTTAACTGAAATTACGGCAGTTAATCCCTCTCTTATATCATCACCTGATAAATTCTTATCAGCTTCTTTTAAGTGACCGAATTTTCTTGCGTAATCATTAATTACTCTTGTTAAAGCAGTTTTAAATCCTGCTAAATGTGTTCCACCTTCAATAGTGTCTATGTTATTTGCAAAAGTAAATATATTCTCATTGAATCCATCATGGTATTGTAATGCCACTTCAACAAGAACCTCATCCTTTTCACCTTCAACATAAATAGGTTCTGCAAATAATGATTCCTTATTTCTGTTTAGGTATGAAACGAATGATTTAATTCCACCTTCATAGTGG
Source organism: Sarcina sp. (assembly GCA_051656625.1). Lineage (GTDB taxonomy): Bacteria > Bacillota > Clostridia > Clostridiales > Clostridiaceae > Sarcina. Next base: position 72,308 of record JBOGCG010000057.1, on the reverse strand, counting down.
AATTCTTCTACTTTTGTTTCTTCTTCTCTTTCATCAATTAACTCAATTCTTATACCTTTGTTTAAGAATGCAAGCTCTCTTAATCTTTGTGCTAAAATTTCAGAATCATAAACAGTCTCTTCAAAAATTTCAACATCAGGTTTAAAATGAACTTTTGTTCCATGCTCTTCTGTTGTTCCTATGTTATTAAGGTCACTTGTTACATTACCTCTTTCATAGCTCTGTTCCCATATTTGTCCATCTCTATATACAGTAACTTCACATTTTTCTGATAATGCATTAACAACAGATGCACCAACTCCATGAAGACCACCTGATACTTTATATCCGCCGCCTCCAAATTTTCCACCTGCATGAAGAATAGTCATTATAACTTCAACTGTTGGCTTATGCATTTTTGGATGCATTCCAACTGGCATACCTCTACCATTATCGATAACAGTTATTGAATTATCCTCATGTATATAAACTTTTATTGTATCACAATAGCCAGCTAACGCCTCATCTATACTATTGTCTACTATTTCATAAACTAAATGGTGTAACCCTCTTGAACTTGTACTTCCTATGTACATTCCCGGTCTTTTTCTTACTGCCTCAAGACCCTCTAGAACTTGTATCTGACTAGCATCATAACTTTGATTATTTTCTTGTAACATATAATTCCTCCTACTACATACACTCCACCTAAAAATTAAGGCCAAAGCATTAAGATTTAAGGATTATGATGGTAATTAACATCTGTACGTTTTGTTAATGTTGATGAAGATATTGGTGAAAGGTATATTCTACTCATTTTATTTACCTCTGCAACAACAAATGATTTTGGTGTTTCATCAGTTATTCTTTCAACAAATCCATCTTCATCAGCCATTCTTAAAAACTGGATAGTATCTGAACTATCCATAGCTGATTTTATATCAAATATACCTATAACATCTTTTATGGGAACAACAACATTCTCCCCTAAATGTAAAAACACAGATATTCCTCCTCCTACAGTAATTACGTAATTATTGAACCTTCCTTCACTTTAAATACTTTAGAATTTTCATCTAAGTAATTAGTTAAATCCTCAATCCCTGTACATGTTATTATACTTTGAATTCCTTTTATAGACCTTAATATATATGCTTTTCTGCTAAAATCAAGCTCAGATAAAACATCATCTAAAAGAAGAACAGGATATTCTCCCGTAAGTTCTTTAATTATTTTAAGAGATGAAAATTTAATTGTTAAAACAGAGGTTCTTTGTTGACCTTGTGAACCGTAGATCTTTGCATCCATAGAATTTAAAAGTATAGCAAAATCATCTCTATGAGGACCTATTGAAGTCACTCTCTTTTCTATATCTTTTTTTCTTAATGCTTTTAATTGCTTTAACATGGAATTTTCTACATCTTCTAAATTCTTGACAACAGAAATATATTTAAACTCTATATTTTCTTTACCACTGGTAATATCATTATGGATGTCTTTTGCATAATAATTTAATTTATCGATATAAGCCAATCTAGACTTTATTATCAAATTCCCATATTTCGCTAGTTGTATGTCATAAATGTCTAACATGGACTCATCTAGATTTCTGTTTTTTAGAACTGTATTTCTCTGATTTAAGATTTTGTTATACTGAACTAAATTGTAATAATACTTTGAATTTAATTGACATAATTCCATATCTAAAAACTTACGCCTTACACCTGGAGACTCTTTGACTATTCTTAAATCTTCAGGGGAAAACATCACAACATTAAAAGTTCCAACTAATTCTCCAATTTTAGTAACTTTTATTGAATTGATTTGTATCGCTTTTTTTCCGTCCTTTAATATGTTTATATCGATTCTTTTATCTAAACGATTCTTAGCTACCTCTAATCTAATAAAGGCTCTATCTGAATTTAATTCAACGAGCTCTCTATCTTTATTAGTTCTATGTGACTTTGCAAATGCACAGTAATAAATTGCCTCTAAAACATTAGTTTTTCCTTGGGCATTATTGCCCATAAAAATATTAACATTTTCTCCCAATTTAATAGCTAAAGTTTTAAAATTCCTATAATTTAATAATTGTAAACTCTTAATATACATATAAACACCTATATTAATTATAACATATAACTTAATTATTATCTTATTTTTATTAAATTAACTTATAAATTTCTCCTTCGAATTCAACCTCATCGCCAACTCTTAATTTTTTTCCTCTTTGAGTACAAACTTCCCCATTTACTGAGACCATTCCATCTTGAACTAGCATCTTAGCTTCTGAACCTAAAGAAACTGCTCCTGACCATTTTAAAAATGAATCTAATTTTATAATTTCTGTATTTATTTTTATTTCTTGCATAACATTAATTAAACTATAAGTCACAAAATTTTATTTTATGACTTATAGCTATCTCCTTCTAAATTCTTAATTTTAAATATTTTTTCTTACTTAGCCATTCTAACTGGTAATACTAAATATTCACAGTCATCATTATTTTTATTTTTTATTATACATGGTGAAACTCCACTAGTTAGCTTAATTTGGATATTTTCATCTTCCATGTTTTTTAATACGTCTAAAAGATATTTTGAGTTAAATGCAATTTGCAATTCCTCTCCTTGCATTTCTATCTCAACTTCTTCTCTTACTTTTCCCAATTGAGAATTTGATGTAATTACTATATTCTCATTTGATATATTAAATTTAACTAAATTTGTATTTCCGTCCTTAGCCATTAAAGATGCTCTTTCAATTCCGTTTTGTAGTTCTTGTCTATTAACATCTACAAGGATTTTATATTCCTTTGGTAATAAAGAACTATAACTTATAAATTCACCTTCTAGCAGTCTTGATATAATCTTAGTATTTCCAACATTGAATAAAATATGATTATTTGTAAAAGTAATATTTACTATGTTATTTGAATCATCAAGTATCTTTGATACCTCATTGAAAGTTTTTCCTGGAATAACAGCTGAAATATTATTTGGATTATCAATAAACTCTCTTCTTAGAGCTAATCTATAACCATCAAGAGCAACTAGATTTAATTTTGAATCTTTAACCTCGAATAAAATTCCTTGAAGTATTGGTCTAGTTTCATCTTGAGCAGTAGCAAAAGATGTTCCTTTTATCATATTTTTTAATAATCCTTGAGGAATTGAGCAAATCATATCTTCACTTATGTTTGGCAGACTAGGGAATTCTTCAGAGTTCATATGAACTAAATCAAATACTGATTTTTTACATTGAATTTCGATAATGTTGTTTTCCTTTGTTGTTATGTGAACTTCATCATTAGGTAATTTTCTAACTATTTCTCCTAAGATTTTAGCATCAACAACAATTGATCCTTGTTCTATGACATTAGCTTCTATTTTTGTTTCAATGCTTACATCCTTATCTGAACCAATAAATGTTATTAAGTTGTTTTTACATTCGATATACATACCTTCTAAAATAGGCATAGTACTTTTTCCTGTTATTGCCTTTTGAGCTATAGCGATAGCTTCTTGTAATTTACTTTTTTCACATGTGAATTTCATATCAAAAAATCCTCCTAAATTTTAAATAAAGATAGATTAAAAATTTTCGCTTAAAAATAGATAAAAATAGATAAATAATAATATATAATAGTAATAGGGGCTGTGGATAATGTGGATAACTCACTTAAAGTTAGTGTTATCAAGGCTTAACTGGGTGTCAAACCTGTGGATAACTCTGTGGATAACTTTATGATTTATCCACAGGTAAAAAAAGTAAAAAATATATTTTTAAAATAATTGCACTTATCCACAGAAAGTTATCCACAGCCTGTGGATTATTTTCTATTTAGTTTGTTAGTTATATCATTAATTGTGTTTTGTAACACTTCATCTGTTTTTAAGTTTTCAGAAATTTTTTCATAAGCATGTATTACCGTAGTATGATCTCTTCCACCAAACTCTTCACCTATTTTAGGTAAAGACATATCAGTAAGCTTTCTACTTAAATACATGGCTATTTGTCTTGGGTAAGCTATAGTTCTTACTCTTCTTTGAGATTTTAAATCTTCCACTCTTAGATTAAAGTAATTAGCAATAGCTTCTTGAATTGTTTCTACTGTTACAGTAGAAGTATTTTTATTAGCTATAATGTCTTTTAACGCCTCAGAGGCTAAGTCTACGGAAACCTCTCTGTTAGTTAAAGATGAATAGGCAACAATCCTAATTAAAGCACCTTCAAGTTCTCTAATATTAGATTTAATTTTAGTAGCTATATAAACCATAACTTCATTAGCAACATTAAGCTTTTCGGAATCTGCTTTTTTCTTTAAAATAGCCATTCTAGTTTCAAAGTCTGGTGCTTGAATATCAGCTATTAAACCCCATTCAAATCTAGAACGTAATCTGTCTTCAAGAGTAGGTATTTCCTTTGGTGGTCTATCAGAAGATAAGATTATTTGTTTATTATCTTCATGTAATGCATTAAATGTATGGAAGAATTCTTCTTGAGTTCTTTCTTTACCACCGATAAACTGAATATCATCAATTAAAAGAACATCTACATTTCTATATTTATTTCTAAATTCTTCGTTTTTATCGTCCTTTATGGCATTAATAAGCTCATTAGTAAACTTTTCAGAAGATACATAAACTACCTTTGCTTTTGGGTTTTCATTTAATATGTAATGTCCTATAGCATGCATTAAATGTGTCTTTCCTAGACCAACGCCTCCATAAATAAATAATGGATTATAGGCTTTTGCAGGTGATTCAGCTACTGCTAAAGAAGCTGCATGAGCAAATCTATTACTGTTACCAATAACAAAAGAGCTAAAGGTATACTTTGGGTTTAGAGTTGATGTCATCTCATCACTTACTGTAACAGAACCTTTATTTTGATCTTCAGGATTTATAATATCAGTGTCTTTTTCCGCATTTTCTTCAGCTTCTATATCGCTTTCTAGAAGAAATTCAACATCCATAGTCCTTGAAGTAACTATTTTTAATGCTTCAACAACTAAGTCTTTATATCTTTTGTTTAATATTCCTTTAGTAAAGTCATTGGGAACTGTTAGCTTTAACACGTTATCAGAGATAGAAAGTGGATTACAATTCTTTATCCAAGTATTAAAGCTTATTTCATTTAGTTCATTCTTTATAATTTCCGATGCTTGTTCCCAGGTTTTATTTAGTTGAGCATCCATTTCGTATCCTCCAAATTAAATAAGTAAAATATTTCTATAAGTGTATTTAAAGTTAATGCATAAAATATTGAAAAGTGAGTTTTCCACATTTTATCCACAGAGTTATCCACAGAACAAGCTATAGAAGAAAGAAACTGTGAGTAACTATGTGCTACCTGTTAATAACTCTGTGGAAAACTCTTAAAAAAATGAGTTTTCCACAGCCTGTGGATAACTTTTATCCACATTATCAACAGGCTGTATAAACGCATGAATTAAAGGTTTAGCTATTTATAAAAAAAATAATCAACAAATAATTCACAGGTTATCAACAGGTTTATCCACAGGTGTGGATAACTTGTACCTATATCCAAATTTTATGAATAACACTTAACTATAATATCACAAAGTGATAGGGGGTTTCAAGAAGTTATCCACAAAAAAAGCTTGTCTGTGGATAACTATATCTGTGCATAACTTTTTTCCAATTTTAAAATTAAGTTAAAAAACCACAATCTGTGGATAACTATGTGGATAAGTATAAAACATAATTTTTATACTAGTAAAGTTTTGGTTTTTTATTTTATAGATATTTAGTTATTTTTTATAGAAAAATTTTTATTATAAAGTTATCAACAGGGTAATATATTATAAACTTTTTTATTTTTAGTATTTAATAATTACACTGTGGATAAACTAGTTATTTTGTGGATAAATATATTAAAGTTGTGGATAAGTTTTAAAAAAGGAATTTTAAGAAGTTTTTTACTTAAAAAAACTATATTAGAATTATAGACAAATAAGAGGTGATTAAATCAAAATTATCTTTTAATAATAAATATTTGAAATTTATCCACAGTAATAAACAGAAAGTTATTAGAAATTGTGGATTAAATAATTTTATTGTGGAAAACTATTAAAATATCTGTTTAAAGATAACAGAAAAAACATTTAAGTTTATTCAATTGAATTTTAGGGTAGAATATATTATTAATAAGTAGTATTATTTTTACTGAAGTAATATTTTAAATTTATAATTAATTTAAGAGCAATAAATACTATAATTTATTTTATAATTTTTTGCTATATATTAAAGTAGATAAATTTTAAATGTTATTTAAGTTTATCTTTTTTTTAATTTTTTAAACTATATTTTCAGTAGAAAAATATTAAGAAATTTATATATATAATTTCAATTATAATAAATTTTTATTGAATATACAATTAAATTTACTTAATAATATAAGTATTAATAGGTGATTTTCTTGACATTGTAAATATAGAACTATATAATTAAAAGGTAAAACTTAAAAAAGGTAAGTATATAGTTTTTATTACTATAAATAAAATTTTTTTAAAGGGGGTGCATTCTCAATGTTCATGACATACCAACCTAAAAAGAGACAAAGAAAAAAAGAGCATGGTTTCAGAAAAAGAATGAAAACTAAATCTGGAAGAAACATTTTAAAAGCTAGAAGACAAAAAGGTAGAAAAAAATTAACAGCATAAGGGCCACTATAATGTGGCCTTTTTCTGCAATAATGGCAGATTTTTAAGGAGAGAAGCTTTCAAATGAGTATTGAAAAACTAAGAAAGAATAAAGAGTTTAGATTAGTTTACAGACGTGGGGCATCTTTTTCTAATAAATTATTAGTCTTATATGTTTTTAGAAATAAAAGAAATTTAAGTGAAAAAAAAGAACCTTACAATAAAATAGGAATTTCAGTAAGTAAAAAAGTCGGAAAAAGTGTTACTAGAAGTAGAGTCAAAAGATTAATTCTAGAAAACTATAGATTGAAATATTCAGGTATTGCATTAAAAGAAGGTTATGACTTTGTTTTTATTGCAAGAAACCCAATTGTAGATCGAGACTTTTATGACATAGAAAAATCTATGAAGAACTTGTTTTTTAAGGCAGGTGTTCTTAATGATGAAAAGGTTATTAATAAAAATAGTTAAGTTCTATAGAAAATATTTATCTCCTTTGAAAGGCAGACCTACATGTATTTATGTACCAACCTGTTCTCAATATGCAATTGAAGCAATTGAGAAATATGGAGCCTTAAAAGGAGGATTTTTAGCTATAAAAAGAATTTTAAGATGTCATCCATTCCATAAGGGTGGTTATGACCCATTAAAATAATATAATATTTTGGGAGGTAGGATAAAAAGTGACTAAGATTTTGAGTCCAATTACCGGTATATTTACCAAAATTTTTGATGTACTTTTCTCGTTTGTACATGGTTTTGGTGTTGATAAAGGAACTTCTTATGTTTTAGCTGTTGTTCTATTAACTGTTTTAGTAAGATTATTAATCTTGCCTTTAACAATGAAACAAATGAAATCACAGGCTGGAATGCAAGAAATCCAACCGTTAATAAAAGAAATTCAACAAAAGTATAAAGGGAATCCAGAAAAATTAAATATGGAAACCATGAGAATTTATAAAGAAAATAATGTATCAATGGCTGGAGGATGTTTACCATTAGTAATTCAAATGCCAATATTATTTGCTCTTTATTATGTATTCTTTGGTTTAGCTGGAACAAAAGGAGTTAGTTTCTTATGGATACCTAACTTACAAGGCCATGATCCATATTATATATTACCAGTGCTATCAGGATTAAGTACATTCCTGTCATCTTATTTAATGACAAAGAGCTCAGCTCAAGGTGGCCAATCAGGTCCTATAAATATGGGAGCTATGAACATAGGGATGGCTATTATGTTAGGGGTTATGTCACTTAACTTCCCGGCATTACTAGTTATCTATTGGATAGTTGGTAACTTAATTCAAATAATCCAAACATATTTCTTAATGACTTTACCTATGAAGAAAAGGATGAAGGCGAAGGCAGAAGCTGCTGGAGTTGTAGATGTAACACCTAAGAAAAATAGTAGTAAAAAGAAGAAGAAATAGTTAGATTAGGTGGTGAAAAGGGTTGAAAGAAATTGAGGTTAGTGGAAAATCTGTAGATGAAGCTTTAAATAAAGCTTTAAAAGAACTAAATCTTCCTAAAGAAAGAGTTGAAGTTAAGGTTTTAGATGAGGGAAATAAAGGATTTCTAAACTTTATTGGTGCTAAACCAGCTAAAATATTAGTAAAGGTTAAGCCTACAGCTCTAGAATTAGGAATAGATTTTTTAAAAAATGTTCTTGAAAAAATGGGGATTTCTACAGACGTTATAGTAGAAGAGCAAGCAGATATTGTAAGAATAAATCTTGCTGGAAAAGATGTTAAATATGCAATTGGATATAGGGGGGAAACCTTAGATTCACTTCAATATTTAACAAGCTTAGTTGTAAATAAAGATTCAAGTATATCCTATAAAAAAGTTATTTTAAATGCAGAAAATTATAGAGAAAAAAGGGAGAAAACTCTCCAAAATCTAGCTTTAAAAACTGCTTATAAAGTAAAAAAATATAGAAGAGATTATAAACTTGATCCTATGCAACCTTATGAAAGAAGAATTATTCATGCTACTCTTCAAAATGATTTAGAGATAGCAACCACTAGTGAAGGTGAAGAACCTTTCAGACGTGTTTTAATAACTTTAAAGAAATAAAAAAAGAAGCCTTTAATGGCTTCTTTTTTTATTTCTTTGACTTTGACTTATTATATTTACTTAGGTAAAATAAAGTGAATGTTAAATGATTTAATTATTATTATTTTTATATTTTAAAATGTAAGAGATATAATAGATACAATAAAATTTGATATATAGATAATTTTTTATGATAGATAGGAGGTTCTAAGGAATGAGAGAGTTTGATACTATTGCAGCTATTGCTACAGCTTTAGGAGAAGGTGGAATAGCTATAATTAGAGTTTCAGGTGATAAAGCATTACATATTGTAGATAAAGTATTTAAGGCAGTAAATGGTCAGAAAATGGATACCATGAAGCCTTATACAATGAGATATGGTCACATAATAGACGAAAATGAAGAGGTTGTAGATGAAGTAATAGTAAGTTTTATGAAAGGTCCTAAAAGTTTTACAGCAGAAGATACTGTAGAAATTAATTGCCACGGTGGAGTTATTTCTACTAATAAAGTTTTACAATCAGTTGTAAAAGCAGGAGCTAGACTTGCTGACCCAGGAGAATTTACTAAGAGGGCATTTTTAAATGGAAGAATAGATTTAAGTCAGGCTGAGGCAGTAATGGATATAATAAGCGCTAAAACTGAACTTTCAATGAAGTCTGCAATGCTACAAAGTGAAGGTAGATTATCAAAGGAAATTGAAAAACTTAGAGCAGAGGCTTTAAATGTATTGGCGTTAATCGAATATGCTGTTGATTTTACTGAAGATGATGAAGAACCAGATGAAACTATACCTATAAGAGTGAGAGCTGGAATAGATGGTTTAGTTAAAGAGGTAGATGCACTTATAGAAAGTGCTGATGAGGGTAAAATAATAAGAGAAGGATTAAATCTTGTTATTGTAGGAAAACCAAATGTAGGTAAATCCTCATTAATGAACATTCTTTTAAATGAAAAAAGAGCTATTGTAACTGAAATTGCAGGAACAACAAGGGATGTTATAGAAGAGTATATAAATTTAGATGGAATACCTGTTAGAATAATTGATACTGCTGGAATCAGAGAAACTGAAGATGTAGTAGAAAGAATAGGCGTTGAAAGATCTAAAGAAAAAATTAATGAAGCTGACTTAGTTATATTTATGTTAGATACTAGTAGAGAGCTTGATGAAGAAGATAGAGAGATTATTAATTATATTAAGGATAAAAAATATTTAGTTTTATTAAATAAAGTAGACTTAGAAAGAAAGATTGATTTAGATGAAATTAAAGATTTATCTAATAAAATTGAGATTTCTGCAAAGGAAGCTTTAGGAATAGATAGACTTAAAGAAGAAATTAAAAATTTATTCTTTAGTGGAAAAATAGATAGTGAAAGTTTAATAATCACTAATACTAGACATAAGCAAGCTTTATATAGAGCTATTGAAAACTTAAATGAAAGTTTAAATGGAATGGATAGAAATGAATTCTTGGATTTAGTATCTATATATGTAACTTCTGCCTTAAAAGCTTTAGGAGAAATCACTGGGGCTGAAGTAGAAGAAGATGTAGTAAATAAAATATTCGCAGAATTCTGTTGTGGAAAGTAGGAGAGATACTTATGAAATACAATGCAGGAAATTATGATGTTGTTGTTGTTGGAGCAGGTCATGCTGGAACAGAAGCAGCTTTAGCAGCAGCAAGAATTGGATGTAAAACATTACTTTGTACATTAGCTTTAGATGCAATGGCACTTATGCCATGTAACCCTAATATAGGGGGAACAGCTAAAGGACATTTAGTAAGAGAAATAGATGCATTAGGTGGAGAGATGGGAATAAATATAGATAAAACATTTATTCAATCAAGAATGCTTAATACATCAAAAGGACCAGCAGTTCACTCATTAAGAGCACAAGCTGATAAAAAAGCTTACCAAGATAGAATGAAAAGAGTTTTAGAAGGTCAAGAAAATCTTACAGTTAAACAAGCAGAGGTTGTTAAAATTGATGTTGAAAACAATGAAGTTAAAGGAATTTTAACTAGAAATGGTGCTTATTTTAATTGTAAGGCAGTTGTTTTAACTTCAGGTACTTACTTAAAAAGTGCAGTTATAACTGGAGATGTAAAATATACTTCAGGACCTAATGGATTAATTCCAGCTATGAGCCTTTCAGAATCTTTAGAAGAGAATGGAATATCTCTTAGAAGATTTAAGACTGGTACACCAGCTAGAATTAATAAAAGAACTGTTGATTTTTCAAAAATGATAGAACAACCAGGGGATGAAAGAATAGTTCCTTTCTCATTTTTAAATGAAAATGTAGATAGAGAACAAGTTTCATGTTGGTTAACATATACTAATGAAAATACTCATAAGGTAATTGTTGATAATATAGATAGGGCACCAATGTACAATGGATCTATACTTGGAGTTGGACCAAGATATTGTCCATCTATTGAAGATAAAGTAATGAGATTCCCAGATAAGGAAAGACATCAAGTATTTATTGAACCAGAAGGTGATGATACTGATGAGATGTATGTTGGTGGAATGTCATCATCACTTCCAGAAGATGTTCAAGTAGCTATGCTTAGAACTATTGAAGGTCTTGAAAATGTTGAAGTAATGAGAACAGGTTATGCTATTGAGTATGATTGTATAGATCCAACTCAATTATTACCTAGCTTAGAGTTTAAAGGAATAAAAGGATTCTTTAGTGCAGGACAAATTAACGGTAGTTCAGGCTATGAAGAAGCAGCAGCACAAGGGATAGTTGCTGGAATAAATGCAGCACTTAAGGTTCAAGAAAAAGAGCCTATGATATTAACAAGATCAGATGGATATGCAGGAGTATTAATAGATGATTTAGTTACTAAAGGTACAAATGAGCCTTATAGAATGATGACATCAAGAGCTGAATATAGATTATTATTAAGACAGGATAATGCTGATTTAAGACTTACTGAAATCGGTAGAAATGTTGGTCTTGTAACAGATGAAAGATATAAAAAGTTCATAGAAAGAAAAGCTAATATAGAGGAAGAACTTGAAAGATTAAAGGAACTTCAAATAACTAATAAAAATGAAGTTAATGAATTTTTAGTAAGTCTTGGTTCAACAGAACTTAAAAAGCCAATAAGACTTTATGAACTTATAAAAAGACCAGAACTTGATTATTTTTCACTTAAGCCATTAGATAAAGAAAGACCAGAACTTCCTATGGATATCGGGGAGCAATTAAATATAATGGCAAGATATGAAGGATATATTGAAACTCAATTAGAGCAAGTTGCTAAATTTAAAAAGATAGAAAATAGATTAATTCCAGAAGAATTAAAATATGAAGATGTAAATAGCCTTAGAGTTGAAGCAGTTCAAAAATTATCAAAAATAAGACCATTGAACATAGGGCAAGCTTCAAGAATCTCTGGGGTGTCACCAGCAGATATTTCTGTATTATTAATTTACTTAGAACAATATAATAAAAGAAAAAATAATAAATAATAAATAAAAATTGGGCTGTATCATTTTTTAAGGTAGATATATTATAGCTATCTCGGTAAGGTAATATACTTAAAATTTAGATATAGTCCTTTATTAATGTTTTCCACAGCTTAGAAATGTTTTTTATATTACTGTGGAAAAATTAGAAAATTTAAAAATATATAGTTTTAGATATAAAGTTATGCACAGGTGAAAAAGAAAAAGTTATCCACAGCTATTGTGGAAAAAGAGGTTGGGTAAAAAAATATAAATCTGTGGATAGTTTTTAAAATAAAAAAACAACTTATCCACAGAATAAAGGATTATAAATAAAATAAAAAATAATTTTGAAACTGTGGATAAATTTGAAGATAAATCAGGAGGACTAAAATGCAATATTATGAATTAATGAAAAATGCCAGTGAAAGAGTTGGAATGGAGTTTAATGAAGATAAATATAAAAAATTTATGCTTTATAAGGATTTATTAAAGGAATGGAATGAAAAAATAAATCTTACAGCCATTACTGAGGATGAAGAGATAGTAAAAAAACATTTTATTGATTGTATAAATGCTTTTGAAGTAAAACAATTTAAAGAAGCAAAAACGGTTATAGATGTTGGAACAGGTGCAGGTTTCCCAGGACTTCCAATTGCAATAATGAGAGATGATGTAGAAGTTACTTTACTAGATGCCTTAAATAAAAGAATAAACTTTTTAAATATTGTAATTAATAAATTAAATTTAAAAAATGTAACTACTATTCATGCAAGAGCAGAAGAGGGATCAAGACAAAAGGAATTAAGACAAAGTTTTGATGTAGCAACATCTAGAGCAGTAGCTAACATGTCTATGTTATCAGAATTCTGTATTCCTTATGTAAAAGTTGGTGGATATTTTATTGCTTTAAAAGGACCTAATATAGAAGAGGAATTAGTTGGGGGAAAAAATGCTATAAAAACTTTAGGTGGAGAAATTGAAGAAGTTAGACAGGTAAAAATAGAAGATACTGACTTAAAACATAATTTAGTAATTGTAAAAATGATAAAAGGCTGTGGAAAGCTTTATCCTAGAAATATGGGTAACATAAAAAGAAATCCATTAAAATAATCTGTTAAGAAACTAAGTCATTTATTGACAAAGTACAGGAAAATTTATTAACATAATAATATATATATTGGAAAATTCAAGGATTTTTAAGGGGGGCTATGGGAGATGCATAATCAAGTAGTATATGTTCAGTTAGACAAAATAATACCTAATGCGTATCAGCCTAGAAAACATTTTGATAATGAAGCTTTAGAAGAGCTTGCTATGTCAATTAAACAATATGGAGTAATACAACCAATAACTATAAGAAGAATAGGTAGTGTTTTTGAGTTAGTTGCAGGAGAAAGAAGATGGAGAGCTTCTAGAATTGCAGGGATAGAGAAAATACCTTGTTCTATTGTAGATATTACTGATACTGAATCAGCTGAAATTGCATTATTAGAAAATCTACAAAGGGAAGATTTAAATTTTATTGAGGAAGCAGAAGCTTATTTTAACTTAATAAATGATCATAAATTTACTCAAGAACAATTAGCTGAGAAGATGGGAAAAAAACAATCAACAATAGCTAATAAATTAAGACTTTTGAAATTACCTATAGAGATAAGAAAAAAATCTTTAGAGGGTAATTTAACAGAGAGACATAGTAGAGCATTACTTGCCCTACCTACTGAAGAAATGCAAATAGAAATAGTAAACCAAGTTATTGAGCACAATTTAAATGTAAAAAATACAGAAGAGTTAGTGAATAAAATGCTACTTAAAATAGCTGGAGAAGATTTAGAAAAAGATAATAAAAAGAAAATATTAGGCTCTTTCCCTACAAAAATTTATGTAAATTCTATAAAGCAAATTTTTGATAAATTTAAGATTCCAGCAAAATATACGTCAAAAGATTGTGGAGAATATGTACAAATAACAGTAAAAATACCTAAAAAGAAATAGAAAAAACTACTTCTTTAAATAAAAAAATAGTTACTAGCTGAAAAGATAAAAATCAGTAGTAACTATTTTTTTTTACTTTATTATAAAGAAATAAACTATGGATAATAGTCCTAGTATTGTGATTATGGAACAAAGAACTAATTCCCATTTTTTATTAAACATTTTTTCTTTATTTTCCACTGCCCTAATAATCAAGAAGATTAAGCCTAAAGAATAAAGAATTAAAATTTGAGCAATACCTGTTATTCCAGCTGTTGAAATTGAAAAAATAGCGAAGACAGCAGCTAAAATACCATAAAGTAAATTTCTTTTCTCACCATCTTTTTTAGCTAATTTCACTAGGAATAAAGCAGATAGTAAATAAGGTAAAAGAACCATAGCGGTTGCTATATTAGTAACTAAAGTAAAGGCATTATTTGCAAACATTGCAAAAATAAAGATTATTTGCATTATTATAGCATTTAAAATTAAAGCATTTATAGCAGCCCCACTTTTTAATTTTTTTCCAAGAATTCTTGGGAATACTCTATCTCTTGCAACAGTCATAGGAACTTCAGCATTTATTATATTCCAAGCTACCCAAGCACCTAAAACTGATATTAATACTCCAATATCAATTATTACTGCTGCCCAAGTACCGTAAGTTTTTTGAAGAACCCCACCTAATGCAGGATTTTGTAAATTTACTAAGGCACTATGACCTAAAGCACCAAAGCTAAGTAAAACTATAAGAACATAGCAAACTAAAGTAAATAAATAACCAATAATAGTTGCTTTACCTACATCTTTTGGATTCTTTGCTCTCTCAGAAATAACTACGGCACTTTCGATACCTACAAATACCCAAATTGTATTTAAAAATCCGTTATTAATTTGGTGACCTATAGAACCTAAAGCTTGTCCGTTATTATTAAGTAAATGAGTAGCAAAAAGATCATGAGAAAAAGTACTAAATTTAAAACAAACAAATAATAAAATGATAGATAAAATAACAGGAATTATTTTAGCTATTGTAGTTATTTCATTTAATCCATTTGCTATTTTCATACTTTTAGCAATTATAAAAATGATTCCCCAAATCATGATTATTGAAATGATTAATGATGGCAAACTATTTAAGCTACCGATTTGAGGGAAAAAGTTATGTAATGCATAAATGAATAAAACAATATATGAAACATTTCCCAAAAGGTGACTAAACCAATATCCCCAGGCCGATAAAAATCCTACATAAGAACCGAATCCTTCTCTTGAATAGGTGTAAATACCATCATAAAGATCTGGTCTTTTATTTGATAAGATTTGAAAAACTTTACCTATAAAAAACATTCCGATACCAGTAATAATCCAAGCTATAATTGCAGATAATGGTCCACAGGAATTTGCCATTTCAGCAGGTAATTGGAATATTCCGCTTCCTACCATAGAACCAACAACCATAGCTATTAGTCCAAATAAACCAAGTTTTTTTTCCATATGTTTCTCCTCCTTATTAAGTTTTTTCTTTTGTATAAATAATTTTTAGGTTAATTGAAAATTAAAATTGCAAATAAATAGGGCTGCATCAAAACATTAAAATAGTTTAAAGCAGTCCATTTTAGAGATTATTCTATCAGTAAAAATATTAATAGTCAATTAAAGAAAAATTAGGAATTTTGAGAATAAACTGATAAAACATAATGTTTCACGTGAAACATTTTTTATTCTTCAAAATAACTTAAATTTTTTGAAAAAATTATTACATTAAATTAATAATATACTTTAAATATGTTATGTAAAACTATATAATATTTATGAGAGAAGGGAGGTGAAGGTCTCAAAATGAAGATCATTTTGAGAGTATCATGAAGACAATATGCGTTTTTAATCAAAAAGGTGGAGTGGGAAAAACCACTACTAATATAAATGTATGTTCTTATTTAGCTACTTTAGGATATAGAGTATTAGCTATAGATATGGATCCACAGGGAAATACCACAAGTGGACTAGGCATAGATAAAAGAAAAATTGATAAGTCAATCTATAATGTTTTAAGTGAAGGTTTAGAACTTAAAGATGTTATTATAAAAAGCCAATTAGTGGATAAGCTTCATGTAGCACCAGCTAATTCACATTTAGCAGGAGCTGAAGTTGAATTAATGGATAGGGAGAAAAGAGAATTCGTTCTAGCTGAAAAAATTAAGAAAATAGAAGGTGAGTATGACTTTATCTTTATAGATTGTCCTCCATCTTTAGGTATGTTAAGCTTAAATGCATTAGTAAGTTCTAATTCAGTTTTAATACCTATTCAAGCTGAGTATTATGCTTTAGAAGGATTAAGTCAACTTGTGAATACAGTTAACTTAGTGAAAAAATCCCTTAATACTTCTTTAGAAATTGAAGGTGCTATTATGACTATGTATGATAGTAGAACAAATTTAAGCACAGAAGTTTATAAAGAAGTTAAAAATTACTTTAACGATAAATTATATGAATCAACTATCCCGAGAAATATAAGACTTGCTGAAGCACCAAGTTTTGGTCTTCCTATAGTACTATATGATGATAAATGTAAAGGGGCAGAAGCCTATGAATCAGTAACTAGGGAGTTCCTTAAAAGACAGGGAGTGAATTTATAATGGGTAAAAAGTTTGGATTAGGAAAAGGATTAAGTGCATTAATACCAGAGGAATCAATAATAGAAAGTCCAATTGTAACTACTATGTCAACTAATGATGGTATAATGATGGTTGATATATTTAAAGTAAAGGCAAATGATGAGCAACCAAGAAGATTTTTTGATAATAATAAGCTTGTTGAATTGAGTCAATCAGTAAAGGAACATGGAATAATTCAACCTTTGATAGTTGAAAAAATTACTGAGGATACATATAAAATAATAGCAGGAGAAAGAAGATGGAGAGCAGCAAGAATTGCTGAACTTAAAGAAGTTCCTGTTATTGTGAAAGAAATGACAAGAGAAGATTTATTACAGGTATCATTAATAGAAAATATTCAAAGAGAAGATTTAAATGCAATAGAAGAAGCTTTAGCTTTTAAAAAGTTAATAAAAGAGTTTAAATTTACACAAGATAAATTAGCTTTAAAAATAGGAAAATCAAGGGTTGCTATAGCTAATACTATGAGACTTTTAAACTTAGATTCAAGAGTTCAAGAGTATATAATACAAGGTGTTATATCAGAAGGACATGGTAGAGCCTTACTTGCTTTAAATAATGAAGAACAATATAAAATGGCCCAAAAAATAATAGATGATAATTTATCTGTTAGAGAAGCAGAAAAAATCATTAAATTTTTATTAAGCAAAGATGCTGATAAAAAAGAGGATAAAAAAGAAGATAAAGCAAATAATCCTTATTATAAAGATATAAAGGATAGATTACAAGATTACTTTGGAACTAAAGTTAGTATAAATGCTAACAAAAATAAAGGAAAAATAGAAATTGAATATTATTCTGAAGAGGATTTACAAAGAATCTTAGATATTATTAATGTTTAATGTTTCACGTGAAACAATTTTAGAAAGGATGAGCAAAGTTTGAATAATATTATATCAATGGTGGAACCTAATTTAATATATATAGTTTTAGGAATAGCTGCATTTGCTGTTTTAGAATTTATATTAATATTAATTTTATTTGGTGGCCTAAGTAAAACTAAAAAGAAATATAAAAAAATGATGAGAGGCGAAAATAATAAGAATTTAGAAGAAATTATTGAGTCATCATTAGAAAAAATAAATAAAGCAGAAGCAAGTGCATCAACTGTTGTTGATAGATTTGAAGCTTTAGAGGGCACTATGAAAAATTGTGTTCAAAAAGTTGGAGTTATCAGATATAAAGCTTTTGAAGATGTAGGAAGTGACCTAAGTTTTTCAGTGGCATTATTAGATGGAAATAATGATGGTGTTATGATTACTGGCATTTATGGAAGAATGGAAAGTACTACTTATGCTAAACCTATAGATAAGGGTATTTCAAGATATGAATTATCAGAAGAAGAAAGTAAAGCATTAGCTCAAGCTATAAATAAATAATGTTTTAGGACTATATCAAATATTTCAATATTTGATATAGTCCTATTTTTTTAGTCCATTATATTTTCTAATTTAAAATCAAGAATTTGCTCTTTTTTATAACCTAAAGATTGAATAACAAATAAATGGATTCCGTAATAAATAGAATTAGCTAATTTCATTACAGTATAAAGACGAGTATTCTGTAAAACCATAAAATCTAAAGTGCTAGAAATATTAACGATTCCAAGAATACTTAAATTGCCCACCTTGGGTAATTCTTTATTAAAAGCCATCCCTGGGCTTAAAGCTGTTTTTTGAATTAATACTTTACCTACATTATTTATAGAACCAAGACAAGCATCAATAGCTATAATGTAAGGATTTTTAATTGATCTTTCAATAAATTCTATAGTATCAATTAAATTTTCTGCATGAACTGGATTTTCTAAAGTACCAAAAACATAAATATTTTTTCTAGTTAATTTTGATAATTTATCCCCTATAATTGGACCTAAAGAATCACCAGTAGATCTATCCGTTCCGATACATAAAAAAACTAAGTTTTTTTTCTTTAACATTTGAGGTTTTAAGTTTTCAAAAAGATAATCCTTAATAATAAAAGATGAATTTTTATCTAGTGCATCTATATAAAGCTTAGTTTCCATGAAATCACTCCTTATTTGAATTATTATCCAATAAAGAGCAATTTATACTATAATAAATTTACTTTTTTTAATGTATTATAGGCAACTACTAAAAATAAGCAGAAAATTATTCCCATAAAGCCATTAAGCTGAAGACCAATAAACATTGCAGCTAAAGAAGCCACTGGATGAATTCCAAGAGAGCTAGAAAGAATTTTAGGTTCAATTATTTGTCTTAAAAAAGAAATCAATCCATAAAGAGCTAAAACTAAAAAACCTAATAAATAATTTCCCTTAATAAAATAAAAAATGGCTATAGGAAAATAAACAATAGCTATCCCTAATATAGGTAAGAAATCTAAAAATCCAGCTAAAATACTTAAAAATAAAGAATAATCTATTTTTAATATTGAAAAACCTATAAAAGTCAAAGCTGTAGAAATAAATATTATAAATAGATAGGCAAAAAGATAGTTTATTAAATTTTTTCTGCTTTCTAAAAAAATATTTATTATTTTGTCTTTTTTATTAGGAAAGGTCTTTTTTAAATAATTGTTAGTATTTATAGTTAAAAGTTTCTTTGTGAAAAAGTAAGTAGAGATTAAAGTACAAACAATAGCAATAGCAACAGAGGGAACATATCCTAAAAATTTAACTAGTAATTCAAGAAGTGATGATGTTGAATTTAATGCCATTGTAACAAAAGTTTTTATAGAGGAAATAAGATTAGTTTTTATAATGTCTATGATTTGAGGGTCTATATCTATTAAAAAATTATCATTTATAGAATTAAAAATATTTAAAATATCTTCAGGGTTAAAATTTAATAACTCCTGAAGATATTTTGTTAAATTAATCATTTCAGAAACTAGAACCACTATAAGTGAAGTAGTGATTGAGAATATTATTAAAAAAAATATAATTGTAGTAAATAAAGATGCCCACCAAGTTTTGAAATTAAATTTTTTTATTAAAAATTTAGTTGGATACTTTAAAATATATGCAAAAATTAATGCTAATAAAAAAGGTAAAGTATATTTTAAAGTAGAAAAAAATAGTATAAAGAAAAATAAATAAATAATGAAAAATATACTTAATCTTTCAACTTTTTTTAAGATTAAGTCCATTCAATGCCTCCTTAAAATTTATTAAGTGCATCTATTAAAAAATCAATATCTTTAGTTTCATTAAAATAACCTAAACTAATTCTTACAGAACCATTAGGGAATGAACCTAAGGTTTTATGAGCAAGTGGTGCGCAGTGAAGACCGGTTCTAGTAATTATGTTAAAATCGCTATCTAATGCAAAACCAAGTTCTGAAGAATCTATATTTTTTAAATTGAAAGGAATAGTAGAAGTTCTATTTCTGTAATCTTTAGAACCATATATAGTCACTGAATCCATATTTAATAACTTTTCTAAAGCATATTTACAAAGAGTCTCTTCCTTTTCTTTAATAGTATTTAATCCTTCTTTTTTTATAAATTCTATTCCTTTAGTTAAGCCTATAATTCCAGGAGTATTTGGAGTTCCAGATTCAAATTTATCAGGTAAAATTAATGGTTGATCTAAAGAATAGGATGAACTTCCAGTGCCTCCAGAAAATAGAATAGACATTTCTTCATTAATTTTATCATCAAGGATGAAGCCACCAATACCCTGTGGACCAAATAAAGATTTATGTCCAGTAAAAGCTAAAGCATTTATATTTAATTCTTTAATATTTATAGGTATAATACCTGCAGTTTGTGCACTATCTACAATAAAGAATATGTTTTTCTCTTTACAAATAGCACCTATTTCTTTTAGGGGCTGAATTGAGCCACAAAGATTAGAGCCATGAGACAAAACAATGGCTTTAGTATTTTCATTGATTTTTTCTTTTATTTTTAATGGGTCTATAAAACCATCCTTTGAAGCTTCAATAATATCTAAAGAAATATTTCTTTCTTTTTTTAGTTGGTTTAATGGTCTAAGAACTGAGTTATGATCCATAGTAGAAGTTATAACATGCCAATTATCTTTAATTAAAGCTCGAAGAATTATATTTAAAGACATAGTTATATTTTGAGTGAAAATTACATTCTCTATCTTTTCAAAATTGAAAAATTCAGCAATAGTTTCTCTACCAGTAAAAATAGCTCTATTACCAGCTAAAGATAAAGAAGAAGAACCTCTTGATGGATTTCCTCCACAATTTATCATGTAATCACTAATGGAATTAACAACCTCTATTGGTTTTGGAAAGGAAGTTGCTGCATTATCTAAATAAATAGTTTTCATAAAAAATACCTCGTAACTAATAAAATTTATTTGGGGAATAATGTGAATAAAATTAAGAAAAGTTTAATTTTAAATATCTTATTTTAACTGTAACCTAAAAATTTGCAAATTTAAATCTAAGAAGTAAAATATAAAGTGATTAATAAAATTTGGCTACAAAGAAATAAGATGAAAATTAAATTTATCTTTTTATTTCAATGATAACATTAAAAAATATATATTAAAATAAAAGGAAAAAAGGAGAAGTTATGAAATTTTTTATAATGGTTTTTAATAATACTCATGAGGCTATGGCGGGTGAAAAAATAATGGAGCAAAATACTATAAAAGCTATGGTTATGCCAACACCAACCTATATAACTAAAAGTTGTGGGATAAGTTTAAGATTTTCAGAAAGTGAATTTGAAAAAGTTGAAATTTTAATAAAAGAGGATAAGATAAAATTTAAAAATGTTTATCATAAAAATGAAGAAGGATTCATATTAAAATTTTAAGCTAATAATTAATTGATATATTTTTTATATGAAAAATTTTTAGATTACTTGAAAAGATAAAATAAATAAGGGGGGATTTTAGTGTTAAATAAAATATTGACTGTTGATAAAGCGGAGAATATTGTGAAAATTTTTGGTATTGACTTTAATTTAAACCAATTTAATGAAATTATTTATAAAATAATTTTAGTTGTAATTATCTTTATTGCTATTTTATTAATTATAAAGTTTGGAAATAAATTAATAGATAAAATTGTAAAAAAACAGATAGAAAGCAATTATAAATTTTCTATAGATGAAAAAAAAGCTAATACTTTAGGTTCTTTATTAAAAAGTATTTTAAAATATGCAGTTTATGCTTTAGGGGTTATTTCGATAATTTGTGTATTTGTTGAAAATACAACTTCATTAGCAGTAATTTCTTCTGTTGGTGGGGTAGCTATAGGTTTTGGAGCTCAAAGTTTTGTCAAAGATTTAATTAATGGGATTTTTATTCTTTTTGAAGATCAATATGGTGTAGGAGATTATATAACTATAGATAAATATACTGGAATTGTAGAAAGTGTTGGAATAAGATCTACAACGTTAAGAGCATTTTCAGGAGATCATCATATAATTCCTAATGGTTTTGTAAATGTAGTAACAAATCATACAAAAGGAAATGTTCAAATTAAAGTAGAAGTAGAAATTGCCTATGAAGAAAGTATAGATAATTCTATTTCGGTCATTAGAAGAGTTTGTGAGCGTTTTTCAGCAGAAAATGATAATGTAGTGGATGGACCTAAAGTAATTGGTGTAACAGCATTTGGAGCCTCTGGAATGACTATAAAAATAGTTGGAGATGTTAAGCCAATGACTCAGTGGGTAACTGAAGCAGAATTAAGAAAAAAAATTAAAGAAGAATTAGATAAAGAAGGAATAGAAATACCTTATAATAAAGTAAAAATAGTAAATGAAATGCAAAATGTATAGGAGGAAAAATGTTAGAGAAATTCGATTTAGGTGATATAGTTCAAATGAAAAAAACACATCCTTGTGGAACTGACCAATGGGAAGTGATAAGAGTTGGTGCAGATATAAAAATTAAATGTACAGGTTGTGGAAGAATAGTAATGTTACCAAGAAGCAAATTCCAGAAAAATGCTAAAAAGGTAGTTAAAGTTTCTGAAAAATAAATAAAAATATAGATAGAAAACCAGTAATTTGAAAAAAATACTGAAATTAAAAATGATTTACTTAATAAATTACTCTTGAAATATGAAAACAAAAGTGATAGAATATTGTATTGTAAATCCCTGCTGTGTAAAACACGGCCAGAGTCCAAAGGGAGGAGGTGTAGATAATGAGAAAGTACGAAAATATATTTATAGCACACCCATCACTTGACGAGGAAGCTGTTAAAGCTTTAATCGAAAAGTTTAAAGGTGTTATAGAAGCTGGTAACGGAACTGTTGACAACGTTGATTTTTGGGGTAAGAGAAAACTTGCTTATGAAATAAAGAAAGTTAACGAAGGTTATTACACTTTAATAAACTTCACTGCTAACACTGAATTACCAAAAGAATTAGATAGAGTATTCAGAATAACTGATGGTATCTTAAGACACATAATCGTTAGAGAAGAAAACTAAGAGGTGATATTGTATGAATAAGGTTATACTTATTGGAAGACTTACGAAAGATCCTGATTTAAGATTTGCTGCTGGTAGCGGTACTGCTGTTACTAGATTTACAGTTGCTGTAAACAGACAAATGAAAAGGGATGAAGCTGATTTCATTAATTGCATAGCTTTTGGTAAGACTGGCGAGACAATAGCACAATACCTAACTAAAGGTAGACAAATAGCTATCAATGGAAATATCAGAACTGGAAGCTACGAAGCTAAAGATGGAACTAAAAGATATACTACAGAAGTTGTAGTAGAAACTTTTGAATTTATTTCAGGTGTAGATAATAATGCTTCAAGAGGTGGAAATTCATTCGGTATGGATAACAATACTGGTGGGTCTTCATTCGATAATTCAGATAGTTCATTTAGTAATTCAAACGACGATATGATGCCAATCGATGATGGAGACATTCCATTCTAATTCAAATAAGTAAGGAGGTTAAGACAATGAGCAGAGAAATGAGAAGAGGAAAACCAAGAAGAGCAAGAAGAAAAGTTTGTTCTTTCTGTGTAGAAAAATCTACTAACATAGATTATAAAGATGTACCTAAATTAAAGAAGTACATCACTGAAAGAGGTAAAATATTACCTAGAAGAATTTCAGGAACTTGTGCTAAGCACCAAAGAGAGTTAACTGAATCAATAAAGAGATCAAGAAACATAGCATTATTACCATTTACAACTGAGTAAAATGCTTTTAAGCCCCTAACTACTGTTAGGGGTTTTTTTATATTTTAAAGACGTTTTAGTTGCATAAATATATGAAAAAAACTAAAATTATATATAAGTGGGTACATGAGGGGGGTAATTTATGAGAAAAGATGATTTTAACATTATGGGAAATATAAAAGCCATTGAGGAGCTAAAGGCTCAACTAATATGTATAATAGGCGAACTTTTTAGTATATTAACAAAGGGTGCTTTTGCAACTAAAGACGCTATTGTTGATTGTATAGGCTCTGTGATAATAGTGCTTTATGTATTAGCTGAGAAACTTGGTTATAGTGCAATGGAAGTTGATGAAAGTGTTAAAAAGAGTTTAAAAATGGCAATAATAGAAGATGATGTTCTAGAAAAAGAGGGTGGAAGTCTTAGTAAATTATTAAGACATTTCAAAAATAGATATTAATCTTTAACAAAAGAAAAAATAAAATAAACATAGGAGGAAAAATGAGTAGCAACATCACTGCAAAATCTTTAACTGATTCAGCGATTTTAACAGCTTTAACAATTTTAATGGTGTTAGTTGGAAATTTTCTAGGGCTTTTTATATTGACTACAATAGTAGCCTTAATTCCATTAGCACTAATTTATGTAAAGTATGATTTTAAAACATGGACTTTAGGCAGTTTAGCAACAATTATTTTAACCTTTTTATTTACAGGAGTTACCGGTCTTTTAACTATAGTAATTCCTGTAATTATTGTTAGTTTTGCTTATGGTTATGCTGTTAAAAAGAAAAAAAGCGGAAATACTATATTTTCATACTTGATAATAAGCAATATAATAGCTATTGTGGTGACCACAGTACTAGATATTTATGTTGTATTGGGCACAACTTTTAAAGGGTTTATTCAAAGTTCTTTTATAGATTTATATAAACCTATGATAGATGAAGCTATTAATAAAGCAGCAGCTGCAGGAAATTTAGCGGCAGAAAATTATTTTAAAGGAATGATAAATCTTTTAGAAAGTAATAAAATAATTATATTATTACTAGCATCTCTAGTTATAATTACTTTGATAATGTCACTTATAACAATGGCATTAGCTAACAAAACATTGAATAGAATTAATTTTAAGGTTGACTCTATGTCTAGTTTTGACAAGTGGTATATAGATCCTAAAATAGCTTTAATTTACGTAGTTGTTGCGATTTTTGGAACTATTTTATCTCAAAATGGATTTACAGTAGGAAGTGAAATTGTTCAAGGTGCCTTGACGCTATTTGTAGTCACATATTTTATTCAAGGATTGAGTTTTATTTGTCACTTGATAACTAGAAGTGTAGCTGTAAAAAGCAAAGGATTACCGGTAATGATTATCATTCTAGTGATTTTATTAGGGAAAATAGCATTTTTATTTTTAGGTATATTGGGAATCATAGATTTGTTAATGGATACAAGAAACGTAAATAAAAATAGTTTAAGAAGAATAATAAAGGGAATAATTTAATGAAATAAATGTTATTAAAGTGAATTTTAGAGGAGAAATTTATGTTTTTTAAAATTAAAAAAAGCTCCCAATTAATTTCAATGACAGTTATTATACTAATTCTTATGGTAGTATTAATTTCTTGTAGACTTAGATCTTTTGCATTTATTTTAGTTGTGCTTTATATAATTTATTTAACGTTGAATATATTAAGTAAATTAAATGAAGTTACAATTCTTACTTCAAGGGTAGAAGATATTTCTAAGGCTATAGAAGTAGCGATTAAAGATAATGTAGGTAATTTTATTTATCCAGCCTGCGTAATTAATAAAGCTGGTGAAATAAAATGGGCAAATGAAAAATTCAATGAAGAATTTGGAGGACCTAAAGGCTCATCTAGAAAAAATATTTTAACTGTATTAAAAGACCTTAATTTAGAAAGATTAATAAAAGGGCAAAGAAATGTAGCTGAAAAAATAAAAACAAAAAAATCTTTCTATGAAGTTTATGGGAAAAAAGTCTATGAGCAGAAAGAAGAAACTTATATACTTATTAGCTTTAATGAAATAGCACAAATTCATACAGGGGCAAAGCAAAGCATAGTTTTAATACAAGTGGATAATATAGAAGAAGCCATAGCTCCAATTGAGCAAGAAAACAGACCTATATTTTTAGCTGAAATAGAAAGAAGTATTAACAAATATGCAGAGTCCTTAGGAGCAATGATAGAAAAGTATGATGATGACAAATACATTCTATCAGTACTGGATTTTGTTATTGAAAAAGAAATAAGTAGAAAATTTGATATTTTAGATAAATTTAAAGAAATAGAATTTTCAAACAAAGTAGCTGTGACATTAAGTATTGGAATTGGAAGAGATGGAGCTACACCACAGGAAAATCAAATAAATGCCTCTAAAGCCATTGAACTTGCTTTAGGTAGAGGTGGAGATCAAGTAGTAGTAAAAGCTAATAAAGATTTTAAAATCTTTGGTGGTAATACAAGAGAAAAAGAAAAAAGAACAAGAGTTAAAGCAAGGGTTATAGCACATGCCTTAAAAGATTTAATATATGAAAGTGAAAATATATTTATCTTAGGTCATAAAAAAACTGATATGGATTGTTTTGGAGCAGCCTTAGGTCTTGCTGCAACTATTAAATATCTAGGTAAGCCTTGTAAAATTGTTCTTGATGATAATACTAAAACTGTGGATAATTTTATTGAAGACTTAAAAGAATTCCAAGATTATAATGATATTATAATAAATTTTAAGGACGCTAAGAGATATATAAGCAATAAATCGCTTATAATAATTGTAGATGTTCATAATGAAGGATATATATCAAATTTTGAATTTTTAAGTAATTGTGATAGAGTAGTAATAATAGACCATCATAGAATATCTACAGATTATATAAAAGGTGCCCTATTAAATTATATTGAAGTTTATGCATCTTCAACTTCAGAGCTTATTACAGAAATGATACAATACATGGTTGAAAAGCCTGTTTTAAAGAGAATAGAGGCTGAAGCTTTACTTGCAGGTATTTGTTTAGATACAAAAAACTTCACTTTTAAAACTGGTGTAAGAACTTTCGAAGCAGCAGCTTTTTTAAGAAAATTAGGAGCCGATACTGTAGAAGTCAAAAAAATATTTGATAATGATATAAGTAGTTACTTAATAAAGGCAGAAGTCATAAAATCTGCTAAAATAAAAGATGGAATAGCAATTGCTAAATGTCCAGAAATAATACAAGATACCGCATTGGCTGCTCAAGGTGCTGATGAACTTTTAAATATTACAGGAATAATATGTTCCTTTGTATTTGTTAAAGTAGGTAATGAGGTTTACCTAAGTTCAAGATCACTTGGAGAAATAAATGTTCAAGTAATAATGGAAGCTTTAGGTGGTGGTGGTCATAGAACTATGGCAGGAACTAAGTTTGTAGGTATTTCTATGGATGAGGCAATTGAAAAGTTAGAAGAAACTTTAAAAGAATATTTAAAGGAAGGTGAATAACAATGAAAGTTATTTTATTAAAAGATGTTAAAGGATTAGGTAAAACAGGAGAGGTTGTTAATGCATCAGATGGATATGCAAGAAACTTTTTATTCCCTAAAAAATTAGCGGATGTTGCAACAGAGAATAATCTTCACATTTTAAATGTAAAAAAAGAAAATGAAAGAAGACAAAAATTAGCTGAAATAGAAGCAGCACAAAAATTAGCAGCTGAATTAAAAGATAAAGTTGTAAAAGTTGAAGGTAAAGCTGGAGATAACGGTAAATTATTTGGTGCTATAACAAGCAAAGATGTAGCTGAACTTATAAACAAACAATTTAACGTAAAAATAGATAAAAAGAAAATAACAATGGATACAATAAAAGTAGCAGGAACATATATAATAGACGTTAAATTATACCCTGAAGTATCAACAAAAATGAAAGTAATGGTTGTTCCTGTAGCGTAGAGGGGGATTTAAATTTTGAAGACTATAGATAAAAATAAAGCTATACAATATTTAATGGAAGACGGACTTAGTTTAAATGAACAAGTAGATGTACTTTTTGATGTAGCAGGAAAAATGTTAGACGAAGGTGCAATTAGAGCTAGAACGATTAGATTTAAGCTTCAAAAATATGTAGACTCAGAAAATCCTTATGAAAGATTATATGCATTAAATGTAATAGTTTCAGAAGGAAAAGGAAGAAATACAGTTCCAGTAGAATCAGAAGTAGATGAAGTATTAGAGGAAACTTGTGGGTTTATATCTGGAGAACTTGCTAAAAGATACTTAAAGAAGAAAATTAGCGGTGAAGTTAATAGAGCTCTTGAAGAAAAGCAAGAAAAATATATGGATGAAATGAGACTTGAAATAATCAAGAAGAAAAAAGGACCTGAAAATGCAGGAACTTTAAAGAAACTTGAAGATTTAGAGGCTTTAGATAGTAAAATACCTAATAAAAACATAATGTCTTTATTAAGACCAGATAATTTCAAAGAAATTATAGGTCAAGAAAGAGCGATAAAGTCATTAATTTCAAAATTAGTTTCACCATATCCACAGCATATAATTCTTTATGGGCCACCAGGTGTTGGTAAAACAACAGCTGCTAGAATAGCCTTAGAAGAAGCTAAAAGAATAAAACAATCAGCTTTTAATGAAACATCAAACTTTGTTGAAGTTGATGGAACTACTTTAAGATGGGACCCAAGAGAAATCTCAAACCCATTACTTGGTTCAGTTCATGATCCAATTTATCAAGGTAGTAAAAGAGATTTAGCAGAAGTAGGAGTACCAGAACCTAAAACTGGTCTTGTAACAGAAGCACATGGTGGAATATTATTTATTGATGAAATAGGTGAACTTGATTCATTCTTACAAAATAAATTATTAAAGGTTTTAGAAGATAAAAGAGTTGAATTCTCATCATCTTACTATGACCCAGATGATAAAAATGTTCCTAAATACATTAAGTATTTATTTGACAAAGGAGCACCAGCAGACTTTGTATTAATAGGTGCAACAACTAGAAGTCCAGGAGAAATAAATCCTGCTTTAAGATCAAGATGTACAGAGGTTTATTTCGAACCTTTAAATGCAGTTGATATAGAAAAAATAGTTGCAAATGCTGCTAGAAAATTAGGTGCCACAATAGAGAAGGGTGTAGATAGCCTTATAGCTAGATACACAATTGAAGGTAGAAAAGCTGTAAATCTATTAGCTGATGCCTACGGACAAGCACTTTTAAGAAGTAAATCAAATTCTCCAAAGAGAGTTAAAATAATGCTTAAAGATTTAGAAGAAGTTTTAAGTGTTGGAAGATTTATTCCTTATGAAAGAGCGGAAGATTTAGAGGGTAAAGAAATTGGTAAAGTTTCTGGCCTTGGAGTTGCAGGATTCTTAGGTTCAACTTTAGAAATTGAAGCTGTTGTCTTTAAAGCTAAAAAAGAAGGAGCAGGACATATAAGATTTAATGATACTGCTGGTTCAATGGCTAAAGATTCAGTATTTAACGCTGCTTCAGTAATAAGAAAAGTAACTGATAAAGATATAAAAGATTATGATATTCATGTTAACGTAGTTGGTGGAGGAAAAATTGATGGACCTTCAGCTGGGGCCGCAATAACACTTTGTATTATAAGTGCTTTAACAGAAAGACCTATAAGACAGGACTTAGCTGTAACTGGAGAAATTTCATTAAGAGGACATATAAAACCTGTTGGTGGAATTTTCGAAAAGATTTATGGTGCTAAGAGAAAAGGTATAAAAATTGTTACTGTACCAAAGGACAATGAAAGTGAAATACCAAGAGGACTTAAGGATATAGAAGTTAGAGCTATAAGTAATATAAATGAATTATTAGAAATTGCTTTTAATTAAATAGAAATAGGGATAGCCCTTAAAAGCTATCTCTATTTTTTTCTGTTAAAATAATATTTTCAAATTATTATCTAGTTTCTTTAGTTTTAAGTTTGCATAATAATGATATAATATATAATAGAATAAATTTAATGTAGGTAATTAAAGATTTGAGTTAAATCAGTAATTTTTTAATTAGTTTGTATTTAATGGTGAGATTAGGAGGCGAAAATTTTGGATGCACCTGTAATGAAAAGCTTACCTCAGAGTATTGAAGCAGAACAAGCAATTTTAGGAGCAATGATTATAGATAGAACAGCCATTGCAAGAGCTGCTGAAGCTTTATCCTATGAGGATTTTTATAGAGATTCACACAAAACAATTTTTAAAAGTGTAGTAGAAATGTTTCAAAAAGATCAGGCGGTTGATCAGGTAACATTAACTGAATATTTAAAAGCTAGTGATAGACTTGAGAAGTCTGGCGGAATGAGTTACATAAATGAAATAGTTGAAGGGGTTTTAACTACAGCTAATGTAAAAGAATATATAAAAATAGTAGCTGATAAATCAACTTTAAGAAAATTAATAAAATCATCAACAGAAATTATTGAAAATTGTTATAACAATCAAGAAAATGTTCCCGGAGTAATAGATGGTGCGGAAAAGAAAATTTTCGATATATCAGAAACAAAAAATTCTGGAGAATTTGAACATATAGGCGAAGTCTTAGAAAGAGGACTTGCAGACATTGAAAAATTATATAATAATAAGGGTGAAATTACAGGAGTTGGTTCTGGATTTAAAGATTTAGACGAAAAAACTTCAGGGTTTCAATCTGGAGATATGGTGCTTATTGCAGCAAGACCTTCTATGGGGAAAACTACCTTTGCTTTAAATATAGCAGAACATGCAGCTTTAAAAGAAGGTAAAAGTGTAGTTATATTTTCTCTAGAGATGTCTAAGGAACAATTAGCCTATAAACTTTTATGTTCACAGGCAAGTGTAGATATGCTATCTTTAAGAACAGGTCAATTAGAAGATAAAGACTGGGAAAACATAGCTAGAGCAGCTGGTCCTTTATCATCAGCTAAAATTTATATTGATGATACAGCTGGTGTTTCTATTATGGAAATGAGATCTAAATGTAGAAAGTTAAAAATAGAATATGGAATAGATTTAATCCTTATTGACTACCTTCAACTTATGAGTGGTAGTGGGGAAGAAAGTAGACAACAAGAAGTTTCAGAAATATCTAGAAATATTAAAGCAATAGCTAAGGAAATGAAATGTCCTGTAATAGCATTATCACAGTTATCTCGTGCTCCTGAGCAAAGAGCTGACCATAGACCAATGCTTTCTGACTTAAGAGAATCTGGTTCTATAGAGCAGGATGCTGACCTTGTTATGTTTTTATATAGAGATGAATATTATAATAAAGAAACAGAAGATAAAAATATTGGAGAATGTATCATAGCTAAACAAAGAAACGGCCCGGTTGGAACTGTTAAACTTGCTTGGCTTGGTCAATATAGTAGATTTGGTAATCTTGATTTATCTGATATAGAATAAATCATGTTATAAAATTAAAAAAAATAAATATAAAAGAGATGTATCATTTATTTAAAGGCTATAAAAGCAAATATATTTTGATATATCTCCCATTATTTTAGGAGTGATTATTTTGGAAAAAAATATTGGATTTATAGGTTGCGGAAATATGGGAAGCGCAATGCTTTCAGGAATGATTTCTTCAAAAAAATTTTCAGCAGAAAATATTATATGTTCAACTAGAAGTGCTAAAAGTGGAAAAAAGATTGAAGAAAAATTTAAAATTAATATAGGCAGCAATATAGACGTTGCTAGAAAAAGTGATGTAATTATTTTAGCTGTAAAACCTAATCTTTATGAAAAGGTAATAAAGGAAATAAGAGAATTTATAAAGCTAGATGTAATTATTCTAGCTATAGCTGCTGGAATTACACTTATGGATATAGAAAGATGGTTTAGTATAGAAAATTTAAAGGCAGTAAGAGCTATGCCTAATACACCGGCTTTAGTTGGAGAGGCAATGACAGCTATTTGTGCTAATGAACATGTAACTGAAATTGAAATTGAATTAATAAAATCTATTTTTAATAGCTTTGGAAAAGTAGAAGAAATTGAAGAAAAAAACTTTCATGGATTTATAGCACTTTGTGGTTCTTCACCAGCTTATGCTTATATGATTATAGAAGCAATGGGAGAAGCAGCTATAAAATTTGGAATTCCTGCAACTAAAGCTTATAGTTTAGCAGCACAATCATTACTTGGTGCTTCAAAAATGGTTTTAGAATCAGGAGACCATCCAGCTGTTTTAAGAGATAAAGTTTGTTCACCGGGAGGAACTACCATTGAAGCAGTAAATAAGTTAGAAGAAGAAGGGCTTAAAAAAGCTTTAATAAATGCAATGAAATGCTGTGAAGAAAAATCTAAAGAAATGAGTAAAAAATAATTGACAATGGTTATCAATTACAATACAATAAAAAAACATAGAGAAGGATAATCGTTCTCAACTAAAAATTTCTTGAATACAACAGAGTACAAACAATAAAACAAACTCCTAAAGATAGGGTTAGCAGGGGCCATACTGCTAACCCTATTTATTTTTATTTTTTTTTACCAAATACTTTTTCTTTGAAGGCAAGTCCAGTTTTAGTGATTGCTAGTCCACCTTGTGCAGTTTCTCTTAATGATTCAGGTAGAGATTTTCCTACGCTGAACATAGTTTCCACAACTTCATCAAAAGGAATGTAGCTTATTACACCAGCCATAACTAAATCGGCGGTACTTAAAGCACTAACAGCTCCGGCGAAGTTTCTTTTTACACAGGGAACTTCAACGATACCTGCTACTGGATCACAAACAAGTCCTAAAACATTTTTTATAACTATTGCAGCAGCATGTAATGACATTTCTGGAGTTCCACCCATAAGGTAAACTGTTGCAGCAGATGCCATTGCAGATGCAGCACCACATTCAGCTTGGCAACCACCTTCTGCTCCAGCAAAAGTAGCATTTTGTCCAATAATCATACCAACAGAAGAAGCAACTAAAAGTCCTTCAACCATTTGTTCATCTGTAAGATTTAACTTTTCACCTACAGTAGTAATAACAGCCGGTAAGATACCACAAGAACCAGCAGTAGGACAAGCAACTATTTTTCCCATAGTGGCATTAAGTTCAGAACAGGACATAGCTCTTGCAATAGCTTTAACAATTACATCACCACAAAGAGTATTTCCTTTTTCTAAATATTTCCCAACTTTGTAAGCGTTCCCACCTGTAAGACCACTAAGACAGATAATTTCTTTTTCTACACCTATAGTTACATCGTATTTCATAACATCTAGAACTTTTTTCATATTATCAATTACATCTTCTCTAGATAATTTATTATTGGAGACTTCATAATTTATAGCAAAATCAGCTAAACTCCAATTATTTTCTTCACAAATCTTTAGTAATTCAGCTCCATCTTTAGCAAACATTACTATACCTCCCTAGATTCTGGACTAATTAATATAGCTTTACAAACTGATTCAACTGCTTTTATTTGACTTAAAGCTTCCTTTGGAAGATTATTGTCAAGTTCAAATAACATACTAGCACTTTCACCTCTTTTTACACGATATACTTTAAGAGAAGCTACATTTATATTATGCTCATATATTATGTTAGTTATTGCAGAGATTGAACCAGGTATATCTTTATTAGATATTATTAATGTAGGATATTGTCCTGTAAACTCAACAGCACATCCTTCTACTTCGGTGATTTTTATAGCACCACCACCTATTGAAGAACCCATTACTTCTACTGTAGAACCTTCCTTAGTTTCCATAATAAATCTTACTGTATTAGGATGAATATTTTCTCCAAGAGAAGTTTCCACAAATTCAACTTCAAGACCTTTTTCTTTTGCAATTTTAAAAGAATCTCTAAGTCTTAAGTCTGAAGGTTCCATTCCTAATATTCCAGCAATTAATGCTTTATCAGTACCATGTCCCTTGTAGGTTTTAGCAAAGGAGCCATGAAGTAGAAAAGTTACTTTTTTTATTGGCATAGCACAAATAGTTGAAGCTATCTTTCCAAGTCTTGCCGCTGCTGCTGTATGAGAGCTTGATGGACCAACCATAATTGGACCTATTACATCAAAAACTCCATATCTATTCATAAAATCATCTCCTTTTTACACTATATAATGCTTTTGAATTTATACACTTATCTTAAATCACTTTACCTATTTAAGCAATATGGATTAAATTAAATAAAAAAATGTTATAAATTCAAATAAAATTATATTTATTAAAAAAAAATTTGAATTTTAAAATAGTTATGTAATTCAGATAACTATTATAGGTTTTAAAATTAATAGCTTTATTATCAAAAATAAAATAAATGATAATTTATTTTCAAATTTTTATAAAGTTGATAATTGTTATAGATTGAGATTTAAGAAATTCTAGCAATATAGCAACCAAAAATATTCTTTAATAGTGAAATCTACAAAGATATATTGTTTACATTTAAAATATTATTAAAATGTAAAAAGATAATATAAATTGGAAAACAATAGGTTTTAGTTAGAATTTAATAATTATAAAAAGTTTATAAAATGCACAGAATTTTCTGAAAAAAGATTTTTATGAATTTATAAAAATCAAAAAAATAGATAATACAAGTAATATAAAGTAAAACAAATATAAAAATTAGATTTTTAAAGATAATTCTTTTAAATCAAGATAAATACTGATAAATGCTTTAAAATAGCATTTAAAAAACAAAAATAATAGTCATATAATAAAGACCATGAAGTGCATAAAATATTTTCAATAAAAAAAGAAAATAATCAAAAAAACAAAATATAAAAAAATAAGTATAAATTTTAATTTATATGTATAAATACAGTATAAATAGAGAGTTATTTTTAAAATATTTGAGTTTTTTGGTATTTTCTACAGTGAGTAGAGAATTTAGCTGATAAATATGAAATTTTATAAAAAAATAATTGCAAAATTAGCAACTAAATTTCAAAACTTAATAATTATTGATTAAATTATTGGTGAATAATTACTGATTTTTTAATTTTTATAGTTAGGAGGTGAGAAAGTGAACGTTTTTGGACCGTTATATACATGGCATATAGGATCCTTAAGTATAAATGGAGATATTGTAACCCAGTGGGGCGTAATGTTGATACTTATAGTTGTTCTAGGTGGAATTGCAAGTAGATTTAGTATAGAAAATCCAGGAAAAGTACAATCAGTTATTGAAATGATCTATGAATATGTTTCAGATATGGTTGATGGTAATATGGGACTTGATTTCCATGGCTATGTTCCATTTGTAGGTACTTTATTTATTTTTATATTAATTCTAAATTGTTTAGGTTTAGTAGGATTCGGACCACCAACTAGAAATTTAAGTATTACTATAGGATTTACTATAATTGCTATTTTAATAATTCATGGAACCGCAATAAAAAGAAAAGGTGTTGGAAAATGGCTTAAAGGATTTTTACATCCATATGCAGCTATGTTACCACTTAACTTAATGGAAGCTGTTGTATTCCCTGTTTCTCTTTGTCTTCGTTTATGGGGAAATATGTTAGCAGCTGCAATAGTTATGGCTTTAGTTTATCATGGTCTAGGTCACATTGCATGGATAGCACAAATTGGATTGCCAATAATTCCACATTCATTCTTTGATTTATTCGATGGAGCACTTCAAGCAATAATCTTTGTAATGTTAGTAGTAATTAACATTAAATTAGAAGTAGAACACTAGATTCTCTAGGAGGTGAATTTTATGATTACAGGATTAGCATCTGTAGCAGCAGGACTTGCTGTTATGACAGGTATAGGTGGAGGAATAGGTACAGGAATTGCA
Organism: Sarcina sp.; assembly: GCA_051656625.1. GTDB lineage: Bacteria > Bacillota > Clostridia > Clostridiales > Clostridiaceae > Sarcina. Next base: position 36,586 of record JBOGCG010000057.1, on the reverse strand, counting down.
ACCTCCGAGGCAATTAAGTCAATGACTAAAGAGCCGAAATTAGCAGGTAGAATACAAAGTTTATTCATAATGGGAACTGGACTTGCTGGAGCAACAGCTATATATGGATTAGTTGTAGCGATAATTATTATATTCGTTAAATAAGAGGAGGTATTGGCATGGATGTAAATCTTCTAGCTGCAGGTATTGCTGCATTAGCAGGTATCGGTGGTGGTATAGGTACAGGAATTGCAACTGCTGGTGCTATTAGAGCAACAGTTAAACAGCCAAATATGGCTAGTAAAATACAAGCTATTTTCATTATGGCATCAGGGCTTTGTGGAGCAACAGCTATATATGGATTAATAATAGCGATAATTATATTATTTGTTAAATAAAAAAAATTAAATTTTATTCGATAAAATAAAGGTGATATTGTAAGTAATATTGTAGTAAAAAACAAAAAAAGGAGGTAAGCTTATGGATATCGGAGTAATAGGAGCAGGTCTTGCTGTTGTAACAAGTATAGGAGCAGGAATAGGAATAGGTATGGCTGCTGAAGGTGCTTGTGAAGGTATAGGTAGACGTCCAGAAATGATGGATAAAATTCAAAGTACATTTATACTAGGAGCAGGGTTAGCAGAAGCAACAGCGATATACGGATTAGTTGTTGCGATAATATTATTATTTGTAAAATAATTTTATTAATGGGCTGTTAACCTTTGAAGGGAGGTTAAATTTTATGGAGATTAGTTGGCAACAGGTATTAGCGACAATAATTAACTTTATAATATTACTTATCATATTAAGAATTGTTTTTTGGAATAAGATTAAACTTGGAATAGAAGCCAGACAAAACTTAATAAAAGAAAAAATAGCGGATGCAAATAGAAATTTTGAAGAGTCAGAAGAGCTAAAAACTAAAAATAGAGAGATTTTAAAATCTGCTAGTGTAGAAGCTCAAAAAATCTCAGATGTTAAAAAGCAACAAGCTATGAAGAGATATGATGAAATTGTAAATGAAGCAAAATCAAAAGCTTCTTTAATTTTAGATAAAGCTGAAGTTGATATTCAAAGAGAAGGCGAAAAACTTAGATATCAAGTTAAAGAAGAAGCTGTTAATTTAGCTGTTGATTTATCTAAAAAGGCTGTAGGCGAAGAGTTAGATGAAACAAAGCATAAGCAAATCATAGATAAATTTATCGAACAGGTAGGTATTTAAGATGAAAGAATACTTAGATAGAAGATATGCAATTGCTTTGTATGAAATAGCTAAAGAGCATGATAGCATAAATGAGATAATTTTAGAGTTCGGACAAGTTTGTGATATTTTAGATGAACACAAAGAATTAAAAGAAATTATAGAACATCCTCAAATTAGTAGTTCAGAAAAAAAATCTGTATTGAAAAGTATTTTTAAAGATAAAATAAACAAAGATTTATATAATTTTTTAGAATTAATTATTGATAAAGATAGAACAAAAGAATTAAGAGGTGTATTTGATCAAGTAGAAGACGTTCTTTTAGTGAAATCAAATAAAGTTAAAGCTACAGTAAAAACTTGTGTGAAACTTGATGAAGAGCAACGTAAGCTTTTAATTGAAAAGTTAGAAAATAAATATCATAAAGAAGTAATACTAGAAGAAAAAATAGATGAAAGCATAATAGGCGGAGTTTATTTAAAAGTAGGTAATGATGTAATAGATGGTACTTTATCACATCAATACACTGAAATGGAAGAAGCAATACTAAATAATAAATAAAGGTGGTGAACCTATGAATATAAGACCAGAAGAAATTACTTCTATTATTAAAGAAGAAGTAATGAAGTATGAAAAGAAATTAGAAACTGTTGATTCTGGAACAATAATACAAATTGGTGATGGTGTTGCTAGAGTTTATGGTTTAGATGAATGTGTTGAAGGTGAATTATTAAGATTTCCAAACAACGTATTTGCAATGGCATTAAACTTAGAACAAGATAATGTAGGATGCGTATTATTAGGTTCAGAAAAAGGAATTAAAGAAGGCGATACAGTTACAAGAACAGGAAAAATAGTTGAAGTACCTGTAGGAAAAGCCTTATTAGGAAGAGTAGTTAATTCGCTTGGACAACCTATTGATGGTAAAGGACCTATAAAAGAAGAAACTTTTAGAGAAATAGAAGTTCCAGCTCCAACAATCATTGATAGAAACTCAGTTAATGAGCCTCTTCAAACTGGTATAAAACCTATTGACTCTATGGTTCCAATTGGAAAAGGTCAAAGGGAACTTATAATTGGAGATAGACAAACAGGTAAAACTGCAATAGCTTTAGATACAATAATTAACCAAAGAGGAAAAGATGTTATTTGTATATATGTTGCTATAGGACAAAAACAATCAACTGTAGCAAATATAGTAAATACATTAACTGAAGAAGGTGCTCTTGATTATAGTATAATCGTTGCAGCTACTGCTTCAGATTCAGCTCCACTTCAATATATTGCACCATATGCTGGTTGTGCAATGGCAGAACAATTTATGTATCAAGGTAAAGACGTTCTTATAATTTATGATGACTTGTCTAAACACGCAGTTGCTTATAGAACAATGTCACTATTACTTAGAAGACCACCAGGCAGAGAAGCTTACCCAGGAGATGTTTTCTACATTCACTCAAGACTTCTTGAAAGAGCAGCAAAACTTTCAGAAGAATTAGGTTCAGGTTCAATTACTGCATTACCAATAATTGAAACTCAAGCAGGAGACGTTTCAGCTTATATACCAACAAATGTAATATCAATTACAGATGGTCAAATTTTCCTTGAAAATGAATTGTTCTTATCAGGACAAAGACCAGCTGTTAACCCAGGTATATCAGTATCCAGGGTTGGTGGTAATGCTCAAACTAAAGCAATGAAACAGGTTGCAGGTACATTAAGACTTGAACTTGCTCAATATAGAGAACTTGCATCATTTGCTCAATTTGGTTCAGATTTAGATAAAGATACTCAAAGAAGACTTGCAAAAGGTAAGAGAATTCTTGAGATATTAAAACAAGAACAATATAAACCAATGGATGTAGAGGATCAAATATTAATACTTTACGCAGGAGTACATGATTGTTTATCAGACATTGAAGTTTCAGAAATAAGAAAATTCGAAAAAGAATTTATAACTTATGTTCGTGATAATAAAGGTGATTTAATAACAAATCTTAAAAATGAAAAGAAAATCACAGATGAGATAGAAGCACAAATAAAAGCTGTTCTTGATGAATTTAAAGAAATATTTTTAAGATAATTAAGAAATAAAGGCATAGTTTATTTAAGCTATGCCTTCTTATAAAAACAGGAGGTGAATTAATGCCAGCTGGATTATTAGATATAAAAAGAAGAATGAAAAGTGTTCATAATACAAAAAAAATTACAAAAGCCATGGGGCTTGTAGCTACAGCAAAGTTAAGAAAATCTAAAGTAGTTCTTGAAAATAATAATAAGTATTTTGACACTTTAGAAGATATAAAAAAGGATATCTTTAATATTATTGAGGTAGGTTCAGAATGTCCTTTTATTATGGAAAATGGATCTAATAAGAAAATGGTTGTTTTATTCGCATCAAATTCTGGACTTTGCGGCGGATTTAATGCTAATGTAACAACATATTTAAATGAAAAATACGGAAAAGAAAAAGAAAATGTAACTGTATTTTTAATAGGGCAAAGAGGATTATCTTATTTAAATAAGTTTGGCTTTGAAGTATATGATAAATTCACTGATTATAAAGATGAATTTACTTTAAAAGATGCTAGAACAATAGCAGTAAGAATTTTAAATCTTTATTTAAATAAGGATATAGGCGGCTTATCTATGGTTTATACTAGTTTTAAGTCATCAGTTTCTCAAGTAGTAGAGGAGGTTGAAATCCTTCCATTTTCACAGACAAGCAAAGAAGAAGAGTCTAGTGAAAGATTAGTTTTTGATTATACAAAAGAAACAGATGTTATTCAAGTTTTCTTATATAGATATTTAGAAGGAAAAATAATAAATGCTATGTATAACTCAATGACTAGTGAAGAAAATGCAAGAATGCAAGCTATGGATGGAGCAACAAAAAATGCTGATGATATAATCGAAAGTTTAGAAACACAATATAACAGAATAAGACAAAGTGCAATCACTCAAGAGATATCAGAAATCGTTGGTGGTGCAGAAGCACAAAAATAACAAGGAGGGATAAATATGGCTAATAATGTTGGTAAAGTTGTACAAATAATCGGACCAGTAGTTGATATAAAATTTGAAGCAGGAGAGCTACCAAACATATTTAATGCTATTCATATAAATTTAGGAGAAAAAACATTAGTCTGTGAAGTTGAGCAACATGTAGGAGATGACATAGTAAGAACAATAGCTATGGAAGCTACTGAAGGATTAAAAAGAGGTGTTGATGCTGTAGATACAGGGAACCCAATTGCAGTACCAGTTGGAGAGCATGTTTTAGGAAGATTATTTAATGTTTTAGGTAATACTATGGATAATAAAGGTGATGTAAAAGCTGAAGAAAAATATCCAATCCATAGACCAGCTCCAATATTTGAAGATTTATCAGTTGTTCCTGAAATGTTTGAAACAGGAATTAAAGTAATAGATTTAATAGCTCCATACCAAAGAGGTGGTAAAATAGGTCTATTTGGTGGTGCCGGTGTTGGTAAAACAGTTTTAATTCAAGAACTTATTAACAACATAGCTAAAGAACATGGTGGATTATCAGTGTTTACAGGTGTTGGAGAAAGATCAAGAGAAGGTAATGACCTTTTAAGAGAAATGTCAGAATCAGGAGTTATCAATAAAACAGCCTTAGTATTCGGACAAATGAATGAACCACCTGGCGCAAGAATGAGAGTTGCTTTAACAGGACTTACAATGGCAGAAGCATTTAGAGATAAAGGACAAGATGTTCTATTATTTATAGATAATATATTCAGATTCTCACAAGCAGGTTCAGAGGTTTCAGCCTTACTTGGAAGAATACCATCAGCAGTTGGATATCAACCAACACTAGCAACAGAAATGGGTGCTCTTCAAGAGAGAATTACATCAACTAAAAGTGGTTCAATTACATCAGTTCAAGCTGTTTATGTACCAGCCGATGATTTAACTGACCCAGCTCCAGCAACTACATTTACTCACTTAGATGCAACAACAGTTTTATCAAGAGGAGTTGCAGAACTTGGTATTTATCCTGCAGTTGATCCACTAGATTCAAGTTCAAGAATACTTGACCCTAGAATAGTAGGACAAGAACACTATGATATAGCAATAGCTGTTAAAAATATTCTTGAAAGATATAAAGAACTTCAAGATATCATTGCAATCTTAGGTGTTGATGAACTTTCAGATGAAGATAAATTAGTAGTTTCAAGAGGAAGAAAGGTTCAAAGATTCCTATCACAACCTTTCACAGTTGCAGAACAATTTACTGGTATGCAAGGTAGATATGTTTCAGTAAAAGATACTATAAGAGGATTCAAAGAGATTTTAGATGGAAAACATGATGATCTTCCAGAATCAGCATTCTTATTTGTAGGAAGTATAGAAGAAGCAATTGAAAAAGCTAAAACTATAGAAAATTAGGGGTGAGTTAAATGGATGGTTTTAAATTAAAAGTAATCACTCCTTATAAAGTAATATTTGATGGAATAGCAACTAAAGTAATAAGTAGAGATAGAGATGGTGAATTCTCAATAAACTTAGACTCACAAAATCTATTAACTACAATAATTCCAACTAAATTAACAATAGTAGATGAAAATAATAAAGAATTAGAATATTTTGCATCTGGTGGAGTGATAAAAGTTCTTCACAACGAAGTAAGTTTATGTCTTGATTCAGCAGAAACTAGAGAAGAAATTGATTTAAAAAGAGCGGAACATTCAAAAGAGAGAGCTGAAAAAAGAATAGCAGAGCATAAAGAAGCAGAATTAGAGAACTTAAGAAATAAATTAGCACTAGAAAGAGCAATTTCTAGAATAAACTTTTATAACAACAAGTAGTAATTAGTAATGAAGTTGAGAGGAGGAAGAGTGATGAGCAAACAAAGTTCAGATAGTAAAATAGTTTCAACATTTATAGGTATTTTAGTAGTTATTTCTGCTTTAATTGTAGCTTATATAACATATTTATTCTTAGCAGGTAGGTTCCAAAGTGTTACTTTATACGTTTCAATCGTATTTATGTGCATTATCCCACCAGTAAGTATGGCTACATTCAAGAAAATATTTAATAGTAAACTTTCTATTCCTCAAAATACAGACATTGCAAACAATGAAATAAAATAATGAAAAACTCACAGGATTTTTCCTGTGAGTTTTTTATTGCTTTAATTTAAGTAAATTACAAATTAACAGGATAAATTTAATAAAAAAATAGTTATTTATTCAGTGGTTTATTTATTTTCTATATCTATTTTAATTGCTATAAATACAATGATAAATAAAATAGAAATTATTGATGGAATAAAAATTTTAAAAGGGATAGTTCCTAGTTTTATAGTTATTTGCTTGATGATTTATATAGCTAATAAAAATCAAATAAAGGATAGAAATTTTAGAACTTATAGATATAACTACTTATTAAATAAATTTCACATTTATGTAGATTTAGAGAATAAAAAGATTAGTTTAATAGCTAATAAAGTAGAAATTACCCTATTAATTAACGAAGATAATATAAAAATAAGGCGATTGATGTTTTCTTTAATTCTTTCAATTTTTATAGCAATTTCATTTACTAGAGTTTTTGATTTATTGGCAATTTCAAAAATACCTAATGATGTTGTAGAAAATAAACTTTTTTTTATAATTTTATTTTTTATATCTTTTATTTTTTTACAAGAAGCTTATAAATTAACTCATAAAATAATTATGAGAAGATATTATATATTTTATGAAAATAGTAATTATGTTATTGATGATAATTATTTGATAATAAAAAATGATTATATAAGAGAAGAAATTGATTTAAATGAAATAGAAAAAGTTGAAGAAGAGGAAAATTTTATTTTATTTAAAGCATCAAAAAAATTTTATAAAGTAGATAAAACTGAAGAAATTATTGAGAAAATATTAAAATAGATTATAATAAAAACCATCAGTTTGTAATAAATTGATGGTTTTAATAATTTTCAAATAAAATTTTCTTAGTTCCAAGTTTTCATTTCTTTTTCAACTCTTTCGTTCACTGAATCCCAATTGAGGTTTTCTAGAACTTTATCAAGATAAGCAGCTCTGTCTGAACCATAATCCATGAAATAAGCATGTTCATAAACATCTATAACTAGGATAGGTGTTGCACCCCAAATAGCGCCTGAATCATGTAAATCAGAGCCAATAACTCTTAAACTTTCAGTAACGCATTCAAGAGCAACTATAGTCCAACCTCTAGAGGATAGTGCAACCTGTTTTAAGTAAGCAAGCATTTCATCTTTATCTTTAAAACTTTCAGAAATTAATTTTTTTAAGGCTTCGCTAGGTTCACCTTTTTTTTCTGAAATATTTTCAAAATATAATTCATGAAGCTTAACTCCATTTATAGCATAGGTTTCACCAAGTTTTTCACTTCTTAATTCACTGAAAGTTGGATTAGAACCTTTAAATTTTTCTGGAGTTTTAGAAAGTTTTGAAATCTCATTCACTTTTGTAACATAGCCTTTATAAAGGTTATAATGTGCTTCAAGTTGTTTTTCAGTAAGACCTTCTATAACTTGAAAGTTAAATTTTTTAGCTGTAAGTTCATTCATAAAAAAACACTCCTTCAATAAATTTTAAATTTTTTAAAATAAGTCCTTATAATTTTATGCCAAATAGCAAAAAATATTATAAATCTCTTAATTAATAAGAAATTTAGAAAGATTAAAGTAAATAGATTTAAATTTTCAAAAGAAAAATTAACGAATTATTAATAAGGGTTGCTAAATATAATTCGTAAAATTATTGACCTTATGGAAATACTCTGTTAATATGGAATTGGTTAAAGGAAAAAACAAGAAAAAATACGAATAATGCAGAAGTTTGAGGTTGTAAATAAACGGTTTTGCAATTTCAATTTTAAATATAAAACGGACTTTAAGGAGGAATATGTTATGTCATCATTTATCGTAATGGGAGCTCAGTGGGGTGACGAAGGAAAGGGTAAAATGACAGATTATCTTGCTGAAGAAGCAGAGGTGGTTGTTAGATTCCAAGGAGGAAATAATGCAGGTCACACTGTGGAAGTAGAAGATAAACAATATAAATTGCATCTAATTCCATCAGGAATACTACATGATGAAAAATTAAATGTTATAGGTAATGGAGTTGTTGTAAATCCTGTAGCTTTATTTGAAGAAATAGAGTATTTAGAGAATTTAGGTGTAAAGGTTACTCCAAGTAAATTAAAAATAAGTGATAGAGCGCATGTAATTATGCCTTATCATATAGAGTTAGATAAATTAAATGAAAAAGCAAGAGGGAAAAATGATATTGGAACAACTTGCAAAGGTATAGGACCATGTTATACAGATAAATATGAAAGATGTGGAATAAGAATCTGTGATTTAATAGATAACAAAGTTTTTAAAGAAAAGCTTAAGCTTAATGTAGAAATGAAAAATAAATACATTACTAAAGTTTTAGATGGAGAAGCTTTAGACTTTGAAGAAATATTTGAAAAGTATACTAAATTAGCTGAAAGAGTAAAACCTTTTGTTACAGATACTTCAGTTGAAGTTTACAATAAAATAAAAGAAGATAAAAATGTTTTATTTGAAGGTGCTCAAGGAATGCTTCTTGATATAGATTATGGAACATATCCATATGTTACATCATCAAATACTACTTCTGGTGGAGTAGCTAATGGTGCTGGAATCGGACCAAACATGATTGATAGCGTTGTTGGAGTTGCTAAGGCATATACAACAAGAGTTGGAAAAGGACCATTCCCAACAGAACTTGAAGATGAAACTGGTGAATGGATTAGAGAAAAAGGTCATGAGTATGGAGTAACTACAGGAAGATCAAGAAGATGTGGTTGGCTAGATGTTGTTATTTTAAAAACTTCAGCAAGAGTTTGTGGATTAACATCTTTTGTTGTTACTAAAATAGATACTTTAGCTGGACTTGATAAAGTTAAAATATGTACTGGTTACGAGCTTGATGGAAAAGTTATAGACTATTTCCCAGCTAGTCTTGAAGATTTAGGAAGATGTAAACCAGTTTACGAAGAGTTTGAAGGATGGAGCGAAGAAGTAGCTGATGCAAGAAGCTATGATCAAATCTCAGAAAACGCTAAGAAATATATAAGAAGAATAGAAGAATTAACTGATACTAAGGTTTCAATAGTTTCCGTTGGTCCAAAGAGAGATCAAACTATAAGAGTAACTAAAGAACTTTAATAAGTTAAAAGGCAGAGAAGCAAATTATTGTTTCTCTGCCTTTTTTTTATTTAAACTTTGGTAATTAAAAAGCATAAATAGTAGTTAAATGGAAAAACTATTTTAGAAATAATTTAAATCAAAAAGAAAAAAATGGAATTTTAAATAGCTTTCTAATATTTAAAAAATTTTTTATTAAAGGAGGAAATGTTATGAGATTATCAATGAAAGAACAGGAAAAGCTAATGATAGTTGTTGCAGCGGATGTTGCTAGAAGAAGATTAGCTAAAGGAATTAAATTAAATTATCCAGAATCAGTAGCTCTTATTACAGACTATATTATGGAGGGTGCAAGAGAAGGAAAAAGAGTGGAGCGTCTTATGGATGAAGGAAGAAAAGTTTTAAAAAGAGATGAAGTGATGGAAGGAATTCCAGAGATGGTTCATACAATTCAAGTTGAATGTACTTTCCCAGATGGTACTAAGCTTGTAACAGTTCATGATCCAATACAATAAGGGAGGTTAGAGTATGATACCAGGAGAATATAAATTAGCAAATGAAGTTATTAAATATAATGAAAATATGGAAGCTATAGAACTTAAGGTGAAAAATACTGGAGATAGACCAGTTCAAGTAGGTTCTCACTTTCACTTTTATGAGGTGAATATTGCACTGGAATTTGATAGAGAAACAGCCTATGGAAAAAGATTAGATATACCGGCAGGAACAGCAGTTAGATTTGAACCAGGAGATGAAAAAATAGTAAGACTTATTGATATTGCAGGGGTAAGAAGAGTTTATGGGTTAAACAATATGGTTGATGGATACCTAGATGAAGGAGGTAGAAAGTAATGAGTTTTGAGATAGATAGAAAACGTTATTCAGACCTTTTTGGACCAACAGTGGGAGATAGTATAAGGCTCGCAGATACAGAGTTATTTTTAAAGATAGAAAAAGATTATACTGTATATGGAGATGAATGTAAATTTGGTGGTGGAAAATCATTAAGGGATGGTATGGGTCAGAATTCTATAGAAACAAGAAAAAATCCTAAAGTAGTTGATCTTATTATTACAGGAGCAATTATTGTGGATTATACAGGGATTTATAAAGCTGATATTGGTATTAAGGATGGTAAAATTGCAGCTATAGGAAAAGGTGGTAATCCACATGTAATGAATAATGTAGATTTCATTGTTGGTGTAAGTACAGAGGCTCTAGCTGGAGAAGGATATATTATAACAGCAGGAGCTATAGATACTCACGTTCATTATATAAGTCCTGATTTAGCAAGAATTGCTTTACATGGAGGTGTAACTACTGTTGTAGGTGGTGGAACTGGTCCAAATGATGGTTCAAATGCTGCTACCGCAACACCTGGAATATGGAATATACATAGAATTATGGAGGCTTTTGAAGATATTCCTGTAAATGTAGGAATTATGGGAAAAGGTAGTGGAGCTAATGTTGAGGTAAATGCGGAACAAATAAAAGCAGGTGCCTGTGGACTTAAAGTTCATGAAGACTGGGGAGCAACAAGATCGGCTATAGATTATGCTTTAAGAGCAGCTGATGAATATGATGTTCAAGTAGGTATACATACGGATACTTTAAATGAGTGTGGATTTGTTGAAAATACTATTGATGCAATTGCAGGGAGAGTTATTCATACTTTCCATACTGAAGGAGCCGGAGGAGGGCATGCACCAGATATTTTAAAAATGGCTGCCCATATGAATGTTTTACCAGCTTCAACAAATCCAACAAAACCTTATACAGTAAATACAATAGCAGAACATTTAGATATGCTAATGGTTTGCCATCACTTAGATTCTAAAGTTCCAGAAGATATAGCCTTTGCTGATTCAAGAATAAGAAAACAAACAATTGCAGCTGAAGATATACTTCAAGACATGGGAGTATTAAGTATTATGAGTTCAGATACTATGGCTATGGGAAGAATTGGAGAAGTTGTTTCAAGGACTTGGCAAAATGCAGATAAAATGAAAAAACAAAGAGGAATCATGGAAGGTGATTCAGAGTATAACGATAATAATAGAATTAAAAGATATATTGCCAAATATACAATAAATCCAGCTATTGCACAGGGAATGAGTGAGTACATAGGTTCTGTAGAAGTTGGAAAAGTAGCTGATTTAATTCTTTGGGATCCAGCATTTTTTGGAGTAAAACCAAAGCTTGTAATAAAAGGTGGATTAGTTAATCTATCAGTAATGGGGGAGGCTAATGCTTCGATTCCAACATGTCAACCAGAGCTTTTAAGAGATATGTTTGGAACTCATGGAAAAGCTCTAGGTTCAACCTGTATAACTTTCGTTTCACAATATGCTCATGAGCATGGAATAAAAGAAGAACTAGGACTTGAAAGAATGGTTTTACCTGTAAAGGGAATTAGAAATTTAACTAAAAAAGACATGAAATTTAATGATGCAACTCCAGAACTTGAAGTAGATCCACAGACCTATGATGTAACAGTTAATGGAGAACTTATAACCTGTGAGCCAGCGGAAGTTGTACCAATGGCACAGAGATATTATTTATTCTAAGGATGAAAATAGGAGGGGATTTATGAAAACAGAGGTTTTTGTAATTACAGCAGACTCTATGGCAGAGATGGGAAGAATAGCACATTCCCTGGGAAATAGACATCTACCAGCAGAGTTCAAAGAAGGTAAAATGCTACTTCAACTTAATGATACAGTAGAAAAAATATTAAATGATAGTGCTATAAAATATTCAAAAGAAGAGGTAGAACTTGAAAAACCATTTAGAGATATAGATATGGGACATATTCATTAATTAATTTCATAAATAGGAAAGGAGAATAACTATGAGACCAGTGGTAATCGGAGTTGGAGGACCTGTAGGAGCAGGAAAAACTCTTTTGATAGAAAGAGTTACAAGGGTTATGGCAAAGGATTATGAACTAGCTGTAATAACTAATGATATTTATACAAAAGAAGATGCTAAATTTATGGTTCAAAATTCAGTTTTAGATGCAGGTAGAATTGTAGGAGTGGAAACAGGTGGGTGCCCACATACGGCTATTAGAGAAGATGCTTCAATGAACTTTGCAGCAATAGAGGATTTAAAACATAAATTTGATAATTTAGATATTATTTTTGTAGAAAGTGGTGGAGATAATTTAGCAGCTACTTTTAGTCCAGATTTAGTTGATTTTTCAATATATATAATAGATGTTGCTCAAGGTGAAAAAATACCAAGAAAAGCAGGGCAAGGTATGATAAAAAGTGATTTGTTTGTTATAAATAAAATTGATTTAGCTCCCTATGTTGGAGCTAATTTAGAAGTTATGAGAGCAGATACTTTAACTTTTAGAGGACAAAAAGATTTTATATTTACTAACTTAAAGACAGATGAGGGTGTTGAAACAGTAATTAAGTGGATTAAAGAAAAATGTTTATTAGAAGGAATTTCTTAGGATGATAAATGAAATAGAAAGTAAAATTGCAGGAAATTCTAAGCTTGTTTTAGAGGAAAAAGAAAATGGTACTGTAGCAAGCACTTGTTATTTTGTAGGAGCTTCTAAAATTTCCCCAGCAATATTTTTAGGTAGAGAAAAAACACCCTGTTATTTTTTACTTCATTTAGGTGGGGGATATGTAGAGGGCGAGATTTATAAAAGTTTAATTGAAGTGAAAAAGAGTGCGAAAGTTATAATAACAACTCAAGCTCCGACTAAAGTTTATAAGTGTGAAAAAAATAAAGAACCATCTCAGCAGCAAACTATTATAAATATGGAAAAAGGTTCAAGGCTTGAATATATTTCAGATGCTGTGATTTTATATAAGAATGCTAAATATAATCAAGATACCATAATAAATATAGAAGCTGGAGCTACTTTAATTTACACTGATGGAATTACCTCAGGGTGGTCACCTGATGGAGCTAAATTTCAGTATGAATCAGTAAGAATGAGAAATAAAGTTTACTTTCAAGGAAAGCTTTTACTTTTAGATAATTTAGAGCTAATACCAAAGGATTATGATGTAACAAAGCTTGGGATTTTAGAAGGTTACATCAATTTTGGAACATTGTTGGTAATAGATGAAAGAATAGATGAAAGCTATGTTGAAAAAGCTAGAGAACTTATAAAGAATTTAAATTTAAATCTTAAATATGGAGTTTCTCTATTAGAGAAAAATGGCTTAATATTAAGAGTTTTAGGAAATTTAACTCAGGAAATACAAAAAGCTATTGATGAAGTCCATTATTATTTAAGAGACAATTTATTTGAACTAAAACCTATAAATATAAGAAAATATTAATGGTATATAAAATTTAAAAGATAGTTACTGTTTAAAATTTAAAAATAAGCAGTAACTATTACTTTAATTTGATGAAGTATCATTATTTTAATAAATTATTTCGAATTTTATTGGTAAAAAATAATAAATCTATTAGTTATTTTTCAAAATGAATATAGTTTGATTATTTTTATGAAAAAAAATTAACATATTAATAAAATTTATCGTTTATTTACTAGATTGTAGAAAAAATTTAATAATTATATAAAGAAAAGGTTTTTTTATTAGAGTTAAAAAATATAAGAGGGAATTGCTTAAACAACTGATAAAAGTCTTTTTTGACAGTTCTTAATTAAAAGTATAAATTGGTATTGAATAAGTAAATTAATGTATCATATTGAAATTCTATTTTTTTATAAGATTGATTATAAAAAATAATAGTTTGGTTAATATGGTTTTAATTTTAATATGAAAAAGAAAGCTTATCGCTTAAGTAAAACTAACTTTTTAGTGAAGAAATTTTGTTCTTCGATTGGACAAGTTTTTTTACTGAGTAATAGGTTTTTAATTGATTAAAAAAATTAGTTAATAACCTAAAAGGGATATTATAAATAGTTGATGTACAAAGGAGGAAATAGTTGTGAGATTATCAATGAAAGAACAAGAGAAGTTAATGATAGTTGTAGCTGCAGATGTTGCTAGAAGAAGATTAGCTAAAGGAATAAAATTAAACTATCCTGAATCAGTAGCACTTATAACTGATGAAATAATGGAAGGTGCTAGAGAAGGTAAAACTGTTGAGCATCTTATGAACGAAGGTAGACAAATTCTTAAGAGAGATCAAGTTATGGAAGGAATTTCAGAAATGATACACATGATACAAGTTGAATGTACATTCCCAGATGGAACTAAACTTGTAACAGTTCATGATCCAATTCAATAGTAAAAATTAAAGAATTAAGTAAGATTTAAATTCTTATTTATTAGGAGGTTTAATTATGATACCAGGAGAATACATATTAGCAGAAGAACCAATACAATATAATGTAGGGTTTGAAGCTATTCAAGTTAAAGTAAAAAATACAGGAGATAGACCAGTACAAGTTGGTTCACATTTTCATTTCTATGAAGTGAATGTAGCTTTAGATTTTAATAGAGATGAAGCCTACGGAAAAAGATTAGATATACCATCAGGAACAGCTGTTAGATTTGAACCAGGTGATGAGAAAATAGTTAATTTAATCGATATAGCTGGAACAAGAAGAGTTTATGGATTAAATAATAAAGTTGATGGATATTTAGATGAAGGAGTGAATAAATAATGAGTTTTGAAATAGAGAGAAAACATTATTCAGATCTTTTTGGACCTACAACAGGGGACAGTATAAGACTTGCTGATACAGATTTATTTATAAAAATAGAAAAAGATTATACAAATTATGGTGATGAAAGTAAATTTGGTGGTGGAAAAACTTTAAGAGACGGTATGGGGCAAAATGCTTTAGAAACTAGAAAAAATCCTAAAGTTGTAGACTTTATAATAACTGGTGCTACAGTTATAGATTATATGGGTATATACAAAGCAGATATTGGAATAAAAGATGGAAGAATAGCAGCTATAGGTAAAGGTGGAAATCCACATGTTATGGATAATGTTGATTTCATAGTTGGTTCAAGTACAGAAGCATTGGCTGGAGAAGGTATGATATTAACAGCTGGTGGAATAGATACTCATGTTCATTATATTACTCCAGATATAGCAGAATCAGCTTTACATGGTGGAATAACTACTGTTGTTGGTGGTGGAACTGGTCCTAATGATGGAACTAATGCCGCTACAGCAACACCTGGGGAATGGAATATACATAGAATGCTTGAAGCTTTTGAAGATATTCCAGTAAATGTAGGGATTATGGGAAAAGGTAGTGGAGCTACTATGGAAGTAAGTGCAGAACAAATAAGAGCTGGTGCTTGTGGGCTTAAAGTTCATGAAGATTGGGGTGCAACTAGATCAGCTATAGATTATGCTTTAAGAGTTGCAGATGAATATGACATACAGGTTGGTATCCACACAGATACATTAAACGAATGTGGATTTGTAGAAAATACAATAGATGCAATAGCAGGAAGAGTTATTCATACATTCCATACAGAGGGAGCTGGTGGTGGACATGCTCCGGATATTATAAAATTAGCATCACATTTAAATGTTTTACCAGCTTCAACTAATCCAACAAAACCTTATACAGTAAATACAATAGCAGAGCATTTAGATATGCTAATGGTTTGTCATCACTTAGATTCTAAAGTTCCAGAAGATATAGCATTTGCTGATTCAAGAATAAGAAAACAAACTATAGCAGCGGAAGATATACTTCAAGATATGGGAGTATTAAGCATCATGAGTTCAGATACTATGGCTATGGGAAGAATTGGAGAGGTTATTTCAAGAACATGGCAAACAGCTCACAAAATGAAACATCAAAGAGGTATTATGGAAGGTGATTCAGAATATAGCGATAACAACAGAATTAAAAGATATATTGCTAAATACACAATTAACCCTGCAATAGCTCAAGGTATGTCAGAAGAAATAGGTTCAGTAGAAGTAGGTAAATTTGCTGATTTAGTACTTTGGGATCCTGCTTTCTTTGGAGTTAAACCTAAAATAATAATTAAAGGTGGAATGGTTAACTTATCAGTAATGGGAGAATCAAACGCTTCTATACCAACATGTCAACCAGAACTTTTAAGACATATGTTTGGAGCTCGTGGTAAAGCTTTAGGAAGTACTTGTATAACTTTCGTTTCACAATATGCTCATGAGCATGGAATAAAAGAAGAATTAGGACTTGAAAGAATAGTAAAACCAGTTAAAGGAATCAGAAGTTTAACTAAGAAGGATATGAAACTTAATGATGCAATGCCAAAATTAGAAGTAGATCCTCAAACTTATGATGTTACAGTTGATGGAGAGCTTATAAACTGTGAACCAGCAACAGAACTTCCAATGGCTCAAAGATACTTCTTATTCTAATTTTAAAAATTGGAGGGAAAACAATGTTAGTAAAAGTTTTTGCTTTAACAGCAAATACAATGGCTGAAATGGGTGAGCTTGCTCATTCATTAGGAAATAGACATTTACCAGCAGAATTCAAAGATGGGAAAATGTTATTAAAATGTGATCCTAAAATTGAAGAGATTTTAAAATCAAATGATATAAAATATTCTGTTGAAGAAATAGAACTTGAAAAACCTTTCAGAGATATTGAAGGGGATCATATACACTAAAATTATAGAGGCTGTATCAAATTTAAAAGTCTATGTTGCCTAGAAGATAATGGCAGTAAAATATTTTTTAAGTTTTGATACAGCCCAATTTTAAATTATACGAAGGAAAAAATGGAGGGATTAATTATGAAACAAGTAGTAATTGGTGTTGGAGGACCTGTTGGAGCAGGAAAAACTCTTTTAATAGAAAGAGTTACAAGACAAATGGCAAAGGATTATGAATTAGCAGTAATAACTAATGATATATATACAAAAGAAGATGCTAAATTTATGGTTAAAAACTCAGTTTTAGAAGAGGGAAGAATCGTTGGTGTTGAAACTGGTGGATGTCCTCATACTGCAATAAGAGAAGATGCTTCAATGAACTTTGCAGCAATTGAAGATTTAAAACACAAGTTTGAAGACTTAGATATAATATTCCTTGAAAGTGGTGGAGATAACTTAGCAGCTACTTTTAGCCCAGATTTAGTTGATTTTTCAATATACATAATAGACGTTGCTCAAGGTGAAAAAATACCTAGAAAAGCAGGTCAAGGTATGATAAAGAGTGATTTATTTGTTATAAATAAAATTGACTTAGCACCATATGTAGGAGCAAATCTTGAGGTTATGAGAGAAGATACATTAACTTTTAGAGGACAAAAAGACTTTATATTCACTAACTTAAAAACAGATGAAGGTATAGAAACTGTAATTAAGTGGATAAAAGAAAAATGTTTATTAGAGGGAATAGCTTAATATGATTAATGATATGAATAGTAAAATAGCCGGTAACTCTGAGCTTATTTTAGAAAATCTATCAAAGGGTACAGTGGCAACAACCTCTTATTTTGTAGGAGCATCAAAGATTTCTCCAAGTATGTACTTAGGTAGAGAAAAAACACCTGCCTATTTTCTATTACACTTAGGTGGTGGATATGTAGAGGGTGAAATTTATAAAAGTTTAATTGAAGTAAAAGAAGATGCAGAAGTAATAATTACTACTCAATCACCTACAAAAGTTTATAAATGTGAAAAAAATAAAGAGGCTGCACGTCAAATTACAACTATTAAAATGGAAGCAGGTTCAAGACTTGAATATATTTCTGATAGCGTAATTTTATATAAAAATGCTAAGTATGATCAAGATACTACAATTTATATGGATAAAAAAGCATCTTTAATATATACAGATGGAATAACTTCAGGGTGGTCACCAGATGGAGCTAAGTTCCAATATGAAGCTGTAAGAATGAGAAATAAAATATATGTAGATAATAAATTATTACTATTAGATAATTTAGAATTAAAGCCAAAGGAATATGATGTAACTTCAATGGGAATCCTAGAAGGCTATGTTAACTTTGGAACAATGGTAGTTATTGATGAGAGAATCAATGAAAGCCATATTGATAAAGCTAGAGAGTTAATTGATAGTTTAAATTTAGATATTAAATTTGGAGTATCATTACTTGAAAGTAATGGATTAATAATAAGGGTATTAGGAAAATTAACTCAAGAAATACAAAAAGCAATAGACATTGTACATTTTGCTTTAAGAAAAGAGTTATTTGAACTAGAACCAATTAATATTAGAAAATATTAAGAGCTATATTATAATCAAAATAATTACTGCTATAGAGGCCAGAAAATTATCTGGCTTAGCAGTAAAATATTTTGAAGTGATATAGCTTATTTTTATCTACTAAATAAATATTTTAGTTAAATAGTGATATCATATATACTAAGAGGTGATAGAAATGGGATACATTTTAAAATTAAGGAAAGAATTAAAAAATGGCAGAAGACCAATTATTATGACATCAGCAGGAGTGTTGATTTTTAATGCTGAAAATAAACTTCTATTACAACAGAGAACAGATAATGGTAAGTGGGGAATTCCAGGTGGTTCTATGGAACTTGGAGAGACTTTTAAGGAAACAGCAGAGAGAGAAGCTTTGGAAGAGGTTAATTTAAAAGTTAAAAATTTAGAGCTTTTTGATGTTTTTTCAGGAGAAGAATGTCATTATATCTATCCAAATGGAGATGAAATTTATAATGCTTCAACAATTTTCATAACTAAAAGCTTTGAAGGAAAAATAAATTTAGATTCTACAGAAACTCTTTCAGCTAAATTTTTCTCAAAAAATCAATTGCCAACTATGGAGGATATTAATCCACCAGATAGAGTGGTCATAAGAGAAGTAAAGGAAAGAATAGAGTTTTAAATCCTACTATTTTAGTTGAAATTAAAACTTTACTTTAGTATAATTATTTTAAACATACATTATAGGGAGATGAAAATCATGATAACAAAAGATATGACTATTGGTGAAATATTAAGAGCAGATCAAAGCAAAGCAGAAGTATTAATGCAATTTGGAATGGGATGCGTAGGATGTCCATCAGCTCAAGCAGAATCAATTGAAGAAGCTGCTATGGTTCATGGATTAGACTTAAATGGTTTATTAGAAGCATTAAATAAGTAATTTTTAGAGTAACACTAGCTAATTAAATTTAAATTTAATTAGCTAGTGTTATTTTTTTACCTTAAAAACAAGTAAATAAGCTACTTTAAAAAAAATATAAAAAAAATTAAAAAAGTTAAAGGAAAACTATTGCTAATTAATAATAATTATTATATAATAATATCAACAGGTAAGGAAAACTTAATTTTAAAACAAAATAGTAAATGATAAATATATAAAAAATTAATCTTTAGGAGGATTACAATTATGAAAAAATTTGTTTGTACAGTATGTGGATATGTTTATGAAGGAGAAGCTGCACCAGCTAAATGTCCATTATGTGGAGTAGGTGCTGATAAGTTCATGGAGCAAAGCGGAGAAATGGTATTCGCTGATGAGCATAGAGTAGGAATAGCTAAAGGTGTAGATTCAAGAATAATCGAAGGATTACAAGCTAACTTCATGGGAGAATGTACAGAAGTAGGAATGTACCTAGCAATGTCAAGACAAGCTGATAGAGAAGGACATCCAGAAGTAGCAGAAGCTTACAAAAGAATAGCTTTTGAAGAAGCAGAACATGCAGCTAAATTTGCTGAAATGTTAGGTGAAGTTGTAGAAGCTGATACAAAAGCTAACTTACAAGCTAGAGTAAACGCTGAGCATGGTGCTTGCCAAGGTAAATTAGATTTAGCTAAATTAGCTAAAGAATTAAACTTAGATGCAGTTCATGACACAGTTCACGAAATGTGTAAAGACGAAGCTAGACACGGAAAAGCTTTCGCTGGTTTATTAAACAGATATTTCAACTAAGATAAAATAGGGGACTCTTCGGAGTCCTTTTTTTTATTTTAAATAAAAAGCTAATAAAATTTGATTTAGATTTTCACTAAAAGTACATAATTGTATTATAATTAATTAGTAAAGTTTTAACTTAGGAGGAGTTTTTTTATGGAACACAAAGGTCTAAATTTATGTGAAAAGGAATATGAAATACTTTTTAGAGATATTGACGAAAATTATAATTGTAGGCTTACTTCAATTATGGATTTTTTAGGTGACATAGCCTTAGTTCATGGAGAGCAGGGCGGAATTGATTTTATAAAGGAAAATGCTGATGGAATAGCACAGGTATTTTTAGATTGTAAGGTTATAATTAATAGATATCCTAGATACAGAGAAAAAATAAAAGTAACTACATATGTTGAAAGCTTGCAAAAATTTTATGCAACAAGAAGATACATAGCAAAAGACAGTAATGGAGAAATTGTTTTTGATGCTTTAGCATTAGCTGTTACTATAGATATGAAAAGAAGAAGATTAACTAAGATTCCAGAAAGATACTACGAAATATATGGAGTTGAGAAAAAAGAGTTTAAAAAGCCAGAGAGACTAGAAATAAAGCATATAGATAATAAGGCTACGGAAAAAATATTTAAAATCAGACAAACGGACAGAGATAGTAATAAACATGTTAATAATGTTAGATATATAGAGTGGGCAATGAATGCTATTGAAGATGAAAGATTAATTGGTTATGAAGTTTCTGAAATGAATATAAAATTTGAAAAAGAAATGCAAAAAGAGTTTGATGTTAAAATAAATGCAGAGTTAATAGAATTAGAAAATGGATTTAAAACAATTTATAACTTTTTCAATTCACTTGGAGAAGAAGTTAATACTATGGAATTCATTTGGAGAAAAAAATAAAATAAATAAATGCTGTATTGAAAGAGGGAAAATCCTTTTTTCAATACAGCATTTTTATATAAAAATTAAATTAATTAATAGAACAACTTAAGGCTACGTTATAGCCTGAACTCCAAGCCCATTGCAGATTAAATCCACCACAGTCACCATCCACATCTAATATTTCTCCACAGAAATAAAGATTTTTATGAATTTTAGATTCTAAAGTTTCAGGATTTATGTCTTTAGTATCAACACCCCCAATAGTTACTTGTGCTGCGTTAAAGCCATTTCCACCAATACATTTAAATTCCCAGTGTTTAAACAATTTAAATAAACTAGCTTTTTCTTTCCAACTAAGATCGTAGCAAGGTTTTTGTAAATCTCTAATACCAGCTTCTCTTAGAATTATAGGAATAAGCTTTTTATTAATTACTCCAACTAGAGAATCTACAACCTTTCTATGGCCAATCATAGCAAAATGTCCCTCAAGGAAGGCCTCTAATTCCTCTTTAGATTTATCAGGAGATAAATCAACTACTATTTTAACATCTTCTCCAATTTCAGTTCTTCTAGCAGCTTCTCTAGAGATTTGTAAAATAGGAGGTCCTGAAATTCCATAGTTAGTAAATAGAATCTCTCCAAATTCTTTTCTAAGAGAATTACCGTTACTAATTACTTCAGCAAAACCATCAAATTTTATTCCTGATAAAGCTTTTAAAGCAGGGTGTTCTAATTTTAATTGAACTATTCCTTCACTTTGCCAAATTACTTTATGCCCTAAACTTTCAGCTAAATTATAGCCAGAGCCATCAGAACCAGTAGCTATAGCACTTCTTCCACCAGTAGCTAAAACTAATTTAGAGCAGCTAATAGGTTCTACAGTACTATCTTTAGTGAAAAGAATAAACTTATCTTTTCTTTTTTCTATCTTACTTACTTTAAAAGAACTATAAAGAGGGACAGCTCTATCTTCCATAGCAAATCTAAAGATATCAACCACTGATGATGCTTGAAGAGATTGTGGATAGTTTCTTCCTTTTGTTAGTTCAACTATAGGAAGACCAACATTAAGGAAGAAGGCTTTAGTATCTTCAACAGAAAATTTATTTAAAGTTTTGCAATAGAAACCATCATTTGAACTATGATAATTTAAAAAAGGAAAAGCTATTAAAGAGTTTGTTATATTACATCTACCATTACCTGTAGTTAATATTTTCTTACCAACTCTATCATTTCCTTCAACCAATGCTACATCTAAGCCAAAATCGCGGGCTGCAATAGATGCCATAAGTCCAGAGGCGCCACCTCCTAGTATTACTAAGTCATGATATATCATAAAAAAGCACTCCTTTGAATTTTTTATTTTTATAATTTATTATGTAAAAAGTTATATTTAAAAATAAGTTATAAATTTTACAAAGCTTATTTTTTAAAAGCTTAATTAATTTTAACATAAGAGTTTTAAATGCTATATAAAGAAAGTAGAGAAGAGAGAGTTTTCTTTAAAACTTTAAAAAGAATAATATTTTTTGATTTTTAAGAAATAATATAAATAAAGGCTTAGAAAAACTTTTTACATAAGAAAAAAAACTATTATTTTTATATTTTTAACAGTAGATAAAAAGAAAATACAGTGAGAAAGTAATATTTTTATAATAAAATTTAAAAAAAACAATAACTCTAAAGCTAGTGTTTTCAATGTCTGGATAAAAAATGTCAAAAAAAATAAAAAAAATAATTGAAAAAGTGTTGACACTTTAAGCGAATTTCTGTATTATAGTCTATGTTAAGTCGTGAGCGACGAAACAACAAAAAATTAAAACCAAGAAAAATAAAATGATATGTGGAAAGTAAGCTATATGGCCCCTTGGTCAAGCGGTTAAGACACCACCCTTTCACGGTGGTAACAGGGGTTCGATTCCCCTAGGGGTCACCAACATGGTCGCATAGCTCAGCTGGGAGAGCACCTGCCTTACAAGCAGGGGGTCACAGGTTCGATCCCTGTTGCGACCACCACATATTGGCTCAGTAGCTCAGTTGGTTAGAGTACCGGCCTGTCACGCCGGGGGTCGAGGGTTCGAATCCCTTCTGAGTCGCCATTTTTATGGCCCCTTGGTCAAGCGGTTAAGACACCACCCTTTCACGGTGGTAACAGGGGTTCGATTCCCCTAGGGGTCACCATTTAATTTTTTAAATTTAATATTACGGTCGCATAGCTCAGCTGGGAGAGCACCTGCCTTACAAGCAGGGGGTCACAGGTTCGATCCCTGTTGCGACCACCATTAGTGGCTCAGTAGCTCAGCTGGTTAGAGTACCGGCCTGTCACGCCGGGGGTCGAGGGTTCGAACCCCTTCTGAGTCGCCATTTTTGCTGACATGGCTCAATTGGCAGAGCAGCTGACTTGTAATCAGCAGGTTATCGGTTCGATTCCGATTGTCAGCTCCATTTTTTTTAATTTAATAATGTTAAGATATTAAACCTATGGCCCCTTGGTCAAGCGGTTAAGACACCACCCTTTCACGGTGGTAACAGGGGTTCGATTCCCCTAGGGGTCACCATTTAAATTTAATATCTATGGTCGCATAGCTCAGCTGGGAGAGCACCTGCCTTACAAGCAGGGGGTCACAGGTTCGATCCCTGTTGCGACCACCATTTTTTTATGGCTCAGTAGCTCAGCTGGTTAGAGTACCGGCCTGTCACGCCGGGGGTCGAGGGTTCGAACCCCTTCTGAGTCGCCAAAGTCTTCAATTTATATTGAAGACTTTTTTTATTGTAAAAAATAAATTTTCACATAAAAAAGAACACAAATTAATGTGTTCTTTTTCTTCTTGTTTTTAATGCTATTCTAATATCATCTCCGAAGAATTTAATAGGAGTGAAGTTACCTATTAAACGAGAGCTTATACGTTCATCATAATTAGCTGTTAAGTCGGAAATTGAGAAATTAGTTGATATTAACATCTTTTTATTCTTTAAAAGTTTTGCATTAAGGAAAGTGAAAAGTTCAGATAAGCTATAATCACTTATATTTTCAGTTCCTAAATCATCTATAATTAATAAATCACATTCTAATAAAAGATTTTCAAGGTCTTTAAACTTTTCTCTATCCTTATTAAAACGTATCTCATTAAGATTTCTTAATAGTTCATTAGCTGTTTTATAAACAACTAAAAATCCTTTATCCATTAAATCCTTAGCTATGCAATGGGATAAGAAAGATTTACCTGTCCCTGGTTTCCCAAAAAATAATAAATTAATATTATGATTTTCAAAATTTGATAAATAAGAAGTCTGTATATTATCAAAGTTTCTTTGCATATTTTCATAAGGAGACATTGTTTCGGAATCTTTAGGAATCTTTCTAAAACAATCAAAATCAAAGCTACTAAAATTATTAGATTTTAATAGTTTTTCAATTTCAGATTTTTTATAATAAATATCAACTAAATTTTTATTGTAACAACTACATTTATTGATACCTACATAACCTGTATCCTTACATTTTTTACAATTGTAATGAAGAGATAGATAATCCATTGGATAACCATTGGCAACTAAAGCTTCATATTTTTCTGTTCTAAGATTTTCGATACTATCTTTTAAACGCAATAACTCTTTATCTCTATCAGGAGATTTTTTTATAGCAGTTATAGAAAGCTTTGCAGAAAGTCTACCTATTTCATTATCCATTCTTAGTATTGAAGGATATTTTTCATCTATTTCTTTTATTCTTTTATTTAATTTATCTTTTTCGGATTTACGTATTTTTTCGTAATGATCCATTAACTCAGCCTTATAACCTTTTATCATTTAATTATCCCATCCTAATAATTCATTCTCTAAAGCATCATAATCATAATCTCTTTGATCATAATTAGTAAATCTTAGAGTTTTACCTGTTGATGGTTTTGGAGATTTTGCTTTAGTTCTAGGTTTTTTAATAGAATCTTTAGCAGTTATATCTTCAATTGTTTTAAAGCCTGATTCTCTCCATTTATTTAATATACCATCAATATATTTTAAATCGGCTCTATTTAATTTATCAGAACATATTTTACAAGCTCTGAAAACAACGTCAACAGAAAAATTATATTCAAAAAGCCATTTTTCAATCATATCCTGTTGAGGTTTCATTATTTCATTATTTTTTATACCTAAGTAATTTAATATTGATCTTATTTTAACCCATTTATCTTCTGAATTAGCGATTTGCTTATTAGCATCCTCAATAGTTTTTATTCCTGCATCATGCCAAGCTAAAGCAACTTTTTCTATGTAACTAGCACTTTTTTTATTTTTAGAAACACAATATTCTATAAGGAATAAAATTAATTCTAAAGAAAAATTAAGTTCACTTTCCCAGGATAAATAAGTAATCATTTCTTTAGAAGAAAGAGTTCTACCAAGAAGTAGCTCAATTTCTTTAAGCATTTCTTTAGTATTCTTTTTATCTAAAGCACTTAAAAGATCTAATTTATCACTTTTTAATTCTTCAGTATCTGATAAATTAACAAATTCTAATTTGAAATTATTCATTTTATCAATAGGAGTTAATTTAATTACTCCTTCATCATTCCAATATTTCAATGCACTATCTACCTCTGATTCTAGCAAATTAAGGCTAGCAGCAAGGATAGATGAACTTACGCCATGTTCACCATTGATACTACGCTTTAGTAAAAGTATATAAACTTTTACAAATTCACCTCTAGCTTTGGTCATATACTTATCTATAAAAATATTATTTATAGGAGTAAAATCAAGACCAGAGTTGTTTAACAAAAAAGAACTCATAATTTTTTTGTTACCTTTCTTAAAATTTATATTTTAAATGCAAAAATTAATTGCACTTATATTTTTATGTTCACCTGTTTACTGTCTTGTTTCATTATATCAAAGAGAAATTTAACACTCAACAAACATTATTATGTGAAATAAGGAAAAAATTATTAATAAAAATAACAATTTATAGAAATAAAGTACATTAAAAATTATAAGCTTTTTAGAAAGTGATTTAAATAGCCCTTTTAAAAAAATATAAAATAAAAAACTGCTTTAGAGATAGCTATGAAAAAAGTGAAAAATAGAAATGAAGTTTTAAATTAAACATAGCTACCTTAGCAGTAAAATACTATTTTAAAAAATCAGCAACATTAAGGGTTTCAACTCCTAGGTCTTTAGGACAATCCTCATTAGGTAATAAGGAAAGCTCAATTTTAGATTTCAAATCATTAAAGGTATAGTTTGGATATTTCTCTAAAACTAAAGCACAAAGAGCACAGAGATAAGCAGATGCTACAGAAGTTCCAGAAATAGTTTTATAACTTTCCTTTAATTTTGGTGGATAAATTTTTATAGAATTTCTTTCTGAAATATAATTGCAATCTAAATTAGCGGATACTATATCTGTGCAACAAAAAGAGACTAAAGGGTGATGCTTTTTTGAACCGCCAGAAGAAAATTCATAATTTTTATCAAAGGAAGAAGATTTTAAGCCCCCAACTAAAAGACTACTATTATTTAAAGCAAGTCCTAGAATTTCGTTAGAATTATTTCTATTGCTACCAATAGGCATTATTGGAGTAGCACCTAAAAGAATAAGTTCTTTTAAAAGAGTCTCAAAATATTTTATATGTTTGAAGTTAGTAGAAAAATTTTCAAAGGGAAGTAGAACTAATTTTATAGAACTATCTTCTCTACATTTAGTAATTATAGAATCTAGGGCAGATAAAATATCGGAAAGATAACCTCGACCAAGTTTATTAAAAGCTTTATAGACAATTAAGCTTGCATTTTCAGCAACACCTTTATAAAGGAACTTAGAACTAACACCACTTCCACAAAGTATAGAAGCTAAAGCAGTACCATGTCCGTTATCATCATAAGGGTGATTATAATTATTTAATAAATCTTGAAATTCTAATATTTTATTAGAGGGCATCAATAAATCAGGATGTGGAAAAACACCACTATCAACTAAAGCTATCTTTATACCCTTTCCTGTTAAATTAGAAAATTGCTTGAAAGAGTTTTTATTAGCAGTGGTTAAGCTTAAACCACATAGAAAACAGGGCTCATCTAAAGAAACTAAAGCTATTTCAGGATATTCAATCAATCTTCTAAGGGCAAAGGGTGAAAGTTCTGCTGACAAAACTCCAATAGAGGGAGATTTACTTATTGTTGTCCCTTTTAATCTTTTTATAATATCATCAATGGATATATTTTTATTTTTTAATTCAATAATTACTCTATAGGATGTATGAAAATCTTTTTTTAATAAAAGTTTTAAATCTGGAGAAAGCTTTTTTTCAATTAAAAACATAAAATTAACTCCTATAGTACTTTCTATATATTATATGAGTAGGATTTTTTTTGTGATATAAAAAGCTAGGTAATAAAGAGCATAAAAAAAGCTCTATTTTTAAGATAGAGCTACATTAAATACATCTTTATTAAAGAAGTTTTCTTTTATTGTTTCAACTGAAAGACCAAGGCTAAAGCCTAATTTGAAAAAGTCTTCTAATAGAGTTATATAGTGATCTATTGATGGCGAAGTACGTAAATCATTGATGTCAACAAATAAATTCAAGAATTGATCACTTAAACAAAGAGAACTTTGTTCCATTGGAATCTCTTCAATATCTGTATAACCTCTATCAAGTCCTATAGTAAATATATGATTTAAACAATGTATATATTTATCTAAAATAATATCCATGTTAGGAGATGAAGGACTTTCATTCCAGTAGACGAAACATTTAGTTTGATTAGCAAGTTCGCTAATGTTTACCTGTAATGCAAGATGCATCCTAGCAGTCATCTTATAATCGTTTAAATTTTCATCTAATAAGATTTTATGATTAAGTTGTTTTTGATAAGTAAAAAAGTAATCTAACTTCATTTAGCAGATCCCCCTATCTATTTTTAAAAAATAAATCATCCTCTAAGATATTATTTTAAACAAAAATCAGAAAAAATAAAAGGTTAGAAAACGAATACATAAAAAATAAATACCAGTTTTTATCTCCTAACTAGTGACAGAAAAAGTTAAATTAAAATAATAATCTAAAAAATCGCTATATATTTTTACTATAGTTCAAAAAAACAACTTTAAAAAGAAAAAAACGACAAAAAATGTCGTTTTTTTTAGTAAGTACGTAAATTATAACTTTTAACAACCGTTTCTTTTTTGTTTGCTATCTTCCAAAGTTCTATTTTATCTATTTTCATTGTCTCAAATTTATGAGTACCTTTAACAATCATATTGTTATTAAAATCTCGTTTTGAATCTTTATTGATAAAACCATTGGTTATTGAAATTGAAAGTTGGTTTCTGTCATCTCTTATGTTAAAGCCATGTAATTTTAACATATCATTTAATGATCTAGAGATTTTTTTTATATAACCCTTATTTTCAATTTTTAGATTCATGCTCTTAGTAGCGTTTTCATAAGAAAATATATCTCCAGTTAGCTCCACTTTAAACTTTTTATAAGGTTTGAATATTTTACACAATACCTCATCTAACTTTTCAAGATTTGGACTATCAAAGGTTTTTAAAACTATGTGTGAACAAAGTTGTTGTCTTGGTAATCTGTATTTTCTAGATAAATCACGTTTCATAGGAGCAATTTGTTCATTTGAATTTTCATCAAACAATGCCACTAAATAATACTTCATTCTTAAACCTCACTTAAATTAAACTTTAAATACCATTTATTATTAAATTATAACATATTAACAATCTATAAAACAAATTAAAGATGATAAGGAAAAAAATTTAAAAAGTTTCCTAAGTATTTTTTAATTTAACAAAAATTGTTCCACTTTTCTAATAAAAAATTGCTTTTAATCTTGACCTATTATTGTTATAATGGTATACATGGGTGGTTATGAAAATTTGTTGTAATCACTATAATATTAGCTTAAAATATAAAAGATATTTTAATGAAATCTAATTCGATAAGAATAAAAAAGAAATAAATGGAAAATGATATATATATAGGAACTATTTTATAAAATTTATAGATAGTAAGGGTGAAATGGATGGAAAGATTAATCGTTAGAGGAGGCAATGCTCTTAATGGGCTTGTAGAAATAAATGGAGCAAAAAATGCAGCAGTGGCAATATTACCAGCTGCAATATTAGCGAGCAAAGGAAAATGTGTAATAGATAATGTACCTGATATAGAGGATATACATTGTCATGAGAGAATATTAAAAAGTTTAGGTGCTAATGTCGAAAAATTAGGAACAAATACATTAGAAATAGATTCAGAAAATATAACTAGCACAAATGCCTGTACTGAAGATGTAAGAAGAATGAGAGCTTCTTATTATTTTATAGGATCATTATTAGCTAGATTTAAAAAAGCTAGAGTTGAACTTCCAGGAGGATGTCCAATTGGTGCTAGACCAATAGATCAACATATAAAAGGTTTCGAAGCTTTAGGAGCTCATGTTGTTATAAAAGATGGAGCTGTAGAAGTAGAAGCAGAAAAATTAGTTGGAGCAAATATCTTCTTTGATGTTGTAAGTGTAGGAGCAACTATAAATGTTATGATAGCTGCAACACTTGCAGAAGGTACAACTATATTAGAGAATGTAGCTAGAGAACCACATGTTGTTGATGTAGCTAACTTCTTAAATTCAATGGGTGCTAACATAAAAGGCGCAGGAACAGATGTTATAAGAGTTAAAGGTGTTAAAGAACTTGTAGGATGTAACTACAGTGTTGTTCCAGATCAAATAGAAGCAGGAACATTCATGATAGCAGCTGCTGCTACAAGAGGAGATGTAACATTAACTAATGTTATACCAAAACACTTAGAGTCAATTTCAGCTAAGCTTATGGAAATGGGCGTTAAAGTTGAAGAAGGCGATGATACTGTAAGAGTATATGTTGATGGACCAATAAAAGGTGTTAATATCAAAACTGCACCATACCCAGGATTCCCAACAGATGTACAACAACCAATGGCAGCTTTATTAACTGTTGTAGAAGGTAAAAGTGCAATAGTTGAAAGCATTTGGGAAACTAGACAAAAGCACGCTAGTGAGTTAATAAAAATGGGTGCTAACATAGAAGTTGAAGGAACAATAGCTCATATTACTGGAGTAGAAAAGTTAAAAGGAGCTTCTGTAGTTGCTACTGACTTAAGAGCTGGAGCAGCAATGGTTATAGCTGGACTTGTAGCTGAAGGCGAAACAGAAATAACTGATATAGAGCATATAGATAGAGGATATCCTCATATTGAAGATAAATTCAATAAACTAGGAGCTAAAATAGAGAGAAGAAGTTAATATATTGGGGTTGAGAGAGGCATGATTTTTTGTTCATTATATAGTGGAAGTAGTGGAAATAGTATATTAGTTGGTTCAGAGGAGAGTCGAGTATTAATCGATGCTGGGTTATCTGGAAAGAAAATTTTAGAGGCATTAGATTTAATAGAAGAAAATCCTAAACTAATAAAAGGAATTTTCATAACCCATGAACATATAGACCATATTAAAGGTGCAGGAATAATATCAAGGAAATTTGATATACCTATATATGCCAATGAGTTAACTTGGGAAGCAATGGAAAAGAATTTAGGAAAGATAAATCCTAAAAATATTAAGATAATGGAAAAAAGGTCATTAGTAAATATTGATGATTTAGAGATACAAGCTTTTAACACTCCACATGATTCTATATCCTCAATGGGATATACAGTTAAGGCGGATGGAAAAAGTGCTAGTATAGTCACTGATATTGGGACTTTTACTGAGGAGATAAGACAAAATATTGTTGATTCAGAAATTATATTGATAGAAGCTAATCATGATGTAGAGATGCTTAAGTTTGGGCCATATCCTTATGACTTGAAACGAAGGGTTTTAAGTGAAAGAGGACATTTATGTAATGAGGATTGTGGAAATGCTATAGTTCAGATTATGGAAGATAATAAGTTTAAAAACATAATTTTAGGACACTTAAGTAATACTAATAATGTACCAGAGCTTGCACATAAAGCAGTTAGCAACATATTAGAAGAAGAGGGACTTGTTTTAGATAAGGATCTTAAACTTATAGTTGCACAGCGTAATAACCCAAGTAATTTCATTAAAATCTAAATAACAAAGTTTTGTTAAATGGGAGGATACATATATGGAATCAAATGAAAAAATATTTTCATGCATGGAACATATAGATATGGCAATGGATGAATATATAACCGAACATGAAAAATCACCAGACTTAATGGAAAGTCATAAAGAGAAATGTAGTTTTTGTGATGAACCTTCAAAATATGAAGTAAAATAGATTTAAGTAAAATATTGAAAATATAGGATTATATTATTATAATCAAAGTAAGATTTTTTTTTGAGAGAGGAAGATTTAAAAATGAGTTTATACAAGCAATGGACAGATATGGTAGTTGAATATGTTAAAACTAAAGGTGAAGATGCATTTTGGGCTGAATATAGCGATATAGAGACTAGAATATATAAAGATATATTAGCTTCAAAAGAAGTTAAAGAAGCTACAATTGATGAGTTAGCTAAAGAATACAATGCAAGCGTAGAGTTCATAATGGGATTTGTTGATGGTATCAACGATAGTTTAAAAACTCCTTATGACTTAGAAGCAATCGAAGGAACAACTAAATTAGCTTTAGATGTTGATTTTGAGCAACTATACTTCAATATGTTAGATGCTAAAGCAGAATACTTATATGAGTTACCACAATGGGAAGGAATCTTCTCAGCAGAAAAGAGAGCTGAAATAGAGACTGCTTACAAAAAATCAAAAACTATAGTTAAAGAAGCTAAAGTTGGAAGAAATGATCCTTGCCCATGTGGAAGCGGAAAAAAATATAAAAAATGTTGTGGAAAATAATTCACTTAACATAGGTAATAAAAGATAAGTAGACCATTGGTCTACTTATTTTTTAGTTAAATTAACAAAGAAAAAAGTTAGAGAGTTTTAAATAAATTAAATTTAATAAAGCTAATTATAGAAATTTAGCTAAATAAATTAGATATTATTAAAAAAATAAAGTTATTTTTGTAAAATTTTAAGTGAAAAGGAAGTAATATTATAATATGGTTGATAGTTTAAAAGTAACATATTATAATAATTAGACAATAAGAATATATTAGGTGAAACAGGAGGATATAGTCTGTGGACAATAAATCTAATGGAAACGTAAGGCAAGCAAGTTCCAAAGGAATAAAAATAGTAATTATAGTAGGTATTTTAATTATTTTAGCTTTTGTAATTCCGGCAATATGGGGTAATGCTACAACAGCAACATCTGCACAGACAGCGGTGCAAAATGAAGCAGCAAATGTTTATAACTCAGCAGAAGCCAATGTTAAAACAGGAACTTTAGTGGCAAATGGTCAAGTTATTACAACAGAGCAATTTCAAGAGTTACCAGTAACAGTGGCAGTTAATGCCCTATTTATGTCAGGACAAATGGATAATAATTCAGAAGCTACATTATTAACAGGTGATGGATTAGACCCAACAATGGCACAGTTACAGGATATAATTAATGCCAAAGCATATAAATTAAAGGTTAATTCACAAGGACAATTAACAGAATTACCAGGAAATTAGTTTTAAAGGGCTTTAAGCCCTTTTTTTTATGCTTTAAGTTCTTTTTTGAGTTATAATTATAGATGCCTTAAAATTAAAAAATGATAATTAGAGAGTTTAAATTGAAATTTATATAGATTAGGATAAAGGAGATAGATATGAACATAACAGTTATATCAGTAGGAAAGCTTAAGGAGAAATATTTAAAGGATGCTATTAATGAGTATTCAAAAAGATTAACTAGATACTGTAAGCTTACTATTGTGGAATTACCAGATGAGAAAACTCCAGATAATGCTTCAGAGAAAGAGGAACTTATAATTAAAGAGAAGGAAGGACAACTAATCCTTTCTAAAATAAAAGAAAATGCCTATGTTATAGCAATGGACTTAGGTGGAAAAGAAATAACTTCAGAGCAATTCTCAAGAGAAATAGAAAACTGTGCAGTAACAGGAAACTCAAATATAGTATTTCTTATAGGAGGAAGCTTAGGGCTTTCAGATGAAGTTAAGAAAAGAGCTAACTATAAACTATGTTTCTCAAAGATGACTTTCCCACATCAACTTTTCAGAGTTATGCTTTTAGAACAAATTTATAGAGCTTTCAGAATAAGCAACAATGAACCGTACCATAAGTGATACCCCAAATCTAAGATTTGGTTGGTAGAACTTACTCAGCGAGCGAATGCGAGTCGAGTTTCCTTTAAAATAAGATCTTTAAGTAGGTAATATTAAATCATAAATTAAAATATAAATGATTAAAATGATGAATTATAGGTAATAATTATCAATGATTATATATTTTAAGAGGAAGTAATGATAAAATATAATTAAATTTTATAGAAAAATAAAAAGGAGGTATTTTATGAGTTATATAAATGATATATATATCCAAACTTTTAAAGGTGTAGAAAACTTAAAACTTTCTAATCTTGGAGACATTAATATATTAGTCGGAAATAATAATACTTGCAAAACAAGTCTGTTAGAAGCAATACAATTATTTGAATATCCAGATGAACTAAGAGAAGTAATAAGGATTGCAAGAATAAGAGAGATTATGAAGAGAAGACCTGGTGCTATTTCTATTATGGAGTCTTTTCTTAATATTTTTAATGCTAAGCAAGAGGAAAATAAGAAAATATCTTTAAAGTGTAATATAGATAATGAGAGCCATTTATTAGAGATTAAAGGTATAGTAGATGAGGTGTATGTAATAAATGATGAGTTTAGTGAGTATAAGGATAGTGAATTTAATGAAGAAACGCCAATAAGGGAGTTTTTAGGTACTCTAATATATAATAACAATGAAGAAAAAATAACTATGGACGATATAAGTGCTAAAAAAATATATAGAAATTCTGCAATAGGAAGAAGAAAAAAGAATGTACTAAAAGTAAATTCAGTTTCTTCTGCCGATTATTTGAATGAGGCTTATTCGCTTAGAAATTTATCAGAGGCAATAAAAAAGAATGAAAAGTTAGAATTATTGACTTTATTAAAAAATTTTGATGATAAAATTGATGGGATAGAAATATTACCAAGTAAAACTAGTCCGTTTCCAATCACATATATAAAACATTTAGAATATGGTTTCATGCCATTATCAAGTTTTGGAGATGGTATTAAAAAAGTTTTAACATTAGCGTCTGCAGTATTAAGGATAGAAAATGGGGTTTTATTGATAGATGAAATAGAGACAGCAATTCATACAAGTGCGTTAAATAATGTATTTAGATGGTTACTGGAGACCTGTAAATTGTTAAATATTCAAATTATAGCAACTACACATAGTGATGAAGCAATAAGGAATTTATTATTAGCATATAAGGATTTAGAATATAATATGTGTATTTATAGATTGGAAAGATATGAGGAAGAGGTAATATCAAGAAGATTTTCTGGAGAAAAAGCATATGATATAGTTGTTAATAGTGGGGGGGATTTAAGGTAGTGAAACGATTTTTAGTTATTGTAGAAGGAGCTCATGATATAGCTTTTTTAGGTAAACTATTAAAAACTTTAGATTATAAAGAAATTAGAAATATTAAAGATATAGATTTACTTTTACAAAAACTTATACCTAAGAACTTCCCTTTTGTAGATGATAAATTGAGTATATTTAACTTTGTTCCTTTTTTTTATAAAAAAGAAGATAAACAAATTGTAATATTAAATGCCAATGGAGAACAAAATATATTAAAAAAATAGATAATATTTTAGCAGAATATAAAATTACTGAAATTAAACAAATTAACAGGATATTTATTTTTGCAGATGGAGATCTGAAAAATAGAATAGAAAAAATAGAAAGCATTTTAGATATAAGTTTTAACCAAGCAGATTTTGAATTTTTAGTAGAAGATGATTTACGAAAAGAAAGTCCAAGCATTAGCATTGGAGGAAGTTTTGAGGTCGGATTAGATTATTTTATATTTCCTGATAATGAATCTAAAGGAAGATTGGAGGATATAATTTTAGAAGCTATTGAATTATGTCAATATGATTTATTAGATATAGCTAATAATTACATAGAGCAAATTGAAGATTCATATAAAGATAGCTGGGGAGAAACAAACTCAAAAAGAGAAAAAGCTAAGATTGGGATAATAGGAAATATATTATTACCAGGTGCAGCAAACACAACTTTAATAGGAAGTAATAAAGTTTCATGGTTAGAGCTAGATAAAAGAAATATCATACAGTCACTGAATAAAGTTTATTCATTTTTAGAGGAAAAGTTAATATAAGGTGAGTATAAATAGTAGTTAAATAAAATTTACTCAAAGAATCTGTATGATAAAAATTTATTTTTGTTAGGCAAATTTACTCAGCAAGTTAATAAGAGTTAGTTTTTCTTAATAGATATTAGGATATAATTTATGATTTAATTAATAGGTAGCAGAAGCTCTAAGTGAAGTTAGATTAGATAATATATCTTACTTATGATTATTTTAAAAATTAAAATAACTCCTCTTAAGATACTATAGTTAATTTGTATATTAAGGGGAGTTTATATTTTAAGGGGAGTTTATATTTTAAGGGGAAATTTAAGTGTAGGAAATATTGATTAATAACTTTAATAGTAGTGATATTTTTACATTTTATTGAAAATTTAAAGCGATTACTTTTTTAGTAATCACTTGTTGCTAAAATATAAAGCTATAACATATGAGCTAAACAAAGAGTTTTACTAGTGTAAGAAGAGATTAATGAAATTTTAAAAGTAATCAGTTAAGTAGAAAATTATTAACTGATTACTTTTTTGGTAGTATCATATAAAATTTAGGTGGTAGTTTGCAAGGAGAATATTAAAGAGGAAAGCATAACCATATGGTGACTTGTAAATTAGAATTTTCAGTATTTCTTTGTTGGTTTTTGGGCATTTACATTAATTTTTAGATAAAGAACTATCAGAAGAGTTTAAAGAAGTTAAAGATAAAATTGGAGGTGCTATAAAATGAGTATTGATGAAATAAGAGAAAAATATTTAGAAGAAAAAGGAAGAGCAGAAGGCATAGAAAAAGGTGAAAGATTAAAGCAAATTGAAATAGCAAAAAATCTTCTAGACGTATTAGATGATGAAACTATAGCGAAGAAAACAGGATTAAATATTGAAGAAGTTAAGAAGTTAAGAAAATAAGGTATATAAGGATTATTGACTGTTGTTGAGAATCTATCGGTATATAAATTAATTAAATAGTGCAATTATTAAATTATAAAAGTAATATAAAATAAATCATAGAATATTTAAGTCGTGAAGAGGTCCTATTAGAAGGGCTTCTTCTTTTTTGATACAAAAATTTAAGTTTGGGAAAATGAAATTAAATATAGCTTTTAAAAAACTCCACTACTTGTTAGCAGATTTAACTATTAATAAAATTAGATTTATTTTAAGTTGACTTAAGAGAC